>NZ_JAGSOV010000007.1 GCF_023898865.1 Pseudonocardia humida
CGGCGGGCCGGGGGGGGCCGCGGCCCCGGGGGGCAGGGCGGCCCCCCTCCGGGGGCGCCCCCCCGCCCCTGACCTACCTCACCCGCTGGCGCATGACCCTGGCGGCCGACCTGCTGGCCGAGCGCGAGGCGGCCACGATCGCCGAGGTCGCCCGCACCGTGGGCTACTCCGACGCCTTCGGGTTCAGCGCCGCGTTCAAGCGGGTGCGCGGGGTCAACCCCAGCGAGTTCCGCGACCGGGCACCGGCGTCGAGCTGACCCCGTCCGGTGGGGTCGGGGCCGACTCGATGGCGTCGGGATCACCGGTGGCCTTTGATTGGCCGGTGGGATCCTCGTCGTCGCCGCTCACCACCCTGGACCTGAACCTGCTCGGCATCCTGCGCGAGCTGCTGCGCGAGCGGAACGTGACCCGGGCCGCGCAGCGCGTCGGGCTCTCCCAGCCCGCCGCCAGCGCCGCGCTCGCCCGGCTGCGCAAGCACTTCGACGACGAGCTGCTGGTCCGCGCCCCGGGCGGCTACGAGCTGTCCGCGCTGGCCCACCAGCTGGCCGACCGGGTCGAGGTGGTCTGCGACGGGATCGAGGCGCTGCTGACGACCGGGGCGCAGTTCGACCCGGCGACCTCGCACCGGGAGTTCACGATCGTGCTGTCGGACTACGCGATCGCCGTGCTCGGGGAGCGGCTGGCCGCCACCGCCGCGGAGCAGGCCCCGCACGTCCGGCTCAACCTGGTGCTGGTGCGCGAGGCGCTCTCGGCGCGGATCGCGCAGACGATCCGCACCGTCGACGCCGTCGTCTCCACCCCGAACGCCCGCTTCCGGGTGCCCGAGATCCGCTCGGCGGCGCTGTTCCGCGACCGCTGGGTGTGCGTGGCCGGGCGCGGCTCGCGCTTCGGCGCGACCCTGACCGAGGACGACGTCCGCGACGCCAGCTGGGTCGTGCCCTACCACCGCGACTCGGAGTTCCCGTCGGTCGTGCCGGTCAGCGGCCAGCTGGCCGCGCTGGGGCTGCGCCCGACCGTCGGGGTGCGGGTCGACAGCTACCAGGCCGTGCCGTTCCTGGTGGCCTCGACCGACCGGATCGCGCTGGTCCAGGAGCGACTGGCCCGGCTCTACGCCGAGCGGCTCGGCCTGCGCGTGCTCGACCCCCCGGCCCCGCTTGAGCCGCTGGTCTCGCGGCTGTGGTGGCACGAGCGCCACACCGGGGAACCGGCCCACGAGTGGTTCCGGCGGGTCGTCGTGCGGGCGGCGCGCACGATCGGTGCCGCGGACGCCTGAGCCGCGGCGGGGGGTGTGGGCCGCGCCGCGGCGTGGTCAAATGGGGCCGGCGGCGGGCGAGGGCGGCACCCCGCCACCGGCACCACGGACAGCACCGCCGACGGCACGGGAGATGCGGCATGTGGCTGGTCACCGGCGTGGACGAGGAGCACCGGTTCCGCGAGTGGGGCGAGGCGGTCGACTACTACCGGCGGATGGTGCGCGGCTGGGTCGGCGCGCACGGCGACACCGCGGGCGTGGTGACCACGCTGGACCAGCTACCCACCGGCGGGTCCCACCAGGCCGTGTTCGCCGACCCGGACGCCCCCGACGGCGAGGAGCGCCGGGTGGAGTTCAGCATCGGCTGGGAGGTCCCCCGGGTCGGGCTCGACCACTACACCGCCTGCTGAGCCGGCGCGCCGCGACCTCCCTCAGCCGGCCTGCCCGCAGGTGACCGGGCGCGGCACCGGACGCGGCTCGCGCAGCACCAGGAACGCCAGCGAGCCCGCCCCGGTGACGACGGCCAGCGCGCCGAACGCGACCGGGTAGCCCGCGCCCGCCTCCAGCGCGGAGACCAGCAGCGGGCCGACGACCAGGCCGACCGAGACGAACCCCATCGACCAGCCCATGATCGTGCCGAACGAGCCGAGGCCGAAGTAGTCGGTGCGCAGCGAGGTCATCACCGGCCCGCGCAGGCCCCACGTCAGGCCGTGCACCACCGCCGCGGCCAGCAGCGTCGGCAGGTCCGGGGCCAGCGCCAGCAGCACCAGCACCGCCGTCTGCACCACCATGCAGGCGGCGGCCAGGCGGCGCTTGTCGACCCGGTCGCCGATCAGGCCGGTCACCACCTGCCCGACCAGCTGGGCCATCGACAGCACGCCCATCGCCACGCCCGCGGCGGCCAGCGACAGCCCGCGGTCGTGGGTCAGCAGCGGCACGAGGTGCAGGTTCACCGCGCTGATCGCCACGAGCGCCGAGCCGTGGCCCAGCACGAGCAGCCAGAACGCCGAGGTGCGCAGCGCACCGCGCAGGTCGTGGTCGGCCCGGGCCGCGGGCTCGACGGCGGGCTCAGCGGCGGATCCGGCGGCGGTCCGGGCGCTGGCGACCGACGCGGCCACCCGCGCCGCCGCCCCCTCGGTGGGCAGCACGGCCCCGGCCAGCTGGCCCACCACCAGGATGACCGCGGCGACGCCGAAGAACGTGACCCGCCAGCCCACGGCGTCCAGGGCCAGCGCGACCAGCGGGACGGCCAGCCCGCCCACGGCGATGCCGGTGGGCAGCAGCCCGAGCGCGAGCGTGCGCCGCCGGGGCAGCGCCTGGACCACTGCGACCGTCAGCGGCATGATCCCGGCCGCCGACAGGCCCAGCGCGATGACGACCACCGCCGCCACGAAGTGCGTCGCCTGCCCAGTCGTCCCGGCCAGCGCGAAGCCCGCCGCGGTGACCACGTTGCCGGTGCGGGCCACCGCCCGCGTGCCGAACCGGTCGCAGGCCCAGCCGGTGAGCGGGGCGATGAACCCGTTGCCCAGCTGCAGCACCGCGTACCCGAGCGCGATCACCCCCGGCGCCCACCCGGTGTCGGCCGTGATGGCCACCAGGTAGGCGCCGAAGGCGCTCATGATCAGACCGTTCTGCAGGGTGAGCAGCACCGAGCCGCCCACCACCACCCACCAACCGCTGCGCCGGCCCGCCCTCATCGGGCGGCCGGCGCGGCGAACCGCGACCTCGCCCAGTTCAGGTCGTTCTTGCCGGTGTTGAGCCTGCGCACCTCGTCGACCAGGGCGATCCGGCGCGGCTTCTTGTAGCCGGCCAGCCGCTGCGCGACGAACCCGGCCAGCTCGTCCTCCGTCGCCGTGCTGCCCCGCTCGAGCGCCACGACCGCGGCCACGACGCTGCCCCACTGCGGGTCGGGCACGCCGAGGACCACGGCGTCGCGCACGGCGGGGTGGTCGCGCAGCACCAGCTCGACCTCGTCGGCGTAGACCTTCTCGCCGCCGGTGTTGATCACCGAGCTGCCCCGGCCGAGCAGCACCAGCCGACCGCCGGGGCCGAAGCGGGCCATGTCGCCGGGGATGGAGTAGCGCACGCCGTCGATGTCCTTGAAGGCGGCGTCGGTCTTCTCCTCGTCGCCCTCGTAGCCCGCCCCGGCCACCACCGGCGCGGCCAGCATCCCGATCTCGTCGGAGTCGGGCCGGATGTCGCGGTCGTCGTGGTCGAGCAGCCGGGCCCCGGGGGCCAGGGTGAACGTGCCGGCCCCGTCCTCGGCGTCGGCCCGGGTGAGCACGGACAGCGCGTACACCCCGCCCTCGGACGCGGCGATGGTGTCGTGCAGGGAGAGGTCGGCGTGCGCGAGCAGCCTGCGCTTGACCGGCGGGCTCCACACCGCCCCGACGCTGCGGATCCGGCGCAGCGTCGGGATGAGTGGCGCGCGCCCCTCGGCGGCCGCGGCGTCCAGGGCGTCGAGCAGCCGCAGCGCGAACGCGTCGCCGACGATCGTCACCTCGGTGACGCCGTGCCGCTCGATCGCCGCGACGAGGTCGGCGCCGGTCGTGGTGCGTCCGGGCAGCAGCGCCACCGGCGAGCCCGCGGCCAGCGCGCCGAGCGCGGAGTACAGGCCGGTGCCGTGCATCAGCGGCGGCGCAGGCAGGGCCACCACGCCGCCCGGGCCCCACGGGTCGATCTCCAGGGCCCGGCGCAGCGCCGCCATCCCGTCGGCGGGGTCGAGCCCCAGCGCGGTGAGCCCGCCGGAGCGCACGGCCCGCAGCCGCTCGGCGTGGCGGCCGGTGACGGCCTTGGGGTAGCCGGTGGTGCCGCCGGTGTAGAGCAGCCACTCGGTGTCGCCGCGGGGCCGGCGCGGGAGGCGCTCGGCGGTGTCGGCGGCGGGGCCGAAGCCGCCGCTCGGCGCCACGATGACCAGCACGTCGCACGCGGGTAGCCCGTCGGCCGCCTCGGTGACCACGTCGACCAGGTCGGCGTCGGCGATCACCCCGCGGGCCCCGGAGCTGGCCAGCAGGTGGCGCACCTCCCCCGCCCGGTACCGGTAGTTGATGTTGACCTGGGTGGCGCCGACCTTGAACAGGGCGTGCAGCGCCACCAGGTACTCGGGCGAGTTGCGGGCGGCGAGCCCGAAGCGGTCGCCGTCGCGGACACCGGCCGCGGCCAGGTGCCCGGCCAGCCGGTCGGCCCGCTCGTCGAACTCCGCCCAGGTGAGGGTGCGGTCGCCGCAGAGCACCGCCGGGCGGTCGGGCGCCAGGTCGGCGATCAGCTCGAACTGCGACGCGAAGTTGTCGGGGAGGTTGTCGGGGAGGTCGTCGGGGAGGCTCGCGGGGGTGCTGTCGCTCACCGCGCCCCCGCGCCGTCGCCCGCCGGCTCGGGCAGCGTGATCCCGAACAGGCGCGCCGCGTTGTGCAGCATGATCCCGGGCTTGACCGAGTCGCGGACCTCGGTCTTCTCCAGGTCGGCCATCCACCGCTCCGGGGTGAACAGCGGGAAGTCGGTGCCGAACAGCACCTTGTTCTTGAGCAGCGTGTTCGCGTACTGCACCAGCTGGGCCGGGAAGTACTTCGGCGACCAGCCCGAGAGGTCGATGTAGACCTGGGCCTTGTGCGTGGCCACCGCGAGCGCCGTGTCCTGCCAGGGGAACGACGGGTGCGCCATGATGATCGGCATGTCCGGGAAGTCGACGGCCACGTCGTCGAGGAACAGCGGGTCGGAGTACTTCAACCGGATGCCGCCCCCGCCCTTCGTGCCCGCGCCCACTCCGTTCTGCCCGGTGTGGAACAGCGCGGGCACCCCGTACTCGGCCAGCACGTCGTAGATCGGGAACGCGACCCGGTCGTTCGGGTAGAACTCCTGGGTGCTGGGGTGGAACTTGAACCCGCGGATGCCGTGGTCCTCGATGAGCCGCCGGGCGATCTTCGCGCCCGCCTTGCCGCGCTGCGGGTGCACGCTCCCGAACGGGATGATCGCGTCCGGGAACTCCGCGCCCGCCTCGCCGATCTCCTCGTTGGTCGGCGCGTGCTCGGCCACGTCGCCCAGCGAGTCGATGGTGAACGCGACCGCGGCCATCTTCCGCTCGCGGTAGTACGCGGCGAGCTGGCGCACGTCCATGCCGAGCACGTCGGACTTGAAGTGCTCCTTCATCTCCGACATCCGCGCGCCGCCCTCCTCGCTCAGCGCGCGGCTGGTCGAGAAGTGCACGTGGGTGTGCACGTCGATGGCGACCAGACCGGCCGCGGCCAACGCGGAGTTGGCGGCGGTGGGGTCGTGCGGCATCAGGCGTCCTCCCTGCTGGGCTGCCCGTTGCGCGGCAGCGCTGTCGTCCCGGTCGTCTTCCCGGCCGCCTTCTCGGCCGCCGGCGCCCCGGAGTGCTCGGGCGCGTGGTCGAGGATCGGGTGGTGGCACGCGGCGAACCGGCCCGGGAGCACCTCGCGCATCAGCGGGGTCTCGTCCGCGCACCGCTCGGTGGCCAGCGGGCAGCGGGTGCGGAACCGGCAACCGCTGGGTGGGTCCATCGGCGAGGGCATCTCGCCGCCGCCCCGGTCGATCTGCTCGAGGTCGGCGACGTCCTGCATGGTCGGGATCGAGGAGACCAGCAGGCGCGTGTAGGGGTGCACCGGGGTGTCGAACAGCGCCCGGGTCTCGCCCAGCTCGCAGATCCGGCCCAGGTACATCACCGCGACCCGGTCGCTGATGTTGCGCACCACGCCCAGGTCGTGGGCGATGAACAGCAGGGTCAGCCCGTAGCGGCGCTTCATGTCCTCGAGCAGGTTGAGGATCTGCGCCTGCACCGAGACGTCCAGCGCGGAGACCGGCTCGTCGCAGATCAGCACCTCCGGGTCGAGCACCAGCGCGCGGGCGATGGACACGCGCTGGCACTGCCCGCCGGAGAACTGGTGCGGGCGCCGGTCGGCCACCTGCTCGGGGTCGAGGCCGACCGCCTCGAGCACCTCCGGGACGACCTTGGCCCGCTGGTCGCCGCGGCCCCACACGACCAGCGGGTCGCCGACGATGTCGGTGATGCGCCGGCGCGGGTTCAGCGACGAGATCGGGTCCTGGAAGATCATCTGGAGCTTGGGCCGCACCCGGCGCAGCTCCTCGCCGGACATGGTGGCCAGGTCGCGGCCCTCGAACAGCACCGAGCCGCTGGTCGGGCGGGGCAGCTGCATGATGGCCCGGCCGGTCGTCGACTTGCCGCAGCCGGACTCGCCGACCAGGCCCAGCGTCTCCCCGCGCCGCACCTCCAGGCTGATGCCCGACACCGCGTGCACGGTGCCGCCGTTGCCGGCCCGGAACTCCACGACCAGGTCCTCCAGCCGCAGCACGACGTCGTCGGTGACGTCCGGTGCCACCGGGGAGGGCGAGGCCACGTCCGCCGCCGTCACCGGTCGAGCCAGGTCGTGGCGAAGAACTGGTCACGGGTCAGGTACCGCACCACGCCCTTGACCTCCGGCTTGGCGATCGTGGAGAGGTAGCCGCGGCTGTAGTAGGCGACGGGGATGTCCTGGTTGGTGAGCAGCTGGGCCCGCTGGTAGGCCTGGGTCCGCTCCGCCTCGTCGGTGGTCGCGGCCGCCTTGTCGAGCAGGGCGTCGACCTCGGGGTTGGAGTAGGAGCCGTAGTTGGTGTTGCCGCCGGTGCGCAGCAGGTTCTGGATGGCCGGGTAGGGCACGTCCACCGGCCCGCCGACCCAGCCCGCGACCTGGAAGTCCTTGCTCTGCACGACGCTGGACGAGTACTGCGCAAGGTCGAAGAACTGGGGCTGCAGGTCGATCCCGATGGCGGCCATCTGCGCCTGCAGGAACTCCGAGAACGCCACCCGGTTCGGCGCGTTGGTCGACTTGTAGCTCACCGTGGTGCTGCCGCCGTCGGCCTTGTACTCGGCCACCAGCGCCTTGGCCCGCTCCACGTCGAACGCCGGCCACGCCTGCGTGGCCTCCGGCGTGGTGTAGGGGCTGTCGTCGCCGAACCAGCCCTTGGCCTGCGCCATCTCGCCGCGGTACTGGGTGGCGGCCAGCGCGTTCAGGTCGATGCCGCGCACGAACGCCTCGCGCATGCGCCGGTCGTCGAAGGGGGCGCGCTGGAAGTTGAAGTACACGTACTCCGCTCCGTTGCCCGGGCCGTAGTAGACGCTCAGGTTGGGGTTCTGCAGACCGCGCAGCAGCTCGGTGTGGTAGCCGCCGAAGATCAGGTCGACGTCGCCGTTCTCGATCGAGGCGTAGCGCGTCTCGGTGTCGGGAAGCGGGCGGAACTCCAGGGCGTCGAGGTGGGGCAGGCCCTTGTCGGCCTGCCAGTAGTTCGGGTTCTTCGTCAACGTCATCTTCGAGTCGCGCACCCAGTCCGACAGCACGAACGGGCCGGCGCCGACCGGGTTGTTGCCGACCTGGTCGCCGTGCTGCTGGATCGCCGCGGGCGAGATGATCGCGCCCAGGTTGCCGGCGGTGAAGTTCAGCGCGAACACCGACGGGAAGGCCCCGAAGGGCGCCTTGAGCACGAACTCCACGGTCTGCGGGTCGACGGCGGTCATCGAGGCGATCTGGGTGGCGTAGCGGTTGCCCGGCGAGGACGTCTTGTCGATGTGGCGCTGCACGTTCAGGACCACCGCGGCGGCGTCCAGCGGGGTGCCGTCGGAGAACTGCACGCCGGGGCGCAGGCCCATCCGCCAGGTCAGGCCGTCGTCGGTCGACTCCATCGACTGCGCCAGGTACGGCTCGGGCTCACCGGCGTCGTTGAGCTTGAGCAGCGAGTCGTAGACGGCCAGCGCGGCCTGGTTGGTGTTCTGGGTGGTGGGGTCGAAGCTGACGGCCTCCCGGTCGGTGCCCATGACCAGCGTGCCGCCGTCCTTGGGCTGGCCCTCGGCGGACGCGTCGCCGCCGTGGGGGTTGACCGTGCGGATCGTGCCGCCGGCCTCGCCCGGGGCGCCGCCTGCGCCGTTGATGCCCGGGGCGGCGCCGCACGCGGCCAGCGCCCCCGCGCTGAGCAACGCGGTGAGCACGGCCAGTGGGCGGGACCTCGCGAACCTGCTCATGTCAGGACCATCTCCTCGGTGACGGGAGTGCCGGCCGCGCTGCTGCCGCGCTCGATGTTGCGGGCCTTGGCCTCGGCCCAGGCGGGGGAGCCCACCGGGAACCAGCAGCGGTACCGGTGCACGGGCGCGTCCGGACCGGACGGCTCGGCGTCGCGCAGCGGGGGCTCCTCGGTGAGGCAGCGGTCCTGCGCGTAGGGGCAACGGGGACTGAACTTGCAGCCCGCCGGTGGGCGGATGAGGTCGGGCGGCCGGCCGGGGATCACCTGGAGCCGGACGTGGTTGGGCCCGGTCACCGGGGGCACCGCGTTCATCAGCGCCTCGGTGTAGGGCATCAGGGGGTCGGCGAACAGGGTGCTGGTGGGGGCGGTCTCCACGATCCGCCCGGCGTACATCACCGCGATGCGGTGCGAGCGGCTGCGCACGACCCGCAGGTCGTGGGTGACCAGCAGCATCGCCATCCCGCTGCGGGCCTGCAGGTCGGCCAGCAGGTCGAGGATCTGGGCCTGGACGGTGACGTCCAGGGCGGTCGTCGGCTCGTCGGCCAGCAGCAGGCGCGGGTCGCAGGCCAGCGCGATGGCGATGGTGACCCGCTGGCGCATCCCGCCGGACAGCTCGTGCGGGTACTGGCGGACGCGCCGCTCCGGCTCGGACAGCCCCACCGAGCGCAGCAGCTCGACCGCGCGCTTGGCGGCCTCGGTCTTGGACACCTTGCGGTGCAGCAGGATCGACTCGGTGATCTGCGCGCCGATGCGCTTGACCGGGTTCAGCGAGGTCATCGGGTCCTGCAGGATCAGCGCGATCTCCGCGCCCCAGATCCGCGACAGCCGCGCCGCGGACAGGGTCGTCAGGTCGGTGCCGGCGAAGCGGACGCTGCCGCCCACCTCGGTGCCCCGGCCCCCGGTCACCAGCCCCATCAGCCGGCGGGTGAAGACGGTCTTGCCCGAACCACTCTCGCCGACGACGGCGAGCACCTCCCCCTCGCGCAGATCCAGCGAGACCCCGTCGACGGCGTGCACGACGCCGTTGCGGGTGTGGAACCGGACGGTGACGTCGTCGGCGACCAGCAGCGGCTCCCCCGGCGCTGCGGGGGGTTCGACCGGGTCCGGCAGGGCCAGCGGGTCGTCGGCGGCGGCGGTCACAGGTTGCTCTCCTTGACCTCGAACTGCTTGCGGGTGCGCTCGCCGATGTAGTTGATCGACAGCACGGTCAGGAACATGACCGCGGCGGGGAACAGCGAGATGTGCGGGAAGCGCAGCAGCTCGGTCCGGCCGGCGGCGATCATGCCGCCCCAGCTCGGCGTGGGCGGCGGGATGCCCAGCCCGAGGAAGCTCAGCGAGCCCTCGACCACGATGAAGACCCCGACCATGATGAACGCGTAGGCGGCCACCGGGAGCACGACGTTCGGCGCGATCTCCCGGGCGATGATCCGCAGCGGCCGGCAGCCGTAGGCCCGCGCGGCCTGCACGAACTCGCGCTGGGCCACCACCAGGGTGGTCGCCCGCGACAGCCGGATGAAGGTGGGCACCGACAGGATCGCCAGCCCGGCGATCAGGTTGGTCAGGCTCGCCCCCAGCACCGCGACGATCGCGATGATCAGGACCAGCCCGGGGAAGGCCAGCACGACATCGGCGATCCAGGTCAGCAGCTTCTCGATGCGGCCCCGGAAGTACCCGGCGACCATGCCGAGGACGCCCCCGACGACGGCCCCCAGCCCGACCGCGCAGATGCCGACCAGCAGCGAGGCCCGCGCGCCGTAGACGACCCGGGAGAACGTGTCGCGGCCCAGCGTGTCGCCGCCCAGCCAGTGCTGCGGGGTGATGCCGCCGAACACGTTGGAGTAGTCCGGCACGGCCGGGTCCCACAGCGGCAGCAGCGGCGCGAACAGCGCGGCCAGGATGACCGACCCGAGCCAGGTCCAGGCCACCCAGTAGCCCCACGACGCGCGCCCGGCCCGGCGGACGGCGGTGGCCGGCGCGGCGGGCGGTGCCGCCGCGGTGAGCTGGACCTCAGACATCGCGGCGCACCCTCGGGTCGAGGACCAGGTAGAGCAGGTCGATCAGCATGTTGATCGCGACGTAGGCGACCGCGACGAACAGCAGCGCGCCCTGCAGGATCAGGTAGTCGCGGTTGAACACCGCCTGCACGATGAGCTGGCCCAGGCCGGGGATCGCGAACAGCGTCTCGACGATGACCGTGCCGCCGATCAGCCGGCCCAGGTTCACCCCCGACAGCGTGATCAGCGAGAACGACGAGGGCCGCAGCGCGTGGCGCAGCAGGATCGCCCGCGGCCGCAGGCCCTTGGACCGGGCCATCAGGATGAAGTCCTCCTGCAGCGTGGAGATCATGTCCGAGCGCAGGAGCTGGCGGTACACCGCGGCCTCGGCGACCATCAGCGTGACGCACGGCAGGATGATCGATCTGAGGTTGGCCAGCGGATCGTCGAAGAACGACGTGTAGCCGGTCGCCGGCAGGACGCTGCTGAACCCGCCGGCGAACACCACGATCAGCACCATGCCCAGCACGAACTGCGGCATCGCCGCGCCGGCGAAGCCGAGGGTCATCGTCGTGCGGTCGACCAGCCGGCCGGGCCGGTAGGCCGAGTACACCGCCAGCGGCACCGCGATCACCAGCGCCAGCAGCTGGGCGACCACGGCCAGCTGCAGCGAGACCGGGATCCGTTCGCCCAGCGCCTCCAGCACCGGCTGCCCGGTGCGGAACGAGCTGCCCAGGTCGCCGGTGAGCACGCCGCCCAGCCAGTCGACGTAGCGGATCAGCAGGGGCCGGTCGAGCTGGAGCGTCTCGCGGACCTCCTGGACCTGTTCGGGGGTGGCGTTCTCGCCGGCCACCACGACCGCGGCGTCGCCGGGCAGCAGGTCGACCACCACGAACGACAGGAAGGTGACCGCCAGCAGGACCAGCAGCAGGTGGGTCAGCCGGGCGCGCACGTAGCGCGAGGTGTGCCTGCGCTTGCCGGCCCGGCGCGGGCCGGCCGGGCCCGCCGGCCCGGCGGGCGGGGCGCCGGTCGAGCCGACCGGCATGGTGTCGGTCATCGGGATGCCTCGCCGGTCCGCGGGGTCAGCTGCCCGCGACCGGGGTGCGCGTGGAGTCGGCGTCGTAGCGCTGGACCATCGGGTCCGCGTCGGTGCCGAGCTCGCGCCAGTCCTCGCCCGGTTCGAGGATCTTCTCCCCGGACCGGATGCTGCGGTAGTCCAGGTCGCCCTCGACGGCCGGGGCGTCCTGGCCCTCGGCCACCCGCTTGGCCGCGGCCAGCAGCAGCCTGCGCATGCGGATGATCGCCTTGTCCGTGGTGCCCAGCCGCTCCTGGGAGCGGTCGTAGATCCGGCCCATCGACTCGGTGACCATGAAGTCCTGGCTGATGAACTCCCGCACCCCGGAGAAGGTCAGGTGCCGCTGCTCCTCGCGGTTGATGCCGTAGTCGTTCTCGGCGGTGTAGCGGCGCGGGATGATCCCGTTGCGCCCGACCTCGGCCGGGCCGAACTCGAACGGGCTGAGCGCGAACAGGTTCTGCCCGCCGACCTCCTCCATCCCGGGGTGCTCGCGGGTGGAGAAGCTGTAGCGCCAGGTGTTGTGGTCGTCGATGGGCACGAAGAGCCCGTGCTGGGTGCTGAAGGGCACCGAGGCGATCACCGTGTTGAACGGGTAGCAGAACGCGCTCATCCGCACGTGCTGGTGGCCGTTGGGGGTGGTGCGGATGCCGACGTACTTGAACCCGTACCAGGTGTCCTCGATCTCGAGGCGGGGCGCGCGGTCGTGGCGCCAGAACTTCCACGACATGGCGTTGGTCGGGTAGCCGGGCTTGTCGCTGCCGTCGTCGGGGATCTGCTCGACGCCGTCCCACTGGTGCAGCCAGGAGATGTGGCTGGTGTCGAGGTTGCCCTCCATGGCCTGCACCCAGTTGCAGGTGGTGTGCAGCTTGGTGGCCGCGGTCCGCTCCGGGGGCAGCGTCTCGGTGCCGAAGTCGCGGAAGGGGGGCTGCTTGTCCGGCGGGCCCATGTAGGTCCAGACGATGCCGCCGGACTCGTGCACGGGGTAGGCCTTGGCCCGCACCCGCTCCTTGAACGTGCTCGTCGGCGGCTCGGACGGCATGTCGATGCACGCGCCGTCCGCGTCGAACTGCCAACCGTGGTACGGGCAGCGCAGCCCGCACGTGCCGTCGGGGCCGGCCTCGTTGCGCCCGAAGTACAGCGACGCGCCGCGGTGCGGGCAGTTCTCCTGGATCAGCCCCACCCGGCCCCGGGTGTCGCGGAACGCGACCAGGTCCTCGCCGAACAACCGCACGCGCACGGGGTCGCACTCGGGGGTGGGGACCTCGCTGACCAGCAGGGCCGGCGTCCAGTAGCGGCGCAGCAGCTCACCCATGGGGGTGCCCGGCCCGACGCGGGTGAGCAGCTCGTTGTCCTGTGTTGAGAGCATCGTCGGCCTCTCTGAACGGTGGTGGACGGTCAGTCGGGTCGGTGCGGCCCGTCGGGCGGCGCACGTCGGGCCGCGGGGTCGCGGCCGGGCCCCTCGGGGGTGGCCGGCGCGCGTCAGGAAGGGGGGCGCCGGGGCGGCCCGGCGGTGGCGGCAGTGCACGGTCGGTGTACGGGTGACCACGCCTGGGCTAGCTCCACGGGGTCCTCCTTGACACCTCTGAGCTGCGGTGGAATGGACGATAACCAGCGCGCCCGAAAGTGGCAACCAGATTGTTAACGATTTGCACGGCAGGTAGGCTCGGCCGGACCTGCTCACCGCCCGCGCGTGCAGCGGAGCACGAAGGGGACCACATGACCGCCGACGGTGGCACGATGCCGCGTCCCGCCGGTCCCACCGGCGCCGTGGCCCCGGTGGAGTCGGGAGCGGGCGAACGGGTCGCCGACGTGGTCGAGGCCGTGCGCGACGGCATCGTCAAGGGGCGCTTCGCCCCCGGCCAGCGCCTGCCCGAGGCCGAGCTGGTCACCCTGTTCGGCGCCTCGCGGGGCGCAGTGCGCAGCGCGCTGGCCCAGCTGGAGAACGAGGGCGTCGTCCTGCGCGAGCGCAACCGCGGCGCCCGGGTCCGGGCCGTCTCGCTCGCCGAGGCCGTCGAGATCACCGAGGCGCGCTCGGTCGTCGAGGGCCTGTGCGCGGCCAAGGCCGCCGCGCGGGCCAGCACCGACGACCGCGCCCGGCTACGGGCACTGGGCGAGGAGCTGCGGACCGCCGTCGACGGCGCCGACGTCGTCGCCTACAGCCGGATCAACCAGCAGGTCCACCGGGCGGTCCAGGAGATCGCCCGGCACAGCACGGCCGCGCAGGTGCTCGACCGGCTGCGCATCCAGAGCGTGCGCTACCACTACACGGTCGCGCTCCTGCCGGGGCGGCCCGCGGTGGGCCTGCGCGAGCACACCGCCATCATCGACGCCGTCTGCTCCGGCGACCCCGACGCCGCCGAGCAGACGATGCGCGCCCACCTGCTCAGCGTCGTCGACTCGCTGCACAAGCTCGACGCCCAGCTCTACCGCTGGTGAGCCCGGGCGTCAGCCCTGTGGCGCGTCCAGGACCTCGCGCAGCGTGCGGGCGAACTCGTCGGGCTTGCCCGGCCACCCGTACTCGCCGTCGAGGAACCCGCCGTGGTGGCTGGGGAACACCGTCGCCTCCTGCCCGAGCAGCGCGGCGGTGCCGATCGCGGTGCGCGCGGTGAAGGTGTCGCCGGTCTCCTCCCCCACCGCGATCACGACGCGGGTCGGCGCGGCGGCGAGCGCGGCGACGTCGGGCCGGTACTCGACGATCGCCAGCGCCCGGTCCGACAGCAGCGGGTCGTCGCGGGAGCCGTCGTCCTCGGTGGGCAGGCCGAACGCCGCGGGGTCCGGAGCGGGCTGGGCGAGGTACTCCTCGGTGAACTCCCCCTGCCACCCCGAGTAGGCCATGAACGCCGCCATCCCCGCCCCCGCGCCCTTGGCCTGGTACACCTCCCGGGTGCGGGCGTGACCGCGCCGGGCGGCGTCCGCGTCGGGCAGCACCGAGAAGATCGGCGGCTCGTGGGCCACCAGCGTGACCACGTCGCCGGGGTGGGCCGCCACCAGCGCCAGCGCGGTGACGGCCCCGCCGCTGCTGGCGAACAGGTCGACCGGGCCGGCGCCGAGCGCCTCGATCAGGGCGTGCACGTCGCCCGCCTGGACCTCGGGGGTCTGGTCCACGCGCCCGTCCCTGCGGACGCTGCGGCCCAGCCCGCGCGGGTCGTAGGTGACCACCGTGCGGTCGGTGAAGCGCTCGGCGAGCGCGCGGAAGCCGGCGGCGTCCATCGGCTGGCCGATCATCAGCAGCGGCGGGCGCCCGTCGGCGGTGGGCAGGGGGCCGCGGACGTCGTAGGCGAGGTCGACGTCGGGGAGCGCGAGGGTGTGGGTCTGCATGCCCCTATGACATCGCGCGGCCCCGGAACTCATCGGTGGCCGCGCACATCCGCGCCCTGGTCATCCCGCGCCCGCGGACGCGGCGTAGGCGGCGGCCCCGGCCAGCGCGTCGGCCGCGAACGCGACGTGCCCGACCGGCACCCGCCCGCCCACCGCCTCGACCACGCGCGCCGCCGCGGGCAGCGAGAACCCGCCGCACAGCTCGATGAGCTCGACGCCCTCCGCGACCAGCCCGACCGCGACCGCGGGGGCCGCGGCGGCGTCCGGGACCGGGACGAGCAGGGTCCGCTGCCCGGCGCGGTCGAGGACGTGGCGGTCGGTGACCGGATCGGTGCCGGGGTGCTCGTACAGGTAGGCCCAGGTGCTCATGGCCGCGACGCTAGGAGCTCACCCCGACTTCAGGTCAAGCCCGCTGCCTGCGCAGCACGAAGGCGAAGGGCGGGTCGTCGCCGCGCAGGTCCATCAGCCCGAGGAGGGTGTCGTCGTCGACCCGGCGGAAGACGTCGTGCACCGGCAGGGCGTCGTAGCACATCGTCGCCGACACGACCCCGCGGTGGCGCACCATCCGCACCCTGGCCCGCGGCCGGCGCGTCCGCAGCAACGGCCGGACCACCCGGAACGCCGCCGCGGCCACCGGGTTGCGCAGCAGGCCCGCCAGGCGGACGACGAGGCCGAGCGGCACCAGGGCCGGGTTCACCTCGACCAGGCCGCCCCGCCCGTCGTCGAACACGAGGGGGTGGGCGGCGTCGGCGCCCTCGAAGCGCTTGCCGTGCCACCCGAACCGCCCGAGCAGCCCGTCGAGCCGGTGGCCCGTCGGCAGCTCCGCGCCGCGCCATGAGCCGAGCAGGTCGGCCACCTCCACCGGCGGCAGCCCGTCGAAGAAGGCCAGCACGTCGTCGGGGGTGGCGCCGCGCATGAGCGTGCGCAACCGCTCCGCCCGCGCCACGGCGTCCACGGGTGCCATCGTGCCGACCGAGGGCGATCCGCGCAGGGCGCTCACCCGACCGCCACCCCGAACAGCAGCCCCAGGCCGAAGGTCACCGCGGCCGCCCCGGCCCCGATCGCCAGCTGGCGCAGCGCCCGGCGCAGCGGCGGCCCGCCCGAGAGCACCCCGACGGTCGCCCCGGTCAGCATCAGCGCCGCGCCGACCAGCACCCCCGCCACCAGCACCGCGGGCCCGCCCTCCAGGCCGAGCAGGAACGGCAGCACCGGCACCGCCGCGCCGCAGGCGAAGAACCCGAAGCTCGACGCGGCCGCCCCGAAGCTCGACCCGACGACCTCGTGCGCGCGCTCCTGCCCACCGGTGTCGCCCAGGCTGCCCACCGGGTCGGGGCTGCGCAGCACCTCCTCGGCCCGGGCGCGGGCCCGCGCCTCGGGCAGCCCGCGCGCCCGGTACACCAGCGCCAGCTCGTTGGCGTCGATGTCGAGCCTGCGCAGGACGGTGTCGGCGTCGTGGACGTCGGGGGCCGACGCCGCCAGGAGCTCGCGCTGCGAGCGCACCGACACGAACTCCCCCGCCCCCATCGACAGCGCCCCGGCCAGCAGCCCGGCCAGCCCGGTGAGCACCACGGTGCCGCTGGACACCCCGCCGCCGATCACGCCCAGCACCAGCGACAGGTTGCTCACCAGCCCGTCGTTCGCGCCGAACACCGCGGCCCGGAACGTGCCCGACACCCGCGCCCGCCCCCGCACCGCCAGGCCGCGCACGACCTCCTCGTGCACCCGCTCGTCGGCGGCCATGGCCGGTGACGCGTCGGCCGTGCGCCAGTACGGCGAGCGGGTCTCCGCGCGCTGGGCCAGCGCCAGCACGAACACCGAGCCGAACCGCCGGGCCAGCAGGGCCAGCAGCCGCAGCCGCAGCGACCCGCGCCCGGTGCCCGCCGTGTCGCCCAGCAGCCCCGCCCAGTGCGCGGCGTGGCGCTCCTCGGCCCGCGCCAGCGCGAGCAGGATCTCCCGTTCCTCGCCGTCGCGGCGGGCGGCCAGCTGGCGGTAGACCGCGGCCTCCTCCCGCTCGTCGGCGAGCATGCGGCGCCACCGCCGCCGGTCGGCGCCGGTCGGCGCGGGTCGGCCGCCGCCGTTGGTGTCGTCCATGCGCGGGATTGTCCGTCGGGCGGGTGGATCGCGGCGCCACCCGGTCGGGCACGGACGACGCCGCCGTCAGGGCAGGACGACGAGCTTCCCGCCCGCGCTGCCGTGCTCCATCAGCCGGTGCGCCTCCACGATCCCGTCCAGGTCGAAGGTCCGCGCGAGCGGCACCGCGACCGACCCGGCGGCGACGTCGTCGAGGAAGCCCTGCAGGACGTCGACCGGCAGGTCCGAGGCGTCGCCGGAGTAGCCGGTGAGCCGGACCCCGCGGGGCAGGTACCCGATGGGGTAGAAGTCGGGCACGGTCCACCGGTTGGACAGCATCCCGGCGAAGCAGACCACGCCGTGCACCCGCGTCGCGGCCAGGGTCTCGGGCAGCGTCGGGGTGCCGACCAGCTCCAGCGCGGCGTGCACGCCGCCGGGCACGATCGCGCGGACCCGCTCGGCCACCGCGCCGTCGTCGAGGACAGGGTGGTCGACGCCGGCCCGTTCGAGCACGTCGGCGCGGGCGAGGTCGCGGGTGGTCGCCAGCACGGTCAGCCCGCGCTGCTTGGCCAGCACCGCGGTGGCCAGCCCGACCGCGGAGGTGCCGCCCCGCACCAGCAGCGTCTGGCCGGCCCGGACGTCCAGCCCGACGGTGAGCGCGCCGTGGGCGGTCTGCAGCATCTCCGGCACCGCGCCGAGGGTGGCGGCGTCGAGGTCGCTGCGGAACGGGAGCACCTGGGAGACGGGCACGCGCGTGTACTCGGCGTAGCCGCCGTCGAAGGTGCGACCCATGCCGCCCATCATGGCAATGACCTGCTGCCCCGGGGCGAACTCGCCACCGGGGCACGCCGCCACCACGCCGGTGGCCTCGATGCCGGGCACCTGCGGGAACGTCACGCCGTCGGCGAGGCCGAGGCGGGTGTGCAGCTCCGAGCGGTTGAGCCCGAACGCGGTGACCCGGATCAGCACCTCGCCCGCTGCGGGTACCGGCACCGGCAGCTCGCGGACGCGCAGTGCCTCCGGCGGGCCGGGGGCGTCCAGCACGACGGCGCGCATCGTCGCCGGGACCGTGGTGGTGACGGGCATGGGGACTCCTTCCAGGACGGCACCCGCCCCAACACCATTCCGCGGAAGATGATTCCCAGGAAGATGAATCCGCGGAATGCATGCGGCACGATGGCCCGATGACCGATCTGCGCCGGCTCTTCGACGACCTCGTCCGCGTCGAGATCGTGCTCTGGGACGCCGTCGACCGGCGGCTGCGCGCGGAGCTGGACCTGCCGCTGGGCAGGTTCGAAGCGCTGCAGGCGGTGGCGGGCACACCGACCGCGCGCGTCCAGGACGTCGCGGACTCGATGGCCATCACCGTCGGCGCCGCGAGCAAGCTCGTCGACCGGCTGGAGGCCGGTGGGCTGTGCGAGCGCCGGGCCCACCCCGCGGACCGCCGGTCCTCGGCGATCGTGCTGACCGCGCCGGGCCGGCGGGTCCTCGACGCCGCCGCGGCCCTCGTCGACGACGAGCTCACCCAGCGGCTCGACGGCCTCGGTGCCGGTGACGTCCGCGACCTCGCCGCCCTGCTGGGCGCCACCCGGAGGATGCTCGGACGGTGACGCGTCTGCTGGTGGTGCACCACACCCCCTCCCCGGCCACGGCGGAGCTGCTCGAGTCGGTGCTGGCCGGGGCGGCCGACCCGGAGATCACCGGCGTGGAGGTCGCCAGCCGCGCCGCGCTGGCGGCCACGGCGTCGGACCTGCTCGCCGCCGACGCCGTGGTGCTGGGCACCCCGGCGAACATCGGCTACATGTCCGGTGCCCTCAAGCACTTCTTCGACCAGGTCTTCTACGTCTGCGAGCGCGACACCCGGGGCCTGCCCTACGGGTTCTACGTGCACGGCAACCTCGGCCTGGACGGTGCGGTGGGCTCGGTCCGGTCGGTCGCCGACGCGCTGGGCTGGACCGCGGTCGCCGCGCCCGTGCAGGTCACCGGGGCACCCGACGCCCGCGCCCGCGACGCCTGCCGCGAACTGGGCGCCGTCGTCGCGGCGACGATCGCCCTGGACGCCTGAGCCTCAGCGCCCCCGCGGCCCGGGGCGCGGTGGTCGAGCCCCGGGCGCCGTAGAGCCGCTCGGCCGGGGTCAGGTGCGGTGGCCGACCACGGCCGCCAGCTCGGCGAGGTACGCCCCGGAGTCGACGTGGTCCCGCGCCGCCCCGGCCTGCTCCTCGACCGCCGTGCCCCGGTAGGCCGCCGGCGAGGTGCCCGCCGATGTGGCGGGTGCTTTTCCGGCGGCCCCCGGCCCGAACCGGACGTGCGGGTTTCCTCGCATCCGGCTCTCTGGTGATTACTGCGTGGATTTCGTGGTTGGGATCGGCGCGTGGATGGTGTCGTGGCAGGGAATGCAGACGATGAGTGTCTTTCGCCGTTTCTCTGTCATGAGTTGTGCCCACGCGGGTTGTGGCTGTCCTGTCCGGACGAGGTCTGCGAGTGCCGGTATCTGGTGGATCTCCACCGTCGCTCCT
>NZ_JAGSOV010000054.1 GCF_023898865.1 Pseudonocardia humida
CACCGAGGAAGCCAACGCACGGGGTACGCGCTCCACTCGGCCGAACAAATATCTGGCACAAAACCAAAACCAGAAAAACAATAGCTCGACACACTGTTGAGTTCTCAAAAGACACCCACACACCATCGGACACCGCTAGGTGACTTCCGGGGCGCCCCCGACACTGTACCCCTCCTGGACGCTGAGCGTCCCGGGGGTCCGGCCGGGGCTGTCTCCAGCTTACGCGGGCTGACTCTGGGCCTGAGAACCAGTCCCGGTCTGTCGTGCTGCCCGCCGTGGCGACATGGAAGAAGTTACACGCAGGCTTCCAGGAGTTCAAATCGGGGGGGCCCGTTCGCGTTCGCGCAGGTCACGAGCCCGGGCCCGGAGACGGAGGTGCTCCGCGGGGCGTTCCCGCGGAGCACCGGCGACCGTCACGAACCGGTCACGACCTGATCAGCGACGCGTCACAGCACGGGCAGGTAGGTCGCCAGCTCGTAGGGCGTCACGTTGCGCCGGTAGGCGTCCCACTCCGCGCGCTTGTTGCGCAGGAAGAAGTCGAACACGTGCTCGCCGAGGATCTCGGCGACCAGCTCGGAGTGCTCCATCGCGCCGAGCGCCTCGGTGAGGTTCTGCGGCAGCGGCTCGTAGCCCATGGCCCGGCGCTCGGTGTCGGTCAGCGACCACACGTCGTCCTCGGTGGGTGCGCCGAGCTCGTAGCCCTTCTGCACCCCGCGCAGCCCGGCCCCGAGGATCACGGCGTAGGCCAGGTAGGGGTTGCACGCCGTGTCCAGGGTGCGGATCTCCACCCGGCGCGTCGAGGACTTGCCCGGCGAGTACATCGGCACCCGCACCAGCGCCGATCGGTTGGCGTGGCCCCAGGACACCGCGGTGGGCGCCTCCCCGCCGGTGATCAGCCGCTTGTAGGAGTTCACCCACTGGTTGGTGACCGCGGTGATCTCCCGAGCGTGGCGCAGCACGCCGGCGACGAACGCCTTGCCCGTCTCGGAGAGCTCGTAGGGGTCGTCGGGGTCGTGGAAGGCGTTGCGGTCGCCCTCGAAGAGCGAGAAGTGCGTGTGCATCGCCGATCCCGGGTGGGCCGAGAACGGCTTGGGCATGAACGACGCGTGCACGCCCTGGGTGATCGCGACCTCCTTCACCACGTACCGGAAGGTCATGATGTTGTCGGCCATGGTCAGCGCGTCGGCGTAGCGCAGGTCGATCTCCTGCTGCCCCGGCCCGCCCTCGTGGTGGCTGAACTCCACCGAGATGCCCATCGACTCCAGCGTCTCGATGGCGTTGCGCCGGAAGTGCGGGGCGACGTCGTGGCTGGCCTGGTCGAAGTAGCCGCCCGAGTCGGCGGGCACGGGCGGGCTGCCGTCCGAGGGGAGGTCGCGCAGCAGGTAGAACTCGATCTCCGGGTGCACGTAGCAGGTGAACCCGGCCTCCCCCGCCCGGCTCAGCGCGCGGCGCAGCACGTGGCGCGGGTCGGCCCAGGACGGCGAGCCGTCGGGCATGGCGATGTCGCAGAACATCCGGGCCGAGTAGTGCTCACCGCTCGCGGTCTCCCACGGCAGGACCTGGAACGTCGACGGGTCGGGCCGGGCGACCATGTCCGACTCGTAGACCCGGGCGAACCCCTCGATGGCCGAGCCGTCGAAGCCGATGCCCTCGGCGAAGGCCCCCTCCAGCTCGGCCGGTGCCACGGCGACCGACTTGAGGTACCCGAGCACGTCGGTGAACCACAGTCGCACGAACCGGATGTCGCGTTCCTCGAGCGTGCGGAGCACGAACTCCTGCTGGCGATCCATGGGGCGAGCCTAGGAACGACGCGTTACGAACGTGTTTCCCGCCAGATCAGGGCGTGCGACATCACGACCCGATCGGCTGACGGGCGGCCGAACGGCCCTCATAGCGCGCACTCCGTCTGCCCCTGCGGGACCTCCAGGTCGATCAGGTAGGCGTTGACGACGTCGTCGATGCACCGGTTGCCCCGCAGCGCCGCGGTGTGCTGGTTGCCCTCCACCGAGATCAGGCTGCCGCCCAGGGCCTGGGCCAGGTCGACACCGGCCTGGTACGGCGTGGCCGGGTCGCCGGTGACCGACACCACGACCGTCGGGGGCAGTCCCGCGGCCTGCGGCGTGTGCGGCTGGCTGGTCGGCTCGGCCGGCCAGAACGAGCACGGGTCGAGCGCGCCGACCGCCCCCCGGCCGTCGTCGCGGAACGGGGCGGCCTCGTTGGCCCGCCGGATCAGCTCCTCCTGCTGGGCCCGGTCGGCGATCCGCTCCTCGTCCATGCAGCTGATCGAGACGAACGCTTCGATGCTGTTGTCGTAGTTCCCGTCGTCGCCGCGGCCGTAGTACAGGTCGGCCAGTGCCAGCAGGATGCGCCCGTTGCCGGTGGCCAGCCCGGCGATGCCCTGGGTCAGCACCGGCCAGAAGTCCTTGGCGTAGAGGGCCTGGATGACCCCGGTCACCGCGTCGCCGTAGGAGAGCGTGCGTGAGCCGACCGCGATCGGCTGGTCGATCAGCGGCCGGGTGAGCTGCTGGAACACCGCCGTGGCCTGTGCGGGGTCGGTGCCCAGCGGGCAGGCCGGGTTCGCGGCGCAGTCGGCGGCGAACGCGTCGAAGGCCTGCTGGAACCCGGCGTTCTGCTTGACCGTGCGGTCGATGGTGGTCTCCTTGGGGTCCAGCGCCCCGTCGAGCACCAGCGCCCGCACGTTCTGCGGGAAGGCCTCGGCGTAGGCCGAGCCGATCCGCGTGCCGTAGGAGTAGCCCACGTAGCTCAGCTTCTCGTCGCCCAGCGCCTGGCGCATGATGTCCATGTCGCGGACGACGTCGCGGGTGCCGGAGTTGGCCAGGAAGGCCGCGCCCCCGGAGCGCTCGGTGCAGCGCTGCGCGTACTCCTCGTTCTCCGCCTCGGTCTCCTGCACCCCCGCGGGCGAGGGGTCGACGTCCAGGTCGGCCCGCTCGACCTCCCACTCCTCGTTGGTGAGGCAGTCGATCGTCGGGGTGGAGGCGCCGACGCCGCGCGGGTCGAACCCGATGAGGTCGAAGCGCTGCGAGAGCGGGCTGCCGGTCAGGCCCCCGGCGAGGTTGGCGACCAGGCTCATCCCGGACGCTCCGGGCCCGCCCGGGTTGAACAGCAGCGAACCGATCTTCTCGCCGGACGCCTTCTGCCGCAGCAGTGCGATCTGCGCCTTCTCCCCGGCCGGGGCGGCGTAGTCGACCGGCACCTCGAGCCTGGCGCAGTCGAAGCCGGGGGCGGAGTAGGCCTGGCGGTCCTCGGCGCTGACGGCGAACTCCCCGCACGGGCCCCAGGTCAGCTGCTGCTCGTAGAACGACGCCAGCTCGGCGGAGTCCTCGGTGGGCTGCGGACCGTTCGCCCCGCTGGGGGCGGCGGCGCCGGTGGTGGACTGGGTGCACCCCGCCAGCACGGCGCAGCAGAGGACGAATGCGGCGGGTGTTCCTAGCCGGGCTCTCACCCGGCACAGCATGCCAGTGGGCCCGGTGGCGGGCAGACCGCATCGATGACGTGATGACGACAGGCGGGGCGTGTCGGCGCTCCAGCGGCGGGTACCGGAGCCGTCGTACGGTTCGCGTGTCCCACCGACCCGATCACGAGAGGCGGCGTGCGCACGACCATGGAGAACGAGGGCACCGAGAACAGGGGCGCGGCCTTCCGCTCGGCCTACCGGCACGGCTTCGTGCGCACCGCCGCCTGCACGCTGACCACCGCGATCGCCCAGCCCGACCGCAACGCGGAGTCGGTGCTGCGCGCGGCCCGCGAGTGCCACGACGAGGGCGTCGGGCTGGCCGTCTTCCCGGAGCTGGCGCTCAGCGGGTACTCGATCGAGGACGTGCTCCTGCAGGACACCCTGCTCGACGCGGTCGAGTCGGCGCTGCGCGACGTGGTCGTCGGGTCGGCCGACCTGCTGCCGGTGCTGGTGGTCGGCGCCCCGCTGCGCTACCGCAACCGCGTGCACAACACGGCGGTCGTGGTGCACCGCGGGCGGGTGCTCGGCGTCGCGCCGAAGTCGTACCTGCCCACCTACCGCGAGTTCTACGAGCGCCGCCAGCTCGCCGTGGGCGACGACGTGCGCGGCACGATCCGGGTGCCCGACGGCGCCGGGGGCACCACCGAGGTCCCGTTCGGCCCCGACCTGCTGTTCCGCGCCGAGGACGTGCCCGGGCTGGTGCTGCACGTGGAGATCTGCGAGGACATGTGGGTGCCGGTGCCGCCGAGCGCGGAGGCCGCACTGGCCGGCGCGACCGTGCTGGCCAACCTGTCGGGCAGCCCGATCACCGTGGGCCGGGCCGAGGACCGCAAGCTGCTGTGCCGCTCGGCCTCGTCGCGCTGCCTGGCCGCCTACGTCTACGCGGCCGCGGGCGAAGGCGAGTCGAGCACCGACCTGGCCTGGGACGGCCAGACGATGATCTACGAGAACGGCGTGCTGCTGGCCGAGACCGAGCGCTTCCCGAAGGGCCCCCGCCGCTCGGTGGCCGACGTCGACCTCGACCTGCTGCGGGCCGAGCGGGCCCGGATGGGCACCTTCGACGACAACCGCCGCCACCTCGCCGAGCGGCGCCCCGGCGGCGACGGCGTGCGCGAGGTGCGCTTCCGGCTGGACCCGCCGACCGGCGACATCGGCCTGCGCCGCGAGGTGGAGCGCTTCCCGTTCGTGCCCGCCGACGAGAGCCGGCTGGCCCAGGACTGCTACGAGGCCTACAACATCCAGGTCTCCGGCCTGGAGCAGCGGCTGCGCGCGATCGGCGACCCGAAGATCGTGATCGGGGTGTCGGGCGGGCTGGACTCCACCCACGCCCTGATCGTCGCGGCCAGGGCGATGGACCGCCTCGGCAGGCCCCGCTCCGACATCCTCGCCTTCACCCTGCCCGGCTTCGCCACCGGCGAGCGCACCAAGGGCAACGCGGTGCGGCTGTCCGAGGCGCTGGGCGTGACGTTCGAGACGATCGACATCACCGAGACCGCCCGGCTGATGCTGAAGAACCTCGAGCACCCCTTCTCCCGCGACGAACCCGTCTACGACGTCACGTTCGAGAACGTGCAGGCCGGGCTGCGCACCGACTACCTGTTCCGGGCGGCGAACCAGCGCAACGGGATCGTGCTGGGCACCGGCGACCTGTCCGAGCTCGCCCTGGGCTGGTCCACCTACGGCGTCGGCGACCAGATGTCGCACTACAACGTCAACGGCGGCGTGCCCAAGACGCTGATCCAGCACCTCATCCGCTGGGTCGCGGCCACCGACCTGTTCGACGACGACGTCAACGCCGTGCTCACCGACGTCCTGGACACCGAGATCACCCCGGAGCTGGTGCCCACCGGAGAGGACGAGGAGGTGCAGAGCAGCGAGGCCAAGATCGGGCCCTACAACCTGCAGGACTTCACGCTCTTCCAGGTGCTGCGCTACGGCTTCCGGCCGTCCAAGATCGCGTTCCTGGCCTGGCACGCCTGGCACGACCCGGACGCCGGGGACTGGCCGCCCGGCTTCCCCGACGACAAGCGCCCGTCCTACACGCTGGCCGAGATCCGGCACTGGTCGGAGGTCTTCGCGCAGCGCTACTTCGGCTTCAGCCAGTTCAAGCGCTCCGCGCTGCCCAACGGGCCGAAGGTGTCCGCGGGGGGCTCGCTGTCCCCGCGGGGCGACTGGCGGGCCCCGTCGGACATGTCGGCCCGGATCTGGGTCGAGGACGTCCGGGCCAACGTCCCCGAGGAGTGAGCGTGTGAACTCCGTCCCAGGTCGGTGATGCACAGGCCACGCGGGTGTCACGCTTTCGCCATCAGCCCCCGACGACCCGGGGACCCGCACCGCGGGCCTCGAGGGAGGACGGACGACGATGTCTGACACCCAGTCCCGCGCGAGCGCGGAACCCGACCGCACGCCACCCCGCACCGACGAGGTCCCCCCGCCGTACCGCTCGGGCCCCGCGGCCCCGGCGACCGGCAGGCCCAGGCGGACCCGCATCCACCACCTGCGCGAGCTGAAGGAGCGCGGCGAGCGCTGGCCGATGCTCACCGCCTACGACACCTACACCGCCGAGATCTTCGACGAGGCCGGGATCCCGGTGCTGCTCGTCGGCGACTCGGCGGCCAACAACGTCTACGGCTACGAGAACACCCTCCCGATCACCGTGGAGGAGATGCTGCCGCTGGTGAAGGCCGTCTCGCGCGGGGCTCGTTCCGCGCTGGTCGTGGCCGACCTGCCGTTCGGCAGCTACGCGCTGGGCGCCGAGCAGGCCCTCACCACGGCCTTCCGGTTCATGAAGGAGGGCGGCGCGCACGCGGTCAAGCTGGAGGGCGGGGCCCGGTTCGCCCCGCAGGTCGAGGCGCTGGCCGGGTCGGGCATCCCGGTGATGGCCCACCTGGGCTTCACCCCGCAGAGCGAGCACGCGCTGGGCGGCTTCCGCGTCCAGGGCCGCGGCGACGCCGGCGAGCGGCTCGTCGAGGACGCACTGGCGCTGCAGGCCGCGGGTGCCTTCTCGGTGGTGCTGGAGATGGTGCCCGCCGACGTGGCGAAGCGGGTGACCGCCGAGCTGGTCATCCCGACCATCGGTATCGGCGCCGGTCAGGAGACCGACGCCCAGGTGCTGGTCTGGTCGGACATGGCCGGCATGAACCGCGGCCGCAAGCCGCGGTTCGTCAAGCAGTACGCCGACGTCGGCGGCGTGCTGCTGGACGCGGCGCGGCGCTTCGGCGAGGACGTGCGCGGCGGCTCCTACCCGGACGCCGAGCACTCCTACAGCTGACCGCCGGAGCGACCCACGGACCACCCGCACGGGCGCGGACCCCGCGTCGCGCCCGTGCGGTGTGCCACCGCGGCGTCAGCCCGGGACGGACGCGCCCGGCAGCCCGGCCACCGGACGACCGGCGGCGTGCTCGGCCAGCATCGCGACCGCCGGGCACTCCCGGCGCTCCCAGCGCCCGCGCAGCGACTCCAGCCGGGCCAGGTCGGCGTCGCGGCCGGCGAGGGCGGCGGCCGCGGCGCGGAGCAGCTCGCCGGTCGTGGCGTGCACGTCGGGGTCGGCCAGCCCCCGCTCGGCCACCTCGCGGTGCAGCGGCCCGTCGGGCGTGGTGCGCCTGCCGGGCAGCGTGTCGTCCAGCACGAGGCCGGTCAGCAGGCTGAGCAGCTCGCCGTAGAGCACCTGGCCCGGGCAGGCGTCGAAGGCCTTGAACTCGATCCGGCCGACCTCGGCGGCCAGCCGGGCGGGCTGGGTGAGCGAGGGGTCGGCGGGCACCTGCGCGTCGTCCGGGCCGAGGAACACCAGCACGGCCGGGCGGGCCCCCGTGCGCAGCTGGGTGCGCGCCGACAACCCGCCCCACGGTCGGCCGTCGCGGAACGGCGAGGAGAACGACAGCGGCACCAGCCACGGGCTGTAGTGGGTGAGCTTGCGCCCGACGTCGACCAGCGCCTCGGCGTCGAGGTCGGCGCAGGAGAGGTTGAGGTCGGGGCCGTAGGTGACCATGTGCAGGTGGGCGGTGCGCTCCTCGGGCGAGCCGGTGCGGTGGCTGCGCTCCCAGTCGTTCAGCGGCGGGTCGACCCGGTAGTGCGAGCGCAGCGGGTTGAACGCGATCGTCGTGGTGGCCAGCCCGGAGCGGGCGGCCACGACGTCGAGCAGGGCGAGGTCGGCGGCGAGCGCGTCGGTGGCCTCCTCGACCGAGGTGTGGATCCGCGTGCGCACCTCGATGCCCTTGGGGTCGCAGCGCAGCAGCCCGCCCCGCTCGTCGAAGCGCTCGTAGCCCTCGACGTACCAGCGCTTGTGCTTGATGCCCTGGTCGCCGATGCGCAGCTGGGGGTAGTCGGCCGGGTCCGCGGGCAGCGCGTCCACCACCGCCTGCAGCTCCTCGAAGGACACGGCGGTGAAGTCGGCGAACGTGCCGTCGGCGCGCAGCATGGCGCACTCGTGTTCGATGCCGTAGCGGAACGTGCGTTCGGGCACGGAGCGACCTCCAGACGACGGAGAGCTAAGGGTACCCTTACCTAGCCGGGTCGCCGCCGGCGGTCACGCGGTCGGCGCCGCCCCGGACGCCGGTGCGTCACCGGCCGCGAACTCTATGCGCCCGGTGCCGGGATCGGCAGCCGTCAGCCGGACCAGCGCCGTCCTCCCGGCCCGCGGAGCCCCGGCGCACCGGGCCACCACCGGCGGGTCGGCCAGGAACACCTCCCCCGGCTCCCCCTCCGGGCCGCCGGCACGCAGCACGACCACCTCGAAGCGCTCACCGATGCGGCCGACGAGCAGCCCGGCCTCCGTGCGGTCGACGCACGCCCGCCCGACCTTGCCGGCCAGGGCGTCGGACGCGGCCATGACTTCGGGCAGGGCGGGCAGCGCGGCGCGCAGCCAGTCCGGCGGCTCCTGGCCCGCGGCCAGGGCCAGGCACAGCTCCGAGCCGAAGCGGTCGACCAGCCGCCGCAACGGCGCGGTGACGTGCGCGTACGTCGACCCGATCCCCCCGTGCCCGGGGTCCTCGGGGACCGGCACCCCCGCCGCGGTGTCGAAGGCCGTGTAGCGGGCCCCGCGCAGCAGCGCCGTCGCCGCCCGGCGCACCGCCAGCGGGACGGCACCGCTCGGCGGCAACCCGGCCAGCACCTCCGCCGGGTGCGCCCCGTCGGGCCAGGCCACGCCCAGCTCCTCGGCCGTGCGCCGGAACCCGGCCAGCGCCTCCGGGTCCGGGGCGGGCAGCGTGCGCAGCAGCCCGACCCCGGCCTCGATCATGATCCCGGCCGCGGACGCGCCGGTGAGCAGCGAGACCTGCTCGTTCCACTGCTCGACGGCCGAGCGCGCGCGAACCCGCACGGTCCAGCCCGCGCCGTCGGGCACGACCTCCTGCTCGGGCATCTCCAGCTCGATCGCCCCGCGGCCCAGCGCCAGCGCCCGGCGCATCCGGCCCAGCTCGGGCAGCCCGGCCAGCGCGGGGTGCAGCCGACCGGCGTCGAAGTCGGCCTGCACGCCCTCGTAGTCGAGCCGGGCTGCGGAGCGGACGAGCGCCCGACGCACGTCGACCGACACCGGCTCGGCGGCCCCGTCGAGCTCGACGGTCCACAGCACGGCCGGGCGCGGCCCGTCGGGCAGGAGGCTCGCGGCCCGCTCGGACAGCGTGGGCGGGTGCAGCGGGACGGACCCGTCGGGCAGGTACACCGTCTGCCCGCGACGGCGCACCTCGGCGTCGAGGGCACCGCCGGGGCGGACGAAGGACCCCACGTCGGCGATCGCGTAGTGCACCCGGTACCCGGTGGCGGTGCGGACGACCCCGAGCGCCTGGTCGAGGTCCTTCGACCCGGGCGGGTCGATCGTCACCAGCGGCAGGTCGGTCGCGTCGACGCGCTCGCCCGCCGGCCCCCGGGCGGCGGCCCGCTCGGCCTCGACGAGCACCTCGGGCGGGAACTCCTGCGGCAGCGCGAACTCGGCGCGGATCGCGGCGAAGTCCGGGGTCGCGGGCGGCACCCGACCCGGCCCGCTCACAGCCACCGCGGCGGCGTGGGCAGCGGCGAACCGTCGCCGGTCCGCAGCTCGCGCCCCTTCGAGCGGCCCAGCAGCCAGGTCGCCAGCTGCACGGTCGTGCCGTTGACGGCCACGCGGCGCACGTCGTCGGCGGAGATGGCGTCGACGGCCGGGGCGAGCTCGGGGCCGTCGCCCGTACCGGCGCCGCCCACCGACCAGCGGCGGCCGAGATCGGTGGCCACCAGCTCCATGGGCGGGCAGTGCGGGCTCGCGCCGATGGACCGCGCGGCGTCGTCGAGGACCGCGACCAGCATCGGCGCCGGGGCGTCGGCCAGCGAGGCGCCGACGTCGAGGTCGACCGAGTGCACCCACATCTCCCTGGCCCGCAGCCAGGGGATGTCCGATGCCGGCATGGCGTGCGGGCCGTTGCCGCCGACCCGCTCCGTCCACGCCTGCTCGGGCATCCCGCGCACCGCGACGGCGAGCCGGTCGGAGGAGTCCACCACGTCGTCGCGGATCGCCGACGGGTCGCGCCGGGCGCCCACCTCGATGTCGTGGTCGCGCTGCTCGCGGCTGGCGTAGGCCGGGCTGGGCACGCCGGTGCGCGCCCAGTCCAGCAGGTTGATCATCGCGTCGGCGTTGCGGGCGACGTGGGTCAGCACGTGCGCCCGGCTCCAGCCCGGCAGCAGCGACGGCGCGGCGAACGCCGCGTCCGCCATCCGCGTCATCAGCCCGCGCAGGTGCGCCGCCCCGTCCCCGGCCCAGGCCAGCGACGAGACCAGGGTGCGGGTCACGGCGCGGCCCGCACCGCACCGCCGCAGGACGGGTCGGTCACGGCTTCTCCAGGCGGCACGTGTTGCGCAGCTCGCCCACCCCGGCCACCGACGTGACGAGCTCGGCGCCGTCGGTCAGGTAGCGCGGGGGCTTGCGGGCGTGGCCCACCCCGCCCGGCGTGCCGGTGGCGATGACGTCGCCCGGGTTCAGCGTGAGGATCTCCGACAGGTACACGACCAGGTCGACCGCGCCGAACACCAGCTCGGCGGTCGTCGACCGCTGCATCGTCTCGCCGTCGAGCACGCTGGAGATCTCCCAGCCGCCGTCGGGCAGCTCGTCCGGGGTGACCAGCCACGGGCCCAGCGGCGTCGACTTCTCGAACGTCTTGCCCTGCAGGAACTGCTTCGTGCGGTTCTGGTAGTCGCGCACGCTGACGTCGTTGAGCACGGTGTAGCCGGCGATGGCCGCGGCGGCCTGCTCGGCCGTGGCGTGCCGGACCGGCGAGCCGATGACCACCGTCAGCTCGGCCTCGTAGTCGACCTTGTCCGACACCCTCGGCAGCACGATGTCGTCGTGCGCGCCGACGAGCGCCGGGGCGAACTTGGCGAAGACCGTCGGGTACTCGGGCAGCTGGTTGCCCATCTCCAGCACGTGGTCGCGGTAGTTCAGGCCGACGCAGATGATCTTCTCGGGGGACGGCACGAGCGGGGCGTAGTCCAGCCCGCCGACCGGGTGGCTCGGGCCGGCCGCGGCCGCGGCGTGCGCGGCCCAGTCCGGACGCTCCAGCAGCGCGCGCACATCCGCCTCACCGGTCTCGACGGCGGTGTCGTCGGGACCGGTGCCGTCGATGCGCACGGCCCGCGTGCCCGTCGCCGTGCGGATCGTGGCCAGCCTCATCGCGTCTCCTCGCTCGTCACGCCGGGAAGTCTGGCCCAGCGCACCGCCCGGCACATCCCCGGGTGGGCGTCGAGGCGGGACGATTCGACGAACGGGCGCCGAGCGCGCGGGTGCGCGGCGCCCGTCCGCCGCGGTCAGATCTCCCCGCCCTCCGCGCCGCTCGCCCCACCCTGCACCGGCAGCGTCGCGAACACCGCCGGCGGCTCCCGCCACGGGTCGACCGGGCGGCCCGCCCTGGCGTCGCGGATCGCCGCCCACACCCGCTGCGGGGAGCAGGGCAGATCGACGTGGCGCACCCCGAACGGGCGCAGCGCGTCGACGACCGCGTTCTGCACCGCGGGCGTCGCCCCCACCGTGGCCGACTCGCCGATGCCCTTGGCCCCGAGCGGGTTCATCGGCGTCGGGGTCTCGGTGTTGGACGTCTCGAAGGTGAACAGGTCGGCCGCGGTGGGCATCCGGTAGTCGGCCAGGGTGGCGGTCAGCGGCTGGCCGTCGGGGTCGAACACGACCTCCTCGTACAACGCCTGGGCGATGCCCTGGGCCAGCCCGCCGTGCTGCTGGCCCTCGACCAGCAGCGGGTTGAGCACCCGGCCGCAGTCGTCCACCGCCACGTGCCGCCGCGGCGTCACCATGCCCGTCTCGGTGTCGACCTCCACGACCGAGACGTGGGCCCCGAACGGGAAGGTGGCGCCCTCCTGGCGGAAGTCCAGCCCCGCGTGCAGCTCCTCGCCGTGCGCGGCGACCTGGGTCCAGGTGAGCGTGGCGCCCGGGACACCGGTCACGCCGAACTCGCCGTCCTCGGTCAGCTCGACGTCGTCGGTGTTCGCCTCCAGCAGCTCCGCGGCCCGCCTGCGGGCCTGCTCGAGCACGTCGTCGGCGGCCGCGGCGACGGCGTTGCCGCCCATCTGCAGCGATCGCGACCCGCCGGTGCCCCCGCCGCGCGGCACCGCGGCGGTGTCGGACTGGACGAACCGGATGCGCTCCATCGGGATGCCCAACCGGTCGCTTGCCAGCATCGCGAAGGCGGTGGCGTGCCCCTGCCCGTGCCCGGAGGTGCCCGCGGAGATGGTCACCGAGCCGTCGGCGTGCACGGTGACCGAGCCGAACTCGGTGCCGCCGCCCCCGGCGGTGATCTCGACGTAGACCGCCAGCCCGATGCCCAGCTGCACCGGGTCGCCCGACTCGCGGCGCGCGGCCTGCTCCTCGCGCAGCTTGTCGTAGTCGGCGATGCGCAGCGCCTCGCGCAGCGGCAGGTCGTAGTCGCCGATGTCGTAGCGGGCCCCGGTGACGGTGGTGACCGGGAACGCGTCGGGGGCGATGAAGTTGCGCCTGCGGATCTCGGCCGGGTCCAGGCCCAGCTCGTCGGCGGCCAGGTCCATCAGCCGCTCCAGGTAGGCCGTCGCCTCCGGGCGGCCCGCGCCGCGGAACGCCCCGACCGGCGTCGTGTTCGTGGCCGCCACGGCCGCGGAGTAGCCGACGGACCCGATGCGGTAGACCCCCGGGCTCATGGTGCGGGTCGGCCCCAGTGCCAGCGCCCCGCCGAAGCCCGCGTAGGCCCCGGCGTCGGCGACGACCCGCGCGCGCAGCCCGGTGATCACGCCCTCGCGGGTGAGACCGAGCTCGTAGTAGCCGATCTGCGCCCGGCCGTGCGGCATCGAGACGAGGTTCTCCGAGCGGGTATCCACCCAGCTGACCGGGCGCCCGAGCCGCCGGGCGACCCCGACCGCGGCGGTGTGCTCGGCGATGAACCCGGCCTTGCCGCCGAACCCGCCGCCCACGTGCGGGGCGATCACCCGGATCCGCTCGGGCTCGAGCCCGAACAGCTGCCCGGCCTGCCTGCGGAACCCGTGCGGCATCTGGGTGGACACCCAGATCGTCATCTCGTGCCCGTCGCCGGGGTCCGGGTCGACGGCGATGGCGTTGCCCTCCATGGACATCACCGCCAGGCGCTGGTTCACCATGCGGGCGCGCACCACGACCTCGGCGCCGTCGAGCTCGCCGTCGGTGGCCGGGCGCATCCCGGCCATCAGGTTCGTGCCCAGGTCGGGGAACTGCAGGGGCGCGCCCGGGGCGAGCGCGGCCTCGGCGTCGACCACGGCGGGCAGCGGGTCGTAGTCGACCTCGACCAGCTCCACCGCGTCCACGGCGGCGGCCTTGGTCTCCGCCACGACGACGGCGACGGCCTCGCCGACGAAGCGGACGCGGTCGACGGCCAGCGGTGGGCGCGGGACGTCGGGGTTGACCGGCATCAGGCCGTGGTGGGCGGGCAGGTCGAGGTCGGCCGCGGTGAAGACGCCGACGACCCCGGGCGCGGCGACGGCCTGCGCCGCGTCGATGCCGGTGATGGTGGCGTGGGCCAGTGGGGACCGCACGAACGCCAGGTGCAGCAGCCCGTCGAGGACGAGGTTGCCGACGTAGGTGGTGGCCCCGGTGATCAGGTCGAGGTCCTCGACCCGGCGGACGGAAGTGCCGAGTATCGATCCGGGCATGGTCCGACCCTACGGCGTCCGGAGGGGCCTCCGCTCAGTTTCGCCCCCGGATTTCGTTGCCCGATGCTATTGATCCCAACGCGTCCATCAGGGCGACGCGGGCCCCCAGCGGTTGACGGTTTACTTCCGATTCGGAAGTCTTCGCCCTCCACCCCACCGCAGACCACGCTCCGGAACGGGCTCGCCCGCACCGGAGCCCGCCCCGGGGGGTCGGACCGGTCGGGGGCCGGTCCGACTTCCCGACCACCTCCCCGCGCCCCTGTAACGTGCGGGTTCGTGCCCGACAACAGCCCCTCCCACCACGCGGCGGCTCCCGGCGACGAGCCCGGCTTCGGCTACACCGAGGTGCTCCCGCTCGGTCCCGACGACACCGAGTACCGCAGGCTCGACCTCTCCCCCGGCAGGGTGGTCGAGGCCGCCGGCCGGACGTTCCTCGAGGTCGACCCGGCCACGATCAGCGCGCTCGTCCGCGAGGCCGTGCGCGACATCCAGCACATGCTGCGCCCCTCGCACCTGGCCCAGCTGCGGGCGATCATCGACGACCCCGAGGCCTCCCCCAACGACCGGTTCGTGGCCATCGACCTGCTGCGCAACGCGTGCGTCTCGGCGGGCGGCGTGCTGCCCATGTGCCAGGACACCGGCACCGCGATCGTGATCGGCAAGCGCACCGAGACCGTGCTGACCGGCGGCGACGACGAGCGCGCCGTCACCCGCGGGGTCTTCCAGGCCTACGACTCGCTCAACCTGCGCTACTCCCAGATGGCCCCCACCTCGTTCTGGGACGAGCGCAACACCGGCTCCAATCTGCCGGCCCAGATCGAGCTCTACAGCGCGCCGGGACAGGCCCCGAAGTACGAGTTCCTGGTGATGGCCAAGGGCGGCGGCTCGGCCAACAAGACCTTCCTCTACCAGGAGACCAAGGCCCTGCTGAACCCGCGCAGGCTGGCCGCCTTCCTCGACGAGAAGCTGCGCTCGCTGGGCACCGCGGCCTGCCCGCCCTACCACCTGGCCATCGTCGTCGGCGGCATGTCCGCCGAGTACACCCTCAAGGTGGCCAAGCTGGCCTCGGCCCGCTACCTCGACGCCCTGCCCGACGCCGGGTCCGAGCTGGGCCACGCCTTCCGCGACCGCGACCTCGAGCAGCAGGTCCTGGAGCTGACCCGGCGGTTCGGCATCGGAGCCCAGTTCGGCGGCAAGTACTTCTGCCACGACGTGCGGGTGGTCCGCCTGCCCCGGCACGGCGCCTCGCTGCCGGTCGGCATCGCCGTGTCCTGCTCCGCCGACCGCCAGGCCAAGGCCAAGATCACCCCCGAGGGGGTGTTCCTGGAGCAGCTGGAGCGCGACCCGGCCCGCTACCTGCCCGAGACCACCGAGGAGGACCTCTCCGACGAGGTCGTGCGGGTCGACCTGGACCGCCCGATGGACCAGATCCGCGCCCAGCTCTCCACGCTGCCGGTGAAGACCAGGGTCTCGCTGACCGGCTCGCTCGTGGTGGCCCGCGACATCGCGCACGCCAAGATCGCCGAGCGGCTGGAGGCCGGCGAGCCGATGCCCCAGTACCTGCGCGACCACCCCGTCTACTACGCGGGCCCGGCCAAGACCCCCGAGGGCTACGCATCGGGCTCCTTCGGCCCGACCACGGCCGGGCGGATGGACACCTACGTCGAGCAGTTCCAGGCCGCAGGCGGCTCCCTGGTGATGCTGGCCAAGGGCAACCGCTCCACGCAGGTGACCACGTCCTGCGCCGCCCACGGCGGCTTCTACCTCGGCTCCATCGGCGGCCCGGCCGCCCGGCTGGCCCAGGACTGCATCCGCAAGGTCGAGGTCCTGGAGTACCCCGAGCTGGGCATGGAGGCGGTCTGGAAGATCGAGGTGGCGGACTTCCCGGCGTTCGTCGTGGTCGACGACAAGGGCAACGACTTCTTCTCCGAGGTCGGCCAGCCCCTGCTGCAGGTCTCCTTCCGGCGGTAGGCGCGCCCTGCCGACCGGACGGCCGGCTCAACCCCCCGGCAGCAGCGACCGCACAGCCGCCGCGAGCTCGCCCGGCGCCTCCAACGGCACGAAGTGGCCGACGTCCTCGAGCACGGTCAGGCGGTGCCCGGGCAGCATCGCCTCCAGCCCTTCGCTGAAGGCCGGGGGGAACAGCGGGTCCGCCGCGCCCCACACCACCGCAGAGGGCACCCCCACCGGCGGCGCGGGCGGCGCGTCGCCGCGGGCCGCGGCCACGGCGACCGGGAGGCTCGACGAGCCCGAGCGGTACCAGTTCAGGCTCGCGGTGAACGCCCCCGGTTCGGCGTAGGCGCGCACCAGCGCGGCCAGGTGCGCCGGGCCGAGCGGCTCCTGGCGCCCGCCCCAGTGCCGGTAGAAGTGGCCGAGGTAGGCCGCGACCGCCCGGGGTTCCCCGTCGATCAGCGCCGAGGCCAGCTCCAGCTGGTGGAAGTCCTGGTACCAGAACTCGCCGCGGTGCTCCGGCGCCAGCAGCAGCGGGCCCGCCGCGGGGTTCATCGGGTTGCCCAGGGCCAGCCCGACGACCCGGTCCGGGGCGTCGCGGGCGACCTGGATCGCGATCGACGAGCCGATGTCGTAGCCGACGAGCACCGCCCGCTCGATCCCCAGCGCGTCCAGCACGGCGAGCACCACCGCGGCCTGCGCGGCCCGCGAGTACCCCGCGACCGGCAGGGCGGGCCGGTCGGACCCGCCGAACCCGCGCAGGTCGGGCAGCACGACGTCGGCGACCGGCTCCAGCAGCGGGCGCAGCAGCCGGTAGTCGAACCAACCGCCGGGCCACCCGTGCAGGCACACCACCGCCGGGCCGGTGCCGCCACGGGTGAGGTGCACGCGGTGGCCCTCGGCGTCGCGGAGCGTGTGGTGGCCCCAGGACTCGTCCTCCGGGTCGACGAACACGGGCGCGGTGCTCACCGCAACCGCCTCGGCCCGCTGTCGGCGCGCTGCGGCGGCGGCCCCAGCACCACCCTGGCCCCGACGACGGCCGCGCCGTCGGCCGAGGCCAGCACCGGTTCCAGCACCAGCGAGCGGATCTCGGGCAGGTCCTCGGCCAGGGCGCCGACCCGCAGCACCAGGTCCTCCAGGGCCTCGAGGCGGGTCGGCTCGGTGCCGCCGTAGCCGGCCAGCAACGGGGCCGCCCGCGGCGCCCGCACCAGCGCCGCGGCGTCCTGGTCGGAGACCGGCACCACCCGGAAGGCGCGGTCGCCCAGCAGCTCGGTGGCCATCCCGGCGAGCCCGAAGGACAGCAGCGAGCCGAACGTCGGGTCGTCGACGATCTCCAGCACGCAGGAGACGCCCTTGGGCGCCATCCGCTGCACGTAGAGCTCCTCGCTGCCGGTGAGCGCGAGGAAGTCGTCGTGGGCGCGGCGCACGCCCTCGGCCGTGACGATGTCGAGCCGGACGCCGACCTGGTCGGTGCGGTGGCGCCAGCGCTCGGCCGCCGCCTTCACCGCGAGCGGGTAGCCCAGCTCCTCGGCCGCGGCGACGGCCTGCTCGACGCCCTCCACGCGGCGGAAGTCGACCACGGCGATGCCGTAGCAGCCCAGCAGCTCGACGGCCTCCTCGTCGGCGACCGGGTGGGTGCGCTCCGCGCCGAGCCTGTGGACCAGGGCGCGCGCCCGCTCGGCGTCGACCCCCTGCGGGCGGACGAACTCGCCCACCGGCCGCGAGCGCCACCGCGCGTACCGGCTGACCCGGGCCAGCGCGGCCGCGGCCCGCTCGGGGCTGGAGAAGCTGGGCACCGATCCCCGACCGGGCCCACCGCCCGGACCCGCGACGGCCAGCTCGGCCGGCACCCCCTCGGCGGCCAGGAACACCGCCGCGACCGGCTTGCCGCTGTCGGCCACCGCCTCGCGCAGCGCCCGCGCGTACGCCGCGCCCGGCGTGGCCACCGGCGGCACGAACACCGCGATCAGGCCGTCGACGCCCTCCTCGCCCACCGCAGCGGCCGCCGCGGCGGCGAACTCCTCCGGCGTGGACGTGACGCCCACGTCGACCGCCTTGCCCGCCGGCTCCATCTCCTCGTCGAGCAGCGCGTCCTCGACCAGCAGGCCCAGCGCGGTGGAGTTGCCGACCACGGCGATCCGCGGCCCGGCCGGCAGCGGTTGGTAGGCCAGCAGCAGCGCCACGTCGAACAGCTGCGCCAGCGTCTCCACCCGGATCACGCCGGACTGCTCGAACAGCGCGCGCAGGTTCACGTCGTCGACCGGGGTGGCGGTGGCGGCCAGCGCCGGCGTCGGCGCGGAGTGCCGACCGCTCTTGACCAGCACCACCGGCTTGGTGCGGGCCAGCCGCCTGGCCAGCCGGGCGAACTTGCGCGGGTTGCCGAAGGTCTCCAGGTAGAGCAGCACGACGTCGGTGGCCGGGTCGGTCTGCCAGTACTGCAGCAGGTCGTTGCCCGACAGGTCGGCCCGGTTGCCCGCCGAGACGAAGGTCGACAGGCCGAGGCCGCGCTCCTTGGCCGCGGCCAGGATGGCGATGCCCAGCGCCCCGGACTGGGAGAAGAAGCCCACCCGCCCCAGCCCGGGCACGTCCGGGGCGAGGGTGGCGTTGAGCCGCACCTCCGGGTCGGTGTTGGCCACGCCCAGTGCGTTCGGGCCCACGACGCGCATGCCGTGCGCCCGGGCCTCGCTGACCAGCCGCCGCTCGGCCACCGTGCCGCCCTCGCCCGCGTCGGCGAACCCGGCGCTGACCACCACCAGCGCCTTGACCCCCTTGGCCAGGCAGGAGTCCATGACCTCGTCGATGTTCGACGCCGGGACCGCGATCACCGCGAGGTCGACCTCGTCGGGGATGTCGGTCACCGAGGGGTACGCCCGCACCCCGCGCACCGACCGGGCGTCGGGGTTGACCGGGTAGACCGGCCCGGTGAAGTTGCCGCGCAGCAGGTTGGCCAGCACCGCGTGGCCGATCTTCGACGGGTCGGTGGAGGCCCCGATCACCGCCACCGAGGTGGGGTGCAGGACGTTGTGCACGCTGCGCGCCTCGGCCCGCTGCTCGCGCGAATCGCGCACCGCCAGCGACCGCTCGGTGGGGTCGATGTCGAACTCCAGGTGCAGCACGCCCTCCGCGAAGGCCCGGCTGACCTGGTAGCCGGCCTGCCGGAACACCCGCACCATCTGCTGGTTCTCCACCAGCACCTCGGCCTCGAACCGGCGCAGGCCGTTCTCCCTGGCCGCCGCGGCCAGGTGCTCCAGCAGGATCGAGCCCAGCCCGCGGCCCTGGTGCTCGTCGCGGGCGACGAACGCGACCTCCGCGGAGTGCGGACCCTCACCCTGCGCCCCGCCGGGCAGGCCCTCGTACCGCCCGACCGCGATGATCTCGTCGCCCAGCAGGCAGATGAACGCCACCCGCGAGCGGTGATCGACGGTGGTGAAGCGGACCAGGTCGCGCGGGGGGATGCGCGGGTACGGCCCGAAGAAGCGCAGGTAGCGGGTGCGCTCGGAGAGGTGCTCGTGGAAGCGCAGCAGCGCCGGGGCGTCCTCGGGCAGGATCGGGCGCAGGTGCACGATGCCGCCGTCCGACGCCACCACGTCGGCCTCCCAGTGCCGCGGGTAGCCGGGATCGGGCGACTGCCGGACCGGGGCCGGGACCGTGGCTTCGCTCGCGGCGGTATCGACGTCCGGTGCGGTGTCGGCAGCGGTGTCGGCAGCGGGGCCGGGGCTCGGGTTCGTCGTGTCCACGTCAGTCCCGGGGGTCGTCGGGGTCGAGGCCGTGCAGCGGGAACACCGCTCGTCGCACATCGATGACGGCCGTGTCGACCCGGTCGGAGCCCTCGGTCCACGGCTCGTGGCTCGGGTCGCGCCCGTCGGTCATCTCGGTGGGCAGCGGGCGCCCGGTCAGCCGGGAGGTGTGCGCCGTCCAGCCGGCCGGGATCGGGCGGCGCGGGTCGACGTCGCGGTCGAGGACGGTGGCCAGTAGGTGCGTCCAGGACCGAGGCACCACCCGGAACAGCCCGTACCCGCCGCCCCCGGTGGCCAGCCACTTGCCCCCGGCGGTCTCCACGGCGAGCTCGCGCAGCGCCCGGTAGATCGCCCGGTGGCCGTCGACCGACAGCCCGAGGTTGGCCAGCGGGTCCTCGGCGTGGGTGTCGGCCCCGCACTGGGTGACCAGGATCTGCGGGCGGAACTCCCGCAGCAGCGAGGGCACGACCGCGTGGAAGGCGCGCAGCCAGCCGCCGTCGGCGGTGCCGGGCGGCAGGGGGACGTTGACCGCGTAACCCACCCCTTCGCCCCGGCCCGACTCCCCCGGCCACCCGGTGCCGGGCCAGAGCGTCATCGGGTGCTGGTGCAGCGAGATGGTCAGCACCCGCGGGTCGGAGTAGAAGGCCTCCTGCACGCCGTCGCCGTGGTGCACGTCGACGTCCACGTAGGCGATGCGCTCGAAGCCGTGGTCGAGCAGCCAGGAGATGGCCACGGCGCAGTCGTTGTAGACGCAGAAGCCGGCGGCCCGGTCGGGCATGGCGTGGTGCAGCCCGCCGGCGATGTTGACCGCCCGGTCGACCCGGCCCTCGGCGATCTCGCGGGCGCCCAGCAGCGAGCCGCCGCAGACCAGCGCGCCGGCCTCGTGCATGCCGAAGAAGATCGGGTTGTCGTCGGTGCCCAGGCCGTGGCCCACCCGGAACGGCGCCTCCGGGGCCGACTTGACCGCCGTCAGGTACGACGGCACGTGCACCCGCTGCACCTCCTCGTCGGGCGCCTGCCGCGGCACGAGCGGCTCGACGCCCTCCAGCACCCCGAGCTCGGTGGCCAGGCGCATCGTCAGGTCGAGCCGGACGGGGTCGAGCGGATGGTCGTCGCCCAGGTCGTAGGTGAGGAACTCCGGGGTCCACACCACTGCGGCCGTCATGGCCCCGACCGTAGGGGATGCGGGGCCCGCATCGCGCGTTCCGCGCACGGCCTACCCCGCCCGTGGTCGAGGCGGGCGCGATCGTCGGGAAGCGGGCCCATGCCGGGCCACCTACCGGACATCCGACGCGGATAGGATGGGTGTCGACCGAAGGGGCTGCAGCGTGAACGACCTCATCGACACCACCGAGATGTACCTCCGCACCATCTACGAGCTCGAGGAGGAGGGCGTGGTCCCGCTGCGCGCCCGGATCGCCGAGCGCCTCGGCCAGAGCGGGCCGACAGTCAGCCAGACGGTCGCCCGCATGGAACGCGACGGCCTCGTCGTCGTCGCCGGCGACCGGCACCTCGAGCTCACCGAGACCGGGCGCTCGCGGGCCGTGTCCGTGATGCGCAAGCACCGCCTCGCCGAACGCCTGCTGGCCGACGTGATCGGCCTGGAGTGGGAGTTCGTGCACGCCGAGGCCTGCCGGTGGGAGCACGTCATGAGCGAGGCCGTCGAGCGCAAGCTCGTGGCGCTGCTCGACAACCCCACCATCTCGCCCTACGGCAACCCCATCCCGGGCCTGGCCGACCTCACCCCTCCCGTCGCGGCCGACGGCACCGAGGTCGCCAACGGCCGCACCTCGCACAACGCGCCGCCGACGCTGGAGGCCGGCCTGCAGCGGCTCGACGAGTTCGCCCGCCGCGGCGGCGGTCAGGTCGTGGTGCGTCGCATCGCCGAGCACATCCAGGTCGACGCCGACCTGATGGCCGAGCTCAAGGGGGCCGGCATCGTGCCGGGCCTCGACGTGGACGTGCGCTCCATCTCCCGGTTCGGCGAGTCGGTGCCGGTGAGCTCGCGGGGCGCGGAGTCGGCGGTGGCCCCGCTGATCGCGCACGCCGTGCTGGTCGCCGCTCGCTGACCGGTACCGCGGCCGGCGGCCCGGTCCCCCGCGCGGGCGACCGGCGGGCGCATGAGACGGTGGGCGCCGCGCCGCCCGCGGCGGTGCGTACCCGTGCCCGAGGAGGATGTCCGTGAAGCTGCTCGTCACCGGTGGTGCCGGCTACGTCGGCAGTGTGTGCGCCGCCCATCTGGTGGACGCCGGCCACGACGTGACGGTGCTCGACGACCTGTCCACCGGTCACCGCGACGCGGTGCCCGACGGCGCGGAGTTCGTCGAGGCGGACCTCGCCGAGGCGGCCGACGAGGTGCTGGGCGCCGGCTTCGACGGCGTGCTGCACTTCGCGGCGCGCTCGCTGGTCGGCGAGTCGGTGCAGCGCCCCGAGCTGTACTGGTCGGGCAACGTGGTCACCTCGCTGCGGCTGCTGGAGGCCATCCGCCGCCACGGCACCCCGCGGCTGGTGTTCTCCTCGACCGCGGCCACCTACGGCGAGCCGGAGGCGATCCCGATCCGGGAGGACGCCCCGGCCCGGCCGACCAACCCCTACGGCGCCAGCAAGCTGGCGATCGACAACGCCATCTCCTCCTACGCCGCCGCCCACGGCGTGGCCGCGGTGAGCCTGCGCTACTTCAACGTGGCCGGTGCGCACGGCCGCTTCGGCGAGCGGCACGCCGTCGAGACCCACCTCATCCCCCTCGTCCTGCAGGTCGCGGCGGGCACCCGCGAGTCGGTGCAGGTCTTCGGCGACGACTGGCCCACCCCGGACGGCACCTGCGTCCGCGACTACGTGCACGTCGACGACCTGGCCGACGCCCACGTCCTGGCGCTGCAGCACGCCCGGCCCGGCCACCACGGCATCTACAACCTCGGCTCGGGCACCGGCTTCTCGGTGCGCGAGGTGGTGGAGGCCTGCCGGGAGGTGACCGGCCACCCCATCCCCGCCGTCGCCGCCCCGCGCCGCAGCGGCGACCCGGCGGTGCTGATCGCGGCCAGCGACGCGGCCAAGGCCGAGCTCGGCTGGAACCCGGTGCGCACCGACCTCAGCACGATGGTCGGCGACGCGTGGAGCTTCGCGCAGAGCCGCCGCCAGCCCGTCTGACCGACCGCGGCGGGCCGGGCACCTCGGCCACGCTCGCGGTGAGCACCTCCCGCACCTCGGGCGGCGGCGCCGCGGCGTGGGCCAGCACCCGCAGCAGACCGGTGAGCCGGTGCCCCGGCCAGGCGCGCTCGGCCCGCCCGAGGGCCATGGTGGCGAGGGCGCCGTCGCCGCGCAGCAAGGCGCACGCCGCCAGCAGCACGGCGGGCTCGGCGGCCTCCGGGTCGGGCACCTCGCGGACGAGCGCGGCCCACAGCTGCTCGGCGGCGCCCGCGGCCGGGCCGAGGCAGCGCTGCAGGGCGCCGTCGCGCACGGACACGGTGGCCAGCGCCGCGGCCAGCTCGACCGCCCGGGCGTCGTCGAGCGCCAGCGCGCCGTCGCCCGCGTCGGCGATCGCCGCGTCGACGAGCGCCATCAGCTCCCGCGGATCGTCGGGGGGCGCGTCGAGCACACCGGTCGAGCGGTCCTCCCCGGTCAGGATCAGCTCGCGGCGGCGGATCGCGGCCGGGTCGACCGGCTCGAGGGTGCGCTCCACGTCGTCGCGCGAGCCGTGCACGACCCGCCCGTCGAGCACGGCCCGCGCGGCGAGCGCGGTGGTGCCCGGGTCGGGCAGGGCGCCGCTGCAGCCGCACGGCAGGTAGCACGCCCACGGCGCGCCCTCCGCCGTGCTCGCCGCCCACACGGCGCTGAGCAGCCCGATCCCGTGGGCCCGCAGCGCCTCGGTCATCGCATCGACGAGGCGGCGGTGCGGCAGGTCGGCGCCGCGGCCGGGGGCGAGCACGAGCACGGCGGCCGTCCGGGGGCTGTCGCGCAGGAGCATGCCCACCACGGCGCGGCCCAGCTCGGCGAGGTCGCCGGGCGGCGAGGACCGGGGCGGGAGGTCCGCGCGCAGCGTGAGGCCGATCCGCCGGCCTGCGCCCGATCCGCTGATCGACAGCAGGACCAGCGAGTCGCGCGGGTGGAACCCGAGCAGTGCCGGGACCGCGGCGGCCAGCCCGGCCGGGTCGCCGATCACGAACTCGTCGACGGGCGGTCGGGCGGTGGGCTCGCGGGTCGGGTCCGCGCGGCGCCCGTCGGGTGCGGGCTCCATCGGATCGCGCCCGTCGAGCGGGGGTCGGTGCGGCGGCGGGGCGGTCGGTCCCGGACGGGCGGCGGACGGGCGGTGGACGTGGGAGCCGGTGGGCGGCCAGGTGGTGGAGGTCATGAACGCAGGGTCACCGACGGTGGGTCGGCCCGTGGCCGGTTGCGCCGTACGGCTGTGGACCGCCGGCGGGCCCGTCGGCGTCGTCCCAGGTCGCCGTGCCCCCTGTGGACGGCCCGCGCCGTGCAGGGGTCGACCTGTCGTCGCCGACTGTTAATCTCCCGCGCTTGCCGGGTGCGCGCCGGCCCGCGACGCTGGCGGGCACGTGCTCGGCCCGCCCGCCGCCGGTCGAGCACGACCGAGGGCGGCGGATCGACGGGCGGCGCGCAGCCGCGACAGGCTGGAGGATCCCGGGTGTACGACTACGACCTGCTGGTCATCGGATCCGGCCCGGGCGGGCAGAAGGCCGCGATCGCCGCGGCCAAGCTCGGCAAGCGGGTGGCCGTGGCCGAGCGGCGCGACATGATGGGCGGGGTCTGCGTCAACACGGGCACCATCCCGTCGAAGACGCTGCGCGAGGCGGTGCTCTACCTGACCGGCTTCGCCCAGCGCGACATGTACGGCGCCAGCTACCGGGTCAAGTCCGAGATCACCATCGCCGACCTGCTCGCCCGCACCCAGCACGTCGTCGGCCGCGAGGTCGAGGTGATCCGCAACCAGCTGCTGCGCAACCACGTCGACATCCTCGGCGGCACCGCCCGCTTCGAGGACCCGCACACCGTCACCGTGGCGGGCGACGCCCGCGGCGACCACAAGACGGTGACCGCCGAGAAGGTCGTCATCGCCACCGGCACCAAGCCCGCCCGCCCGGCCGAGGTCGCCTTCGACGACGACCACGTGCTCGACTCCGACGCCGTGCTGAAGATGCAGCGGGTGCCGTCCTCGCTGGTCGTGGTGGGAGCGGGGGTGATCGGCATCGAGTACGCCTCGATGTTCGCCGCGCTGGGCACCCGGGTGACCGTCGTCGAGAAGCGCCCGACCATGCTCGACTTCTGCGACCCGGAGGTCGTCGAGTCGCTCAAGTTCCACCTGCGCGACCAGTCGGTCACCTTCCGGTTCGGCGAGGAGGTCTCCAAGGTCGAGACCACCAGCCGGGGCACCGTCACCAGCCTGGCCAGCGGCAAGCGGATCGCGGCCGACATGGTGATGTACTCGGCCGGTCGGCAGGGGGTCACCGATGAGCTCGACCTGGGCAAGGCGGGGCTGGAGGCCGACCGGCGCGGCCGGATCAGCGTGGACGAGCACTACCGGACGAGCGTGCCGCACATCTACGCCGTCGGCGACGTCATCGGCTTCCCGGCGCTCGCGGCCACCAGCATGGACCAGGGCCGCTTGGCCGCCTACCACGCGTTCGACGAACCGGCCCGGGAGCTGCAGGCGCTGCAGCCGATCGGCATCTACACCGTCCCGGAGATCTCCTACTGCGGCCTCACCGAGGCCGAGCTGACCACCCGCGCCGTCCCCTACGAGGTCGGCACCTCGCGCTACCGCGAGCTGGCCAGGGGCGCGATCGTCGGCGACTCCTACGGCATGCTGAAGATGCTGGTGTCCACGCAGGACCGAACGCTGCTCGGCGTGCACCTGTTCGGCACCGGCGCCACCGACCTGGTGCACATCGGCCAGGCGGTCATGGCCTGCGGCGGGACGGTCGACTACCTCGTCGACACGGTGCTGAACTACCCGACGCTGTCCGAGGCGTACAAGGTGGCCGCGCTGGACGCCACCAACAAGATCCGCGCGCTGGACGCGCTCGCCGCCGAGGCCTGATCCGGGCCGGGACGGGCGAGGGGGCGCGGTTAGATCGACACCCCGAACTCACTCATCCACGGCCGCGGGTTGATCTTCGTGCCGGCCTCGCTGGTCACCTCGAAGTGCAGGTGCGGCCCGGACGACTGGCCGCGGTTGCCGACCTCGGCGATCACCTCGCCCGCCTCGACCTCCTCGCCCACTCCGACGAACGAGCGGTTGATGTGGCCGTAGGTGGTGATGGTGCCGTCCTCGTGCTGCACGCGCACCCACAGGCCGAAGCCGCTGGCGGGCCCGGAGTCGACGACGGTGCCCGCGAGCGGGACGTGGATGGGGGTGCCGATCGGCGCGGCGACGTCGATGCCCTCGTGGGCGCGGCCGTCGCGGGCGCCGAACGCCGAGGTGAACGTACCGTCGACCATCTGGACGCCACCGCCGGCGACCGCTGCCGCCTCGGCGGCCTCGCTCTCCGCCCGGCGGTCGGCCGCGGCGCGCTCCTGCTCCGCGATCCGGGCCCGCTCCTGCTCGGCGGCCCGCGCGCTCTCCTCGGCCGCGATGCGCTGCAGGTCGGCGGCCTTCACCAGGGCGGCGGCGTCGGCGACCACGGGCTCGGCGGTCAGCGGCTCGGAGCCGATGGCGCCGATCGGCTCCGCGACGAGCGGGGCGGCCTCCGAGGCCGCGACGATCGGCGCCACTGGCACGTCGGCCGTCGGGGGCGCCGCCTGCTGCCCGGTGGTGCCGAAGAGGCCGTCGATGCCGGCGCGCAGCGCGGCCGCTCCGTCCGAGGCCGCGGGGACGGCCTGGACGAGCAGGTGCTGGCCGGTCGCGGCGAGCGCGGTGCCGGCGATGGCCGCCGCGACGAAGCGGACGGGGGTGGACGAGGTGAACGAGTCCGCGCGGGATCCCGCCGAGCCGCCCGCGCCGCCGGCCGGGGCGGCCGACGAGGTCAGGGGGAAGCGGAACTCGACGGTCCGGTACGCGTCACCGACCCCCGCTGCCGCCAGTGCGGGCGACAGCGGGGGCTCGAGGTGTGCGCGCCGGCCCTCGGGGGAGCGGTGCCGTGCCACGACCTTCCTTCCGGATCCGACGGCGCGGGCCGGACGTCCCCTCGGGGGTGGGGAGGGTCCCGGGGTTGGACCCGTGTCCGGGCTGTGACCGCGCCGTTATCGATCCGCTGGAGACGGTAAGCGGGAGGCGACTGGCGAGTAACCCGCTCCGGAACCCGGTGAGACTGCCGGACGGCCCGGCGCGACGAGCGGACGAGTGGAACGCGTCGGGCCCGTCGAGTGGCGCGTTCACCGCGCAGCCATCTCCGATTTCCCGTCAGGATCGGCCGTTCACCGTAGATCTCACCCCGGAAGGCCCATCACATTCAAACGATCGGCGCAGCAACGGAGGTCCGTCACCGCGCACGTCAGACGGCTGCCAGAAAATCCCGGATCCGGTGAACCGGACCCGGGACGGACACGTGATTCATTCAGCGCACCGAAACGGCGCGCGGACCGATGATTCTCGATCGGACCGGAGGCATGGCGTGAATGCGACAACGCCCCTCCCGCGCGGGAGCAGGCCGATACCGTGCCGTGTCACGTCGTGCACCGACGCCGTCACCAGCCGCGCACGCCGCGAGGCACCGGTGACGCTGCCGCCGATCACGCGAGAACCGACCAGGGGGCGATCATGAAGTTCGACATGGGAGCGCAGACGCTCACCGCGCTCACCCAGCAGACCCAGGGCTCCAGCGACGACCTCGGCGCCCTCATCCAGCAACTGATCGCGGCGGCCGAGCCGCTGGAGGGCAACTTCAACGGCGCGGGCCGGGCCGCCTTCGACTCGTTCAAGGCCAACGCCGACTCGATCACCGCGGAGCTGAACGGTGCGCTGTCGGCGATCCTCGGCGGCCAGAGCGGCATGAACCAGTCCTTCAGCCAGGGCGACACCGAGATGGCCGACAACGCCACCTCCGCCCAGGGCTCCGCCAACTTCGACGCCGCGCGCTTCGGCGCCGGCCGCTGACCTGGAGGCAGACATGCCCAGCACCGACCGCCGCAGCTTCGACACCGGCGTCTCCCAGCAGGTCCAGTCCGACCTCGGCGGCATCGTCGCCCGCCTCGAGGCCAACATCTCCCAGCGCCAGACCGACGTCGCCACGGCGATGTCCGACTTCCAGGCCGACGGCGTCGACGACCAGTACCGCACCGTCGAGCAGCGCTGGAACAACGCCGCGACCCAGGTCCGGGAGATCATCGCGCTGGTCCGGACCACGATGACCAAGAACGACGACTCGGCGACCAGCGCGCTGACCCGCGCCAGGGGCGCCGTCGACTCGATCGGCTGACCTGCGCCCGGCGCGGTAGTTCGGCAAGGGGGGAAGCAGTGGAAGGCACGTACGGAGCGAGGGGGCGGACCACCGGACGCGGTGGTGGGGTCCACCGGGCCCGCGGTGGCGAGCCGGAGGTCCGATCATGACGCGGTGGGACATCGACCCGGTCGGCGTCCGCTCGGTGCTCACCAACACCGAGGCGGTGGCCCAGGAGTTCGACGGGCAGATGACGACGCTCAACGCGAGCCTCGAAGGCGCGATGGGCCAGTCCAGCTCGGACATCGTGAACCAGGCGCTGGCCGGCTACGCCGAGTCCGCGACCGCGGACATCACCTCCGTCTTCACCCGCACCAGCGCCTGCATGAACGGCGCGGCCCAGGCCACCAACGCCTACGTCGAGGGCGATCTGGAGATGGCGGCCAACGCGCAGGCCTCGGCCGCTGCCGCCCCCGACCCGCGGGCCACCATGCCCGGGTACGGCGGTGGTCCGCAGTGATCAGCGCAGCGGCGATCCCGCAGATCCCGGGCGACATGGGGGTGCTCGGCCAGCACGCCGCCGCGCTCACCGGCCTCGGCGCGGACTTCCCGGACACCGGGCGCCGCGTGCACTCCACGTGGCAGACCCTGGGCCCGGTCTACTCCGCTCCCGAGGCGGCCCAGCTCTTCGCGGCCACCGGACCGGTCCAGACGATCACCGCCTCGGTCGGGCAGGACTTCACCGCGGTCGGCGGCGCCTTGAGCACCTACGCCACCGAGGTCGACGCGATCAAGGCCAGGCTGCAGGCGCTGCGGGACCAGGCGACCGCCTTCGAGGCGACCGCACGGGCCGACCCGGAATGGCGCGAGGACGAGGACCAGGTCAACCGGCACAACCAGCTGCTGAGCGACGTCAACGCCGCGGTCGCCGACTTCCAGGACGCCCAGCGCCGCTGCGCCAACTCCATCCTGGCCCTGTACTCCGACCGCCGCTACGTCGCCGAGAACGGCGACGGCACCATCGCCGACAACGAGTTCGGCTACTCCAAGGACATGCTCGACGCCGTCCTCGGCCAGGGCGAGGCCCTGCCGTGGGGCAAGGCGGAGGAGCACGACCGCGGCTTCCTCGGCGACGTCGGCGCGTTCTTCGTCGGCATCAAGGACGGCGCCGTCGAGATGGTCAAGGGCCTCGGCGCGCTGATCGGCTACGCCGACGGCCAGTGGAGCTGGGCCAACGCGGGCGCGGCGTGGAAGGGGCTGGGCATGTTCGCCCTCGCCCTGAGCCCGGTCGCGCTCGCCATCAACAGCGTCACCGACCTGCCCGGGATCCCGAAGGGCGCGCTGGCGGACACCCTGCTCGGCGCGGGCAAGGCGCTGATCGCCTACGACACCTGGGGCGAGGACAAGTCCAAGGCCGCGGGCATGGTCACGTTCAACGTCGTCTCGGCGATCATCGGCACCAAGGGCGCCGGCAGCGCGCTGCGGGGCGGCGGCGCCGCGGCGCAGGGCAGCCGGGTCGCGGTGGTGGCAAAGGCGGGCGCCGGGGCGGTCAAGGTCGGCGACTTCATCGCCAGGATGCCCACGGTCACCGACCTGGCGGGCAAGGCGATCGCCAAGTTCCCCGGCTTCAAGGTGCCGGACGTCACCATCCCCAACGTCGACACCCCGCCCACCCACGTGGACACCCCGTCGCCGCCCTCCGGTGGCAGGCCCGGCGAGCTGGCCGTGCCCGACGGCGTCATCGACCAGCGCGTCTTCGACCCGCCGTCGACCTCCGGCAGCCCGTCCGTGGGCGACGCGGTCGGCGACGGCGCCCGCAACACGCCGCCCCCGTCGGCCACGCTCACACCGGACGGCGTCATCGACGGCCGCACCTTCGACCCGCCGACCCCGAACATCCCCGACGGACCGCCACTCGTCCAGGACGGCGTCATCGGCGGCGGACGCAACGTCGACACACCCGCCACACCCGGCGCCGACGCACCAGACACCCCGCCCACCCGCGACAGCGCCGGCGAACGGACCCTCCCGCCGTCGGCCACCCTCACACCCGACGGCGTCATCGACGGCCGCACCTTCGACCCGCCGACCCCGAACATCCCCGACGGACCGCCACTCGTCCAGGACGGCGTCATCGGCGGCGGACGCGGCATCGACGCACCCAGCACAGCAGGCGCCGACGGACCGCTGCGACCGGACGCCGAGGTCCCCGCGCGGGTGCCCGAGCGCGAGCTGGTGGGAGCCGGTGCGCGCGGTGCCGACGCGCCTGCGGCAGGCGGCATCGACACCCCGGGACCGTCCTCGCGCGGCGCCGAGGTGCCGGGTCGGGCCGGCCTGCCCGACCAGCCGATCACCGGCGGGGGGCGGGGCAGTGGGTTCGACACCCCGCCCGCACGACCCGACGTCCCGGCCGGTGGCGGGCGCGGTGGTGGCTTCGACACCCCGCCCGTGCGGCCCGACGTGCCCGTCGCCCGCTTCGACGCGGACCCGCCGGTCGGGCGCGGGCCTGAAACCCCGACCACGCCGGACGCCCCGGGTGACCTGCCGCCGGCGGACGTGCCGAGCGGACGCGATGGCGCGCCCGATGCGCCCGGTCGTGGCGACGGGCCGGACGGACCCGGCGGTAACGGACCCGGCGATAACGGACCCGGCAACGGACCTGGTGGGGACGGACCCGGCGGCGACGGACCCGGCGACGGACCGGGTGGCGACGGCTACTACGACGACGGCCGGTACTACGACGGCGACGACGCGCCACCCCCGGACGGCACGCCCCAGGACGGCGCGCCGGGAGCCGAGGGATCGCTGCCGCCCGGCGTCCACCCGCCGCTCGTGCGCGACGAGCTGTTGCCTCCCAGGGAGCTCAACGACCACTACAAGTACGAGAACGACCCGACGCACCCCGGCGCCGCCTTCGGCGGCAGGGTCGAGTACTTCACGCCGGACGTGCTGGAGGCGCACCGGGTCGTGGTCATCGACGGGCGGCTGCACTGGGCGCACGACGGCTCCCCGCTGGACACCTCGAACGCCTCCACGGTGCACTCCGCGGGCGAGCCGCGCGCGATGTTCGTGATGGACCGCAACGGGAACCTCTACGTCTCACCCGAGCAGATCGTCGGCCAGCTCCACCACTCCAGCTTCCTCGGCGGTGGACCGGTGGCCGGAGCGGGCGAGATCGCGGTGGTCAACGGCGTCCCGCAGGTGGTGTCCCGCAAGAGCGGGCACTACCAACCGCTCCCGGAGAACCAGCAGACTGTGGCCGACGTGCTGCGCGAGCAGGGTCTGGACACCTCCGGGATCCAATTCGAGGCAGGATTCTGAGACATGACGCCGACACAGCCGGTATCCCCGTGGCGGGGCTACGTCCACCAGCTGACCTACGGTGCGGATCTGACCGGTCCGCTCGACGACGACGCCGTCGAGCGGATCGTCGAAGGGGTCCTGCGGCAGCGGGTCTTCACCCAACCCATCGAGGCGTACTACGAGGCCGCCTCCGCAGCGCTGGCGTCCGGTGAGCACCTCGCCGACCTCCCCAACCAGGACGACGCCGCGGTCCGCGACGCGCTCATCCGCATCGTGGACCGGCTCGACGCGCGGCGCCCGTGGCCGGTGCCGCCCTTCCAGCAGCAGGGCGTCGAGGAATGGGGGGCGTTGGCCGGTGCTCCGGTCATCGGCCGGATCCCGCTGTCGCAGATGCAGGTGCGGCGCACGCTCAACCGCCTCTTCGACACCGTCGAGCACGGGGGTGGCGAGCTGAAGGTGCTGGTCCTGCGACTGCGCACGGGCCAGCTCGTGGCCCTGCGATCGACCGGGGCGTTCACCGCACCGGGTGTGGACCTGCTCTCGGGCGCCGAGCCCGGGTCGACGGCCGCCGACTTCACCGAGCTGACCGGGATGCCGCTCGAGCCGAGCTGAGATCGTGGCCCACCCCTCCCGGTGTCCGGAGGGGTGGGCGGGCCACCCGACCCTCTGGCCCTGTCGCCCGGTCCGGAGGGCAGGATCGCCGGGTGGAGCGGTGGCGCGAGCCGGCGACGGTGGCCGAGGCGGAGGTCGTGCAGCGGGAGATCGCGGCGCGCGTCGAGATCCCGACGGGTCCGGTGCCGCCGCCGCGGCGGGTCGCCGGCCTCGACATCTCCTACCGCAAGGACTCCGACCTCGTCGCCGCCGCCGCGGTCGTGGTCGACGTCGGGACGCTGGAGGCCGTCGAGGAGGTCGTGGTCGACGGCGAGGTCGGGTTCCCCTACGTCCCGGGGCTGCTGGCCTTCCGGGAGATCCCGATGCTGCTGCGGGTGCTGGACGCCCTGCGGACCCCGGTCGACCTGCTGCTCTGCGACGGTCAGGGGCTGGCCCACCCCCGCCGTTGCGGGGTGGCCTGCCACCTGGGCGTCGTCACCGGGTTGCCGGCGGTGGGCTGCGCGAAGAACCACCTCGTCGGCGAGCACGACGAGCCCGGGCCGGCGCGGGGCGAGCGGGCGGCGCTCGTGGAGGGCGGGGACGTGCTCGGGTGCGTGCTGCGCACCCAGGACGGGGTGCGCCCGGTGTACGTCTCCCCCGGCCACCGGATCGGCGTCGACCAGGCCTGCGACGTCGTGCTCGGGCTGTGCACCGAGTTCCGGCTGCCCGACCCGGTGCGCCGGGCCGACCACATCTCCCGCCGAGCCCTGAAGTAGGCGGCTACCGCAGCGCGGCACCCAGGTCGAAGTGGCGCAGCACCGCGTCGAGCCGCTCGAACGACGTCGTGGGGCCGCCGTCGAGGCGGCACCAGCAGGCCGGGTCGTTGCTGCGCCTGCCCAGCACCCGTACGGAGGTCGCGGGGGCCTCGCGGGCGTGGTCGACACCGCGCTCGGCGAGCACCGTCGGGCCGATCAGGACGCCGTAGGGCACCGCGGGCGGGCTCACCCGGGACGGGCGGGTGCCCTCGGACCGGGTCGGGTGCACGGCGACGATCATGCTGCGGGCGCTGCCCGCCAGGTCCTCGACGAGCTCGTCGATGCTGTCCTGGGCCACGGCGGCGGCCGCCGGGCCGGCCAGCCGGACCTCCTCCAGCACCCCGGTGGTGACCGGGGTGACCTCCAGCCGGCCCACGGCGCGGCGGCCGGGCTCGCCCGCCACGACGACGAGGGCGGTCGGGTCGGGGGCGCGGTCGCGGCAGAACTCGGTGACCTCGCGGGTCGACCAGGGCTGGGTCGCCGGCTCGGCGGTGCCCCAGCCCAGCGGGGCGGCGCCGGTGAGCACCGCGGTGACCGCGGCCGTGCTCGCCCCCAGCTGCAGCTCCGCGGTGGCCGGGTGCAGGGTGGTCACCTGGATCTCCAGGCTGCCCCGGCCGGGGTCCATCGGCTCCACCTCCGGGACCGCCCCGTCGACCGGGGCGAACCGGGCGCCGTTCCACCCGACCGGGACGCCCAGGAAGCCGTCGCGGAAGCCGGACCCGTCGCGCACCACCCACTGGCCGCCGCTCGCGGCGAACAGCAGCTCCAGCGGGTAGGTGATGCGGCTGTCCGGCGGGGTGAGCACCTGCAGCAGCCGCCGGCTCTCGCGCGCGGTCACCGCGGCGTCGGTGAGCCAGGTCGACAGGCCGACCACGGCCCGCGACTGCTCCACCACCAGCGCCTCGGGGGTGACCCGGTCGGCCGCGGGGTGGCCCGGCCCGGGCTCGTTCACCGGCTCGACCACGACACGCCCCCGGTCAGCGAGAGCAGCGCGGCGGTGAAGCGGCGGGCGATGCGCGGGGCCTCGGGGTCGGTCGAGACGGCCTTCGCCTCCACCCACCACGTCGGGTGCGGGGCGTCGGTGACCCCGAGCAGGCGCTGAACCTCCCCCGGCACCTGCACGAGCCGGGGCCCCTCCACGGTGACCAACGGGCGCTCGTCCGGGCTGCAGAGCTGCACCAGCCCTCCGCGCTCGATGGTGTTGACCCGCAGCTCGGCGCCGCAGGCCCGCATGGCGGCCAGCGTCATGCCGGCGTCGGGCTGGCGCTCGCACAGCGCGACCAGGTCGAGGGTCATGGAACCTCCGGGGTGGGGTCCTCGGGAGCGAGGTAGGCGGTCTGGACGATGCGCGGCGCGGTGCCGGTGCGCACGAACTTGGCCCGGCCGACCGGCATCGTGCTCGCCCGGACGCCGGCGATGAGCTGGCCCTCGGTGCGGTCACCGGACATGATCAGCGAGAGGCAGCCCGCCTCGCGCACCCCGAGGGTGAACGGCTCGTAGAGCCCGCGCGAGGCGCCCGACACGCGGCGGGTCGTCAGCACGTGCAGGCCCACGGCGCGGCCGTTGGCCAGGTGCGGCACGAGCGGGGCCAGCGGCTGGGACCCCGAGGCGGCCAGCACGTCCTGGTCGTCGACCAGCAGCACGATCCGCGGCAGGCCGGCGGCCATGCCCCCGGTCGGCGGGCCGGTGGAGGCGACCTCGTCGCCGCCGGTGCGCTCGGCCAGCTGCCCGGCCACCGCCGAGGCCAGCCGCTGGGCCAGCACGCTGTTGTGCGCGTAGCCGCCGAGGTACTCCTCCGGCACCGCCCCGGCCAGCCCGTGGCGCGGGTCGACCACCGCGAACACCAGCTCCTCCGGGGTGTAGCCGCGCACCAGCGACGCGACGGCCGCGCGCAGCAGGTTGGTCTTGCCGGTGCCGGTGTCGCCCAGGACCAGCAGGTGCTGGTCGCGCCCGACCAGCTCCAGCACGGCGGGGCTGAAGTCGTTCTCGAACCGGCCCAGCGGCACCGAGCCCGCCTTGAGCTCGACGTCGGCGAGGTCGGAGGCCGGCAGCACCGCGGGCAGCACCCGCACCTGCGCGGGCAGCGCGCCCGTCCACGAGCCCTTGATCAGGGTGACCGCCTCGGCCAGCCCGGACGACACCGGGTCGGGCAGCCCGTCCAGGCGCGGCAGCGCGACCTGCGCGTAGAGCTTGCCGGTGGTCAGGCCGCGGCCCGGGGCGTCGGCGGGGACGCCGCGGGCCAGCTTGCCGTCGATGCCGGACTCGGCGGGCTCGGTCAACCGCAGCTCCACCCGCTGGGTGAACGCCACCTGCTGGGCCCCGCGCACCTCGCTCCACCGCCGCACCGTGGCCACCACGTGCACGCCGAACCGGCCGCCGCGGGCCAGCACGTCGTGGATGGCGGACTCCAGCTCCTCGAACTCCGCCGTCAGCTGCCCGTACCCGTCGACCAGCAGCACCACCTCGTCGCTGCCCAGCTCCGAGTGGCGCCCCGCGGCCCGGCCGGCCCGCAGGTCGGCCAGCGTGTCCAGGCCGTTGCGGGCGAAGATCTGCTCGCGCCGGGCCAGCATCGCGTGCACCTCGTCGACCGTGCGCCGCACGCGTTCCCGGTCGTCGCGCCCGGCCACCCCGCCCACGTGCGGCAGCCCGGAGAGCCCGCGCAGCCCGCTGCCCAGCAGGTCGATCCCGTAGATCCCGACCTGCGTCGGGGTGGTCGTGGCGGCCACCCCGAGGGCCAGCGTCCGCAGCGCCGTGGACTTGCCGGAGCCGGGCCCGCCGAGCACCGCCAGGTGCCCGCCGCCCGCGGCCAGGTCGACCAGCCACGGGCCCTGCCACTGGCGGGCCGGGTCGTCGAGCAGGCCCAGCGGCACCTTCAGCCCGTCGCCACCGCCCGCGCGCAGGCGGACGCCGTCGGCGGTGACGTCGAAGCCACCCGTGGCGCGGTCGAGCGTGACCGCCTCGGGCAGCGGCGGCAGCCAGATCGGGGCCACCGGGGCGGCGGCGTCGGCGAGCTTGCCGACGACCGTGGACATCAGGGTCGGGCCGCTGCCCCGCCTGGTCGGCTGGGCGGGCTCCGCGTCGGCGACGTCGTCGAAGACCCGGCCGAAGCGCAGCATCGGCTTGACCGGCGGCCCGGCGACCGGGGCCAGCTCGGCGTCGACGCTGTCGGCCAGCGGGCCGGAGACGTAGGCGGCCTTGAACTTCTCGTAGACCGTGACGTCGACCTTGAGGTAGCCGTTGCCCGGCAGCGCGGGCAGCCGGGCGGCGTCGGGGGTGTCGAGCACGGTGCGCGACTCCATGTCCGACAGGGTGCGCAGGCCGATCCGGTAGGACAGGTAGGTCTCCAGGCCGCGCAGCTTGCCCTGCTCGATGCGCTGGCTGGACAGCAGCAGGTGCACCCCGATCGAGCGGCCGATCCGGCCCAGCCGCAGGAACAGCTCGGCGAACTCGGGCTTCGCGGTGAGCAGCTCGCCGAACTCGTCGATCACCACCAGCAGGTGCGGCAGCGCCGGCATCTCCGGGGGCGCGCCCCGCTCCGCGCGGCGCAGCCGGTAGTCGGTGATGTCGGTGATCCGGCCGGCGTCGGCGAGCAGCTGCTGGCGGCGCAGTACCTCGCCGTCGAGGCTGGTGTACATCCGCTCGACCATCGCCGCGTCGCCGGACAGGTTGGTGATCAGGCCGGCGACGTGGGGCAGCGACCCGAACGGGGCGAACGCGGCACCGCCCTTGTAGTCCACGAGCACCATCGACAGGTCCTCCGGCGGGTGCACGGCGGCCAGGGCGAGGACCAGCGTGCGCAGCAGCTCGCTCTTGCCCGAACCGGTGGCCCCGACGCACAGCCCGTGCGGCCCCATGCCGAGCTGGGCCGACTCCTTGAGGTCGAGCAGCAGCGGGCGGCCCGCGGAGTCCAGGCCGATCGGGACGCGCAGGAAGTCGCGCTCGGAGCGCGGGCGCCACAGCCGGGCGACGTCGAGCACCGCCGGGTCGGGCAGGCCCAGCAGGTCGGCCAGGTCGGCGGGCGGGGTGCCGGTGCCGTCGTCGTAGGAGTCGGCGGACAGGCGCAGCGGGGCCAGCCGCCGGGCCAGCCCCTCCAGCAGCGGCTGGGGGGCCTCGTCGAGGTCGCCGGAGATGACCACGGGCGGGGTGGCGGCCAGGTCGGTGAGCGTGGCCTCGACGCCCCCGCCGCTGTCCGCCCGCCCGGTCACCACCAGGCGGCGCGAGACCTCGCTCGGCTCCTGCAGCCGATCCGCCAGCAGGTGGACGACCGTGATGCCGAGCGCGGGCAGCCCGATCGCGGGGTCGGGGGTGGGGATGCGGCGCGCCACCCGGCCGAAGGCGTCGTCGATCACGACCAGCCGCGGCCGGGTGCGGGCCTCGGCCGATCCCCCGCCGTGGCGGTGGGCGGTGGCCGCGGTGCGGGCGCGCTCGCGCAGGTCGGCCGCCAGCACCTGGACCAGCGTCGCCTCGTCGGGGACGAGCCGGGGCACCGGGCCCGCCGGGCCGATCTGCTCGCGGTCGAGCAGGTGGGGCAGCCAGCGGGTCCAGCCCCAGTCCGACTCGGCCTCCGGCGGGGCGATCACCGCGAGCCGCACGTCGTCGGGGGCGTGCAGGGCGGCGAGCTGGGCGATCAGGGTGCGGGCCACGCGCAGGACGTCGGCGCGGTCGGCGGCGATCACGCTGACATCGCCGGCGCGGTCGAGGCCCATGCGCAGCGGCATGCCGGGCACCCGCTCGAATCGCCGGATCAGGGCGCGCGCCTCCGAGCGCATGAACGGGTCGGTCGGGCTGACGACCGTGCCCTCCTCGCGCATGGTGATCTCGCGGACGGGCAGGGCGCCGGTGCCGACGCGCAGGCGCAGGAAGTCGACGTCGCCGCGGCGGCGCTCCCACAGCCGCGCCGGGTCGGCGGCGAGGCCGAGCAGGTGCCCGGCGGGCGGGTCGAGGCGCACGCTGCGCTCGCGGAACTCCCGCTCGCGCTCGCGCAGGTCGTCGCGCAGCTCCTCGAGGTAGGTGACGTACAGCTCGCGCTGCGCGCGGCGCTTGCGGCTCGCCTGGCCGCGCTGGGTGATGTAGAGGACGCCCGCGGCGGTGAGCGAGACGACCAGGATGACGGCGCCGAGCGCGGCGAACCCCGACCCGCGCAGGAACATCATCATGCTCATCGCCAGCCCCGCGCCGGCCAGCGGGATGAGGCTCTGCAGGCCGCTGCCGGTGCGCCCGTCGGGCAGCAGCGGCGGCGGGCTCATCGCGACCGGGTCCTCGGCCGTCAGCGGAGGCACCCGGCGGGCCGGGCGGTGGACCAGGCGGGTGGTCATCGCGGACCCGGCGCCCACGGGGGCTGGGCCGCGCGCTGCAGCAGGAGCCCGGCCAGCCGGGTGGCCTCGATCGCGGTCGACTCGGCGAGCCTGCCGGGCTCGACCGGCGTGGCCGCGGCGAGGTGGCGGTCGTAGGGGATGCCGACCAGCGCGGCCCCGGTCCGGGCGAGCACCTCGTACGCGGCGTCGACGTGCAGCGCGGCTCGCCCACCCCGACCGGTCGTGTTCAGCGCGATGACGGTGCGCTGCAGCAGCGCGGGCGGCACCTGGGCGAGGCCGGCCAGCGTGCTGCGCACGCCGTCCGGGGTGGCCGGCGCCACGACGACGGCAGCGTGTGCGTCCTGCAGGACCTCGGTGGTGGCCGGCGGCTGCAGCCCGCGGCCGCAGTCGGTGACGCACACGGCGAAGAACCGCGACAGCGCCCGGGTGACCTCCCGGGTGGCGCCGGGCGGCGCGCCCGCGGGCCCGGGCAGCAGCCGCAGGCCCGAGGCCGCGCGCGGCAGCAGGGGGTCGAGGTCGGCGACGCCGCGGGCGGCCAGCAGCCGGGGGCCGAGCGTCGCCAGCCCCTCCCGCTCGGCCACCCCCAGCCGCCAGGCCAGCGAGCCGTGCTCGGTGTCGGCGTCGGCGACCAGGACGTGGTCGGCGCGGCGGGTGGCGTAGACGGACCCGAGCAGCGCGGTGACGGTGGAGCGGCCGGCGCCGCCGCACACCGACACCACCGCGATGCGGCGACCGGTGGTGACCGGGGCCTGCGCGGCCTCGGCCAGCTCGGCCAGCTCGCGGGTGGCCCGGGTGGTGGTGACCAGGTGCACGGCGAAGCGCGCGGCCCGGCGGGCGAACCCGTCGCCGTGGGGGGCGCGGTCGCCGAGCCTGCCGTCGAGGCCGCTGTCGCGCGGCGGGGCGGGCGCCGGCGGGGGCGCGGGACGCGACGGCGGGCCCGGACGCGCCGTGATGCCGGGTGAGGTGCCCTGGGCGGGGGGCGGACCGGGGCGCGGCGGACCGGGCTGGCGGGGCCCGGGGCGCGGGGCGACCTGCGGGAGCCGTGCCGAGCTCCCGTGGCCGGGCGGCGGCGGGGGCACCGGGCCGGGGAAGACCCGCTCGGTGGGCCGGGCCGAGTTGTCGTCGGGCGGCGCGGGGGCCCCGGGTGCCGGGGCAGGCGGTACGGGGCGCGGGAGCGGCCCGCGCTCGCCGGGGCGTGGTTCGGGCCGGCGGGAGGGCGGATCGGCCTCGGCGCGCGGGAGGGGCACCGGGCCGGTGCCGGGGGGCCGGGCCGCATCGGCCCGGTTGCGGCGCGGCTCCGCGGGGTCGGGGCGGGGCGGGGCGGGCGCGGCCGGTGCCGGTCGGGGCGCGGGAGCGGGCCCGGTGCTGTCGGTGAACAGCGGGTTGGCCGGTGCGCTCGGGAACCGGCCCGAGCCGCCCGCGTCGGCCGGGGACCCCGGCACGGGATCGGTGCGATCGCGGTCGCGGCGCGACGGCCCGTCCGACGCGGCCGCTCCCCCCGGCGGGACCGGGCCCGTGGCGTCGGCGACGTGGGGGACCCGGATCTCGGGGGTGTCGAAGACCGGGACGGGGATCGACGGCGGGGAGACCGGCTGCGGGGAGACCGGCGGATCGGCCCCGGCATCGGCCGACCGCACCGGCGGCTGCTCCCCCGTGTCCTGCAGCCGGTGCCGTGGACGGGGGGCCGCGGCGTCACCGGCGACGGCCGCGACCGGGGCGACCGGGGCCGCCGGGGCGAACAGGCCCGCCCCGCCGTCCGGCCCGGGAGGGGCGGACAGCGGGTCGTGCGCCCGGTGCGAAGCTGCGGAAGACATGGTCCCCGGTCGTCAGAAGGTGTTCAGGAGTCGCTCGTACACGCCGAAGACCCCGACGGCCACCGGCACGGTGGCCACCACGACGAGCCCTTCCACGCGGTCGGCGAACTGGCGGGCCCTGGCCCGCACGTGCGGGCGCGGGCGCAGGTCGAGCAGCACCACGGCGCCGACCGCCACGGCGCCCGCGGCCAGCGCGCCCGCCCACCACTGGTCCGCGGCGGTGGCCATCCAGTGCAGCAGCAGCCCGAGAGCGATCACCGTGCTCGCGGCCACCAGCGCCACCACCTCCACGGTCAGCGGGAAGGCGCGCAACCGGATCAGCACGGCCAGTGCCGTCAGCCCGGCCAGCGTGAGCGTCCACCCCGAGCCCGCCGCGGCCAGCAGCCAGCCCGCGACGGCCGCGGACGCCGCCGTGGCCAGGCAGGCCATCGCCAGCCCGCGGTGCGCGGCGTGCACCGCGGCGGTGGCCGCGACGCGCGTGACGGGCTCGTCGGCCGCCTGCCGGTCGTCGAGCCCGGCCAGCCCGGACGCCATGACGGCCAGCCGGGGCAGCACTCCGAGCCCCCCGATCGCGACGATCGCGAGCACCGCGGCGGTCTGCTCCACCGCCGTCCCGGCGGTGCCGAAGAGGTACCACAGGCCGAGCTGGGCCAGCAGCGCGCCGGCCCCGACGAACCCGGCCCGCCGCTGCCCGGTCATGACCCCGACCAGCCCGACGACGACGGCCACCACCAGCGCCCAGCCCGTGTACCGCAGCCGGTCCACGTCGGTGGTGAGCGGGACGGCCACCGCGGCCGCGGCCGCTCCGGCGAGCAGCACGGCGATGCCGGCCGGGCGGCGCCCGGTGAGCGCGAGGAGCACGCCCGCCGCCGCCAGCGCCGCCGCCGCGACCAGCAGCGCAACCGGCCCGGTGGCCGGCGCGGTCAGCATGGCGGCGACGAGCGCGGACAGGACCGCGACGCCGGTCGCCGTCCAGCGCAGGGCCACCGGGCCCCAGCGGCCGGACTTGCGGTCGAGGTCGTCGGAGACGTGGTCGGCGACGTCGTGCAGGATCGGCGCGGGCGGTGACTCGGTGACCGGGTCGAGCCGGATGAGCGCGCCGTCGGGGACCCCGGCGTCGCGCAGGCTGGCGGCCAGGTCGAGGGCGACGCCGTCGACGGTGGTGAGCTGGTAGCCGCGCGGGTCGGCGCCCGGCGCGACGCCCCCGCCGACCATCGCGACCAGGTCGGGCACGAGCAGCCCGACCGGCTCGTCGGAGGGCAGCACCAGGTCGGCGCGGCGGTGGCTGCCGCTGAGGGTGAGCCGGGTGAGCCGGGCGGTGCGCGGGGCCGCTGCGGCGGGGCCGGCGGGCGGCAGGGTGGCCGTCATCGCGGCGCCCCGGCGGGCGGGAGGACCTGCTGCTGCTGTTGCTGCTGCTGGCGGGCCTGCTGCTGGGCGAGCAGGTCCTGGACGAAGGACCAGCCCACGCACCCCGCCGAGGCCACCGCGGCCAGCACGACCCCCACGGCGAGGCGCTTGAGGTTGTCGACCGTGGACCGCACCCGTCGCTCCCGCCCCCAGATCAGCGCCTCGCGGAGCCGGCCGCGGCGAACCGCGACCGACTCGAGCAGCTGGACGTCGAGATCCCGGGGCATCGCCGTCGATGGTAGTCACCGACACCCACCCGATCGTGCGCCCTGTCACCCGGTGCGAGCAGTCGCTGTCGTATTGCGTCGTCGGTTCACCCGCCCGGCGCGCCGGGTTCCATCCGAACGGCCCCGCTCGACGCACCGCGTCGCGATCCGGATCTCCACCGCTCGCGACGGCGCGGAGGGGGCCGTTCCGGGTAAGTTCGTGTCCACCGCGCGCGAGGGGAGCGACTTGTTCCGCAGGTCTGACCGCAGGGACGGCGCACCGGACGTGGCCGCGCTGGAGGCCCGCAACGCCGCCACCCAGGGCTTCCTCGCCCTCGACGACGAGCAGCGCGCCGCCGCGGAGGCCGTGCGGGCGGCCGAGGAGCTGGGCACCGCCCGCCGGTTGGGCCGGGCGTGGGCCGACGTGGCCGCGGTGGGCGACGCGGCCACCGAGGCCTACCTGGTGGCCACGCGCGACTTCCCGATCGTCGAGGGCCGACCGAGCTCCGGCGGTAGGGCCGCCGACGAGCGGGCGCTGCGCGAGATCGAGCGCGCCCGCGAGGTCATCCGCCGCTTCCGCACCGAGCACGGCCGCGTGCTCGACGAGGCCACGCTCGCGTTGGCCGGGCTGCCGCGGGCGGTCCAGCAGGCGCGCACGCTGCTGGTCGCCGCGCGCTCGGCGGTCGAAGGGGCCGAGGCCGCGGGCTTCCGGTCGCGGCGGGCCGCGCAGCAGCTGGCCGAGGCCGAGCAGGAGGCCGCCCGCCTCGACGACCCGACCCTCGGGCTGCGCGAGCAGCGCACGGCGACCCAGCGCACCATCGACCTGGCCCGCTCGGCGAGCACGCTGGCCGAGGAGGCGCCGCGCACGGCGCAGTCGGTGCGCTCCGCCCTGGCCAGCATCACCACCCGGCGCAGCGCCACCGAGACCAAGGTCGAGCGGATCGAGCCGGCCATGTCCGCGCTGCGGCGGGAGTTCTCCGAGCCGTGCTCGCGCGACCTCACCGGCGCCGAGCGGGCCGCCAGGGAGGCGGTCGTCGAGGCCGACGCGGTGATCGCCGCGGCCCGGCGGGCCGCCGAGGAGGGCGACTGGGACGACGCCGCCGACCGGGTCACCGCGGCGCGGGCGGCGCTGGGCCGGGCCGAGCACCACCACGAGTCGGTCGTCGACCGACTCGCCGAGCTGCGGGCCGTCCGGGAGGACCCGTCCAAGGAGGCCGCCGACACCCGCTTCGTCCTGCGCGACGCCCAGCGCCTGGTCGTCGACCGGGGACTGGTCGACCGGTTCGGCCAGATCCTCGACGCCCAGTCGGTGCGGCTGCAGAACGCCCGGGACCGGCTCACCGGCACCCACCCCGACTACTGGCTCTACCTCACCGAGCTGCGCGGGGTCCGCGAGCGCGTGCGGGACGTGGTCTCCGAGGTCCGGGCCGCGGCGGCCCGCTGAGCGCGGGCGCTCAGACGGTGAGCACCAGCTTGCCGGAGGTGTGGCCGAGCTCCCCGGCGCGGTGCGCGTGCGAGGCCCGCTCCAGCGGGAAGGTCTCGGCCACCAGCACCCGCAGCCTGCGGTCGTCGACGAGGTGGGCGAGCTCCTCGAGCCCGTCGCCGTCGGGCTCGACGAGCATGCCGGTGGCCCGCAGGTCGCGCTCCGCGGCCGCGGCCACGGCGTCGGCGACCCCCGCGGAGGGCACGCACACCATCCGCCCGTTGGGGGCGAGCACGTCCAGGGAGCGGACCGAGGTCTGCCCGCCGACCAGGTCGAGCACGAGGTCGACCGGCGCGCCGACGGCCCGCTCGAAGACCTCCGTGCGGTAGTCGACGGCCTCGTCGACGCCCAGGTCGTGCAGCAGGTCGTGCTTGGGGACCGAGGCGGTGCCGATCACGTATGCGCCGCGGGCCTTGGCGATCTGCACGGCGAGGTGGCCCACGCCGCCCGCCGCGGCGTGCACCAGCACCCGCTCCCCCGGCTGGACGTGCGCGACGTCGACCAGCGACTGCCACGCCGTCAGCCCGGCCAGCGGGAGCGCCCCCGCCTCGACCTCGGACAGGCCCGCCGGGCGGTGCGCGAAGTGCCGGGAGGGGGCGGTGACGAACTCGGCGTAGGCCCCGGCCGCGCGCGGGAACCACGGCATGCCGAACACCGCGTCGCCGACCGCGAAGCGGGTGACGCCTGCGCCGATCGCGTCGACCGTGCCGGCGACGTCCCAGCCGACGGTGAACGGCGGCGGCCCGAGCACGGCGGCCATCCCGGCCCCGGCGCGGGTCTTCCAGTCGACGGGGTTGACCCCCGCGGCCGCGACCCGGACCCGGATCTCGGTGGGCAGCGGCGCGGGCACCTCGGCTTCGCCCAGCTCCAGCACCTCGGGGCCGCCCGTGGACAGCTGCGTGATCACGCGCATCGTTCCCACCCGGGGATGCCTACCACCGCCCCGGTGCGGACGCGGGGCGAGGGGTCGACGCGTTCGCCCGGTCCCACGTTCCCGCCCGTGGTCGACCGGCTTCACAGTGTTCCACCGCGGCGCCCGCTAACCTGCGGGCACCCGCCGTCCTCCCGTGGAGTCCGCATGTCCTTCCGCACGCGCGGCGTCCGGCTCAGCGCGCCGCTCGCCTGCGCCCTCGTCCTCACCGGTGCACTGGCCGGCTGCGGGGTGGGCGGCTCGGTCGCCGCCAGCGACACCCGCGGCGCGGACACGAGCACCGACCGGCGCGCCCCGGTCGAGGACCCCTTCTGCGCGGCCTCGCGGGTCAACAGCGAGGCCATCTCGCCGCTGAACCGGCTGGTGTCCGGGGGTGGGGCCGACCGCGAGGAGCTGGTGCGGGCGGTCGACGCGGTGCGCCGCAGCGGCTCGGACATGGTGATCGCGGCGCCGCCGGAGATCCGCGACGACGTCCAGCAGACCGTCGACGCGGTCGACCTGCAGCTCGACGCGCTGCTGGCCAACAACGGCGACGGGCGCGCGGTGAGCGCCGACCCGACGCTGAGCGCGCGGCTGGACTCCGCCGAGCTGGCCGCGGCCGGGGAGAAGGTGTCGGACTACCTCACCCGGGCGTGCGGCGGCACCCGGCGCTGAGCGCCGTCAGGACCCGATGGAGCGCCCGGACCGGTTCTTGATCGCGCCGTAGGCCGCGGCCCCGACGAACAGCACCGCGCCGATCACCAGCGCCGTGCCCAGGAACTTGAAGATCGCCCCCAGGACCGACAGCACGATCCACGCCGCGAGCGCGATCCCGAGAATCTTCAGCACCATCGTCGTGCCCCCCTTCGTTCCCCGTCCGACGAACGGGCGGCCCGCGGAGTTCCGCACCCGGCCGACCGCGACGCTACTCCGCGGACGGGCGCTCCGACAGCACGCGCGGCCCCCCGGACGCCTCCCCCCGCGTCCCGCGGACCAGTGCCTGGTGCAGCAGCGCCAGGCCCCAGACCATCGTGAACGCGATGACGGTCGGGTTCTTCACCGCGAGCAGGACGGCCCGGTAGAGGGGCCCGGCCTCCGCCGGCACGAGCGGGGCGATCACCAGGTCGGGGACCGCGTCCAGGACGAGCACGGCGACCAGGAAGCCGACCAGTTGCAGCACCAACGCCCGCCGGTGCCGGTGGGCGTAGCGGCCCACCCGGCGCACCCCCTCCGGCAGGCCCACTCCCCGCAGGCGGGCGTCGGAGCCGATGATCCAGCGCCACAGCAGCACGACGAGCAGCGCCCGGCACCCCCACGTCACCCCCTCCAGGGCCGGCGCGCCCCACGGCGGGAGGTCGTCGCCCACGAACTGGACCAGCGCCCGCTGCGCCGACCCCACCAGCGACAGGCCCACGATCGGCAGCAGGTGGCCCCGGTACCGGCGCCACGCCTCGTCGAGCACCTCGCGCGCCAGGCGCACGCTCCCGTCGGTGGCCGTCCCGCTCGTCGTCATCGTCATTCCCCCCGCTCACGTCAATTACTTCGGTAGCCTAAAACTTTCGGCGAGCCGAAGCAAAGGCCGAGGTGGAGGATCCGACCCATGACGCACGACGGCGCCGAGCAGCGCGGGGCGAACCTGGGCTGGGAGCTGAGCACCGCGGTCGTGCTCTTCCACGAGGCCGTGGCCCAGCGGCTCGGGCTCAGCGCGGCCGACCACCGGGCCCTCGGCGCCATCTCCCGGGCTGGCGCCGTCACCGCGGGCGAGCTGGCCCAGCGCACCGGCCTGTCCCCCGGCGCCGTGACCGGACTGGTCGACCGGCTCGAGTCGGCCGGGCACGTGCGGCGCACGCGAGACCCGGCCGACCGCAGGCGCGTGGTGATCGTCCCGGTGTCCGCGCCGGGGCGCCCCGACCTCTCGGGCATCTTCGCCGACCTGAGCGCCGCCATGGCCGGCTTCACCGGCGACTACGACGAGCACCAGGCCCGCGCGATCGAGGACTACCTGGTCAAGACGATCACCGTGCTGCGCGAGCAGACCCGCAGGCTGTCGGCCGAGGCCGCCGCCGAGGAGCCGGACGACCGGTAGCGTGCGGGCGGTGATCGTGGCGGAGCAGGTGCTGGACGTGGTCGCCCGGCACGGCGCGCGGACCGTCTTCGGCCTGCCCGGCGTGCACAACCTCGCCTTCTGGCGGGCCGCCGACGGGCGGGCACCGGTCGTGGTGCGCCACGAGCAGGCCGCCGTCTACGCCGCCGACGGCTGGGCGCGCTGCACCGGCGGCCTGGGCGCCGCGGTCGTCACCACCGGTCCCGGCGCGGCGAACGCCGTGGCCGCCTTCGGCGAGGCGGCCGCGGCGGGCTCCCCGGTGCTGCTGGTGGCCTCGGAGATCCCGCAGGCCCTGCGCCGCCCCGGACGGGTGCGCGGGGTGCTGCACGAGTCGCGCGACCAGGCCGCGCTGTTCGCGCCGCTGGCCAGGGCGGTGTTCACCCCGCGCACACCGGACGAGGTGGCCGCCGTGCTCGACGAGGCGGTTGCCGCCGCCATGCGCCACCCGCGGGGTCCGGTCTACCTCGACATCCCGGCCGACGTGCTCGGGCAGCCCGCCGCGCCCACCGAGCGGGCCTCGGGCTGGCACGAGCCGGAGCCCGAGCCCGCCGCACTGGACGCGGCGGCCGAGGTGCTGCGCGGGCGGCGGGTCGTGATCTGGGCCGGTGGCGGCGCCGTGGACGTGGCGCCGTCGGTGACGGGGCTGGCCACCCACCTCGGCGCCCCGGTGGTGTCGACGTTCCAGGGCCGCGGCTGCCCGCCCACCGGCCACCCGGCCGCGCTCGGCCTGCCCCCGCACGAACCCGAGGCCGCGAAGCTGATCGGCTCGGCCGACGTGCTGCTGGCCGTGGGCGGCGACCTGGACGGCATGAACACCCGCAACTGGACGATGCCGCGCCCGCCCGCGCTGGTCACGATCGACCCGGCACCGGTCGAGCAGCCGGAGTGGACGCCCGACGCCGCGGTCGCCGGCAAGCTCGGGGAGGCGCTGCGCGGGCTGGTCGAGCGGCTGCCCGCGCACCCGGCGTGGGGCGAGCCGGACCTGCGCGCCACCGTGCTCGCCCGGCTCGGCGCCGACCCGGCGACGGCCGAGGCGGTGGCGCTGGTGCAGGCCGTCGAGTCGGCCCGGACCCCGCGGACGGTGCTGGTCTGCGACATGGCGGTGGCCGGCTACTGGGTCGGCGGGTACGCGGCCGCGCCCGGCCCGCGCCGGCTCGCCTACCCGGTGGGCTGGGGCACCCTGGGCTTCGGGCTGCCCGCGGCGATCGGACCGGCCGCCGCCGGCCACCCCGTGCTGGCGGTGTGCGGCGACGGCGGGCTGATGATGGCGCTGGGCGAACTGGCCACGCTGGTGCAGCAGCGGCTGCCGGTCACCGTCCTGGTCGTCGACGACGCCGGCTACGGGATGCTGCGCTACGACCAGGTCGTGGCCGGGCACCCCGAGGTCGGCGTGGACCTCGCCACCCCCGACTTCACCGCGCTGGCCGCCTCGTTCGGCCTGGCCGCGACGGCCGTCGGCGGTGTGGACGAGCTCGCCGGCGCCCTCGCCGCCGCGCTCGGCAGCGGGGAGCCGCACCTGGTGCACGTGAAGGCCCGGCTGCTCCCGCCGCGCACGACCTCGCCGCGCTGGCACCAGGACTAGGGACCGGGCGCTCCCTCCCGCGCCCAGCGCACAAGCACCAGTGACGCAGATCACCTTTCTGTCGGTGTTATCACGATATATCGTGATGGCACACGAGCTGATCGAGTGCTATCGGAGCGCCGAGGCTCGCAGACCGAGGAGATCCATCATGACCAGCATGAACCCCGAGGACGGCCCCCGTCGGTTCCGCAACCGGCGCTTCGGCCGCCACACGTTCTCCGGACCCGCCGACGGCCCGATGGCCCCGCCGCCGCCGTTCGGTCCGGTCGAGGAGGAGGAGATCGGCCCGCACCACGGGCGCGGCCACGGCCGGCGCGGACGGCGGCCGGGTCCCCCGTTCCCGCCGATCCCGCCCGTGCCGCCGTTCGGACCGGGCCCGCGCGGCCGGTTCCCCGGCCCGCGCGGACGGCGCGGGCGGCGCACGGCCCGCGGCGACATCCGCCTGGCGGTGCTCGCGCTCGTCGCCGAGCAGCCGCGGCACGGCTACGAGATCATCCAGGAGATCGCCGAGCGCTCCGGCGGGGCGTGGCGCCCCAGCCCGGGCTCGGTGTACCCCACGCTCTCGCAGCTGCAGGACGAGGGCCTGGTGCACGTCGAGAACGCGGACGGCCGCCGCGTCGTGCACCTGACCGAGACCGGCACCACCTTCGTCGAGGAGCACCGCGCCGAGCTCGACGCGGTGTGGGAGTCGCTCGGCCAGGACGCCGACGACGACGGGGTGGCGCTGTGGGAGCAGCTCGCGCAGCTGCACGCGGCCACCCAGCAGGTGCTCGGCGCCGGCACCCCGGAGCAGATCACCGCGGCCAGCACCGCGCTGGCCGAGGCCCGCAAGACGATCTACCGGCTGCTCGCCGAGTGACCGCCCGACCGGCGCGGAGCGCCCCCGGACCCACCGGTCCGGGGGCGCTCCGGCGTGCCCGGTCGCTCAGCGCCCGCGGTCGTTCCAGCCCAGGGGCCTGCGGGCGGCGAGCTCTTCGTCGTGGCCCGCGAACGCCGCGCCGTCGATCCGCACGGTGTTGTGGAACGAGACGATCTCGCCGCCGCGCAGGACCTTCGTCTGGATCGCCCGGGTGGTCCCGGCGCGCGGTCCCGCGGGCACCTCAAGCGTCGACTCCGTCCGCACGACCACCGCGTCCCCGACCGGACGGCGGGACACCGGGCGGATCTCGATGCGACTGCCCCGGTAGATCGTGTCGAAGATCTTCTGGTGCTCGGCGGCGATCACCGCCCGGCCGTGCTGCACGCGGCCCACCACGTCCACGAAGTCCGCGTCCTCGGCGAAGCGCGCCGCCCAGGCGTCGCCGTCGCCGTCGTTCCACGCCCGCTCCAGCGCGGAGATGACCTCGTCCACCGTCATCGCTACCCTACCTCTCTCGTCCACACATCGATCCAGTCACTGGAACAACGTTCCAATCGGAGGGTACATGGGCGCGGACCTGCCCGGCATCGTGCGACTGAGGGACCGGCGCGAGGCGTTGACGCTGCGCACCATCCTCGGCGCGGCACGCGCGCTGTTCGCCGAGCGCGGCTACGCCCGCACCCCGATCCGGCTGCTGGCCGAGCGGGCGGGCGTCTCACCGCAGACCATCTACGCCCACTTCGGGTCCAAGGCCGGGGTGCTGGGCGGGCTCGTCGACCTGCTCGACGAGGAGGCCGGCCTGCCCGACCTGGTCGCCGAGAGCGACGGCGTCGACGACCCGGCCGCCCTGCTCGGCCTGCTGGCCCGCGCCGCGCGCCAGGTCCGCGAGCGCTGCGGCGACATCGTGGCGATCCTGGCCTCCGGCGCCGCCGCGGACCCGGACATCGCCGCCACCCAGGCCGAGGGCGCCCGGCGCAACCGGTTGGCCGTCGAGCTGGTGGTCGAGCGCATCCGGGCGAGCGGGCGGCCGGTCGCGGCCCGGGCGGCCGACATCGCGGTCGCCCTGATGAGCGCCGGCGTGCACGACAGCCTCGTGCGCGAGAGCGGCTGGAGCCACGACGACTACGAGGACTGGCTGGCCCGCACGCTGGCCGACGCGGTGCTGGCCGGATGAGCCCGCGGTGGAGCCGTGGGCGCAGCCCGGGGATCCGGTGGACGCCGAACCCCGCCGGCCCGGCTCACGGACCGTCATCGACGCGAGGATCCCTCCGCCTCCTGCCGGGCGAGGTCGGCGTCGACCTCCGCCAGGATCTCGGCCGGCTCCCGGCCCTCGTCGTCGGCGACGACGTCGGCGGCCTCCTCCAGCTCGGCCCCAGCTGCACCAGCCGCCGGGCGCGGGTGAGGTGGAGCAGGGCGCGCAGGCCGTAGGAGCGGTACCCGTCGGCCCTGCGCAGCGGCTCGGGCAGCAGGCCGATCCGGTGGTGGTCGAGCATCGACCCGGGGGTGGTCGTTGAGCCGGGCCACCAGCTCGGCGATGGTGAGCCGGTCGGCGACGGGATCGGGTTCGGCCGTGGACGGTCCTCCCGGGCGGCGGTCCCCGGCGGGGACGACGGCGTCGAGCCAACCAGCCGCCGCGGCCACCGCCGCCCGGGAGGGTGCGCTCAGCAGTCGCGCAGCTCCGGGGTCTGGTTGAGCACCTGGCCGCGGGGGCTGACGAACTCCCGGTAGACCGCCGAGTCGACGGCCGCGGGGGCGAACGCCGCCACCCGGTGGCAGTTCTGGAAGGCCAGCACGACGCCGAAGTGGCGCTCGAGCGCGCCCCGGATGGCGTTGCTGGCCAGCGCGCGCAGCAGCTGGCCGCGCTCGGCCTCGGACGGCGGCGGCACCTCGTGCTCGCCGAACGGGGCGTCCGGACGGGCGGTGCGGTCGTCGGCGGCCGCGCTGACCACCTGCCACGCGTAGGGCAGGGAGTCGCGGACGACGCCGAGGAACGCGGCGTCGTCCAGCTCGCCGCGGGCGGCTCGATCGAGGACGGCGGTGGGGACGTCGAGGGACACGGGACCTCCTGGCGGGTGGGCGGACTGGTTCACACGGACACCGGGCGGCCCGGCACGAAGTCCGGGTCGACCTGAGCCGCGAGATCGGCGCCGGCCGCCCGGTTGCCCCAGGCGGCGGCGTTGCGCAGGTGGAAGTCGACGGTGCCGCGGTGGTAGGCCGCCCAGTCGCGCTCGCGGGCGTCCAGGCGGGCGCGCAGCACCTCGAGCACGGCGCGGTTGGCCGGCTCCAGCTCCGCGACGGGGGCGACCGCACCGCGCTCGGCCGCGCGCACCCATGCGGACTGGCCGAACCATCCCAGCAGCGCGGGCCCGACCTGGGAGCGCAGGTAGTCGACGTCGTCGGGGCCGGTGACCTTGTTGCCCAGCACGGCCAGCGCGACGCCGTGGCCCGCGGCGTGCTCGGCGTACTGCCGGAAGACCCCGACCCCGCGCCGGGTCGGCTCGCTGACCAGCACGGTCAGGTCGAAGCGGGTGAACAGCCCGGAGGCGAAGGCGTCGGCGCCGGCGGTCATGTCGACGACCACGTACTCCCCCGGGCCGTCGACGAGGTGGTTGAGCCACAGCTCCACGGCCCCGGTCTTGGAGTGGTAGCACGACACCCCGATGTCGGCCTCGTCGAACTCGCCGGTCACCAGGTGGCGCACCCCGCCGACCTCGACCGAGCAGCGGGCCAGCAGCTCGCCCGCGGGATCCAGGTCGAGCAGCCGCGAACCGGTGCCGGGCGGGGTCGTCTTGATCATCTGGTCGGCCGAGGCGATGCGCGGGTTGGCGCCGCGCAGGTGCTCCTTGAGCCAGGCCAGGTCGGCGCCCAGCGCGCGGGGCGGCGGGCCGTCGTGGCCCAGCGCCTGCCCGAGGTGCTGGTTGATGTCGGCGTCGACCGCGAGCACGCGGCTGCCCTGCTCGGCCAGGTACCGGCTGAACAGCGCGGCGGACGTGGTCTTCCCGCTGCCGCCCTTGCCGACGAACGCGATGCGCACCGAACCTCCCGTGGTCGTTCCCTCACTGCCGCATCAAACGATAATCATTACCATGTGCGCCGCGGAACCGGGTCCGGGTCGCCCGGATCGGCGACCCCCGTCCCGGTGGCGCCCGCACGCCCGTGCCACCGGGCCTCGAAGATCGCCGCCGGCCGCTGGCTACGATCGGCGGCCCTAGCAGTTCTCACCCCCGGGGAGCACAGACACATGGATCGCACGACCGCACTCCGCACGCTGCGCGACGTCGGCGCCGCCGCCTGGTTCGGGGGCTCGCTGATGGGCGCCTCCGGGCTGAACGCGGCCGCCGACGAGGTCGACCCGGCCGACCGCAACCGCGTGGCCTCCGCCGGCTGGGCGCGCTGGAACCCGATCTTCCGCGCCGCCGCCCTCAGCCACCTCGTCGGCAGCGTGGGCATGGCCGCCAGCACCCGCAGCCGCGGCTCGGTCGTCGGCCTCGGTCTGACCACGGCCGCGCTCGGGGCCACCGTGGGCACCGCCAAGCTCGGCGCGGGCGACCCGCCGAACACGGACGCGATCCACAAGGTCGAGTGGGCCATCCCGGCCCTGCTGGCCGCGGTCGTCGTGCTGGGCGCGCGCCGCTCGAACTGAGCCCGACGGGGCGCACGACGAGGGGGGTCGGGACGCAAGGTCCCCCCCCCCCCCGCCGCGCCCCCCCCCCCCCACCCCCCCCCCCCCCCCCCCCCCCCCCCCGGGGGGTGAGGGGCTCAGCGGTCGAGCTCGGCCAGGGCGTCGGCGCCGTGCAGGTCCAGGTGCCAGGGGCCGGGTTCCGCCGGGTCGCGGGTGGCGTCCTCCAGCGCCTCCAGGAAGTCGGTCCGGGGCCACTCCATCGCCCCGAACCGCTCCAGGTGCTCGGTGTGCACCTGGCAGTCCAGCAGCGTGAAGCCCCACCGACGCAGGTTCGCCAGCGCGGTGACCAGCGCCACCTTCGAGGCGTCCGGCCGGTGGGCGAACATCGACTCCCCGCAGAACACACCGCCCAGCGCGATCCCGTACATGCCGCCGACCAGCCGCCCGTCGTGCCAGGCCTCCACGCTGTGCGCGTGGCCGCGCTCGTGCAGGGCGCCGAACCCCGCCCGCAGCTCGTCGGTGATCCAGGTGCCGTCCTGGTCGGGGCGCGGGGTCCGCGCGCACGCCGCGACGACCTCGTCGAAGGCCGTATCGGCCGTGATGCGGTAGGTGCCGGCGCGCACGGTCCGGCGCAGCGTCCGCCCGACGTGCACGGCGTCGAGCGGCAGCACGAACCGCGGGTCGGGGCTGTACCAGAGCAGCGGCAGCCGCTCGTGCGGCCACGGGAAGATGCCCCGGGAGTAGGCCAGCAGCAGGCGCTGCGGCGAGGTGTCTCCGCCGACCGCGACGACCCCGCTGGGCAGGGCCGCCTCCGGTGGCGGGAACGCCAGCTCGTCGCCGAGGGTGGCGACGCGGCCGGTCAGCAGCGCGAGCAGGAGGTCCACCGGGGTCGGTCTACCGCGACCGACCCGGCGCTGTCACGCGCGCCGCGCCCGGTCGCCCGCGCGGCCCGGTGGCCGGTCAGCCCTCCTTGTCCAGCGCGCCGGGCTTGTGCACGGCGTCGTTGCCGCTCTTCTCGCTGCGGACCCGGTACTGCGGGTCGTCCTCCGAGGCGCGCACGGTGCGGCCCGCGGCTTCGGTGTCCTCGGTGATCTCCTCCTCGACCACGCCCTCGGCGGTGCCGCCGTGGCTGCGCCACGTGACGTGGTCACCCCTCTCGAACTCGCTCATGATCATGAGTACCCGGGCGTGGACCGGTTACCCCACTCGGGTAGGCCCCGAGAGGGTGAACGCACGAGGGAAGGAAATGCGATGCCCGGCAGGCTGGACGGTATGCGGGTCGCGATCCTGGCGACCGACGGCGTGGAGCAGGTGGAGCTGACCGATCCGCGCGAGGCCGTCACCGCGGAAGGGGCGCGGGCCGAGCTCGTCTCGGTTTCCGACGGCGAGATCCAGGCCATGAACGGCGACATCCAGCCGGCGGAGAAGTTCGGCGTCGACCGCACCGCCGCCGACGCCTCGCCCGACGACTACGACGCGCTGCTGATGCCCGGTGGCACCGTGAACGCCGACCGCCTGCGCATGGACGACGACGTGCGCGCCTTCGTGCGCGCGATCGTCGAGGCGGGCAAGCCGGTGGGGGTCATCTGCCACGGGCCGTGGACGCTCATCGACGCCGAGGTGGTGAAGGGGCGCACCCTGACCTCCTACCCGAGCCTGCGCACCGACCTGCGCAACGCCGGGGCCGAGGTCGTCGACCGGGAGGTCGTGCAGGACGGCGCGCTGATCTCCAGCCGCAACCCCGACGACCTGCCGGCCTTCTGCGCCACCGTGGTCGAGGTGTTCGCGACGGCCGCGGGGGACTCGGCCACCCGTCGTTGATCGAACCGGACCGCAAGACAACCCGGGCGGCGTAGCGCTGTCGGGTGAGGGCCGTCTCACCCGACAGGTACGCTTCGCCGGTGAATCGGGCGGCAGACGCGAAGAACGGCACGACCGCGCAGGACGCGCCGGTGGCCACCGGCCGGAACGAGACCCCCGAAGAGCGCGCCGACCGCAACATGAGCGAGCTCCTGCAGGAGCTGCGGGTCGTCCAGGCCGGCGTCCAGATCCTCATCGCGTTCCTGCTGTCGATGACCTTCACCGAGCGCTTCGGCCGCATCGACGAGTTCCAGCGCTGGACCTACGTCGTCACGCTGCTGCTCTCGCTGCTCACCGCCGGGCTGCTGATCGCGCCCGCGGCCGTGCACCGGGTCACCTACGGCCGCGGGCTCAAGCCGGAGATCGTGCAGACCGGGCACAAGCTCTTCGCCGCGGGGCTGGCCACCCTGGTGCTCACCCTGGCCGGGGGCACGCTGCTGGTCCTCGACGTCGCCGTCAACCGCTCGTTCGCGGTCACCACGTCGATCGTCGTCGGGCTGGTGCTGGCCGGGCTGTGGTTCCTGCTGCCGATGCCGCTGCTGCGCCACCAGATCGCGGAGGAGCAGCAGGGCGACGCGGACAACCCCCTCGACGCCGACGCGAACGAGCCGCCACCCGACGACCGGGTGGCGGCTCGCAGCTGATCCGGGCGGGACCGCCCGCCGGCGGGATCAGCCGTTGAACTCGCCGGTCTGCGGGGCCCGCTTCACGTCGTCGCGCCAGCCGCCCTCGGCCGCGCCGCGCGACTCGATGAACTCCTTGAAGTTCGCCAGGTCGCCCTTGACCCTGCGCTGGACGATGCCCAGCGCGTCCCCGGCCTTCTCCACGAAGCCCTCCGGGTCGTGGTCGAGCTGCAGGGTCACCCGGGTGGTGTCGTCGTCGATCCGGTGGAAGGTCACCGCGCCCGCCTGGTGCGTGCCGTTCACGGTCGTCCAGGCCACCCGCTCGTCGGCGTGCTGCTCGGTGATCTCGGCGTCGAACTCGCGCTTCACCCCGGCGATGTTCGTCACCCAGTGCGTCTTGGTGTCGCTGACCTGGTCGATGCGCTCCACGCCGTCCATGAACTTCGGGAACGACTCGAACTGGGTCCACTGGTTGTAGGCGACGCTGACCGGGACCTTGACGTCGATGCTGTGCAGAACATTGGTGGTCATGATCCTGGGCTACCCGGCGCGGGCGGGGCTAATCGCGCCGAATCCGGTTCACACCGTCGCGCACGGCCGGCCGGGCGCGGGCTACTCCGGCTCGTCGACCATCCGCCTGCGCAGCCGCTCCAGGGTCTGCGACAGCAGCCGGGAGACGTGCATCTGGGAGATGCCGACGCGGTCGGCGATCTGGGTCTGGGTGAGGTTGCCGAAGAACCGCAGCAGCACGATGTTGCGCTCCCGCGCGGGCAGGTCGTCGAGCAGTGGCCCGAGCGCCTCGCGGTACTCGACCTGGTCCAGCTCGCTGTCCGGCTGGCCCAGGGTGTCGGCCAGTGCGGTGTCGGCGCCGGCGACGAGCTCGTCGAGCGAGCTGCTGCGGTAGGCCTGCTGGGCGTCCAGCCCCTCGAGCACCTCCTCGACCGGCAGCCCGACGCGCGCCGCGATCTCGCTGGGTCGCGGGGCCCGGCCCAGTTCCTGCGACAGCGGGCCCACGGCCGAGGCGATGGTGCCCTGCAGGTCCTTGAGCCGCCGCGGCACCCGCATGGACCAGGTGCGGTCGCGGAAATGGCGGCGGATCTCGCCGGTGATGGTGGGCACGGCGTAGGACAGGAAGTCGACTCCGCGGTCGGGCTCGAAGCGGTCGACCGCGTTGAGCAGCCCGACGGTGCCGGCCTGTTCGAGGTCGTCGGTGGGCTCGCCGCGCCCGGCGAAGCGGCGGGCGATGTGCTGCACGACCGGCAGGTAGCCGGTGACCAGCTTGGCGCGCAGCGCGGGTCGCTCCGGGTGCCCGGGCGGCAGGCCCGCCAGCTCGGAGAGCAGCGGTGCGAGGTGGCCGTACTCCGACGTGCCCGACGTGTCAGCCATGGCGGCACCGCCTCGTTCGGGCTCGCGTCGCTCCGGGTCGCAAGGGCACTCGCGGACCTACCCGCGGCCGCAGAGGCGGAAACACCCGCGCTGGTAGGTTCGTAGGTCTGCGTTTCCGCAAGACCGCACAGTCCGCCGTACGAAGTGGTGATCAGCCGGTGTCCAACAGCACCTCCTGCGCGCACGATCCCGAGGTCGGTAGGGAGTTCGCCGACGAGGACGGCATCGAGCACGAGCGTCGCTACGTCGAGATGCTGTACGGCCGCCTCGACGAGCGCCGCGCCGAGACGGCCGCCCGCCTGGACGAGGTGCTGCACGCCGAGACGGTGGGCACGCCCCAGGCACTCACCGAGCGCGACGTCGCCGCGGCCATGTACACCGACCGGCTCGCCGCCCTGCGCGCCGCCGAGCACGGCCTGGCCTTCGGCCGCCTGGACGCCGACGACGGCGAGCGCCGCTACATCGGCAGGCTCGGGCTGCTCGACGAGGACAACGAGTACGAGCCGCTGCTGATGGACTGGCGGGCACCGGCGGCGCGGCCGTTCTACACCGCCACGGCCGCCTCGCCGGAGGGCATCCGCCGCCGCCGGCACCTGCGCACCCGCCGGCGCGAGGTGCTGGCCATCGACGACGAGGTCCTCGACCTCGACGACGCGGCCGCCACCTCGTCCAGCTCCGGGCTGACCAGCGAGGCGGCCCTGCTGGCCGCGGTCTCGGCGCGGCGCACCGGGCGCATGGGCGACATCGTGGCCACCATCCAGTCCGAGCAGGACGCGGTGATCCGGTCCAAGCCGTCGGGCGTGCTGGTGGTGCAGGGCGGGCCGGGCACGGGCAAGACGGCCGTCGCGCTGCACCGCGCCGCCTACCTCCTCTACACCCACCGCGACCGGTTGGCCCGCCGCGGCGTGCTGGTCGTCGGCCCGAACCCGACGTTCCTGAGCTACATCGGCCAGGTCCTGCCCTCCCTGGGGGAGACGGCGGTCGTGCTGGGCACCGTGGGGCAGCTGTTCCCCGGCCTGGACGCGCGCCGCCCCGAGCCGGTCGAGGTCAGCGAGGTCAAGGGCCGCGCCGAGATGGCCGCGGTGATCGCCGCCGCGGTGCGCGACCGGCAGCGCGTCCCGCGCAGGCCGATCGAGCTGGTCGTCGAGCAGCAGCGCGTGCGGCTCGACCACGACGTCGCCAACCAGGCCCGCAGCCGGGCGCGGCGCTCGCGCAAGCCGCACAACGAGGCCAAGCGGATCTTCCAGCGCGAGGCGGTGCGGCTGCTGGCCCAGCAGGTCGCGCGGGGCCTGGGCGGGCGCGGCCTGCTCGACGGCGGCGACCTGGAGGACATCCGCGAGGAGCTGACCGAGAGCCCCGAGCTGCGCCGCGAGCTCGACGCCCTGTGGCCGACGCTCTCGGCCCAGCAGCTGCTCACCGACCTGTTCGCCGACCGCCGCAAGCTCGCTCAGGTGGCCCGCCGGATCCCGGCCGCCGACCGCGAGCTGCTGCACCGCAGGCCCGCCGCCCAGGAGGTGCCCGAGGGCGCCCGGTGGAGCCCGGCCGACGTGCCGCTGCTCGACGAGGCCGCCGAGCTGCTCGGCGACGACGGCTCCGAGCAGGCCGCCCGCGAGGCCGCGGCGCTGCGCGAGGAGGTCGCCTACGCCCAGGGTGTGCTCGACGTGCTCGACCTGGAGGAGGACCTCGACCCCGAGCTCCTGCGGGCCACCGACATCGTCGACGCCGACCGGCTCGCCGAGCGCCAGCGGGTGCGCCGCTACGACTCGACCGCCGAGCGCGCCGCGGCCGACCGGGAGTGGACCTACGGCCACGTCATCGTCGACGAGGCCCAGGAGCTCTCGCCGATGGCCTGGCGGCTGATCATGCGCCGGTGCCCGACCCGGTCGATGACGATCGTCGGCGACATCGCCCAGACCGGCGACCTGTCGGGGGCGTCGTCCTGGGGGCAGGTGCTCTCCCCGTTCGTGGCCGCGCGCTGGCGGCTGGAGCAGCTCACGGTCAACTACCGCACGCCAGCCGAGATCGCCGACGTGGCCGACGACGTGCTGGCCGCGATCGAACCGGGGCTGACCGCGCCGCGGTCGGTGCGCAGCGTCGGGGTGCGGCCGCGGGCCGTCGCGGCCGACGCCGACCGGCTCGACGACGCGGTGGCCAAGGTCCTGGCCGAGGAGGCCGGCGCCATCGGCGACGGCCGCACGGCGGTGCTCGCGCCCGCGGCCCGGGTGGAGGGGCTGCGCGCGCGGCTGGTCGGCGCGGTCGAGCCCGGCCCGGACACCCCCGACGGCCCGGCCGACCCGGACGTCGACCTCACCTCGCCGGTGGTGGTGCTGCCGATCAGCGCGGCCAAGGGCCTGGAGTTCGACGCGGTGCTGCTGGTGGAGCCGGCGGAGGTGCTGGCGGAGAGCCCGCGCGGGGCCAACGACCTCTACGTGGCGCTGACCCGCTCCACGCAGCGCCTGGCCGTCGTGCACGCGCAGCCGCTGCCGCAGATGCTGCGCCGCCTCGACGGCTGACCCGGGGCCCGATGAGCCGGTGCGCGGCCGGGCCCGACGTTCAGGAAAGCCACGATGCTGCCCGCAGCGGGCAGCATCGTGGCTTTCCTGAACCGGGCGGGCGGCGCGCGGACGGGAGGCTGGAGCGGAGGGGTGGCTAGAGGGGGGTGACGTAGGCGCCGGAGATGCCGCCGTCGACCAGGAAGGTCGATGCGGTGATGAAGCTGGCGTCGTCGCTGGCCAGGAAGGCCACCGTGGCCGCGATCTCCTCCGGGCGGGCGAAGCGGCCCAGCGGGATGTGGACCAGCCTGCGCTGCGCGCGCGCCGGGTCGGTGGCGAACAGCTCCTGCAGCAGCGGGGTGTCCACCGGGCCCGGGCACAGCGCGTTGACCCGGATGCCCTCGCGGGCGAACTGCACGCCCAGCTCGCGCGACATCGCCAGCACCCCGCCCTTGGACGCGGTGTAGGAGATCTGCGAGGTCGCCGCGCCCATCACGGCCACGAACGAGGCGGTGTTGACGATGGCGCCCTTCCCGGCCCGCTGCATGTGCGGGAGCGCGGCCCGGCAGCACAGGTACACCGAGGTCAGGTTGACCTCCTGGACCCGTCGCCAGGCGTCGAGCCCGGTGGTCAGGATGGAGTCGTCGTCGGGCGGGGAGATGCCGGCGTTGTTGAACGCCACGTCCACCGAGCCGTAGTGCTCGGCCGCGGCGGCGAACAGCGCGGTGACCTGCTCCTCGTCGGTGACGTCGGTGCGCACGAACAGGCCGTCGACCTCCTCGGCGGCGGCCTTGCCCGCGTCCGGGTCGATGTCGGCGACCACGACGCGGGCGCCCTCCTCGGCCAGCCGCCGCGCGGTGGCCAGCCCGATGCCGCTGCCGCCGCCGGTGATCACCGCTGTCCGGTCATCGAAGCGCCTCACACGTGCTCCCGTTCCCTGTCGCGGGCCGCCGCCACCAGCGCGGCGAACAGCCCCCTGTCGTCCTGTGCGGTACCTGGCGCAGCACCCGGCACGACGTCCTGCTCGGGGTGCCACTGGACACCCACGACGAACTCCCGTCCGGTCAGCTCGACCGCCTCGATCGTGCCGTCCGCGGCCAGCCCGGTGACCACCAGGCCGTCGCCCAGGCGGTCGAGGCCCTGGTGGTGGTGGCACTGCACGCGCACCCGCTCGCCCAGCGCGCCGTGCACCCGGCTGCCCGGCTCCAGGGCGACGTCGACGGTGCCGAAGACGCCGGGGGTCGGGTTGTGCCCGGTGTGGCCCAGTGCGTCGGGCAGGTGCTGGCGCAGGGTGCCGCCGAGGGCGGTGTTGAGCACCTGGATGCCGCGGCACACGCCGAGCACCGGGATGCCGACCTCCAGGGCGCGCCGCAGGAGCGCGTACTCGGCGGCGTCGCGCTCGGGGCGCGGCGGCCCGGTGTGCGGGTCGCGCTCGGCACCGTAGCGGTCGGGGTCGATGTCGGGGCCGCCGGCCAGCACCAGGGCGTCGAGCCGGTCGACGGCGTCGGCGGCCTCCGTGCGCGGGGGCAGCAGCACGGGCACCCCGCCCGCGCGGAACACCGCGTCCGGGTAGGTGCGGGGCAGCAGCACGGTGTCGTGCTCCCACACCAGGTAGGACGCCCGCTCCCCGTAGGCGGTGACGCCGACGAGCGGGCGCCCCGGGGCGCGCCCGGGCCTAGAGCCGCTCGAACCCACGCTTGCGCTCCCAGTCGGTGACCGCGGCGTCGAACGCGGCCACCTCGATGGCGGCGGCGTTGGTGTAGTGCGCGACGACGTCGGACCCGAACGCCTCGAGCGCCACCTTCGACCCGGAGAACAGCTCGGCGGCCTCGCGCAGCGTGCGGGGCACGGTGGGCCGCCCGCTCCCGTAGGCGTTGCCGGCGAAGGCGGGCTCCAGCGGCAGCTCGTTGTCGATGCCGTGCAGGCCGGCCGCGATCAGGGCGGCGGTCGCCAGGTAGGGGTTGACGTCGCCGCCGGGGACGCGGTTCTCCACCCGCAGCCCGGCGCCGTGCCCGACGACCCGCAACGAGCAGGTGCGGTTGTCCAGGCCCCAGGCCACCGCGGTGGGGGCGAAGGAGCCCTCCGCGAAGCGCTTGTAGGAGTTGATGTTCGGGGCGAGCAGGTAGGTCAGCTCGCGCAGGCAGGCCAGCTGCCCGGCGATGAAGTGCTCGAACAGCGGGGAGAAGTGGTGCTCGCCGTCGCCGACGAAGGCGTTGCCGTCCCGCCCGCGCAACGAGATGTGGATGTGGCAGGAGTTGCCCTCGCGCTCGTCGAACTTGGCCATGAAGGTCAGCGACGACCCGACCTGGTCGGCGATCTCCTTGGCCCCGGTCTTGTAGATGGAGTGGTTGTCGCAGGTGGTGAGCGCGTCGGAGTAGCGGAAGGCGATCTCGTGCTGGCCGAGGTTGCACTCGCCCTTGGCCGACTCCACGACCATCCCGGCGCCGGCCATGCTGTTGCGGATTCGGCGCAGCAGCGGCTCGACGCGGGCCGTGCCCATCAGCGAGTAGTCGACGTTGTAGAGGTTGGCCGGCTGCAGGTCGTGGTAGGCCTTGCGCCACGCGGTGTCGAAGGAGTCGTTGAAGATCATGAACTCCAGCTCGGTGCCGACGTCGGCGGTCAGGCCGCGCTCGGCGAGCCGGTCGAGCTGGCCCTTGAGGATCTGCCGAGGGGAGGCCGGCACCGGGGCGCCGTCGAGCCACTCCAGGTCGCAGATCACCAGCGCGGTGGCCTCGTGCCAGGGCAGCAGCCGCAGCGTGGCCATGTCGGGCTTCAGCACGAAGTCGCCGTAGCCGCGCTCCCAGCTCGACATCTCGTAGCCGGCGACGGTGTTCATCTCGACGTCGACGGCCAGCAGGTAGTTGCACGCCTCCGCGGCGTTCTCGACGACCTGGTCGAGGAAGTACTGCGCCGCGCACCGCTTGCCCTGCAGGCGGCCCTGCATGTCGGTGAACGCCACCAGGACCGTGTCGATCGAGCCGTCCCGCACCTGGGTGCGCAGCTCGTCGAGGGTCAGCAGCCCGTTGCGGGTCATGGCCGGAAGCCTCTCACGAAGATCGGATCGCCACGACGGGCCGCCACCCGCGGCTGCGGGTGACGGCCCGTCGGACGTACGGGAAGGACGGTCAGGAGGACTTGCCGGCCTCGACCTCGAGCTGGTGCTCGATGGACTCCAGCTCGGCCTCCGAGCCGGCCTCGCGGACCGGGCCGGTGAACCACCGGCGCGCCGAGAGCAGGTACCAGCCGCCGAACAGGATCAGCGCGCCGCCCACGGTCAGCGGGGCGTAGTTGACGACCTCCCAGTCGAACTCCTCGGCGCCGGGCACCCCGTTCGGGGAGATCGGCATCAGGAACAGCACGCAGACGATGGCGATCCAGGCCACCGCGATCGGGGCGATCCACTTGTAGTGGTTGCCCAGGCTCCACGCGCCCCGCTCGAACCGGCTGCCCGCCTTGATCCGCAGGATGATCGGCAGCGCGAAGGCGATGTAGAGCCCGATGACCGCGATGGAGGTGCCGACCAGGTAGCCGACCACGCCGTTGGCCAGGGTGGGGATCATCAGCGCCCAGGACAGCACGCAGATCGCGATCACGGCGTTGACCGGCACCCGGTTGCGGGAGACCTTGCGCCACAGCGTGGAGCCGGGCACCGCGCGGTCGCGGGAGAACGCGAACATCATCCGGGAGGCCGAGGTGACCGACGCGGTGCCGCAGAAGAACTGCGCGACCACCGCGATCAGCAGCAGGAACTCCGCCCAGGTCTCGCCGACCGACTCGGTCCAGATGTAGACCACGGCGTTGCCTGCCGCGTCGATCGTGCCCTGCACGTCGGGCACCGCGAAGGTCACCGCGACCAGCAGGATGAAGCCGAACACCACCGAGACCACCACGGCCATGACCATGCCCAGCGCGGCGGCCCGGGAGGCCTGCCGGGTCTCCTCGCTCATGTGCGCCGAGGCGTCGTAGCCGGTGATCGTGTACTGGGCCATCAGCAGCCCGATGCCGAACACGAACCAGAACGCGTTGTCGGAGAACCCGGAGTTGTTGATGGTCTCGGTGAACACGAAGGACGCGGACTGGTGGTTCTCCGGGACGACGATCAGCACGCCGACGATGACCACCACGCCGACCATGTGCCACCAGGCGGAGAAGGTGTTCAACCGGGCCAGCAGGTTGACGTTGAGCAGGTTCACCGTCAGGTGCAGCGCCATGATCACGGTGTAGGTGATGAAGATGGCCCCGGTGTCGGTGCCGATCAGGTCGGGGAACCACAGGTTGAGCAGGGCGGTGGTGAAGATGGCCGCGCCGTAGTCGATGGCCGCGGTCACCGCGATCTGCCCGACCAGGTTGAACCAGCCGGTGAACCAGCCCCAGGCCGGGCCGCCCAGCTTGGACGCCCAGAAGTACAGCGCTCCCGCGGTGGGCATCGCCGAGGCGATCTCGCCCATCGCCATCGCGACCAGCACGCAGAACGTGCCGACCAGCAGCCAGCCCCAGGTGATCGCGACCGGGCCGCCGTTGTTGAACGCGATGTAGTAGGAGGTCAGGCAGCCGGCCAGGATGGAGATGATGGTGAAGGAGATGGCGAAGTTGGAGAACCCGCCCATCTCCCGGTACAGCACCTGGGCGTAGCCCAGCCGGTGCAGGATGGCCTCGTCGCTGTCGTGGGCGGGGGAGGCGGGTGTCCCCCCTGCGGGCGTGGCCGTGGCCGTGGCGGTGTCGGCCGTGGCGGTGTCGGCCGCGGTGGCGCCGGTCGTGCTCGGGGTGCTGGTGCTCGCGGCGCTCGGGGTGGCACCGGTATCGCTCGCCTTGCCGTCGGGGCGGTCTTCGGCCATGGGTTGGGGTCCTGTCTCGAAGGGGAGTGCTCGGTCGTCGGGCGGGTGCGCGGGGCGCGTCACCCGCCCGTGCGGGCGGCCGCGAGCAGGGGCTCGAGGTCGGGTCCGTCGAACTCCGCGACGGCGCGGTCGTACTTCTCCATGCCCCAGGACCAGAAGTCGAAGTCCAGCGGGCTGGTGGCCTGCTGTATCGCCGCCCAGAGCGTCCAGCCGTACTTCGACATCAGCCCGAACAGCCGGGCGCGGGCGACCTGCTCGGGGCGGGGCCGTCCGTAGTAGGCGGTGATCAGCACGTCCAGCAGCGGGGCCGGGAGGGTCGCTTCGCTCCAGATGTTGCCCAGCTCGAAGCACGGGTCGTTGTTGCCGGAGTACTCGTAGTCGATGATCCGCACGCGCTCGCCGTCGTCGAGCATGTTGGCGGCGAGCAGGTCGTTGTTGCACGGCACGGTGACCCGCGGCCCGAGCGCCTCGGCGATGCGCGCCACCAGGGGGGCGAACTCGTCGTAGCGCGGGGGCAGCCGGAAACCGTGCTCGGCGACGATCGCCCGGTAGCGCGCCTGCACGGCGAACATGTCGAAGTCGTTGACGAAGCGCGGTCCGGCGTGCAGTTGCCGGCATGCCGCGGCCACCCTGCCGAGCACCGCCGGGTCGTGCAGGTCGGCGTCGGTGAGGGCGGTGCCGGGCAGGAACTCGACGGTGAGTCCGGAGGCGGGCCGGTAGTGCAGCACGGGCGCGCCGACCCCGGCCTCGGCCGCGGCCACGGAGTTCGCATACTCCTGGTCGCGGTCGATGCCCAGCATGCCCGGTCCCTCGGCGGGAATGCGCACGACGCAGCAGCCGTCGGCATTCGTCACTTTCAGGTTGCGATTCGTCAGACCTCCGGGCAGTTCCTCCACGGTCCGGGGCTGGCGCGATGTGCACGGAATGGAATCGAGTAACGCGTCCAAATCGGCGTCGATCGACGCGGTCTGCAACTCCACCGGGGGATCGTAGGGCTCGCACTGTGACCGGTCCAGACCGTACTGTCCCCCTCGTGGTCGATCTTCCGCACCGTGCCCGGATTGTGATCATCGGAGGGGGGGTGGGCGGCACCAGCGTCGCCGCCCATCTGGTCGAACGGGGCGAAAGGGACATCCTGCTCCTCGACCGGGGCGAGCTGACGAGCGGGTCGACGTTCCACTCGGCCGGTCTGGTGGGGCAGTTGCGCTCCGATCCCGCGCTCACCCGGATGAACGTCCACTCGGTGGAGCTGTACCGGCGGTTGGAGGCCACCGAGCACGCCCCGGGGTGGGTGGAGTCGGGGTCGCTGCGGCTGGCGTCCTCGCCCGCGCGGCTGGAGGAGATCCGCCGCCAGGCGGGCTGGGCGGCGCGCTCCGGGCTGCCGCTGGAGCTGATCTCGGCCGAGGAGGCGAAGGCCCTCTTCCCGTTCATGTCCACCGAAGGCGTGCTGGGCGCGGCGTACACGCCCACCGACGGCCAGGTCGACCCGGCGCGGCTGTGCCAGGCGATGGCCGCGCTGGCCCGGGCGGGGGGCGCCACCATCGCCCAGCACACCCGGGTCCTGGGCGTCGACGTCCAGGAGCGCGGGGGCCACCGCACGGTCACCGGCGTGCGCACCGACCGCGGCGACGTCGAGTGCGAGGTCGTGGTCGACTGCGGGGGCATGTTCGCCGCGGAGATCGCCCGCATGGTCGACGTGCGGGTGCCCGTGGTGCCGATGTCGCACCAGTACGCGGTGACCGCGGCGCTGCCGTGGGACGACGTGCCCGGCGGCCGCCGGACGCTGCCCTCGCTGCGCGACCCCGACCTGCTCGTCTACTACCGCCAGGAGATCGAGGGCCTGGTCATGGGCGGCTACGAGCGCCAGAGCGCCGCGTTCACCGCCACCGCCACCGGCTACGACGCCGTGCCCGCCGACTTCAACGGCCGCCTGCTCAGCCCCGACCTCGACCGCTTCGACGAGATCATGACCAACGCCCAGGTGCGGGTGCCTGCGCTGGCCGACACCGGGCTGGCGTCGATGATCAACGGCCCGGAGGCGTTCACCCCGGACAACGAGTTCTGCCTCGGCGAGACCGAGGTCGCCGGGTTCTTCGTGGCCGCGGGCTTCTGCGCGCACGGCATCGCCGGGGCGGGCGGCATCGGGCAGGTGATGGCCGCCTGGATCCTCGACGGCGACCCGGGCCTGGACCTGTGGCACATGGACGTGCGCCGCTTCGGCCGCCACTACCGCTCCCCGGGCTACACCCTGGCCCGCACGACGGAGAACTACGAGAGCTACTACGACATCTCCTACCCGGCCCAGGAGCGCACCGCAGGGCGGCCGCTGCGGCTCTCGCCCGCGCACGCCTGGCACGCCGCGCACGGCGCGGTGTTCGGGGAGAAGGCCGGTTGGGAGCGGGTCAACCACTACTCGGTGGCCGGGTCGGAGGAGCTGCGCCCGCACGGCTGGGCCGGGCACCACTGGTCGCCGTGCGTGGAGCCCGAGCACCTGGCCGTGCGCGCGAGCGCCGGGATCTTCGACGAGAGCTCCTTCTCCAAGATCGAGATCAGCGGCCCGGACGCCGCGGCGTTCTGCCGGCAGGTCTTCGCCGGCCGGGTCGACCGCGCCCCCGGCACCGTGACCTACACCCAGGCCCTCAACGAGCGGGCGGGCATCGAGCTGGACGTCACCGTCACCCGGCTGGCGACCGAGGAGTTCCTGCTGGTCACCGGCACCGCGCTGAGCGGGCACGACCTGGGCTGGCTGCGCCGCCAGGCCCGGCTGCTCGGCTCCTCGGTCCGGATCGCCGAGGTCACCGGCGGCTGGGCGTGCTTCGCGCTGTGGGGCCCGCGCTCGCGCGACCTGCTCGCCCCGCTGACCCCCACCTCCCTGGCCGGCGCCGACTTCGGGTACCTGACGATGCGCGAGACGACCGTCGGCGACGTGCCGGTGCGCGCGCTGCGCGTCGGGTTCGCCGGGGAGCTGGGCTGGGAGCTGTACTGCTCGGCCGAGTACGGCATGGCGCTGTGGCGCGAGCTGGCCGCGACGGGCGCGCAGCCCTGCGGCTACCGGGCGCTGGAGAGCCTGCGGCTGGAGAAGGGCTACCGGGTCTGGGGCTCGGACATCGGCCCGGAGACCACCCCGGACGAGGCCGGGCTGTCCTTCGCGGTGCGCCGCCCGGGCGGTGACGACGGGGCAGGCGGCGACTTCGTCGGGGCCAAGGCACTGCTCGCCGCCCGCGACCGCGGGATCGAGCGCACGCTGCAGTGCCTGGTGCTCGACGAGCCGCGGGCGGTGGCCCTGGGCGGCGAACCGGTGCGGCTCGAGCGCGACGGGGCGTTCGTCGGACAGGTCACCTCCGGCGGCTACGGCTACTCGGTGCAGCGCTCGATCGCCTACGCCTACCTGCCGGCGGGCGTGGCCGAGGGCGAGCAGGCCGGCGTGCAGGTCGACGGCCGGTGGATCGGCGCCGTCGTGGCCCGCACCCCGCTGTACGACCCCTCCGGCGCGGCCGTGCGCGCCTGATCCCGACCACCCCCGCGCCGACCACGCGCGGCGCGACGAGGCCCGTGCACCGCTGACGTATCCAGGCGGGCCACTGGGCGTTCCTCCTTCGGCAGGACGCGGTGGCCTGCCCCCGAGCCCCCCGGTCGGCGGACGCCGCGCCGACGAGGGGAGCGGCGATGGCGGAGGAGCGCCACGGACAGGACGACGTCTGGGACGTCGTCGTGGTGGGGTCGGGCTTCGGCGGGTCGGTGGTGGCCTGCCGCGCGGCCCAGCGGGAGAAGCGCGTGCTCGTGCTGGAGCGCGGCCGGTGGTACCGGCCCGGGGAGTTCCCGCGCACCCCCCTGCAGATGGCCACCAACACCTGGGACCCCGAGGCGGGCCTGTTCGGGCTGTTCCAGCTGTGGTCGTTCCGGCGGATGGACGCCGTGGTGGCCAGCGGGGTCGGCGGCGGCTCGCTGATCTACGCCAACGTGGCGATGCGCATGCCCGAGGAGTGGTTCGCCCGCCAGCACCGGGACTGGCCGCTGACCTACGCCGACCTCGACGAGCACTACGGGACCGTGGAGAAGATGCTGGGCGTCCAGGCGCTGCCCGAGCACCTGGACCACCGCGTGCCCAAGGCCGCGGCCTTCGTCCGGGCCGCCCGGCGGGCCGGGCTGGAGCCGCGGCGCGTCCCGCTGGCGGTGAGCTTCCCGGGCCCCGACCAGCCGCTCGGCGAGGACGTCGAGGACGGGGAGAACGTCCACGGCGTGCGCCGGCGCACCTGCCGGTTGTGCGGCGAGTGCGACCTGGGCTGCAACGAGGGCGCCAAGAACACCCTCGACCTGACCTACCTGTCGGCGGCGACCTCGCGCAGCCTGCGCCAGCCGGCCACGATCCGCGAGCTCTGCGAGGTCCGGCGGGTCACCCCGGTCGGGGACGGGTACGAGGTCGGCTACGTCGAGCACGCCCCGGACGACCGGATGGCCGGGCGGGTCGGCGACGACCGGGGACCGCGCGCTCGCACCGTCCGGGCCCGCAAGGTCGTGCTGGCCGCGGGGGCGCTGGGCAGCACCTGGCTGCTGCTGACCAACCACGCGGCGCTGCCCGCGCTGAGCCCGGCCCTGGGCAGGCGGTTCTCCGGCAACGGCGACGCGCTGGGCTTCCTGGCCGCCGACCGCGAGAGCGCGGTCGACTCCGCGGGCGGCCCGGTGATCACGCACGTGGCCCGCGCCGGCGACCACCTGGTCGAGGACGGGGGCCACCCCGTGTTCGCGTCCTGGGTGGCCACCGCGGCCCAGCCCGGGCTGCACCGCCAGGGCGTGCGGATCCTGGCCGCGCGAGTGCGCGCCCGGCTCGCGGGTCGCCCGGACAGCGACGTCAGCGCGGAGGTGGCCCGCGTCCTCGCCACCGCGCGCACGGCCCGCAGCACGCTGCCGGTCCTGGCCATGGGCCTGGACCCGACCACGGGGACCATGCGGCTGGGCCGCCACGGCCAGCTGCGCATCGACTGGCCGCACGACGAGGGCTACCTGCGGGGCGTGTGGGCGACCTTGGACCGGATCGCCGACGCGATGGGCTGGCGGTTCCGCAAGGGCCTGTCGGACTGGCTCTCGCGCGGCATCACCGCGCACCCGCTGGGCGGGGTCCCGATGGGCCGCGACCGCTGGGACGGCGTCGTGGACTCCTACGGCGAGGTCTACGGCCACCCGGGGCTCTTCGTCGCCGACGGCTCCGTCGTGCCCGGCCCGATCGGGGCCAACCCGTCGCTGACCATCGCGGCGCTGGCCGAGCGCTTCGCAACGAAGATCACGGAGGACTGACGTGCTTGGGCAGAGCAGCATGTTCGAGGGCACCGAGCCGGGTGGCGTGCTGGCGCCCGACCCGGGGCCCGACGGCCCGCGGCGGGCGCTGGTGATGGCCGGTGGCGGGCTCAAGGTCGCCTTCCAGGCGGGCGTGCTGCAGGTCTGGTTGGACGAGGCCCGCGCGGGCGGCCGTGCGCTGGAGTTCCGCCACGCCGACGGGGCCAGCGGCGGGGTCTACAACCTGGCCATGTGGTGCCAGGGCATGACCGGGCGCCAGATCGCGGACAACTGGCGGCGATTCGCCCCGGTCCAGCACGGGCTGGCGGTCAACTGGCGGGGTTGGTTGCGGGGCGCGTCGCTGCTGTCGATGTCGCGGTTCCGCCGCCGCACGCTGCGCGAGGGCTGGCGGCTGGACTGGGAGCGCATCCAGGCCAGCGGGCGCTCGGCCGGGTTCAACCTGTTCGACGTGCACGAGCAGCAGCTGGTGACGCTGCCGCCGGCGGCCATGACCGAGGACCACCTGGTGGCCGCGACGTCGCTGCCGGGCTGGTTCCCGGCGGTGCCGATCCGCGGGCGCAACCACATCGACGGCGTCTTCGTCACCGACGCCAACCTCGACGCGGCCATCGCGGCGGGGGCCGACGAGCTGTGGCTGGTGTGGACGGTCAGCACCCGCGGGCGATGGCGCGGCGGGCCGGTGGCGCAGTACTTCCAGGTCATCGAGGCCTGCGCGAACGGGCGGCTGCGCCGCGACCTGGACCGGATCGCGCGCAGCAACGCCGCGCACGCGCAGGGCCGCCCGGCCGAGTACCCGCACCCGGTGCGGGTGCGGGTGCTGCGCGAGGAGGTGCCGATGCACTACCTGTTCACCTTCACCCGGGCGACGGTGGCCGCGGCGGTGGAACGCGGGGTCGCCGCGGCCCGGCAGTGGTGCCGCGACGAGGGCTTCGACGTCGACGAGCAGGCGTCCGACGACGCCGCGTCCACCGCGACCACCGTGGACACCGCCGGCAGCGCCGGCAGCGGCGTCGACAGGGCGGACGACGAGGTGGACGGCCGGTCGGGCCGCCGCGGCGCGGGCGGTCGGACCGGGCTGGTGCGGTTCCGGGAGCGGCTGGCCGGGCCGGTGGCGCTCGGCCCGGCCCGGGCCGCGGTCGCGGCCGAGGTGGGCGAGGTCCGCGGCGACCTGATGACCCTGCGGCTGGGCGTGGAGGTCGACGACCTGCGGGCCTTCCTCGCCGACGACCGGCACACCGCCCGGGTGGCGGGCTGGATGGAGTGCCCGCTGCTCGGCGGCACCCGCCCGATCGTCGACGGCACGGTCGCGCTGCTGCCCGAGTCCGCCCCGGGGCGGGGCAGCACGATGGAGTACCGGCTGAGCACCAGCGACCGCACCGGTCGCCCGCTGCGGGTGGTGGGGACGAAGGCCGTCGCCGCCCGTCCCGGCTCGTCGCCGTGGACCGACACCACCACGCTCGACGTCCACGTCCTGCGCGACGACGACCCCGACGCCGCGCCGGTGCTGGGGGGCAGGCTGGAGATCGGCGTGCCGGGGGTGGTGCGGCTGCTCGGGTCCCTGCGCGGCTCGGGCGGGCCGGGCTTCCTGGTGTTCTTCTGGCGCCGGCTGGTCCGGCTGTACCTGCGGGAGCGCTCGACCGCGCCGCCGGAGCCGGGGCCGGTCGAGCTGCCGGGCTGGCCTCCGGCCGAACGACCGAGGGGCGCGCGCGTGTTCGTGCACAACGAGCGGGTCGTGCCGGGCCCGCCGCGGCGGGCGTGGGAGGCGCTGGTCGCGGCGGGGTCGTGGTCGTCGTTCTACGGCAACGCGCACTTCCTGCGGGTGGCCGGCAGCGCGCAGGGCAGGCTCGGACCGGGTGCGGTGTTCCGCTGGGTCACCTTCGGCCTGCCCATCACCTGCACGGTGACGGCCTACGACGAGGCCGCCGGGCGGCTGGGCTGGACGTGGCGGGGCCCGGGCGCGCGCGGGCACCACCTGTGGTCGCTGTCGCCGACGCCGGAGGGCACCAGGGTGGTCACCCAGGAGACCCAGCGCGGGCTGCTGCCGGGCCTGGCCGCGCCGCTGCTGCGCCGGGTCATGCACACCGGTCACGCGGCGTGGTTGCGCGGTATCGGCAGGGTGGTCTCCCGGCACTGAGCGCCCCGACCCCGGGGTCGCGCAGGGGTTTCCTCGGATCTGGGTTCCCGGCCCGCTCCCTAGCCTCGGTGACCTGCCGAAACGAGGGAAAAGCCGATGCCAGAGCTCCCCGGGACCACCACCGCAGAGACCGCCGCAGAGACCGCCGCAGAGACCACCGTAGAGGTCGCCGTAGAGGTCGCCGTCGAGGTCGCCACCGATGCCGCCGAGATCCCCGGCGGGCGCACCGTCACCGAGCTCGTGGCCGAGGCCGCGGGCGGCGACCGCGGCGCGTGGACCGAGATCATGGCCCGCTACGGGACCATGGTCCGCGCGGTGGCCTGCGGCTACCGGCTGCAGGAGGCCGACGCCGCTGACGCCGTGCAGAACACCTGGCTGCGCGCGCTGGAGCGGCTGCACACGGTCCGGGAGCCCGAGCGGCTCGGCGGCTGGCTGAAGACCACGGCCCGCCGGGAGTGCCTGTCGCTGCTGGCCGCGGCCGGGCGCGAGCGGGCCGACGAGGAGGTCGGCGAGACCCTGGTGGATCCGGTGCCGGGCCCGGAGGCCCTCGTCCTGCACGACGAGATGCGTCGCTCGGTGCGCGAGGCCGTCGACACCCTGTCGGGCCGCAGGCGGACGCTGGTCGACGTGCTGTTCTTCGGGTGGCCGGGCAACTACGCCGCGGCCTCCCGGATGATCGGGATGCCGGTGGGCAGCATCGGCCCGACCCGGGCCCGCACGCTGCGCGACCTGCGGGCCCGCCTGGAGGTCCTCGGTGTCGACGACGCCGGCGGCTGTTGCGGAGCCGCGGGCTGGGAGCTGCCGGTGGCCGCGGACCGGCCCGGGCTGCCGGTCGGACGGCCGGTCGCCCAGCCGGTCGCTCAGCCGGTGGTCGGGGGCGCGGGGGAGATGAAGCGGGCCAGCTGAGTGCGCCCCCGGATGCCCAGCTTCCGGTAGATGGCGCTGAGGTGGTACTCGATGGTCTTGACGCTGAGGAACAGCGAGGTGGCGGCCTCCGCGTTGCTCATGCCGCCGCGCACGGCCAGGGCCACCTGCAGCTCCTGGGCGGTGAGCAGGCGTTCGACGGGCTCCCCGTGCGCGGGGGCTGAGCCGCCGCTGGTGGTCAGCTCGTGGCGGGCGCGTTCGGCCCACGGGGTGGCGCCGAGGCGCTCGAAGGCCTCCAGCGCGGCGCCGAGCTGGGCGCGGGCCCCGGCGCGGTCGCGGCCGCGGCGCAGGCGGGCGCCGTAGACCAGCCGGGTGCGGGCGGTGTCGAACGGCGGGGTGCCGCGCGCGTGCAGCGCGAGGGCCTGCTCGAACCGGTCGGTCGCCGTGTCGCGGTCGAGCAGGGCGTGGCAGCGGGCCGCGGCGGCCAGCGCGGAGACCCGTCCGCAGCGCTCGGCGAGCTCGTCGAGCTCGGCCAGCGCGACCCGGGCCCGGTCGCCGCGCCCGGCCAGGATGCAGGCCTCGACCAGGTCGGGCAGCACGTGGAAGCGCAGCAGCGGCGCGGCCGTCGGCGGGGCGGCCGCGAGCGCGGCGGTGAGGTCGTCGGCCGCGGCCGCGTGATCGCCCAGGCCCAGCTCGAGCAGCCCGCGCGCGGCCAGGCCGTGCACGAGGGTCCCGGTGCTGCCGCTGCGGCGGGCGGCGTCGATGGCCTGCTCGGCGTGCGTGCGGCAGCCGGGCAGCCCCATGCCGGCCTCGACGCGGGCCATGGTGCTCAGGCTGTTGGGCAGCTGGGCCAGCCAGCCGGTCTCCGGGGCGAGCCGCACGGCCTCCTCGGCGAGCGCGAGCGCGATCGTCCAGTTCCCGGACTGCCATTCCAGCGCGGCCATCCAGGGCAGCTGCACGGCCAGCAACCCCGCCGTGTTGGCCCGGCGGCTGGACTCGACGGCGCGCCCGAGCAGCGGGCGGGCCTTCTCCGGCTGCTCCAGCGCCAGGTAGCAGACCCCGCTCACGGTGACCAGCTGCTCGATGTCCAGCGTCGGCTGGGCCAGCAGCTGCTCGTGGCGGGCGGCCATCAGCTTCGCGGCCCGCGCGGTCTCCCCGGCCTGGGCGGCGGCCATCGCGGCCAGCACGTCGCACAGCAGCCCGACCCGCTCGTCGGCTCCGCCCAGCAGCGCGGCGCGCCCGGTGGCGCGGGTGATGGCGGCGACGTCGTAGCTGAACAGGCTGGCCTGGGCGGCGGCCAGGTAGGCGTGCACGGCCACCGCGGGCATCGTCGCCTCGGCCCGCGCGGCGAAGTCGAACAGCCGGGCCCGGTTGACCTCGGCGTCGATGCCCCAGACGCCCAGCCGCAGCCGTTCGGACTCGGCGCGGGCGGCCAGCGCGGGGTCGTCGCTCCAGCGCTGGGCCTGCTCGAGCAGCCGGATGGCGTCCTGGGTGGCGCCGGCGGGTACGGCGGCCCGGGCGGCGGCCATCAGCCGGCGGGCGCGCTCGCCGCGTTCCGGGCTGAGCTCGGCGGCCCGCTCCAGGGCGCGGGCCGCGGCGGCGTGGCCCTGGGCGCGGGCGGCGGCCAGCCCGACCTGCTCCAGCGCCGCGGCGACGGTCTCGTCGGTGGTGAGGGTGGCCGCGGCCAGGTGCCACACCCGGCGCTCGTCGGCCTGGGGGTCGGCGACGTGGGCGAAGGCGTCGCCGAGGCGGCGGTGGGCGGCGCGGCGCTCGGCGGGGCTGCCGGAGTGGTAGACCGCCGAGCGGACCAGCGGGTGGTGGAAGCGCAGCTTGCCCCCGTCGAGGGCGAGGAGCCCGGCCTCCTCGGCGGGTTCGAGGTCGGCCAGCGACCGGTCGGCGTCGCGCAGGGCGCGGTCGAGCACGTCGACGGTGTCGACGTCGCTGGTGGCGGCGAGCAGCAGGGCGTCGCGGGCGGGTCCGGGCAGCCGCTCGACCCGGCGCAGGAAGCTCTGCTGCAGCAGCGAGCCCACCGGCAGCGGCGCCAGGATGGGGGCCTGCCCGGCCAGCTGGTCGGCGCTGAGCAGCCCGGGCAGCTCCTGCAGCGCCAGCGGGTTGCCGCCGGTGTCGGCGACCAGCCGGTCGACGACCTCGTGCGGTGGTGGCTCGGCGAACCCGTCGGCCAGCAGCGCACCGGCCGCCTCGGCGTCCAGCCCGCCCAGCGGGAGCGGGTCGAGCGCCAGGAACCGCTCGGCGCCGGGCTCGCCGTCGCGCACGGTGAACAGGATGACCGAACCCTCGGCGTGCATCCGACGCGCGGCGAAGACGAGGGCCTCGGCGGAGGCGGGGTCGAGCCAGTGGGCGTCGTCGACGACGCACAGCAGCGGTTCGCCCCGCCCGGCCAGCGCCAGCAGGCTCAGCGTGGCCGCGGCGATGGCGAACCGGTCGGCCGCGGCGGGCGGGCCCAGGGCGAGCGCCCCGGCCAGCGCGTCGGACTGCGGGCCGGGCAGCTCGCCCAGCAGGGGCAGGGCGGGGCGCAGCAGGTCGGCCAGCCCGCCGAACGGGATGGCGGTCTCGGCCTCGATGCCGCGGGTGCGCAGGACCGCGGCGCGCGGCACGACGGTCGCGCCGGCGGGGCGGTCGACGGCACCGCCGTCGGCGGCCGCCCGGGCGACGGCCTCGACGAGCGCGGACTTGCCGATCCCCGCCTCGCCGCGCACCACCAGCGCGGCGCTCTCCCCGCGCGAGGCCGCGCGCAGCAGCTCCCCGATCCGGCTCAGCTCCCGCGACCGGCCGAGCAGCATCAGGCCAACCTAGCGCTCGGGTGGCAGCGGCGACAGCGGCTCGTCGGAGCCGTGCGGGTCGTCCCCCGTTCCGCCCGCGTCCTCGACGAGCACGGTGAGCACCGCCTGGCCGTACTTGGCCAGCTTGCTCTGGCCCACGCCGCTGACGGTGGCCAGCTCGGTCAGGCTCGCCGGCATCCGGGCGGCGATCTCGCGCAGGGTGGCGTCGTGGAAGATCACGTAGGCGGGCAGGCCGGACTCCCTGGCCACCTCGGCCCGCCAGGCGCGCAGCCGCTCGAACGTGCCGGTGGCCTCGGCGGGCAGCTCCGCGGCCTGCGGCCCGCGCGCGGCCTTCGCCGCTCTGGTGCGGGCGGGCTTGGGGGGTTTGGGCGGGTCGCGGCGCAGCATCACCTGCTGCTCGCCGCGCAGCACCGGGCGGCTGGCCTCGGTGAGCACGAAGGTGTTGTGGTTGCTCTCCACGGTCAGCATGCCGCGGGCCACCAGCTGGCGGATGACCGCGCGCCACTCGCCGTCGCCCAGGTCCTCGCCGACACCGAACACGGTCAGCGAGTCGTGCCGGAACTGCTCGATCTTGGGCGTGCGCTTGCCGCGCAGGATGTCGACGATGTGCCCGGCGCCGAAGCTCTGGTTGCGCTCCTTCTTGAGCCGGAACACCGCAGAGAGCACCTTCTGCGCGGCGACGGTGCCGTCCCAGGACTCGGGCGGGCTCAGGCAGGTGTCGCAGTTGCCGCAGGGCTCGCCCTTCTGCCCGAAGTAGTTCAGCAGCTGCACCCGCCGGCACTCGACGGTCTCGCAGAGCGCCAGCATCGCGTCGAGGTGCTGGCCCAGCCTGCGTTTGTGCGCCGCGTCGCCCTCGGAGTCGGCGATCATCTTGCGCTGCTGCACGACGTCGGCCAGGCCGTAGGCCAGCCACGCGGTCGACGGCAGCCCGTCGCGCCCGGCGCGGCCGGTCTCCTGGTAGTAGCCCTCGACGGACTTGGGCAGGTCGAGGTGGGCGACGAACCGCACGTCGGGCTTGTCGATGCCCATCCCGAAGGCGATGGTGGCCACCATGATCACGCCGTCCTCGCGCAGGAACCGGGACTGGTTCGCCGCGCGGGTGCGGGAGTCGAGGCCGGCGTGGTAGGGCAGGGCGGTCAGGCCCTCGCCGGCCAGGAAGGCCGCGGTCTCCTCCACCGAGCGCCGCGACAGGCAGTAGACGATGCCGGCGTCGCCGGGGTGCTCGGCGCGGATGAGCGAGAGCAGCTGGCGGCGCGGCTCGTTCTTCGGCGCGATCCGGTACTGGATGTTGGGCCGGTCGAAGCTGGCCACGAAGTGCCGGGCCGCGCCCAGGTTGAGCCGGGTGGCGATCTCGGCGTGGGTGGCCTCGGTTGCGGTGGCCGTCAGCGCGATCCGCGGCACCGCGGGCCAGCGCTCGTGCAGCTCGGACAGGGCCAGGTAGTCGGGGCGGAAGTCGTGGCCCCACTGGGCCACGCAGTGCGCCTCGTCGATCGCGAACAGCGCGATCCGGCCGCGGTCGAGCAGGGCCGGGGTCGACGGGCTGCGCAGCCGCTCGGGGGCGAGGTAGAGCAGGTCGATCTCGCCCGCCCGGAACGCCGCCTCCACCGCGCGGCGCTCGTCGGGGTCCTGGGTGGAGTTGAGGAACCCGGCGCGCACGCCCAGCGCGTGCAGCGCGTCGACCTGGTCCTGCATGAGGGCGATCAGCGGCGAGATCACCACACCGACACCGGGGCGCACCAGCGCCGGGATCTGGTAGCACAGCGACTTGCCGCCGCCGGTGGGCATGAGCACCAGGGCGTCGCCGCCCGCGCAGACGTGGGAGATGATCTCCTGCTGCTCGCCGCGGAAGGCGGGGTAGCCGAAGACCCGGTTCAGCACCTCGACCGGATCGGTGCTCGCCCGTTCGTGGGTCGCGGGGAGGCTCACGCGGGCGATCCTAGGCCGCGCCCCCGACGGCCCGTCGCCGGTTCGGGGGACGGGGTCCGGCGCCGGTGTCGTCGGCGGCTGCGGGTGCGGGGCGCGCCGTGCGGTGCGATCGTCAGTGCATGACGGCAGATGCCCTGGCCGGCGACTTCTTCCGCTTCGCCGACGACCTCACCGACGACGAGCGGGCCACGCTGGGCACGGTGCGCCACTTCCTGCACGAGCAGGTCGCACCGGTCGCCCTGGACCACTGGACGCGCGCGGAGTTCCCGCACCACCTGGTCCCCGGCTTCGCGGAGCTGGACATCGCCCGGCTGCCCTACGACGACCTGGGCGGGCCGAAGGCGCGCCGGCTGCTGATCGGGTTCCTCGCCCTGGAGATCGCCCACACCGACCCGTCGATGAACAGCTTCTTCGGCATCCACAACGGGCTGGCGATGGGCAGCATCGACCTGTGCGGCTCCGACGAGCAGCGCGAGCGCTGGCTGCCGGCGATGGCCCGGATGGAGCTGATCGGGGCGTTCGGGCTGACCGAGCCGCACGGCGGGTCCGACGTGGCCCGCGGGCTGGAGACCACCGCCCGCCGCGACGGCTCGGGGGACGACGCGGAGTGGGTGCTCGAGGGCGACAAGCGCTGGATCGGCAACGGCACGTTCGCCGACCTGGTCGTCATCTGGGCGCGCGACGTCGCCGACGACAGCGTGAAGGGGTTCGTCGTGCACCAGGACAACCCCGGCATGACCACGACCAAGATGGAGAACAAGCTCGCCCTGCGCACGGTGCAGAACGCCGAGATCGCGCTGCGGGGGTGCCGGGTGCCCGAGTCCGACCGGCTGCAGCGGGCGAACTCGTTCAAGGACACCAACGCGGTGCTGCGCCGCACGCGCGGGGGTGTGGCCTGGGGCGCGACCGGCACCATGATGGCCGCCTACGAGCTCGCGCTGGACTACGCCAAGCGGCGCGAGCAGTTCGGCCGTCCGATCGCCGGGTTCCAGCTCGTGCAGGACCTGCTGGTGCGGATGCTCGGCAACACCACGGCCTCGCTGGCGATGTCGGTGCGCCTGGCCCACATGCAGGACGCCGGCGTCGCCGACGACGACCACGCCGCGCTGGCCAAGGAGTACTGCACGAGCCGGATGCGCGAGACCGTGGCGATGGCCCGCGAGGTGTTCGGCGGCAACGGCGTGATCCTCGACTACGGCGTGGCGAAGTTCTTCGCCGACGCCGAGGCGCTCTACTCCTTCGAGGGCACCCGCCAGATCAACACGCTGGTGGTCGGGCGGTCGATCACCGGCCACTCCGCCTTCGTCTGACCCGGGGTGTCGCCCACGGACGTAGTGGGGTCGAGACCGGGAACGGATGTGGCGGGGGAGCGCGGTTCCTAGCGTCGCGGGCATGGACCGATCCCGTCCCTCCCTCCGCCGCCCCGCCCGCCGCCCGTTGGGCCTGTCCGCGCCCGCACTGGTCGGGCTGGCCCTGCTCGCCGTGCCCCGGGTCGTGCTGCACGACCTCGACCTGATCACCGAGGGGACGTTCGTCAACGGGCTGTTCGTGTTCGTCCCGCCCGCGGTGTGGGTGCTGGTCGCGGTGGCCAAGCGGGTGCCGAACCCGTTCGCCACCGTGCTGGTGGTGGGGGTGATCCACGGGGTGTTCCTGGTCGTGGTCCACCAGCTGCTCTGGGAGACCATGGACCTGCCGGCCGCCGCGTCGACCCCGTTCGCCCGCGCCGCGGCGGTGGTCGCCGGCCTGCTCACCGGGGTGCTCGTCGGGGCGGTGGCCGGTGCCCTCGCCTGGGGGGTGGACCGCCTGGTCGCGGCCCGCCGCGGGTGAGGCTCAGGTCAGGGCGTCGCGCCAGGCGGTGTGCAGGGCGGCGAACTCGCCGCCCTCGACGGTGAGCAGCTCGTCGGGGCTGCCGTCCTGCACGACGCGGCCGTCCTCCAGCACGAGGACGCGGTCGGCGATGAGCACCGTGGACAGCCGGTGGGCGATGATCAGCGCGGTGCGGTCGGCCAGCACCGTCTCCAGCGCCGCCTGCACGGCCCGTTCGGAGGGGATGTCCAGCGACGAGGTGGCCTCGTCCAGCAGCACCACCGCCGGGTCGGCCAGCACCACCCTGGCCAGCGACACCAGCTGGCGCTGCCCGGCCGAGAGCCGCCCGCCGCGCTTGCGCACGTCGGTGTCGAAGCCCTCGGGCAGCGCCTCGACGAAGGCGCGCGCGCCGACCAGGTCGGCCGCGGCGACCACCTCCTCTCGGGACGCGCCCGGGCGGCCCATCGCGATGTTGTCGGCCACCGTGCCGGAGAACAGGAACGCCTCCTGGGTGACCATCACCATCGCGCGGCGCAGGTCGGCGTCGGCGACGTCGCGCAGGTCGACGCCGTCGAGGCGGACGGCGCCGCCGGTCGGGTCGTAGTAGCGGGCGGCCAGCTTGGCCAGCGTCGACTTGCCCGCGCCGGTCGCGCCGACGAGCGCCAGCGTCTGGCCGGCCGGGATGCTCAGGTCGAACTCCGGCAGCACGGTGCGGTCCGCGGCGCGGCGGTAGGCGAACACCACGTGGTCGAACTCCAGCGCGCCGCGCGTGGGGCGGGGCAGCGCGACCGGCGCGGCGGGCTCGGGCACGCCGATCGGGGTGTCCAGCACCGAGGCGATCTTCTCCAGCGCGGCCGCCGCGGACTGGTAGGAGTTGAAGAACTGGGCCAGCTGGTCGAGCGGGTCGTAGAAGCGGCGCAGGTACAGCAGGAACGCGGTCAGCGAGCCGAGCGCGAGCGCGCCGTCGGCCACCCGCACCGCGCCCAGCAGCAGGACCGCGGCCAGGGTCAGGTTGCCCACGGCGCGCAGGGTGCCCAGGTACCAGGCGGCGGCCACGAACGCCTCGGCGTTGGCGTCGCGGTAGGCGCCGCCGAGCCCGCGCATGATCTGCTCGCTGCGCCGCTCGCGGCGGAACGCCTGCACCGCGCGGATCCCGTTCATCGACTCGACGAAGTGCACGATCAGCCGCGCGACGCTGGTGCGGGTGCGCCGGTAGCTGGCCCGCGAGCGGCGCTGGAACCAGCGGGTGAGCACGACCAGCGGGACGAACCCGCCGATCACCACGGCGGCCAGCACCGGGTCGAGCCAGACCAGCAGCACCGCGATGCCGCCGATCGACAGCAGCGCGCCCAGCAGTCCCTCCAGGCCCTTCTCCAGCAGGTCGTTGAGCGAGTCCATGTCGCTGGTCAGCCGGGAGATCAGCCGCCCGGAGGTGTAGGACTCGTGGAAGTCCAGCGGGAGGCGCTGGCCGTGGGTGAGGACCCGCCCGCGCAGGTCGAGCAGGGCGTCCTGGCCGATCCGCCCGGACAGCACCAGGAAGCCGGCGCGCAGCAGCGCGGCCGCCAGCCCGACCCCGGCGTAGCCGACGATCGACCAGGCCAGCGGCCCCGGGCGCCCGGCGAGCGCGGCGGGCACGCCGACGTCGATGGCCGTCGCGATGAGCAGCGGGCCGGCCAGCATGGCCACGTTCTCGACGACCAGCAGTACCGCGGCGACCACCAGGGCGCGGCGGTGCGGGCGGGCCAGGTCGGCGACCAGGGCGCGGGCCCGGCGCTGCAGCGCCAGCCCCGCCCGGGTCGGCAGGACGTCGGCCTCGTCGTCCTCGGCGGCCAGGCCCCGCCAGGTGTCGGCGACGTCCTCGCCGGTGTCGGTGGCGCGGGCGGTGCCCGCGGTGCCTGTGGTGCGGGGTTCGGAGGTCGTCACGCCTGCACCTGCGTCCGCTCGTCCGGGGTGGACAGCAGCGCCCGGTACGCCGGTTCGGTGGCCAGCAGGTGGTGGTGGGTGCCGACGGCGACGATGCGGCCCCCGGCCAGCATGGCGACCCGGTCGGCCAGCTGGACCGTCGAGGGCCGGTGGGCCGCGACCAGCGCGGTGACCCCGCCCAGCACGCGCCGCAGCGCGGCCTCGACCTCGGCCTCGGTGTGCACGTCCAGCGCGGAGAGGGGGTCGTCGAGCACGAGCACCGGCGGGCGCCCCACCACCGCCCTGGCCAGCGCGAGCCGCTGGCGCTGCCCGCCCGACAGCGACATCCCCTGCTCGCCGATGCGGGTGTCCAGCCCCCAGGGCAGCCCGGCGACGAACCCGTCGGCGCTGGCCACCCGCAGCGCCTCCCAGACCGCGTCGTCGGGCAGGCCCGGCGAGCCGAGGGTGACGTTCTCCCGCACGCTGGCCGAGATCAGCACCGGGTCCTCGAAGGCCGAGGCCACCGCGGTGCGCAGGCCGGCGAGGCGCAGGTCGCGCACGTCGACGCCGTCCACGGTGACCGAGCCCGCGGTGACGTCCTGCAGGCGGGCGACGAGGGCGGTGAGGGTGGTCTTGCCCGACCCGGTCGCGCCGACCAGCGCCATGGTCTCGCCGGGGCGGATGGTCAGGTCGACGCCGCGCAGGACCTCGTGCTCGGCGCCCTCGTAGGCGAACCGCACCCCGCGCAGCGCCACCTCGCCGCGCACCGGGGTGGGCAGCTCGCGCGGGTGCGGCGGGTCGACGATCGAGGGCGGGATGTCGCGGACCTCCCAGTAGCGGGCGTTGGCCGTGGCGGCGTTGCTCGCCTCGGCCAGCAGCCAGCCGATCGAGGCGACCGGCCAGATGAGGTAGGTCAGCACGGTGATCGCGGCGACGACGGTGCCCAGGGTGAGGGAGCCGGCCGCGACCCCGGCCGTGCCCACGGCGACGACCGCGGCGATGGCCAGCTCGGGCAGGGTGATCAGCAGCAGCCAGAGCGCCGCCATGATCCGCACCTTGGCCAGCTCGGTGCCGCGCAGGCGGCGGGCGTCGGCGAGGAACCGGGCGATCAGCTCGCGGCTGCGCCCCAGCGCCTTGAGCACGCGGATGCCCAGCGCCGACTCCTCGACGACGGTGGCGAGGTCACCGGCGCGGTCCTGGGCGGTGCGGGCCTGGGTGGAGTAGCGCCGCTCCAGCGCCAGGGTCAGCCCCGCCAGCGGCAGGCCCACCGCCGCCACCACCGCGCCCAGCAGCGGCGAGAGCCAGGCCAGCACGCCGATCCCGACCACCAGCGTGATGACGTTGATCACCAGGAAGAGCCCGGAGAACGCGAACAGCCAGCGGATGGTGGTCAGGTCGGTGGTGGCCCGCGACAGCAGCTGGCCCGAGGCCCAGCGGTCGTGGAAGGCCACCGGCAGCCGCTGCAGGTGCGCGAACAGGTCGTCGCGCATGGCCGCCTCGATGGCGTTGGCCGGGTGGGCGACCAGCAGCCGGCGCAGGGTGATGAGCACGGCCTCGACCAGCCCGAGCGCGAGCACCCCGAGGACCAGCCAGGGCAGCGACCCCAGCTCGCCGCGGGCGATCGGCCCGTCCACCACGGCTCCGATGAGCAGCGGCGCGCCCAGCCCGACGAGGCTGGCCAGCAGCGCGGCCAGCCCGCCGACGATCAGCCGGACGCGGTGCGGGGCGGCGTAGGGCGCCAGGCGGCGCAGCGATCCGAGGGTGGCGCGGCGCGGCGGGTCGGGGTCGGACGTCGGCGCGCTCATGGCCTGCTCGACGTTAGGTCGGCCGGGGTTGTTCCGCACGCCGATTTCCGCCCACGGGCTCCGCGGTCGGCCGGCACCCGGCCGGTGATCGCGACGGATCGGCCGGCGGGTGGCAGGGTGGGAAGGGCAAGGCAGGTGACGGGCAGCGGGAGAGGCAGAGGGTCGTGGCATTGCGGATCGGCTACAAGGCGTCGGCGGAGCAGTTCGGGCCGCGCGATCTGGTGGAGTACGCGGTGCTGGCCGAGGAGGCAGGGCTGGACAGCGCCGTCGTGTCCGACCACTTCCTGCCGTGGCGGCACGAGGGCGGGCACGCGCCCGCGGCGCTGCCGTGGCTGACGGCGGTGGGGGAGCGGACCTCGCGCATCCTGCTGGGCACCTCGGTGCTCACCCCGACGTTCCGCTACAACCCGGCGGTGCTGGCCCAGACGTTCGCCACGCTGGGCCTGCTCTACCCCGGCCGGGTGATGCTGGGCCTGGGCACCGGCGAGGCGCTCAACGAGATCGCGGTGTCGGGGCGGGAGTGGCCGGAGTTCAAGGAGCGCTTCGCCCGGCTGCGCGAGGCGGTGCGGCTGATGCGCGAGCTGTGGGCGGGCGAGGAGGTGTCGTTCGACGGCGAGTACTACAAGACCGTCGGGGCCACCATCTACGACCGCCCCGAGCAGCCGATCCCGGTCTACATCGCCGCGGGCGGCCCGGTGGTGGCCAAGTACGCCGGCCGCTCGGGCGACGGGTTCATCTGCACCTCGGGCAAGGGCATGGACCTCTACACCGAGAAGCTGCTGCCGGCGGTGGCCGAGGGCGCCGCGGCGGCGGGGCGCGAGGCGGGCGACGTCGACCGCATGATCGAGATCAAGCTGTCCTACGACCGCGACAAGGACGCCGCGCTGGAGAACACCCGCTTCTGGGCGCCGCTGTCGCTGACCCCCGAGCAGAAGCACAGCGTCGACTCGGCCGTGGAGATGGAGCGCCTGGCCGACGAGCTGCCCATCGAGCAGGTCGCCAAGCGCTGGATCGTGGCGTCGGACCCGCAGGAGGCGCTGGCCCAGATCAAGCCCTACCTCGACGCCGGCCTCGACCACCTCGTCTTCCACGGCCCCGGCCACGACCAGCGCCGGTTCCTCGAGCAGTTCGCCGAGGACGTGCTGCCCGAGCTGCGCGCGCTGAGCTGATCCCGCACGCACGACGGCCCCGGTCGCGCGGAGCGAGCGGGGCCGTCATCGGGTGCCTCAGGTGCGGATCAGGCCGCGGTGACCTTCTCCGCGCCCCGTCCCGCGGCGGCCTTCGCCGCGGCCAGCTTGCGCCCGGCCGACGACGGCCGGGGCGCGTCCAGGAACCGGCGCACGCCCTTCATGCCGTAGCGGTCGACCGCGGTCTTGATCAGACCGAAGATGGCGCCCTGCAGCGTGGCGGCGATCAGCACCTCGCGGGTGCTGTACTCGTTCGACAGGGGCTGCGGGGTCCCGTCCTCCTTGGACACCTTCTTCCAGATGACCCCGAAGACCCGGCCGGCCAGCAGGCCGCCCAGCATCCCGAAGGCCACGCCGAACGGCTTGTAGGCCAGCTTGGCCAGCCCGCTCAGCTCGTTGCCGTCCTGCTTGCTCATCGCCCCTCCGCTCGTGACGCCTCGGCCCTGGCCTCGGCGCCGGTCTCCCCGGAGTAGCCGGCGTCCTGGCCGGCCACCCTGCCCACGAACTCCTCGTTCTCGTCGGTGCCGGTCGTGGTGGCGCCGTCCTGGTCGGCGGCGTCCGCCCCACCGGGATGACCGTCGCGTCCCGGGTCCGCACCCCCGGTCTCGCGGGTGCGGGCCAGATGTGGGTCGGCGGACACGTCGTCCTCGGAGGTACCAGGCATGCACGTGCAGTACCCGCGCGGAGGTGGATCGATGCGTGTTCCCGCCGTTCGGAGGGGGTCCGTTTGCCCCGGGCGCGGGCCGGGCACCTGCCATGACGAAGGGCGTAACGCGATCGGGGGGTCGCGTGAAGGTAGCGGAACCGGTGGGGGAGCGAGGAACAAGCGATGGATCGGGCAGTGGCGCAGGGGCAGCCGGGTGGCGGTGGGGTCGACCCGCGCTCGGTCGCGCCGGGGTCGCACGTCGCGGGGGGCGGCGCGACGGACCCCGACGAGCGCCCCGACGGCCTGGAGTTGCGCATCCCGGCCTCGGTCGACCGGCTGCGCCCGCTGCGCCGTCGGATCGAGGCCTGGGCGCTGGTGCGCGACCTGAGCGACGTCGAGCTGGCCGACCTGCAGCTGGCGCTGGGCGAGGCGGTCTCCAACTCGATGGAGCACGCCTACCGCGAGACCGAGGCCGGAACGGTCGACATCGAGCTCGACGTGCGCTCGACCGACGCCGGGCGCGGGGTCGTCGTCCGCGTCGTCGACCGGGGCCGCTGGAAGCCGGCGACCTCGCGCCCCAGCCACCGCGGCCGGGGCCTGAGGATGATCGAGGGTTTGTCCGTCGACATGCGGGTGACCAGCAACGACTCCGGTACCGAGGTCGTCTTCACGGTGTTGCTCGGCGGCTGAGCGCCCGCCGGGGTCTGCACACGGTCTACACACGACCGAGCCGCCGCCCCGATCGGGGGCGGCGGCTCAGGTGCGTGTCGGTATGCGGTGCGGTCGTCAGCGGGTGGTGCCGGGCACGGAGCCGCCGGCCACCAGGCGGCGTCCGCCACCGGCCCCGCGCACGGAGCGCAGGCCGGGCAGCTGCACCGCCGAGCGCGGCATCGGGCGCCGGGCCCGCAGCATCGGCCACACCGGGGCGGTGGGCAGGACCAGCCCGTCGAGGCCGGACGGGTCGGGCCCGCCGACGCTGGAGCGCAGCAGCTCGCGGTAGTCGTCGTACTGGGCCACCGCCGCGGCGATGTTGCCCTGGGCCAGGTGGGCCTCGATCAGGGCGCGGCGGGCGCTCTCGCGGCTGGGGGCGACCCGCACGGCCGACTCGGCCAGCGCGACGGCCTCGGCGTGCGCGCCGGCGGCGGACAGCCGCAGGCTGCGCTCCTCGATGGCGTGCAGGCGCAGCTGGCGGAACCGCTCGCGCTCCACGGCGATCCAGGTGGCGGTCCAGCCGGGCAGGATGTCGGACGAGAGCAGCGAGATGTCCGGGGTGTCGTCGACCGGGATCTCCGGCAGCCCGCGCACCAGGCCCAGCGCGTCGGCGAGGTCGACCTCGACGTCGGCGGCCAGGGAGAGCGTGGGGCCGTCCTCGGTGAGCAGCCCGGGTACGTCGACGGCGGCGATGGCGTCGGACAGCAGGCGGGCGGCGGCCTCGGCGGCGGTGCCGGGCCAGAGGTCGGCGGCCAGCGCGGCGCGCTCCTGGGGCCGCGGGTGGACGGCCAGGTAGGCGACGAGACGACGGGCGTCGACCCCCAGCGGAACGGCGGAGCCGCGCGAGGTGAGGGTGAACGAGCCGAGCACCGTGACCCGGTGGGATGCGAGCCCGAGGGTGGCGGTGTGGGGGGCCCGCGTCGGTGCAGATCGTCGCTGATCGTCAGACATGGTGGTCCCAAACGTGGAAGTGCCGGATGTGTCGGATGTGCCGCGCGGTGATGGGCCGTGCGCAGCCCGTCGGCGCCCAGTCCGCGGAGAAGTGTTCTCGCTGTGGAGCGTCTTGCCAAGGGCCGGATTGGTCACAGTCCGACCCCGCTGGTCACGGTCCGACGACCGACCACCTCCCCCGATCATACTCACGGGCTCGCTCGCATGCGCACGTGGGTGCCCCTGTCGTCGGTCCACACGTGCAGGGAGTCACACAGTTGGCGGGCGATCCACACGCCGCGCCCGCGCGGGTTGGACGAGTGCGGCGCCTGCAGCCCGGGCAGCGGGTCGCGCAGGCTGCCGGCGTCGTGGATCTCGCAGACCACCCCGTCGTCGGTGACCCAGATGAGCAGCTCGGCGCGCGCGTCGCCGTGCTCGACGGCGTTGGTGGCGACCTCGTTGACGGCCAGCACGACGTCCTCGGCGCGCTCGCGCGGGCAGTTCGCCGACAGCAGGGCGTCCTCGACGGCGCTGCGGACGTCGTGCAGCTGCCACGCGCCGAAGGGCAGGCGCAGCTCCGGGGGACCGAGCAGCACCGGCGCGGGGGCGGGCTGCTCGGCCAGCACCTCGCGCGGGGCCAGGTGGTGGGGGTTGTGGGCCATCTCGCCGCGCACGGCCAGCAGCGGGTGGTTGCGCCGGGCGCCGTCGAGGATCTCCCGGTGCAGCGGCAGCTCGGGGTAGAAGCAGGTCATGGTGACCGGCAGCTCGGCGAGCGCGATGTTGAACGCGGCGTCGAGCTCGGTCCAGAAGGTGCCGTCGACGCCGTCGAGCCGCGAGGTGTGCTCGTTGATCACGATGAGCGGGCGCCCGGTCGCGGAGACCAGCTCGCGCAGCTCCCGGGCGCGCCGGGCGGCCAGGGTCTGCCCGGACTCGCCGTCGGGCCCGTCGGGCCGGCTGAGCAGGATGAGCCCGGCCGTGCCGTCCAGCTCCCGCTGCACGGCGCTCTCGGTGGCCGGGTCGACCGAGAGCGCCACCGGGGTGCCGCCGCGCAGCCCGTCGAGGACCATCGGCAGCACCTGGTCCACCAGGTCGGTGCGGGAGCGGTGGAAGGCCGCGGCGTGCTGCAGGCGCACCCAGCGCCCGCTGCGCGTGTTCTCAACCCGCACGGCCACCCCCGGGGGACGGGCTCACGACGGGCTGTGGTGGCGGCCGCCCTCGCGGCGGTGCTGCCCGGTGCGGGGCACCACCACCAGCTGGGCGGCGAACGGGGCCCCGCAGCGGTCGAGCACGCGCACCACCCGGGGGCGCACGCCGGTCAGCACGAGGCGGTGGGTGCTGGGGAACTCCTCGGCCGCGTGCACGAGGCTGACGGCCCCGGCGACGTCGAGGAAGCGCAGCGAGGACAGGTCCAGGGTGATGTCGCTGGAGGCCCAGTGCGAGCGCAGGGCCTGGTCGAGCACGGTCTCCAGGAGCTTGCGGATCTGCGGGCGGTTGCTGTGGTCGACCTCGCCGGCCAGCCGCGCGGTCGACGGGTCGGACCGGGTGATCCGCAGGAGGTTGTCGTCGTAGACGGCCTCGCCGATCAGCTCCGTCTCGTGCAGCTCGCGCATCTGCGAGACGGCGTCCTCGTCGAAGCGCGGCAGGTCGTAGCGGCACAGCAGGCGCGCGCTCGGGTGCGAGCGCAGCACCCGGTCGACGACCTGCTCGTACTCGACGACCCGGTCGACGCCGCCCGCGCGCAGCAGCTCCGAACCGCACTCGCCGCTCATCCGCAGCCCGGTGAAGCCCTGCGCGGAGGCCCGGTCGATCTGGTCGAGGAACATCTCCTCGTACCGGGCGACCGGGCGGGCGGCCGCCGCCCTGGTCTGCGCGGTGGGGACGATGACCATGCGGCCCTCGTCGAGCGCCCGGCGCACCGGGACGCCGTCGTCGGCCATCCGGCCCAGCACGGCGCCCGCCGTCTCGTCCTCGAAGTACACGACGCGCTCGTCGGCGGCCAGCCCGCCGGCCAGCCACTGCGCGGTGACCTCCCAGAGCTGCTCGTCGCTCACCGGGACGGCACACGTGTGACCCACGAGGGACATGTCCTCGATCGTCCTCACCATGGCGCACACCCGGTCCGAGCCACGACAGCGGGAACGCCGTGACCGGCGGCGACCCGTGTCACGACATGGCCACTTTACGGCGAGCCGATCGGGGCCGCTGAGTCCGCGACCAGGTACGACACGTCGAGCAGTCGGTCCGCGGCGCCCAGCGGTCGAGCGGTCGGTTGGGCGGTGGGCCCAGTTCGTCCGCCCGGTGGTACAGCAAGTGTCCGATCAGACGCGCAGCGTCACAAGCGGGGGCGCCGCCGCTCGGCGCGGGCGGTCACGCGACGAGCGGCGGCACCATGGCCTCGACGAGGTGTGGACCGGGTTCGGCGCCGGCCCGGCGCAGGGCGTCGGCCAGCTCCTCGGCGGTGCGCACCCGCACAGCGGGCACGCCCATGCCGCGGGCGAGCGCGGTGAAGTCGAGCTCGGGGCCGCCGAGGTCGAGCAGCCGGCGGGCGCGCTCGCCGTAGCCGCTCACCCCGACCTGCGCCAGCTCCCCACGCAGGATGGCGTAGGCGCTGTTGTTGAACAGCACCGTGGTGATGTCGAGCCCCTCGCGGGCGTGGGTCCACAGCGCCGAGATGGTGTACATGGCGCTGCCGTCGGCCTGCAGGGCCCAGACGGGCCGATCGGGGCAGGCCACGGCGGCGCCGGTGGCCGCGGGCAGGCCCCAGCCGATCGCCCCGCCGGTGAGGGTGAGCCAGTCGTGGCGGGGCGCGCCCGCGGTGGCCGCGGGCAGGCCGAGGCCCGAGGTGACCGCCTCGTCGACGACGATCGCGCCCTCGGGCAGCAGCGCCCCGATGACCGCCGCGGTCGAGCCGACGTCCAGCGGGCCGGTCGGCAGCTCCGGGCGCGCGGCGGGCGCGGTGCGGGCGGTCGTGCCCGGGGCCACCAGGTCGGCCAGCTCGGCGAGGGCGTCGGCGGCGGCGCCGCCGCGCCCGACCACCGGGTGCACCCGCGCCCCGGGCGGGACGAGGTCGCCGTCGCGGTCGGGGTAGGCGAAGAAGGCCACCGGCGAGCGGGCGCCGACCAGCACGACGTGCTGCGCGCCGCCCAGCTGGTGGTCGGCCACGTCCCGGGCGTAGCCGAGCCGCCCGGCCTGCGCGACCCCGGCGCCGCGCTCCAGGCGGGTCGGGAAGGTCTCCACGAGCAGCTTCGCCCCGGTGGCCGCGGCGATCCGGTCGGCGGCGGCCAGCCCGGCCGCGCGGGTGGCGTCGCCGCCGATCAGCAGGACGCACGGCTCCCGGGAGGTGAGGGCGTCGGCGGCGGCCCGCACGGCGTCGGGGCGGGCGTGTTCCCGCGGGCTCGGCGCCGGCGCCGCGGCGGCCCGCCCGCCGTCGCCCCAGCTGACGTCGGCCGGCAGCACCAGGGTCGCGACCTGCCCGGCGTGCGCGGCGGCGACGGCGTCGGCGGCGTCGGCGCCGACGCGCTCGGGGGAGGAGGTGGAGCGCACCCAGCCCGACACGGAGCCGGCGATCGCGGCGATGTCGGACTGCAGCGGCGCGTCGAGGCGGACGTGGTCGGTGCCGTGGTCGCCGATGACGTTGACCAGCCCGACGCCGGCGCGCCGGGCGTTGTGCAGGTTCGCCAGCCCGTTGCCCAGCCCCGGGCCCAGGTGCAGCAGCGTGGCCGCGGGCCGCTCGGCCATCCGCGCGTAGCCGTCGGCTGCGCCGGTGGCGACGCCCTCGAACAGCGTCAGCACCCCGCGCATCGCCGGGACGCCGTCGAGCGCGGCGACGAAGTGCATCTCCGAGGTGCCCGGGTTGGCGAAGCAGACGTCCACCCCGCTGTCGACCAGCGTGTGCAGCAGGGCGTGGGCGCCGTTGGCGGTGGCGTCGGGCGCGGCGGGGGCGGCGTTGCGCCGCTGCGCGCCGGGTGTGGCCGTGGTGGGGTCGTTCGTGGTGTCGCTGGTGGTGCCGCTGACGGTGTCGGTCATCTCAGGCCGCCCCTCCGGTGCTCGCCTCGACGGATGTGGCGGGTGCCGACTTCAGGGTCTGCAGCACCACGCAGTAGCGCTCGGTGAGCCGGACGAGCGTGTCGACCTTCTCCGGGGCGGCGTCGGTGTCCAGGTCGAAGAACAGCCGCACGTCGCGGAACCCGACCGGGGCCTGCTTGTCGACCCCGAGGGTGCCGCGGAAGTCGAGATCGCCCTCCGCGCGCACCGTTCCGCTCGCCTCGATGCCCAGCGACGTGGCCACCGCCCGCAGGGTGACCCCGGCGCAGGCCACCAGGGCCTCCAGCAGCATGTCGCCCGAGCAGAGCTGGGTGCCGTCGCCGCCTGCGGCGGGGTGCAGCCCGGCCTCGGCCAGCGCGCCCGCCGTGCGCACCGAGCAGGTGATGCCCGAGCCGTCCAGGCTGCCGTCGGCGCGCAAGGTGACCAGCGCCGTGTCCGGGTCCGCCGAGTAGCCGGCCTTGAGTGGGGCCTGGGTGGCCTTGAGCGCCGCTGCATCCATGGTCGCGATCGTGCCTCTTCCCGCCCGCCGACGCACCTGCCCCGCCCGGGTGCGCGGCCGGGCCTAGGCTGCCCGGGGGCCACCGGGCCCGGGTGAGGAGCGGGGCGTGGCGGATCGGGACGTGCCGGGTGAGCGGAACCCGACGGGGTCGGCCGTCGACCTGCGCGAGGAGCTGCGCGCGGTCGGGCGCGACCGGCTGCTCACCGTCCCCAACGCGCTGAGCCTGCTGCGCCTGGCCGGCGTGCCGCTGCTGCTGTACCTGCTGATCGGTCTGGAGGCCGACGGGTGGGCGGTCGTCGTGCTGATGGTCGGCGGCATCACCGACTGGGCCGACGGGAAGCTGGCCCGCGTGCTGGGGCAGTACAGCCGCCTCGGCGCGGTGCTCGACCCCGCGGTCGACCGGCTCTACATCCTGGCGGTGCTGATCGGGCTGGGGGTGCGCGGGATCGTGCCGTGGTGGGCGATCGGCGTGCTCGTGGCCCGCGACCTCGTGCTCGCGCTCACCCTGCCCGTGCTGCGCCACCGCGGCTACGGCCCCTACCCGGTCACCTACGTCGGCAAGGGCGCCACCTTCCTGCTGCTCTACGCGTTCCCGCTGGTCCTGCTCGGGCAGACCGACGCGTGGGCGGCCCCGGTGGCGCTGCCGATCGGGCTGGCCTTCGGGATCTGGGGGACCGGGCTCTACCTGTACTCCGGGCTGCTCTACCTGGCCCAGTTCGGGCTCGCGATGCGCACCCCGACCCCGGCCGGGCCCACCTCCGACGCCTAACTAGGCTCGCCCCGTGATTCCCGAGGACCTGCGCTACACCGATGCGCACGAGTGGGTGCGCGACCTCGGCGAGGGGGTGGTCCGGGTCGGGATCACCGACCACGCCCAGACCCAGCTCGGCGACGTCGTCTTCGTGCAGCTGCCCGCCGTGGGCGACAGCGTCACCGCCGGTTCCGCGGTCGGCGAGGTCGAGTCCACCAAGTCGGTCTCCGACATCTACGCGCCGCTGTCGGGCACCGTCGTCGCGGTGAACGAGGCGCTCGCCGACACCCCGGAGCTGGTCAACTCCGGCCCGTACGGGGACGGCTGGATGCTCGAGCTCCGGCTGGAGGGCGCCGCGGGCGCGGCGCCGCTGGACGACCTGCTCGACCCGGCCGCCTATCGCGACCTCATCGGTAGCTGACCGGCACCGACGCGACGCCGGGCACGCGGTAGGTTGACCGCACCGATCGCGTTCGGCGCGGGCCGCACACATCCCGAGGTCCGGTCGGGTCGACGACCCGCGCCGGGTCCACCGTTCCCACGCAGGAGGAGACACCGAAGGTGACCATGAACGACGGGCCGGGCGTTCCGCCGGAGCGTGCCCCGGAAGCCACTTCGGTCTTCCGCGCGGACTTCCTGTCCGAGGCCGAGCCCCCCGCCCAGGCACAGCCGGTCTCCGGCGTCGACGCGCTGCCGGCCGGGGCCGCGCTCCTGGTGGTCAAGCGCGGGCCGAACGCGGGCTCGCGGTTCCTCCTCGACCGCGCGTCGACCAGCGCCGGGCGCCACCCCGACAGCGACATCTTCCTCGACGACGTGACCGTCTCGCGCCGGCACGCGGAGTTCCGCAACGACGCGGGCGAGTTCGTCGTCGTCGACGTGGGCAGCCTGAACGGCACCTACGTCAACCGGGAGCCCGTCGACACCGCGGTACTGGCCAACGGCGACGAGGTGCAGATCGGCAAGTTCCGGCTGGTCTTCCTCACCGGGCCGCGGGACCACTGAGCCCGTCGCGCGTCCCGTCCACCGTCCCGGCCGGCGCCGTCGCGCCCCGGGTCCCACCGCCTGTCCCACCGTGCGATGAGCGCGTCGGGCGGGGGACCGATCGGTGGTCGGAGCGCGGGTGCGGGCGGCCGGTCGCGGTTCCGGACCTTTCGGACAGCGTGGCGATCGACGGCGCCCACGGCGCCGCCCGTGGTGGCGAACCGGGCGGTTTCCGGACCGCGCGGGGGCAGGCGCGGGCCCGATGTGCCGTGTAGCGTCGACACAGCAGGACGTCAGAGGAGGAGAGCGCATGAGCGAGATGCGCGTCGTGGGTGTCCGGGTAGAGCTCCCCGCGAACCAGCCGATCCTCCTGTTGCGGGAGACCACCGGCGACCGCTACCTCCCGATCTGGATCGGATCGGTGGAGGCCACCGCGATAGCCCTGGAGCAGCAGGGGGTCAAGCCGGCTCGGCCGTTGACCCACGACCTGCTCAAGGACGTGATCACGTCGCTGGGGCGCAGGCTCGAGCAGGTCCGCATCACCGACCTGCAGGACGGCACGTTCTACGCCGAGCTGGTGTTCGACGGCGGGATCAAGGTCTCGGCCCGCCCGAGCGACTCGGTGGCGCTGGCGCTGCGGATCGGGGTGCCGATCCACGCCGAGGAGAGCGTCCTCACCGAGGCCGGGCTGGTCATCCCGGACGAGCAGGAGGACGAGGTCGAGAAGTTCCGCGAGTTCCTCGACTCGATCTCCCCGGAGGACTTCCGCGGCGCCCAGCCCTGACCGGGGCGGCCCGCACGGGTCGGCGGCGTCCCCACTCACCAGCCACGATCGGTGGCACGGTCCGCCCACGGGTACCCTGTGGCGGACCGCTCTGCAGGGCCGGACGGGGGACACGCCCGTGTCCGGGTGACACCACCGGCGCGCCGCGTTGACCGGGTGCCGGTGCGCGCTTACCGTCGGCTCCTAACAGCGGGTCCGCGTCCGCGGGCCCCGGTGGAAGGAGTTCGGTGGAGAACCCGCCGTCGACGCCCGAGCAGGGTGAGCTCTTCCCGGATCCCCTGCTGGGGACCGGCCTGGATGGGCTGCCCGACCAGCTCGTCGGTTTCCGGGGGCCCACCGCCTGCCAGGTCGTCGGGATCACCTACCGGCAGTTGGACTACTGGGCGCGCACCGGACTGGTGGCCCCCTCGATCCGCAGCGCGGCCGGTTCCGGCTCGCAGCGGCTGTACTCCTTCAAGGACGTCCTGGTCCTGAAGGTCGTCAAGCGGTTGCTCGATGCCGGCGTCTCGCTGCAGAACATCCGGGTCGCCGTGGAGCACCTGCGCCGGCGCGGCATCCGCGACCTGGCGGGCATCACGCTCTTCAGCGACGGCACCACCGTCTACGAGTGCTCCTCCCCGGAGGAGGTCGTCGACCTGCTGCGCGGCGGCCAGGGCGTGTTCGGCATCGCCGTGGGCGGGGCGATGAAGGAGATCAGCGGCTCCATCAAGGACTTCCCGGTCGAGCGCGCCGACGGCGGTACCGTGGACGAGTCCCCGGAGGACGAGCTGTCCCGGCGCCGCGCACGCCGCGCCATCAGCTGATCCGCTTCCCTCGCGCGGCCCGTCGGCCTAACCTGGCCGTAGTGGCCCGTCCAGCACGGTCCGCCGGGTATCTCGGCGGCCCAGGTGCCCGCCGGCTGCGTTGCCGGCCGAACCGAGTACGCCAGGTATGAGGGCCGACCGGCGCCTTGCCGGCGAACACCTGGATCCACCGATGTACCCATCAACCTTGCTGGACGGGCCACTGGCAAGCGGGCTTCGCGCGCGCCAGGTGGCAGGGAAGGCGCGTCTCCGATCCGTGCTCGGGAGACGCCGTGCCCCGCTACCGCTTCCGTGGTCCCGCCCTGCCTCCCTCCTCCGACCCGCCGACCGGTCTGCGTCGCTACGGCCGCGTGCTGCGCTCACCCGGCGTCCCCCGGCCCGCGGCGGGTGCGGCCCTCGCGGCGCTGCCGGTCGGCATGCTCGGGCCCGCGGTGCTGCTGCTCGTCGTGACCCGCGGCGACGACCTGGCCGCGGCCGGGGCGGTGGTCGCCGTGCTCGGCGTCGGCACCTGCACCGGCATGGTGGTGCAGGGTCGGCTCATCGACCGGTTCGGCGCCCGAACGGTGCTGCTGGTGAGCGCGGCGACGCGGGTGGTCGCGTCGGTCGCGTTCGTCTCCGCCGCGGTCCTGCGGTCGCCGACGGGGCTGCTCGCCGCGCTCGCCCTCGCCGTGGGCGCGGGCGAGCCCCAGGTCGGCGGGGCGCTGCGGGCCGCGTGGCCGCTGCTGGTCGAGCCGGCGCTGCGCCCGACCGCGGTCGCGCTGTCGACGCTGCTGTTCGAGGTGCCGGTGCTGGTCGGCCCGCTGCTGCTGGCCGGTGTCCTCGCGCTTTGGCCTGCCGAGGTGGCGGTGCTGGTGGCCGCGGCGTGCGCGGCGGCTGGGACCGCGTTGTTCGCCCGGGCCGCACCGGCGCTGCCCCGGCGACCGGCCGCGCGCGCGGTCAGGCCGGCAGGTCCCCTCGCGGTGCCTGCGGTGCGGATGACGGTGCTGGTGACCGCGGTGCAGGCGTTCGCGATCGGGCTGGTCCAGGTCACCGGGATCGCCGCGGCGTTGGCCGCCGGTGCGCCGTCCAGCGCGGCGGTGGTGCACGCCGCGCTCACCGCGGGTTCGCTGCTCGGCGCGACCGCCTGCGGGACCCGCATGCCCGCGGCCGCGCCTCGGTGGCACCTGCCGGTGCTGATGGCAGCGCTGGGCGTGCCGCCCGCGGTCGCGGCGGCTGCTCCCGGCCTTCCCGTGGCGGTGGTGTGCGCGGGGCTGTTCGGACTCGTGGCCGGGCCGGTCGGCCTGCGCTGCTTCCTGGACCTGGAGCGCCACACCCCGCCCGGTTCGGCCACGACCGCGGTGACCACCCAGATCGCCGCGGGCCTGGCCGCGACCTCCGCGGGTTCGGCGCTGGCCGGTCGGCTCTGCGCCTCCGGGGACCTGCGCGCTCCGCTGCTGGTCGCGGCCTTGTCCTGCCTGCTGGCCGCCGGGCTGGTCAGGTGGCGGAGGTGAAGGGGTCGTGCTCGGCGAGCAGCTTCTCCAGCCGGGCCTGGTCGACGCGGGTGAGCACCGCCGAGGACTCCTGGCGGTCGCGCACCACCTTGGCCAGGCTGAACGTCGAGGTCACCACGTAGAGCACGCCGACGGCGAGGAACGCGCGGATCCACGGGTCGACGGGCATGTAGACGACCGCGGTGCCGACGGCGATCACCGACACGGCGAACGAGATCACGGACTGCACGTAGAAGGCGGACGTGGGGCCGGAGTTCGGGGTCTGCGTCGAGGGCATGGCTGAAGTGTCGTGCGGTGCGGGGCCGCCGACCTCGGGGGAACTACCGACGGTCCGACACGATCCGGGCACCGCGGGTGGGCGCCACGACGCGCCACCGGGTCGGTCCGCGACATCCGTCGCACGGAAACCGGCCGCCGGGTGGATGATCCTTCCGGTGGGGCCTACCATCGGCTCCGCGGTCGACGACCCCGCGCGGGAGAGTCCCGGTGGCTGGGCGATCCAGCCGACCGGGCGCCGAAGGAGCAAATCCTCCCCGGAACCTCTCAGGCACCCAGGACCGTGCGGTCGAGACGCCTCTGGAGCGGCGCCGGCTCGGTGTGGACGCGGCGGGCGACAGAGGGGGAGGGCCGGTCCTGCCTGCCCCGTCCCCCCGGAGGTGCTCCCGTGGATACCCGCGTTCCCCTGTCCGAGCTGGAAGACGGCGTGCCGTTCGCCGACCGGCACATCGGCCCGCGCCCGGCCGACCTCGAGCGCATGCTCGCGACCATCCGCGCGTCCTCGCTGGAGGAGCTGGCCGACACCGCCGTGCCCGACAGCATCCGCGACCGGGAGCCGGTGGCCACGACCCTGCCGCCGGGCGCGTCGGAGTCGGTCGTGCTGGCCGAGCTGCGCGCGCTCGCGGCCCGCAACACCGTGACCGTGCCGATGATCGGCCTGGGCTACAGCGGCACCACCACCCCGGCGGTGATCCGCCGCCACGTGCTGGAGAACCCGGCCTGGTACACCGCCTACACGCCCTACCAGCCCGAGATCAGCCAGGGCAGGCTGGAGGCGCTGCTGACCTTCCAGACCACGGTCGCCGACCTCACCGGGCTGCCGGTGGCCGGGGCGTCGCTGCTGGACGAGGCCACCGCGGCCGCGGAGGCGATGACGCTGCTGCGCCGGGCCGGGCGGGCGTCCTCGCCGCGGTTCGTCGTCGACGCCGACACCCTGCCGCGCACGCTGGACGTGCTGCGCACGCGGGCCGAGCCGCTGGGCATCGAGCTGGTCGTGGCCGACCTGGCCGCGGGGCTGCCCGAGGGGGAGTTCTACGGGGTCCTGCTGAGCTACCCGGGCGCTTCGGGCGCCGTCCGCGACATCGGCCCGGTCATCGCGGCCGCGCACGAGCGCGGCGCGCTCGCCGCGGTCGCCGCCGACCTGCTCGCCCTGACCCTGCTCACCCCGCCCGGCGAGCTGGGCGCCGACGCCGTGCTGGGAACCACCCAGCGCTTCGGGGTGCCGCTGGGCTTCGGCGGCCCGCACGCCGGCTACCTCTCGGTCCACCAGAAGCACGCCCGCCAGCTGCCCGGCCGGCTGGTCGGGCTCTCCCGAGACTCCGACGGCAACCCCGCGCTGCGCCTGGCGCTGCAGACCCGCGAGCAGCACATCCGCCGGGAGAAGGCGACCTCGAACATCTGCACGGCCCAGGTGCTGCTGGCCGTGGTGGCCGCCTGCTACGCGGTGCACCACGGCCCGGACGGGCTGCGCCGGATCGCCCAGCGCACCCACCGCATGGCCGCGGTGCTGGCCGCGGGCCTGCGCTCGGGCGGGGTCGAGGTGCTGCACGGCGAGTTCTTCGACACCGTCCAGGTCCGGGTGCCGGGTCGGGCCGAGGCGCTCGCCGACGCCGCCCACGACGCGGGCATCTCGCTGCGCAGGGTCGACGCCGACACCCTGGGCCTGGCCTGCTCGGAGGTCACGACCACCGCGCACCTGCGCACCCTGTGGGAGGTCTTCGGGGTCGAGGTGGGCGAGGTGGCCGGACTCGACGCCGAGACCGCCGACGCGCTGCCCGCCGGGCTGCTGCGCACCAGCGACTACCTGACGCACCCGGTCTTCCACGAGCACCGCTCGGAGACCTCGCTCATGCGCTGGCTGCGCCGGCTGGCCGACGCCGACCTGGCCCTGGACCGCACCATGATCCCGCTGGGGTCGTGCACCATGAAGCTCAACGCCGCGGCCGAGATGGAGCCGATCACCTGGCCGGAGTTCGCCGACCTGCACCCCTTCGCCCCGCGGGCCGACGCGGCGGGCACCCTGGAGCTGATCGCCGACCTGGAGCGCTGGCTGGCCGAGCTGACCGGCTACGCCGCGGTGTCGCTGCAGCCCAACGCGGGCAGCCAGGGGGAGTTCGCCGGGCTGCTGGCGATCGCCGCCTACCACCGCAGCCGCGGGGAGTCCCACCGCGACGTGTGCCTGATCCCGGCCAGCGCGCACGGCACCAACGCCGCGTCGGCGGTGATGGCCGGCATGCGGGTCGTCGTCGTGGCCACCGGCCCGACCGGCGACGTCGACCTCGACGACCTGCGGGCCAAGATCGCCGAGCACCGCGGAGCGCTGGCCGCGTTGATGATCACCTACCCGTCCACGCACGGGGTCTACGAGGCCGCGGTGCGCGAGATCTGCGACGCCGTGCACGAGGCGGGCGGGCAGGTCTACGTCGACGGGGCCAACCTCAACGCGCTGGTCGGGCTGGCGCGCCCGGGCGCCTTCGGCGGCGACGTGAGCCACATGAACCTGCACAAGACCTTCTGCATCCCGCACGGCGGCGGGGGGCCCGGCGTGGGCCCGGTGGCGGTGGCCGAGCATCTGGCGCCGTTCCTGCCCGACCGGGGCGAGGTCGGCGCGGTCTCCGGGGCGCCGCACGGCAGCCCGGGCGTGCTGCCGATCTCCTGGGCCTACGTGCGGCTGATGGGGCCGGAGGGGCTGCGCCGGGCGACGCTGACCGCGGTGCTGGCCGCCAACTACGTCGCGGCCCGCCTGCGCGAGCACTACCCGGTGCTCTACGCCGGCGCCGACGGGCACGTGGCCCACGAGTGCATCCTCGACCTGCGCGGGATCACCAAGGACACCGGCGTGAGCGTCGACGACGTGGCCAAGCGGCTGGCCGACTACGGCCTGCACGCCCCGACCATGTCGTTCCCGGTGGCCGGCACGCTGATGGTGGAGCCGACCGAGAGCGAGGACCTGGCCGAGATCGACCGGTTCGTCGACGCCATGATCGGCATCCGGGCCGAGATCGCCCGGGTCGCGTCGGGGGAGTGGCCGGTCGAGGACAACCCGCTGCGCAACGCCCCGCACACCGCCGCGAGCCTGGTGGCCAAGTGGGACCACCCGTACCCGGCCGAGCTGGCCGGGTACCCGACCGGCGCCGTGCCGGGCGTGCACGACCGCAAGGTCTGGCCGCCGGTGCGCCGCGTCGACGGCGCGCACGGCGACCGCAACCTGGTCTGCAGCTGCCCGCCGGTGGAGGCGTTCGCCGAGGGGCGGTAGCCCGACGGCGGGGTGGGTGGCGGTGGGCGCTACCCACCCCGCCGCGCTGCTCGGAAGCGCGCGCCTCATCCGTCAACGTTCCATTGACGCCTTCGTCCCGTCATCCGAAGGATGACGGGACAGGGGAGACGCACGGACGCGCCCGAGCCGGCGCTCGGCGCAGGATCACGCCGACCTGAGCCGCTCGGCCACCGGCCGCGACAGGTACGCACCGTCGCCGGTCGGGGCGCACGCCGGCGATGAGCTCGGCGCGGGTCGCCGGACTCGAGCAAGCCGCGTGCAGCTGAGGGTGCTCGCCGCCGCCGATGTGCCGGTGAGCAGCACCCCGGCATCCGCAGCGTCCCTCGACCTCCGTCGGGGTGGATGGGCCCCCTCCGGCCCACCCACCGCAGACAGGAGGCCTTCCGGGCGATGCAGATACCACGATCTTGTGCGCCCCAGTCCTCCCTTGTCGTCAATGCTTCATTGACACCTTCGTTCCGTCATTCTTCGAATGACGGAACCGGGCAGCCCGGAAACAGGGGAGTAGCCGCCGCCGTGGCGGCCGTTCAGGCCCCGAGGAGGGAGTCGCAGACCTCGACCAACCGCCGCCGCAGCGGAACGGCTCGGGCCGCGAAGTCGGCCTGGGCGCGGGCGTAGGTGGCCCGCCCGGTGGGCGTCTCGATCGGCACGGCCGGGTAGCCGTGCGCGGACAGGTCGTACGGGCTGGCCCGCATGTCGAGCTCGCGGACCTCGACGGCCAGCGCGAAGCAGTCGGCCAGCAGCTCGCCCGGGGTGAGCGGGACGAGCTTGTAGGCCCACTTGTAGAGGTCCATGGTGGCGTGCAGGCAGCCGGGCTGCTCCAGGGCGAGCTGGTCGGCGCGGGCGGGCTGGACGGCGTTGCGCGGGCGGGCGGCGTCGGTGAAGAACCGGAAGGCGTCGTGGTGGGTGCAGTGCACCGGCAGCGACTCGACGACCGCGTCGGTGCCGGCCGCGCCGAGCCGCAGCGGGACGGCGTCGTGGCGGGGGGCTTCGGTGCGGTACACCATGGCCCACTCGTGCAGGCCGAAGCAGCTCAGCCGGGCCGGGCGGGCGGCGGTCGCGGTCAGCAGGGCGCGCACGAAGGCGGCGGTGCCGTGGTAGCGCTCGGGCAGGGCGGCGGGGTCGAGGCGGACGACGCCGTCGCCGAGGGCGTCGTCGCGCACGTACCCGGGTCGGGTCAGGAACCCCGCGCCCGCGGCCAGCCCGACGCCGGGTCCCGGGTGCCACTGCTCGAGCTGCGCGGGGCGCGGGGAGTAGTAGGTGAACAGGAAGTCCAGGACGGGGTGGGGCTCGCGGCGGCGCCTGCGCTCGCGGTGCGGGTCGGTCCAGCGCGCGACACGGTCGCGGTGGGCCGCGGCCCGGGCGCGCCAGTCGGCCTCGTCGAGCACGTGCACCGGTCCACCGTAGGCGCCGGTCGGTGCCGGCCGCGCCGCGGTCCGGGGTCAGCCGGCGGGCACGGTCCGCGCGGGTGGGGCGCCTTCCTCGATCCCGAAGGCGAGGATGCGCCGGGGGTGGATGCGGATGACCCCGGGCCGGACGCCGGGGAACGCGGCGGCGGGCAGCTCGTCGGGCAGCAGCTCGGCGGTGCCGCGGACCTCGAGGGCGCGCGGCTGCCAGGGGTCGGGGACGACGTCGTCGACGACGAACGCGACGCGCCCGTCGCGGGCGATGTTGCGCCACTTCTGGGTGGAGGGGTTGCGCAGTCCGGGGATGTCGATGGTGCCGGTGGTGGCGTCGACCGCGAAGCCGACGGGGCGCACCTGAGGTGCCCCGTCGGGTCCGATGGTGGCCAGCCGGGCGAGGCGCTGCCCGCGCAGGTAGGCGAGCTCGGCGTCGCTGAACACGGTCATGGCGCCATCCTCGGACCTCGAGTCGGGTTCAGGTCAAGGGCGTCAGTCGCGGGGTCCCGGGCGGGGTTCGGGGCCGGCGTGGGTGGCGTCGCGGACCTCGCCGACGTAGTGCTCGACGAGGTCCTCCATGGCGACCAGGCCGACGGTGCCGCCGTCGGCGCCGATCACCCGGCCCAGGTGGGCGCGCGAGCGGCGCAGCACGGCCAGCGCCTCGTCGAGCCGGGCGGGGATGGGGATCTCGGGCAGCCCGCGGATGCGCTCGGGCGGTACCGCGCCGTCCTCGTGGTCGGGGTCGAGCAGGTCGAGGATGTCCTTGACGTGCAGGTAGCCGGTGACCCGGCCGTCGGGGTCCAGGAGCGGGAACCGGGAGTAGCCGGTGCGGGCCACGGCGCGGGCGACGTCGACGACGGTGGGCTCCGCGGGCAGGGTGACCAGCTCGGCGAGCGGGACGACGACCTCGCGGACGGTCGCCTCGACCGAGCCGATGGTGCGGGTGAGCCGCTGGGACTCGTCCTGGTCGAGCAGGCCCTCGCGGCCGGACTCGGCGATCAGGTCGGCCAGTTCGCCGGAGGTGAAGGAGGTCTCCAGCTCGTCGCGGGGCTCGACGCCCAGCAGCCGCAGCACCCCGTTGGCCATGACGTTGAACAGCTCGATGAGCGGGTGCATGGCGGTGGTGAAGATCAGGAACGGGGGCACCAGCCAGGTCGCGGTGCGCTCCGGTCCGGAGATGGCGATGTTCTTGGGCACCATCTCGCCGAGCAGGATGTGCGCGACCACCACGATGGCCAGAGACACGGCGAAGGCGAGCGGGTGCAGCACGGCCTCGGGCAGCCCGGCCCAGTGCAGGGGGGCTTCGATCAGGTGCGCCACGGCGGGTTCGCCGAGCCTGCCCAGCAGCAGCGAGCAGATGGTGATGCCCAGCTGGGAGGCGGCGAGCATGCGGGAGAGGTCGGCGCCGGCGCGCAGCGCGGTGCGGGCGCCCGCGGAGCCGGCTTCGGCCATCGCCTCGAGGCGGTCGCGGCGCGAGGAGATCAGGGCGAACTCGGCGCCGACGAAGAAGGCGTTGGCGGCCAGCAGCCCGATGGCGGCCAGCAGGGCCAGCAGGTCACCGCCCACGGCCGGCCTCCTCGCGGGTGGGCCGCGCGCGCTCGGCGTCCTCGGTGGCGGCCGACGGGACGGCGGGTCGCCGGTCGGGGGCGGGCGCGTTCGGCTCGGGGAGGGTGTCGGGGCGGGCGACGCGCAGCTCGGCGAGGCGGTTGCGGTCGCGGCGCATGACGGTGAGCCGCCAGCCGTCGACGGTGAGGCCGTCGCCGACGTCGGGGATGCGCCCCAGGTGGGCGAGCACCATCCCGGCCAGGGTCTCGTAGCTGCCCTCCGGCATCGCGAAGCCGGTGGCCTCGGCCACCTCGTCGGCGCGCAGCAGGCCAGAGACCAGCCAGCTGCCGCGGCCGAGGCGGCGCACGGTGGCCTGCTCGGCGCGGTCGTGCTCGTCGCGGACGTCGCCGACGATCTCCTCGACGAGGTCCTCGAGGGTGACGATGCCCGCGGTGCCGCCGTACTCGTCGACGACGACGGCGACCTGCAGGCCCGATTCGCGCAGCCGGTTGAGCAGGGCGTCGCCGTCGAGGGACTCGGGCACGGTGGGTACGGGTTGGACCTGGTCGCGCAGGCGCACGCGGGCGCGTTCGGCGGCGGGCACCCCGAAGGCCTGCTTGACGTGGACGACGCCGAGCACGGCGTCGGGGTCGCCGTCGTGGACGGGGAAGCGGGAGAAGCCGGTGCGCCGCGACCGGGCGACGAGGTCGGCGACCGTGTCGTCGGCGTCGAGGGACTCGACGCGCACGCGCGGGGTCATCAGGTCCTCGGCGACGCGGTCGGTGAAGCGCAGGGAGCGGTCGAGCAGGGTGGCGGTGCCGGCGTCGATGCTGCCGTGCTCGGCGCTGGAGCGCACCAGCGAGCCGAGCTCGCCCGGTGAGCGGGCCGAGCGCAGCTCCTCGGCGGGTTCGACGCCCAGCCTGCGCACGATGGCGTTGGCCGAGGCGTTGAGCGCGCTGATCAGCCAGCGGAAGGCGTGGGCGAAGCCGCTCTGCAGCCAGACCACGGCGCGGGCGGTGCCCAGCGGGTTGGCGATCGCCAGGTTCTTGGGCACGAGCTCGCCGAAGACCATCGACAGGGTGGTGGCCAGCAGCAGCGACAGCGCTGTCGCGGTGCCCGAGGCGATGCCCTCGGAGAGCCCGATCGCCTCCAGTCCGGGGCGGAGCAGCTCGGCGATGGCGGGCTCGGCGATGTAGCCGGTGACCAGGGTGGTGATGGTGATGCCCAGCTGGCTGCCGGAGAGCTGGAACGACAGGCTGCGGTGGGCGCGCTGCACGGTGCGCGCCCTGCGGTCGCCGACCTCGGCGACGTGCGCGTCGACCTGGCTGCGCTCGAGCGCGGTCAGGGAGAACTCGGAGGCCACCGAGATCGCGGTGCCGAGGGTGAGGGCGGCGACGGCGAGCAGGCCGAGGACCGACCAGAGCACGGTCATGCCGGGTCCGGGTCCGGGTGGGGGTGGGGGCCGCGGAGCCGGCGCGAGGCCGGTCCCGCGTGCGAACATCGTCCCGGTTCGTCGGGGCGTGCGGTGGGCACGGGATGCTCCTCGCGGGGCCGGTGGGTTCCGGCCGCGATCTCGTCGGGGCGGGCCGTGGTGCGGACCCTCGGTGGAGGAGCACAGTGTACGACCCGCTCGCGGTGTGCGCGGGGTGCCCGGCCGGGCGGTGAGCGTCTCGTCACCTCTGCCTTCGCGGCGGCCCGGCGGGATCTACTTTGGCCCGGTGAGCGGTCGCAACGGTGCGCGGACCACTGCAGGCACGACGGCGTCCTCGACGTCCTCGCCGTTCGTGGACTTCGACCGCGAGTCGTGGTCGCGGTTGCGGGCGAACACGCCGCTGCCGCTGACCGCCGAGGAGCTGGCCCGGGTGCGCAGCCTGGGCGACGAGATCGACCTCGACGAGGTGCGCGAGGTGTACCTGCCGCTGTCGCGGCTGCTCACCCTGCACGTCCAGGAGGGCGGGCGGCTCTACCGGGCCTACCGGACTTTCCTCGGGGCGAACGCGGCCCGCACGCCGTTCGTGATCGGCATCGCGGGTTCGGTGTCGGTGGGCAAGTCGACCACGGCGCGGCTGCTGCGCCTGCTGCTGGCGCGCTGGCCCCAGCACCCCCGCGTCGACCTGGTGACGACCGACGGTTTCCTGCACCCGAACGCCGAGCTGGAGCGGCGCGGGATGATGAGCCGCAAGGGCTTCCCGGAGTCCTACGACCGGCGGGCGCTGCTGCGGTTCGTCAGCGACATCAAGGCGGGCCGGGCCGAGGTGAGCGCCCCGGTGTACTCGCACCTGGTGTACGACATCGTGCCCGGGGAGCGGCGCACGGTGCACCGGCCCGACATCCTGCTGCTGGAGGGGCTCAACGTGCTGCAGCCCGCTCGGGAGGGCGGGGCGGCGCTGGCGGTGAGCGACTTCATCGACTTCTCGGTCTACGTCGACGCCGCCACCGAGGACATCCGGCGCTGGTACGTGGAGCGGTTCCTGCGGCTGCGCGAGACCGCGTTCCGCGACCCGGACTCCTACTTCCGCCGCTACGCCGCGCTCGACGAGGACGCGGCGGTCGCCAGGGCGCTGACGATCTGGGCCGAGATCAACGGGCCCAACCTGGAGCGCAACATCGAGCCGACGCGGGGGCGGGCGAGCCTGGTGCTGCGCAAGGGGCCCCGCCACGACGTGACCGGCATCCGGCTGCGCAAGCTGTAGGCGGCGCTCACCTGCGTCGGTGCCCCCGGGCGCGACCGTCCTGCCGCGACATCCGGTCGTGACCGGGTCGCGACCGCGGCCTGGCACGATGGGTGGATGACCGCCGACATGGGCGCCGTGACGCTGGGGGGAGCCGCCGTGGGCGAGCCCGACCCCGTGGTCGCCGAGGGGGTCGCCGAGCGCTTCACCTCGGGCCTCGCCGACCACGAGCAGACCGAGCTGACCGAGCTGGCCGCCCGGCTGCGGCTGGCCGTGGGCCGGCTCAACCGCCGCATCCGCATCGACGGGCACGAGCAGACCCCGCCGCTGCAGCTGTCCGCGCTGGTCACGGTGGAGCAGCACGGTCCGCTGCGGCTCTCGGAGCTGGCCCGGCGCGAGGCGGTGACGGCGCCGACCATGAGCAGGGTGCTGGCCGCGCTGGACGAGCAGGGCCTGGTGATCCGCACCCCCGACCCGAACGACGCGCGGGGTGTGCGGATCGTGCTGTCCGAGCTGGGCGCGCGGCGGTTGAACGAGGTGCGCAGCACCCGCACGGCGCTGGTCGCGCGGCGCCTGGAGCGGCTGACCGCCGACCAGCGCGGGCGGCTGGCCGACGCGCTGCCGGCGCTGGAGGCCCTGCTGGTCGACGACGACGAGTCCTGCTGAGCGTTGCTGCGGCTCGACCGCCCGCTCAGGCGGGTTCGCCGTCGACGATGGTGCGCAGCTCGTCGTGCAGGAAGCTCAGCCGTCCGGTGAGGGCGCCCGCCTCGGGCAGCGGCTTCGGGTAGCCCCAGGCCGCGTCGGTCAGCTCGCGCCCGTCGGGCAGCCGCACGCTGCGGTAGCTCGCCTCGCCCTTGTACGAGCAGACGGTGCGGGTGGTGGTGGGTTCGGTGGGCACGACGACGTCGCCCGGTTCGAGGTAGTACCGGTTGGGCAGCCCCGTCTCGGAGACCAGCAGCGGCGCGTGGGACTCGGCGACCAGGGTGTCGCCGGCCAGTACCCGCACGTGGCGGCTGGAGCGGCGGGCGTCGACGCGGTGGTAGGGGTCGGTGAGCTGGCCGGGCACCTGCTCGTCCTCGTCGTACCAGGTGTCGGCGGCCGACCAGTACAGCGCGGCGTACCCGGCGAGCCAGGGCGCGGCGGCGGTCGGCTCGGGGTAGGCCCACAGGGCGTTCTCGACGGTGCGGTCGCCGACGGTGAGCGAGCGGTAGGTCGCGTCGCCCTTGAAGGGGCAGTGCGTGGTGTGGTCGGTCGGGGTGAAGGACGCGGCGTCGAGGTCCTCCTCGGGCACGTAGAGCTGCGGGAGGATGGCCGTCTCGTGCAGCAGCACCCCGCGGCGGGTGTCGAGCACGGTGCGCCCGGCGAACTCGGCGCGAACGCGACGCGGGAACGGGTGCATGAGCAGCTTGTGCGCCGGCCCGGCGATGTCGTAGTTGACGGTCTGCGGCGGGCGCGGGGACAGCGGTCCGTCGCCGAAGGTGAGACCCATGCCACCGCCAACGCGGGACGGGCGGTCGAGAATTCCGCCGGTGCGCTCCCGGTGCGCTCCCGGTGTGCTGAGGTGTCGCCATGAGCACCCCGTTCTCCGGCTACGGCGCCGAGATCTACCTGCACGGGCTGGCCGGCCAGACCCCCGCGCTGCCCACCGACCCGGCGCGGCTGGAGGAGGCCGCCCGCGCGGTCCTGGACGACGGCCCGTTCGGCTACGTCGCGGGCGGGGCGGGGCAGGGCGCGACGATGCGGGCCAACCGGGCGGCGTTCGACCGCCACGGGCTGGTGCCGCGGATGCTGCGCGAGACGACGGTGCGGGACTGGTCGACGACCGTGCTGGGCACGGCGATGCCGGCGCCCCTGCTGCTGGCCCCGATCGGGGTGCTGTCGATCATGCACGAGGACGCCGAGCCCGGGGTGGCCAGGGCCGCGGCCGGGCTGGGGGTGCCGATGGTGCTGTCCACGGCGTCGTCGCACACCATCGAGGAGGTCGCCGAGGCCTCCGGCGAGGGCCCGCGGTGGTTCCAGCTGTACTGGCCCACCGAGGACGCGGTGACGGTCAGCCTGCTCGACCGGGCCCGCCGGGCCGGGTTCAGCGCGCTGGTGGTCACCCTCGACACCTGGACGCTGGGCTGGCGCCCGGCCGACCTGGACCAGTCCTACCTGCCGTTCCTGCGCGGCGTGGGGTGCGCGGTCCCGTTCTCCGACCCGGCGTTCCTGGCCGGGCTGGCCGCCTCCCCCGAGGACGACCTGATGGCCGCGGTGGGCCGGTGGGTGCCGATGTTCACCGGGACGGCGCTGCGCTGGGACCGGCTCGACCTGATCCGCGAGCACTGGGACGGCCCGATCGTGCTCAAGGGCGTCCTGCACCCCGAGGACGCGCTGCGGGCGGTGGAGGCGGGGATGGACGGGGTGGTGGTGTCCAACCACGGCGGGCGCCAGGTCGACCGGGCCGTCGGGTCGTTGAGCGCGCTGCCCGGCGTCGTCGCGGCGGTCGAGGGGCGGGCGGCGGTGCTGTTCGACTCCGGGGTGCGCACCGGGGCCGACGTGGCGGTGGCGCTGGCGCTGGGCGCCGACGCGGTGCTGCTGGGCAGGCCCTACGCCTACGGGTTGGCCCTCGGCGGCCAGGACGGGGTCACCCACGTGCTGCGCAGCGTGCTCGCCGAGATGGATCTGACCCTGGCGCTGGCGGGTCACGCCGATCTCGCGGGGCTGCGTAGTTCCCCGGACGCCCTGGTCACGCTGCCGCGATAGCGTCGGGGACGGCTCCGCGGCGCGGCGCGCGGGGGGCGCACCCCGACGCCGCGGCGGCGGTGGTGCCATAGTGGGGTTCCGGCCGCCGAGGGCGATCGTGCCGACGGACGAGCGGGCCTCGGCGAGGGGAGGACGCGGCGTGGACCGCCTCACCGCGCTACTGGCGGGTCTGGTCGAGGCCCTGCGCGGAGCGGCCCGGGTCGATCTGTGCCCGGGCGGCTGGCCGTGGGCGGTCACCGCGCTCGGCGTGTTCGTGGGCCTGCTGCCCACCGTGGGTGCCGTCATCGTGGCGCTGTCGCGGCGGCGCATCGGGTCGCGCTACGGCTTCCCCGAGGGCCTGTTCCTGGTCGGCACGGGCGTGCTGGCCGCGGGCCTGCTGCCGCTGGCGGTGTTCGTGGGCACCGGGCGGGTGTTCGCCGCCGCGGCCGACGGCGTGGGCGTCGGCGGGCTCGGTGAGGGCGCGCTGCGCAGCATGGACGAGCAGGTCTGCTTCGTCGGGAACCAGGCCGAGTACCTGGGCGGGTACACCGTGGCCGAGGCGTTCGGCGGCGGGCCGGTGGAGATCGGGCTGGCGGTCGCGCTGCTGGTGGCCACCCCGCTGTTCGCGACGATGTTCGTGGCCGCGCAGGCCCGACTGGCGCTGCGGCGGGGCCCGGCGTGGCCCTCGAAGTTCTTCTGGCTGCCGACGCTGGCGTTGACGGTGCTCACCGCGCGCACGCCGGCCGGGTCGTCGGGCCAGCTGTGGGTCGGGTTCGCCGCCGGGGCGTTCCTGGGGATGTTCGTGCTGCTGGTGGTGGGCGCGCCGTCGCGGGAGGCGGTGCGCCGCTCGTCGGAGGGCGCCGACCGGGCCAGGGCGCGGGCGGGCGCGGAGGCCACCGGCAGCCGTCGTCCCGTCGAGCGCAGGCCGCCGTCGCCGGCTGCGGCCTCCGCCGAGTCGCGGCGGGCCGAGCGGTTGGCCGAGCGTTTCGCCGCGCGGGAGGCCGCGCCGCCGGTCGTCGTCGCGCCGGAGCGGCCGCCGCCGCGCCCGCCCGTGCGCCGCAGTGCGCCGCAGCCGACGATGGTCGCCCCGGGTCCGCCGTTCGCCGCGGCCGGCGGGGCCCCGGGGGCGCCGCGGTTCACCCTGCAGAAGCGGCTGGGTTCGGGCGGCTTCGGGCGGGTGTGGCTGGCCCACGACGCCCGGCTGGGCCACCGGGTGGCGCTCAAGGCCGCGCACGCCCCCGACCAGGAGACCGAGGAGCGCATCCAGCGCGAGGCGCGGGCACTGGCCGCGGTGCGCCACCCGCACTGCGTGCGCATCCACGACATGCTGCCGGCCATCAGCGACCCGGGGCTCTCCGAGCTGGAGGGCATGGTCCTGGTGATGGAGTACGTCGACGGCCCGTCGCTGGCCGAGCTGATCCGCGCGCAGGGGCTGCTCGACGACGTGTCGGCCGCGCGGGTGTGGCTGGGTGTGGCCGGGGCGCTGGACGCCGCGCACGGGCGCGGGGTGATGCACCGCGACGTCAAGCCGGGCAACGTGGTGATGGACGCGGCCGGGATGGCCCACCTGATCGACTTCGGCATCGCGAGGCGCACCGGCGACGCGACCATGACCATGGCCGGGTTCGTGCTGGGCACGCCCGACTTCCTGGCCCCGGAGGTGGCCTGCGGTGAGCGCGCCACCCCGGCCTCGGACGCCTGGCAGCTGGCGGCCACCGTGTCCTACGCGTTGACCGGCCAGCCGCCGCGCGGGTCGCACGCCGATGCGGTGTCCGGGCTGCGCGCGGCCGCGGCCGGGGCCCGGCTCAGCCACCTGCCCACCCGCTCGGCGCACCTGGGGCTGCTGCGCGCCTCCCTGGACACCGACCCCGCCCGTCGCCCGCCGCTGCAGGTCGTGGCGCGGACACTGGAGGACTGGCTGCGCCGCAGCGGCGCGCGGCCCGACGGGCCGGTGTCGGCGGCCAGGGCCCGGTGACCGACCGGTCGCCGGCCGCCGCCGGCACTACCGGGACGGGGCGGCACCGGCTCGTCCGGGGGCGCCGTGCGGTGCCGGGCCCCGAGTCGACGCCGCAGTCGGCGGAGGAGTCGGAGCAGGAGGCCGACTGGTCGACCCTGCCGCCGCGGCCCCGGCCGGCCCGGCGGCTGCTGGGCGTCGACGCGGCCCGCGCGGTGGCGCTGGTGGGCATGTTCGCCACGCACATCATGGCCCTGCGCGACGACGACGGGCAGCCCACGCCGACCGGGCTGCTGGCCGACGGGCGGGCCTCGGCGCTGTTCGCGGTGCTGGCCGGGGTGGGCATCGCGCTGAGCACCGGGGGCCCGCGCCGGCTGCCCGACGCCCGCACGCACCTGGGTGCGGCGGTGGCGCTGCTGGTGCGCGGCGTGCTGATCGCGGTCATCGGCCTGGTGCTGGTGGAGCTGGACTCCAACGTGGCCGTCATCCTCATGTACTACGGGTTGCTGTTCGCGGTGGCCGCGCCGCTGCTGCGGCTCGGGCCCGCGGTGCTGGCCGTCGCTGCGGTGCTGGCCTGCGCGCTGACGCCGGTCCTGAGCATCCTGTGGCGCGCGGGCGCACCGCAGGGTCCGGGTCGCCAGCCCTCCCTGACGGCGCTGCCCCCGCCGGGGCGGTTGCTGGAGACCCTGGCCGTCACCGGCTACTACCCGGTCCTGACCTGGACGACCTACCTGCTGGCCGGGATGGCCGTGGGTCGGCTCGACCTGCGCTCGACGCGGGTGGCGGGCTGGCTGCTGGGCGGGGGCGCCGCGCTCGCGGTGGCCGCATCGGTGGCGTCGTCGCTGCTGCTGGGGCCGGGCGGGGGCGCGGCGGTGCTGGGCGGCGCGCTCGACGAGCACCGCTACGGCACCACCCCCACGAACTCGTGGTGGTGGCTGGCGGCCGACGTGCCGCACTCGGGTGCCCCGCTCGACCTGGCCACCACCACCGGCTCCGCGCTCGCCGTGCTCGGGCTGATGCTGCTGGCGGCGCGGTGGTCGCGGGCGCTGGTGTGGGTGCCCGCGGCGGTCGGCGCGATCCCGCTGACCCTCTACACGCTGCACGTGACGGCGCTGTCGATGGCGCCCTCGAGCTACGGCAGCACCCCCGACCCCACCGGCGACCTGGCGCTGTGGGTGGTTCACGTGCTCGCGGCCGTGGCGCTCGGGGTGGTGGTGGCCGCGGCCGGGGTGCGCGGCCCGTTGGAGTCGGTGATCTCGCGGCTGAGCACGGCGATCCGCCGGGCGATCGCCCCCGGTCCACCGGCCCGGTAGCGGGCCCGGCCTACACCCAGCTCTGCAGGGCCAGCGACACCGCCAGGCCCAGCCCGGCCACGGCGATCCCGGTGCGCAGCACGGCGGCGGGCAGCCGGCGGGCCAGCGCCGGGCCGCACCACGCCCCGACCAGCAGCCCGGCCGCCATGGGCGGCACCGCCCACCACTGGACCGGGCCGAACACCGCGAACCCGGCCGCGGCGACCAGGTTGGCCAGCCCGAGCAGCATCGTCTTGAGCGCGTTGCCCTGCAGCAGCGACACGGGCAGCCCGACCAGCACCAGTGCCAGCATCAGGACCCCGGCCGCGGCGCCGAAGTAGCCGCCGTACACCGAGACCACCAGCACTCCGGCCAGCACCGGGCGGCTGGGCCACGCCGACCCCCGCGACGGGCCCAGCACGGCCGCGCTGGCCGCGCCCGGCCCGTCGGCGCGCCGACGCCGCTCACCCCGGGCCCGCAGGCGCGGTTGCAGCAGCAGCGCCACCGACGCCCCCGCGACCAGCACCGGCACGACCACCTCGAACACCCCGGGCGGGGTGAGCAGCAGCAGCCCGGCCCCCAGCGCACCGCCGGGCACCGCGACGAGGGCGAGGCGGCCCACGGTGGCGCCCTGGCCGGCGAGCTCGGGGCGCGACCCGGCCGCGGCGCCGACCGTGCTGAAGGCCAGCGCCACGGTGTTGGTCACGTTGGCCGCGGTCGCGGGGAGCCCGACGGCCAGCAGCGCCGGGTAGGAGAACAGCGAGGCCAGCCCGGCCATCGACCCGCACAGCCCGGCCGCCACCCCCGCCCCGACCAGCAGCAGGACGGTCTCGGGGGGCACCGTTCGACCCTAGGTCGGCGGGGGCGGCGGTTCGGGGCCGACGTGAGCGGGGTCGCTGTGAGCCGCCTCGCTGCCGGGGTGCCGGCGGGGTCAGGCCGGGACGGCGGCGTGCGCGGCGATGTGGCGGGCCAGGTGCTCCCCGGTGAACGAGCCGGGGGCGGTGGTCAGCGCGGCCGGGGTGCCCTCGAAGACGATCCGCCCGCCCGCGTCGCCGCCGTCGGGACCGAGGTCGATCACCCAGTCGGCGTGCGCGATCACGTCGAGGTTGTGCTCGACGACGATCACCGAGCTGCCGCCGTCGACGAGGCGGTCGAGCAGGCCGAGCAGGTGGCCGCAGTCGGACATGTGCAGCCCGGTGGTCGGCTCGTCGAGGACGTAGACGTTGCCCTGCTCGTGCAGCCGCCCGGCCAGCTTGAGCCGCTGGCACTCGCCGCCGGACAGGGTGGACAGGGGCTGGCCCAGGGTCAGGTAGCCCAGCCCGACGTCCACGACGGCCTGCAGCCGGCGGCGGATGTCCTTGGCGGTGAACCACTCGACGGCGTCGGCGGCGGTCATGTCGAGGGCGTCGGAGATCGATTTGCCGTCGACGGTGAGCGCGAGGACCTCCTCGGTGTAGCGGCGGCCCTCGCAGTCCCCGCAGGTGGAGCGGACGCCGTCGAGGTAGGCGAGGTCGGAGTAGACCGCGCCCAGCCCGTTGCAGGTGGGGCAGGCGCCGGCGGAGTTGAAGCTGAACAGCGCCGGCTTGACCCCGGTGGCCTTGGCGTAGAGCTTGCGGATGGGCTCCATGACGCCGGTCCAGGTGGCGGGGGTGGAGCGGATGGAGGTGGCGACCGCGCTCTGGTCGACCACGATCGCCTCCGGGTGCTGGGGCAGCAGCACCTCGCGGACCAGGGTGGACTTGCCCGAGCCGGCCACCCCGGTGAGCGCGACGAGCACGCCGGTGGGGATGTCGACGTCGAAGCCGGTGAGGTTGTGGGCCGAGGCGCCGGTGAGGCGCAGCCGCCCGGTCGGGGTGCGCGGGTGCTCGCGCAGGGTCACCGGCCGGTGCAGGAACTCCCCGGTCAGGGTGCCGGAGTGGCGCAGACCGGCCACGTCGCCCTGGTAGACGATGCGGCCGCCGGCCGTGCCCGCGTGCGGGCCGAGCTCGACGACGTGGTCGGCGGCGGTGATGACGTCGGTGTCGTGCTCGACGACCAGGACGGTGTTGCCCTTGTCGCGCAGCCGGTGCAGCAGGGCGTTCATCCGCCCGACGTCGCGCGGGTGCAGCCCGATGGTCGGCTCGTCGAACACGTACATGACGTCGACCAGCGAGGACCCGAGGTGGCGGACCATCTTGATGCGCTGGGACTCCCCGCCGGAGAGGGTGGAGGTCTCCCGGTCGAGGGTGAGGTAGCCCAACCCCATGTCGATCAGGGCGCCGATGCGGGTGGTGGCCTCGTCGAGGATGGGGGCGATCTCCGGGTCGCGCACGGTGGGCAGCCAGGCGTGCAGCGACCCGAGGTCCAGCGCGCACACCTCGGGCAGGGTGCGCCCGGCGACGGTGGCCGTGCGGGGGGCCTCGGCGAGGCGGGTGCCGCCGCAGTCCGTGCAGCGCACCGAGGTGGTGAACTTCGCGACGGCCTCCTTCTTGCGGTCGGAGGCGTCCTCCTGGCTGGCGTTGATGTAGAGCCGGGTGAACTTGCCCTCCACGCCCTCGAAGTCCATCTTCATCGACTTGCTGCCCGCCACGGCCAGCTCGACCTTCTCGTCGGAGCCGTGCAGCAGCAGCTTCCACTCCGCCTCGGTGTAGTCCGCGAGCGGCTTGTCGTTGTCGAACTTCCCGGACTGCGCCCAGACGTGCCAGTACCAGCTGTCCACGGCGAAGTCGCGGAACAGGATGGCGCCCTCGTTGAGCGACTTGGACCGGTCGAACATGGCGTCGTGGTCGAGCTGGACCCGGCGTCCGATGCCCTTGCAGCCCGGGCACATGCCCTGCTCGTTGAACGAGAACACGTAGCCGGCGCCGACGTGCGGGCTGGAGCGGCGGGAGAACAGCAGCCGCAGCAGCGGGTTGATGTCGGTGACGGTGCCCAGGGTGGAGCGCGAGCCGCCGCCCAGGCGCTTCTGGTCGACGACGATGGCGGTGGACAGGTTCTCGATCAGGTCGGCGTCGGGCTGGCCCAGCTTGGGCAGGAAGCCCCGCACGAACGCCGAGAACGTCTCGTTGAGCTGGCGCTGGGCCTCGGCGGCGATGGTGTCGAACACCAGCGACGACTTGCCCGAGCCCGACACCCCGACGAAGGCGGTGATGGCGCGCTTGGGGATGCGGACCGAGACGTCGCGCAGGTTGTTCTCCCGCGCGCCGGTGACGGTGAGGTACTCCACTGGGGCTCCTGTTCGGAATGTCCGGTTTTCGGGAGGGGGGCGGGGGTCAGCGTGGCACGGGGGACCCACAGAACGGCGGGGAAAGTGTGACTGGCATCACATTAGGCACCTGCGCTCTTCCGGGTCGGGTCGCAGGGTGGACCCGCGCCGCACCGGGTTCTCATCGGTGGGCCACGGGGTCGCGGCCGGGGTCACCGGCTCATCCGCCGGTAGCGGCGCACCGCCAGCGGCGCGAACACGGCCACGATCACGACCGGCCACAGCACCGCCATGACCAGCGCGTGCTGCGCGACCCAGGACCCGCCCTCCCAGCCCGGGTTGCCGAACAGCTCGCGGGCCGCGGCCGCGGTGGACGACAGCGGGTTCCACTCGGCCAGCAGGCCCAGCCCGGCGGGCATGGTCGCGGGCGCGACGAACACCCCGGACAGGAACGCGAACGGGAACTCGAAGGTCTGCACCGCGGTCAGCGCCCCGGGTCCGCGCACGACCAGGCCGAGCCAGATGCCCACCCACAGCAGCGCGAACCGCAGCAGGAGCAGCAGCCCGACCGCGGCCAGCGCCGACCCGGGACCGGCCGTGGGCCGCCAGCCGATCAGCAGCGCCGCGCCCAGCAGCACCGCGAGGGCGAAGGTGGAGACCACCATGTCGGAGACGGCCCGCCCGGCCAGCACGGCACCCGCCGACATGGGCAGCGAGCGGAACCGATCGGTGATCCCGCGCTGGGCGTCGGTGAGCACCCCGACCATCGTCGCCGACAGCCCGAACAGCATCGTCATGGTGAACAGCCCCGGCGCGAGGGCCTGGCGGTAGTCGCCGCCGGGGGCCTGCATCATCCCGCCCAGCAGGAACGCGAACATCAGCAGCAGCAGGATCGGGAAGCCCAGGGCCCCGGCCAGCTCGCCGGGTCGGGCGCGCAGGTGCGCCAGCTGGCGCCCGGTCAGGGTGGCGGTGTCGGCGAGCGCCCAGCGCAGCGGCGAGCCCGCCGCGGGCGCCGGCGGGGCGTCGGGCGCCGTGGTCGTCGACGTGCTCACGCGTCCACCTCCACGCGGTCGGTCAGGTGCAGGAAGACCTCGTCGAGGGTGGGGCGGCGCACGGCGAGGTCCTCGGCGGCGACGTCCGCCTCCGCCAGCGCAGACAGCGTCGCCCCCAGCGCGGCCATCCGGTCGGCGACCGGGGCCGAGACGCGGCGCAGGTCGGTGTCGACCTCGGCGTCGGACCCGGCGACCCGCGACACGGCGGCGGCCGCGGCGGGCAGGTCGTCGGGGCGGCGCACGACCACCTCGATCCGGTCGCCGCCGATGCGCGCGCGCAGCTCGTCGGGGGTGCCCTCGGCGACGACCCGCCCGCCGCCGCCGCGGGGGGCGGCCAGCACCGAGATCCGCGCGGCGAGCTGGTCGGCCTCGTCGAGGTACTGCGTGGTCAGCAGCACGGTGGTGCCCGCCGCGACCAGCGCCCGCACCGCCGACCACACCTCGGCCCGCCCGCGCGGGTCCAGGCCGGTGGTCGGCTCGTCGAGGAAGAGCACGGCCGGGGCCAGGATCATGGCCACGGCGATGTCGAGGCGGCGGCGCATACCCCCGGAGTAGCCGGCGACCGGGCGGTCGGCGGCCTCGGTGAGGTCGAAGCGCTCCAGCAGCTGCGCGGCGCGCCGGCGCGCGTCGGGCGGGGACAGGTGCAGCAGCCGGGCGAACATCACCAGGTTGCGCTGCCCGTCGAGCACCTCGTCGACCGCGGCGTTCTGGCCGACCAGCCCGATCCGGCGCCGGACGTCGCCGGGGCGGGCGGCGACGTCGATGCCGTCGATCTCGGCGTGGCCGGAGTCGGCGCGCAGCAGGGTGGCCAGGATGCGCACGGCGGTGGTCTTGCCCGCGCCGTTGGGGCCGAGCAGGCCGTGCACGGTGCCCGGGGGCACGGTCAGGTCGAAGCCGCCCAGGGCGGGTCCGGTGGAGCCGGGGTAGTGCTTGCGCAGGGCGTGGGCGTGCACGGCGGGCGGTGGCATGGTGCTCCCGGTACTAAAATTTGAGTGCGGCCCGACGAGTGTGCCCGTCGGGCCCCGCTCCGCGCAAACCGGATTCCGTAGTTCGTACGGGAAATCCTAGAGGAGGTCGGGCCAGCTACCCGGGGTGCCGGGCGAGTCGGGTTCGCCGGCCATCGGGTAGTCGCCGCGCTCCAGGCGCTCGATCAGCCCGCGGGTCCACTCGGCGCCGCCGGCCGCGGTGCTCTCCCACAGCCCGAACAGCTCGCGCACGTGCGGCGGGTCGGCCCAGCCCTCGACCTGGGCCCTGGCCTTGTCCCGGGTGGCCTCCAGCGCCGCGAGCCGCTCGCGCAGCAGCCGCACCGCGTCCGCGCGCGGGAGCGAGGGCAGCATGGCCAGCGCGGCGCCGATGAGGTCGGGCCGGGGGTTGGGGCGGCGCAGCGCGTCGCGCAGCAGCCGCTGGAACTCGGCCTCACCGCGCTCGGTGAGCTCGTAGTCGGTGCGCCCGGGCACGTCGTCGTGGTCGAGGAGGAAGCCGTCGGCGGTCAGCCGGCGCAGGGCGTGGTAGATCGAGCCCCACTTGACGTTGGCCCACTCGTCGGCGCCCCAGGACAGCAGGTCGCTGCCGACGCGGTAGCCGTGCGCGCGGCCGTAGCCGCGCACGATGCCCAGCACGAGCAGCCTGGTCGCGGACACGGGGCCCAGGGTAGGTCAGTCGGGGCGCCGGTCATCGGTCCGTCCGGCCGGCACGCCGCGCAGCGCGAGCGCCGCGCACCCGGCCACCAGCACGATCACCACCGCGCCGGTGCCCGCAGCCACGGCGACGCCCGCGGTGTAGGCGTCCGCGGCGTCGGCCAGCAGCGCCGCGCCGGCCGGACCCGGCAGCCGGGCCGCCGCCGCGGCGGCCCCCGCGACCGTCTCGACCTCCTGCGCGGGCACGAGCGCCGCCGCCGGGGAGGTGGACATCGCCGACCGGTAGCCGGTGGTGGCCGCGGTCCCCAGCACGGCGATGCCGAGCGCGCCGCCGAGCTCCATCGCGGTCTCCGACAGCCCGGCCGCCGCCCCGGCCCGCTGCGGCGGGGTACCGCTGAGCACCGTGGCGTTGGCCAGCGTGCCGACGACACCCGCACCGAAGGTGAGCGCGCTGTAGCCGGCGACGAAGGGCAGCAGGCCCGCCGCGGGTCGCACCGCGGTGAGCACGGCGAACCCGGCCGCGGCCACCAGCAACCCGGCGACCAGCAGCGCGCCCGGCCGGGCGCGGGCCAGCCGGCCCGCCGCCAGCGCCGCGCCGAGCCCGGTGCCGACCAGCGTCGGCAGCGCCCACAGCGCCGCGGCCAGCGGGCTCAACCCCAGCACGACCTGCAGGTAGGTGAAGGCCAGCAGACCCACCCCCGAAGCGGCGAAGGCGACCGCGGCGTTGGCGCCGACCGCCGCGGCCGGCGCGGGCGCGCGCAGCAGCGCCAGGTCGACCAGCGGGTTCTCGCGCCTGCGCACCAGCAGCGCGCCCGACGCCACACCGAGCGCGAGCGCACCGACCACCATCGGGTCGACCCCACCGTGGGCGGCGCGCTTGAGCGCGAACACCACGGCGAGCACCGCCCCGACCGCCAGCCCCGCACCCACCAGGTCGACGCCACCGGGGCGGGGGTGCCGCGATTCGGGCAGCACCGAGGGCCCCGCGACCAGCAGCACCACCATCACCGGCACGTTCACCAGGAACGCCGCGCCCCACCAGAGGTGCTCCAGCAGCACCCCGCCCACGATCGGACCGCCGACGGCCCCGCCGGTGAAGGCCACCGTCCACACCCCGACCGCGCGCCTGCGCTCGTCGGGGGCCTCGAACACCACCCGGACCAGCGAGAGCGTGGACGGCGCGAGCGTCGCGGCGGCCACGGCCAGCGCCACCCGCGCGGCGATGAACAGCGTCGGGTCCGGGGCCAGCGCCACGGCCACCGAGGCCGCGCCGAACAGCGCGGAGCCGACCAGCAGCAGCCGCCTGCGCCCCACGACGTCGCCGATCCCGCCCATCGCGACCAGCAGCCCGGCCAGCACGAAGCCGTAGACGTCCATCATCCACAACCACTCGGTGGCGCTGGGCGCGAGCGCGGCGGTGATGGCCGGCGCGGCGACGAACAGGATCGACAGGTCCATCGACACCAGCAGGGCGGGCAGCACCAGCAGCGCGAGCGCGGCGCGCGGGCGGCGGGTCGTCGTCACGGTCCTTGATTGTACGTACGTACAAATCGCTGGCAAGGACGTACGTCCGTCCCACCGCTAGGCTCGCCCGCGTGAGCCACCGCGACGACCTGCTGGCCGGGGCCCGGCGCTGCCTGGTCGAGAAGGGCTACCGCCGTACCACCGCCCGCGACATCGCCACCGCGTCGGGCGCGCACCTGGCCTCGATCGGCTACCACTTCGGCTCCAAGGACGGCCTCATGGCCACCGCGGTCATCGCGGCGACCGACGAGTGGGGCACCCGCCTGGAGCAGGCGGCCCGGGCGGCCGCGGCCGGGCGCGACGACCCGGCCGAGCGCCTCGTCGCGCTGCTCACCGAGCTGGTCGCCGCCCTGCCCGAGGCCCACGACCTGCACGTGGCCGGCGTCCAGGCGCTCGGCGAGGCGCCCTTCGACGCCGTGCTGCGCGAAGCGCTCGCCGCGGGCATGCGCGGCGGCCGCGAGGTGCTCGCCGAGCTGCTGCTCGGGCCGCGGGCGGCCGGGGCCACCCCGCAGGCCGTGCTGGCGCTGGGCGCGGCGGCCTACGCCCTGGTCACCGGGTTCATCGTGCAGGCGCTGGTCGAGCCCGACGCCCTACCGGACGCCCCGGCGCTGGCCGCGGCGGTTCGCCTGCTCGTCCCGGGCGCCGATCACCCCGCCGCGTGATCGGCGGGCCCGCGCTCACGCGTGCAGCACCGTCCCCTTGGTGATCTTGTCGACGGCGTTGCGCGGACCGTGCACGGCCAGCCCGACCAGGTCCAGCCCGGCCGTCGGCACGGCCCGCACGGCGGCCCGGTTCGCCTCGTCGTGGCCGGTGGCGAACAGCTCCGCGGTGAACACCGCCATCGGCAGCCCGCGGCGCAGCGCCCGCTCGTGCACCGCGGTGAGGACCTGCTTGTCCCCGCTGAGCACCAGCACCGGCTGGCGGAACATCGGCAGGTAGGCCACGCCGTCGGCGTCGGCGTAGGGCTCGCCGAGCAGCTCGGTGTTCGTGGCGATCCCGGAGGCCAGGAACGCGGTGACGTTGAGCCGCTGCCAGGGCTCCAGGTCGTCGCGCAACACGACGGCGATCTTGGTGTCGAAACGCACGGACCGAGTCTGGCCGGCCCCACCACGGCGTTCTTGTACGTTCGACGCATGCCCACCGCCGCGCCCGACGCGTCCCGGGCGGTGCTGCGGGCGTGGGCGCCGCCCGTGCCGGGCGTGACCGAGGTGTTCCACGCCCGGTTCACCGACCACGCCTACCCCGTGCACGCCCACGAGACCTGGACGCTGCTCGTGGTCGACGAGGGCGCGGTGCGCTACGACCTCGACCGCCGCGAGCACGGCGCCGTGCGGCCCGCGGTGACCGTGCTGCCCCCGCACGTCGCGCACACCGGCCGCGCCGCCACCCACCACGGCTTCCGCAAGCGGGTCGCCTACCTCGACGCCGAGGTCATCGCCCCGGACCTGGCCGGCGCCGCGGTCGCCACCCCGAGCCTGGACGACCCGCTGCTGCGCACCCGGGTCGACCAGCTGCACCGGGCGCTGGAGCGCCCCGGCGCCGAGCTGGAGGCCGAGACCAGGCTGGCCCTGATCGGCGAGCGGATCCGCGCCCACCTGCGCGCCGCGCCCCGCCCCGCCGACCCCGACGGGCTCGCCGACGACCTGCGCGACCTGCTCGACGCGAACCTGGCGAGCGGGGTGACCCTGCGCGAGGCCGCGCGGACCCTGCACGCCCACCCGGCCAGCCTGGTCCGCCACTTCGGCGCCGCGTTCGGGCTGCCCCCGCACCGCTACCTGACCGGGCGGCGGGTGGAGGCCGCGCGGCGCAGGCTGCTTGCCGGCGAACCGGCCGCCGCCGTCGCCGCCGCGGTCGGCTTCCACGACCAGGCCCACCTGCACCGCCACTTCACCCGCCTGGTCGGCACCACGCCCCGGGCCTTCACCCGCTCCGGCCCGCCGCGCCGACCGTCCTAGCCGACGGCGCCGGGACGTAGGTTGACGAGCGGGCCGGCTCGGCGAAGAACTCCACGGTGTGGGCCCGCTCGGCGGGCGGGCCGACCGGGCACAGCTGGAACTCGGTGGCCCCGGCGTCGGCGAAGCGGCGCGGCCCGCGCTCCAATCGCCGTCTGAGGCGGACCGGCCGGATCAGGGCCAGCCCGCGCCGGGGGCGGGTGCCGGGGCGGTCAGGATCCGGCCGGTCCGGTCGGCGACGGCGTCGTCGACCTGCTCGATGCCCCGCCACACCGCGGTCAGCAGGAACAGCGTGCGCCGGTCCGGTCCGCCGAGGGCGCAGGCGAAGCAGTCGTGCTCGGTCTCGATCCGCTCCAGCACCTGGCCGCCCTCGCGCAGCCGGATGCACACCCCGGCCGGGTCCTCGTCCCGGCCGGTGACCGACCGGACCTCCGCGGCCTGGGCCCAGACCGCGCCCTCGGCGTCGATGCAGATGCCGTCCGGCCCGATGCCGTCCGCCCACACCCTGCGGTTGGTCAAGCCGCCGTCGTCGGTGATGTCGAAGGCGGTCAGCCGGCCGGCGAAGGATTCGGCGACGATCAGGGTGGAGTTGTCCGGGGTGACCACCATGCCGTTGGGGAACTCGATGTCCTCGGCGACCGTGCGGGCCGCGCCGTCCGGGGTGACCAGGGCGATGATCCCCGGCTCCGGAGCGCCGCCGCCGAGGAAGTCGAACCCGGCGCCGTCGAGGTAGATGTTGCCCCGGCCGTCCACCACGATCTCGTTCCAGCCGTGGTCGGCCACCCCGGACAGGTCGGCGTGGCGGACCCGGCGACCGTCGGGCTCGTGGCGGGTCAGTTCCGGGCCGGTGGTCAGCAGCCGGCCGTCGGGCAGCCAGTCGATCGACCAGCCCAGGCCGGGCGGCCCGGGCGCGACGACCTCGCTGCGGCCGTCCAGGTCGACCGCCACCACCTCGCCGGCGCCCCAGTGCGCGAACCACAGCCGGTCTTCATGCCAGCGCGGGGACTCCACGTAGGCCAGCCCGTCCAGCAGGACCTGTGGCTTCTGGGGCATCGTCGGCTCCCTCCGGAACAGAACTGGACGGCACAGTACTCACTTTAGTACTGGGCCGTCCAGTACCATTCGACCGTGGACGTCGAGCTGGAGACCCGCACCACGCGCAAACGGCGCGCGATCGTCGAGGCGGCCACCGAGGCCTTCCTGCGCGAGGGCTACCGCGGCACCAGCATGGACGAGATCGCCGCCGTCGCCGGGGTCTCCAAGCAGACGGTCTACAAGCAGTTCACCGACAAGCAGCGGCTGTTCGTGGAGATCGTCACCGGGACCGTGGGGCAGGTCGCCGACCCGGTGCACGACGAGGTGCGCGACCTGCGCGAGACCGGTGACCTGGAAGCCGACCTGCGCGAGTTGGCCCGCCGCCAGCTCACCGCGGTCCTGCAACCGCGGGTGCTGCGGCTGCGCCGGCTGGTGATCACCGAGGCGGCCCGGTTCCCCGAACTCGGCCGCGCGTTCTTCGAGCAGGGCCCCGGACGCACCATCGACGCGCTCGCCGACACCTTCGCCCACCTCGGCGCGCGCGGACTGCTCGACATCACCGACGCGCACCTGGCCGCGCGGCAGTTCAATTGGTTGATCATGTCGGCCCCGGTGAACCGGGCCATGCTACTCGGTGAGGACCGCGCCCCGGACCCGGCCGACATCCAGCGCTGGGCCGGCGAGGGAGTGCGGACCTTCGTCGCCGCATACGGCCACCGCCGCTGACCGCCCGTGTGCGTGCAGTTCACGCGCACCGGATCGCCGGTCAGCGCGTCGCGGCCGGTGCCGACCTGACATCGGTCCAGGGCCCGCCGGCGATATGGGCGTTCTGTCGATAGTCGTCCCCCGACGGCGGCCTGGGTGGTCAGCGCCTGGGCGGCCAGCGCCCGCGGGTGCCGCGGCGTCGACGGCACCCCGCAGGCGCACTGCGCCGCCGTGCGCTCCGGGGAGCTCGACCTCGCGCTCGTCCGCGGCCCCGTCGGGGGACGGGGCCTGACGCCGTGCTCGCAACCGCCGATCCCGCCGCAGGCGCGCCCGCCCTCGCCAGGGCCGCGCTGGCCGAGACGGTGCTGCGCCTGCCCGAGCGGTCGAGCGACCCCGCCGCACGTCACCGTGCTCGCCGCCTGCCTCGCCACGGGCGTCAGTCCGCGCCTGGGCCGACCGGCGCGATCGGTCGAGGCCGCGGTCGTCGAGATCGGGGCGGGGGAGGGCGGGGTCACGATCGTGTACGGCACCCCGCCGCGTTGACCCGGCCGTCGCGCTACGCCCGCTCGACCGGCGCTGGACGTGCCCGGCCACCTCGTCGTCCCGGCCACCGGCACCCCCGGGCGCCCGGCCGCGCTCACCGCGGCGTTCGGCTGGGGAGCAGGGTGCCGGGTCGAGGAGCAGGATGAGCCGGTGACCTACCTCGCCGATGCCCACCGCTACGACGACGCCACCTTCCGCCGCTGCGGGCGCAGCGGCCTGGACCTACCCGCGATCTCACTGGGTCTGTGGCACAACTTCGGCGACGAGCAGCCCCTGCAGACCCAGCGCGCCATCCTGCGCCGCGCCTTCGACCGCGGGATCACCCACTTCGACCTGGCCAACAACTACGGCCCGCCCTACGGCAGCGCCGAGCGCAACTTCGGCACGATCTTCGCCCAGGACTTCCGCCCCCACCGCGACGAGCTGATCCTCTCGACCAAGGCCGGCTACGACATGTGGCCGGGCCCGTACGGGCAGGGCGGCGGCTCGCGCAAGTACCTGCTGGCCAGCCTGGACCAGTCGCTGGCCCGGATGGGCGTGGACTACGTCGACATCTTCTACAGCCACCGCTTCGACCCCGACACCCCGCTCGAGGAGACCATGGGGGCGCTGGACACCGCGGTGCGCTCCGGGCGCGCGCTCTACGCCGGCATCTCCTCCTACAGCGGCGAGCGCACCCGCGAGGCCGCGCGGATCCTGCGCGAGCTGGGCACCCCGCTGCTGATCCACCAGCCCTCCTACTCGATGCTCAACCGCTGGATCGAGCAGGACCTGCTCGACGCGCTCGGCGAGACCGGCGTGGGCTGCATCGCCTTCTCCCCGCTGGCCCAGGGCATGCTCACCGACAAGTACCTCGACGGCATCCCGGCCGGCTCCCGGGCCGCGAAGGACACCTCGCTCTCCCCGGACCTGCTCACCGACTCCGCGCTGGCCCACGTGCGCGCGCTCAACGACATGGCCCGCGGGCGCGGCCAGTCGCTCGCGCAGATGGCGCTGGCCTGGGCGCTGCGCGACCCGCGGGTGACCTCGGTGCTGATCGGGGCCAGCAGCGTCGCCCAGCTCGACGACAGCCTGGGCGCCCTGCAGAACCTCGAGTTCAGCGCCGACGAGCTCGACAGCATCGACAAGCACGCCGTGGACGCCGGGATCAACATCTGGTCCCGCTCCTCGGAGCACTGAGCCGCACACCGGCCCCGGCGGGGGGGGGGCCCCCCGGGGGGCGCCCCCCCCGGGGGGGCCCCCCGGGCCGGGGGGGCCCGGGGGGGGGGGGCGGGGGCCGGCCCCCCGGGGGGCCGGCACAGCCGGGTGGTCACACCGTGACGGGTCGGCCCTGGGCGTCGAGGCGGGTGTCCAGGCCCCACATCGGGAACAGCGTCTCCACGTCGAGGAACGAGTTCAGCCCGGTGATCCGGCCGTCGGTGATCTCCAGGACCTGCAGCGCCCAGGCGAACCAGCCCTCGCCCCCGGGGTCGCGCCGGTACTGCGCGAAGCCGGGCATCCCGTTGGCCGAGACCGGCACCAGCCGCGAGCCCTCGCACTCCGCGCCCCGCCCGAGCATCCAGGCCCGCACCTCCTCCGGGCCCCGCAGCCACAGCGGGTAGGGCGGCATGGACATCACGACGTCCTCGTGCAGCAGCGCGACCAGCGCGGCCATGTCGTAGCGCTGGAACGCGTCGGCGTACTTGGCCAGCAGCTCGGTGTGCGCCTCGTCCATCTCCTCGACCGCGCCCGGGGACTCCTCGATGTCGTTCTCCGCGAGCGTGGCCCGGGCCCGCTGCAGGGCGCTGTTGACCGAGGCCACCGAGGTGTCGAGCAACTCGGCGACCTCCGCGGCCCGCCACTGCAGCACCTCGCGCAGGATCAGCACCACCCGCTGGCGCGGCGGCAGGTGCTGCAGCGCGGCCACGAACGCCAGGCGCACGGACTCCCGCGACACCGCCACGTCGGCCGGATCGCCCGCGGTGGGCATGATGCGCTCGTCGGGCACGGGCTCGATCCAGGTGGTCTCGGGCAGCGGGGGCTTCAGGTCGCCGCCCGCCGAACCGACCGGACCCATGTCCATCGGCCGGGCGCGGCGGTTGCGGCTGTCGAGCATGGTCAGGCAGACGTTGGTGGCGATCCGGTAGAGCCACGAGCGCAGCGCCGACCGACCCTCGAACCGGTCGTAGCCCTTCCACGCCCGCACCATCGTGTCCTGCACGGCGTCCTCGGCGTCGGCCGAGGAACCCAGCATGCGGTAGCAGTACGCGGTGAGCTCGCGGCGGTACTGCTCCCAGGGCGCCTCGCCCGCGCTGGGCGGACCGCCGTCGGAGGGCAGCCGGGCATCGTCCGCCGTGGCCAGACCAGTCATCAACGTCTCCTTCCGCCGCGCTCGATCCGAACCGGACACATCGAACCGAACCTCCGCCGCCGAGGGTAGGGGCATCCACCGACAGTTTGCGCGCACGGGACGCCCCGGCCACCTCGACGCCTGATCCGGGGCGCCTGTCCGGGGCGCCGCCCACCCCCGCTCGGGTACCGTCGTCGGCGAGGGGAGGGGACGCCGTGGGGGACGCGCTGCTCGCACCGCTGGCGTTCCTGCTCGCCCTGCTGGGCCCCACCACGACCGAACCGTCCGTGCTGCTCGGGCTGACCGCCGTCCTGCTGGCCGCCCTGCTGGCCGCCCGCGCCGCGCCACCGCCCGCCACGCACACCCCCGCGGTCGCCGTGCGCGCCCGCCGCCGCGCCCTCGACCAGGGCCCGCCGCCGCGCCAGCACGACCCCGACGCGGCCGGCCACGCCCGCCCCCGAGCGCCGTCACCCGCCTTCGCGGCGGTCTGAGCGCACCCGCTCCACCCGGCACTCCCGACCGTCGCCGACGCCCCGTCCCGGCCCTCGGTCACCTCAGGAGTCCCCGCATGCTCGATCCGCTGTACTACGCCGTGTCCGCGCCCCTGTGGCTGTGGCACCAGCTCTTCGCCGCCGTCCTCGGCCCCTCCAGCGGGCCGGCCTGGGCGCTGTCGGTGGTGTTCCTCGTGCTCACCGTCCGGGCCCTGATGATCAGGCTCTTCCTCGCCCAGGTCCGCTCCGGGCGCGCCATGGCCGCCATCGCCCCGCAGCTGGCCGAGCTGCGCCGCCGCCACCGCGACGACCCCGCCCGCCTGCTGGCCCGCACGCGCGCGTTGCAGGCCGAGCACGGCGTGAGCACCGGTCGCGCGCTGCTGCCCGCGCTCCTGCAGGCCCCGGTCTTCCTCGGCGTGCTGCACGTGCTCAACGGCTTCAACCGGCCCGGCCTGTCGTTCGCCGAGAACGCGGCCATCGCCAACTACGCCTTCGGCCCGGCCGAGGTCCGCTCCTTCCTCGAGGCCCGGCTGTTCGGCTCGCCGCTGTCGGCCTACCTGGCCATGCCCCAGGAGCTGCTCGACTCCTTCGGCGCGCCGGTGGCCCGCCTCGACGTCGTCCTCGTCGCCGTCCCGCTGCTGCTGCTCTCCGCCCTGGCCACCCACCTCACCGCCCGGGCCACCCTGCGCCGCCAACCGCCGGTCGGACCCACCGCCGCCGTCGCCCGCGCCCTGCCGTGGGTGTTCCCGCTCGGGGTCGTCGTCGGCGGGGTGCTGCTGCCGTTCCCGGTGGCGATCGGCGTGTACTGGCTGACCACCAACGCCTGGACCCTCGTCCAGCAGCACCTCGCGCACCGCGCGCTCGACCGGACACCCCCACCGGCTCCGCACCGCGCGCCCGTCGCCGCGCCGCGGCCCGGGGCCAAGCCGGTGCGCCGCCGACCGGGCCGCTGAGCCCTCCTAGAGTGTCCCGGTGCCGATGACCGCCAAGTACGCCACCACCTGCGGCGTCTGCTCGTCCCGCATCCAGCCCGGCGAGGAGATCGCCCGGTCGGGCCAGACCTGGGCGCACACCGCCTGCGCCGCGGAGTCCCCGCAGCAGCCCGCCGCCGCACCGGGCGCCGCCAAGACGACCAAGACCGCCGCGAAGCCCGCCAGGGCGGCGCGCGCGCCCCGGCCCGACATGCCCGCCGCCGAGGGCGCCCTGCAGGTCTGGACCGACGGCGCCTGCTCGGGCAACCCCGGTCCCGGCGGCTGGGCGTGGGCCACCGAGGACGGCAGGCAGGGCAGCGGGGCCGAGGCCGCCACCACCAACCAGCGCATGGAGATCCGCGCCGCGCTGGAGGCCGTGCGCGCCCTGGAGGGCCCGCTGGTGGTCGTCAGCGACTCCACCTACGTCGTCAACTGCTTCCGCGACGAGTGGTGGAAGGGCTGGATGGCCCGCGGCTGGCTGACCAGCGGCAAGAAGCCGGTGGTCAGCCGCGACCTGTGGGAGCCGCTGATCACGCTGGTGAACGAGCGCGGCGACGTGTCCTTCCGCTGGGTGAAGGGCCATTCCGGGGACAAGATGAACGACCTGGTCGACGCGCTCGCGGTGGAGCAGTCGCTGTCGGTGGCCACCTGAGCCGACCCGCGGGCCGCCCGGGTCAGGCCAGCAGGTCGACGACCACGGCGGCGGCGTCCGCGAGCAGGGCGTCGTCGTGCTCGGCGGCGGGGGAGGACCTGCTCGACAGCACCGCGACCACCAGCGGCTCACCGGCCGGCGACCAGGCGACCGCGACGTCGTTGGCCGTGGCGTACCCACCGGTGCCGGTCTTGTCGCCGACCGTCCAGCCCGCCGGCACGGCGGCCCGGATGCGGTCTTCGCCGGTCGTGGTGGCCACCATCCACTCCCGCAGCTGCTCACGCTCCGTGACCCCGAGGACGTCGCCGAGCACCAGCGACCGGTAACCGGCGGCGATCGCCGCCGGGGTCGTGGTGTCGCGGTCGTCGCCGGGGATCGCCGAGTTCAGCTCGGTCTCGCGGCGGTCGAGGCGGGTGACGGGATCGCCGATGGTCCGGGCGAACGCGGTCAGCGCCGGAGGACCGCCGAGCTGGTCGAGCAGCAGGTTCCCGGCCGTGTTGTCACTCTGTGTCATGGCCGCTTCGCAGAGCCGCAGGGGAGTGAGGCCGGTGTCGACGTGCTGCTCGGTGACCGGCGAGTAGGTGACCAGGTCGGCGGCGGTGTAGCGGACGGGCGTCGTCCAGAACGGGTCGGTCATCGGGTGCGCCGCCAGCAGCGCGCCCGCCGCGTACACCTTGAACGTCGAGCAGAGCGCGAAGCGCTCGTCGACGCGGTGGCCGACCGAGCGCCCCGAGGTGACGTGCACGGCGGACACACCGAGCCGGGCGTCGTACCGGCGTTCCAGCTCGGCGAAGCGCGGGTCGTCGAGCACCGGCTCGGAGACGTCCGCCGGAACGGGTGCGGGTGACGACGCGGAAGGCCCACCGGAGGGCTCGGCGGCGCACCCACCGACCAGTGGAGCGGCCAGGAGCGCGCCCAGGGTGAGGCGGAGGACCTGCCGCCGATCCACTCGTACTGTCATAACGTCGATTATCGGCTTTCAAGTCTCGGGCGTTCCGCAGGTCAGACATACCTTAAGCGCCCGATGTCCGAGATCGGCGGCGGCAGTCACCTCCTGATGGACCCGCGCCGGGAACGCCGGTGTCGCTCGGTGCTCTGACCCCCCGCGAGCGGGACGTGCTGATGGAACTGGCGCATGCGCGCTCGAACGCCGAGATCGCCGCGCGCCTGCACATCTCCGAGGCGACCGTGAAGGTCCACGTGGGGCGCGTGCTCGGCAAGCTCGATCTGCGCGACCGGGCGCGGGCGGTGGTCTTCGGCTACGAGAACGGGCTGATCCGGCCGGGAGTCGGGCGCTAGCGCGGGCCTCCGCGACTGTGCGGTCCAGGCACCGGTACGGGTGAAGGTGGCGTGCGTGACACCGCTCTCACCTCGGTGGGGCGCCGCCGTGCGTCTCGGGCGGCGCGCCGTCCTGGCCTGTCTTGTGCCGGCTGGTGATCTCGGTGAGCCGCTCCCATGCCGGCGACGACTCGGCCGGCGAGGTGGAGACGAACCGGCTGAGCATCGGGTCGGGCAGCGCGTCCTCCGGACCCGCGCGGTGCCGGGTGGCCAGCCAGCGCCGGGTGCGCTCGGCGAGGTCGGCCAGCCGCGGGTCGTCGGGGGACCAGTCGAAGGCGGCGTCGAAGTCGAGGTAGAGCGCGCGGAACTCGGGGTCGTCGATGGCGTCGAGCTTGTCGGCTGTCCAGCTGGCCGCCTGCTCCGGGGCGATCGACTGGAGCAGGATCCAGCGGTCGCGCTCCATCTGCACGGCGCGCCTGCTCACGCCGAGCGCGAGCAGCCGGTCGAGCAGCTCGGCGACCTCGGCCGAGACGAACAGCCGGTCCCCGGTCCGCAGCTGGGCGACCCGCTCGCGGGCGCGGGCGATGTCGACGGCCCGCTGCTGCAGGGCGCGGTCGATCTCGGCGATGGCGTCGGCGAACCGGTCGGGGTCGGCGGCCAGCAGCTCCTCGATCCGCGCCAGCGGCACGCCGGCCGCCGCCAGCGTCCTGATCTTGACCAGGTGGACGGCGTGCTCGGCGTCGTAGCGCCGGTAGCCCGCGGCGTCCCGCGGGGGCTCGGGGAGCAGCCCGCGCTCGTGGTAGTGGCGGACGGCCTTGGTGGTCACGCCGGCGAAGGCGGCGAGCTGGCCGATGGTCATCACGTTCGGCCTCCCGGGTCGCCTGCGCGGACGCGGGTGTGGGTGCGGCCGGCGAGCTCGGCCGCGACGACCGCGCCGTGCTCGTCGCGCTGGAAGTATCCGCGCAGCCCCACCATCGCGCCGTCGGTGATGACGAACTCCCCGCCGGGGCCGGGCAGCAGACCCAGGCCGGCCGGCGGCACGTCCGCGGGCAGGTCGACCTCGGAGGCGGCCCGGACCTCCGGCTTGAGGTACGCCGCGGCCGTCAGCCCGGTGCCGGTGTCGACGACGTCCAGGACCAGGATGTCGGTCGCGTACCGGCCGACGACCTCCCGGGCGCCGGCCCCGTCGTAGGGCAGGGGCTCCGGGTCCCGCTCGACCAGCCCGAGGTGGTGGTCGAGCACCCGGCGCACGACGGCGCGGTTGGCGGGGATGCCACCGGGGTTGCCGTTGACCAGCGAGACGACGGCGAAGTCCCGCTCGGGCACCAGGATCAGCTCGGCGAACTGGCCGTTGGCCGATCCGCCGTGGCCAACGGTGCGGACGCCGTCGACATCGCGGAGGAACCAGCACAGGCCGAACGCGTCGCCGAGCGAACTGCCGCGCAGCTCGACGGTGGGTTCCCGCATCCGCCGCAGCATCGCCGCGGCCAGGATCGGCGCACCGTCGCCGAGGTGGAACCGGGCCCAGCGCAGCTGGTCGGCCGCCGAGGAGACCAGCCCGCCGCCCGGGCCGTTGGCCCGCGTGTCGGTCAACGGCCGGACGACCGCGGTCCCTTCGTGACCCACCGTGTGACGGCGGGTCAGGACATCGGCGGGCCGGTAGTAGCTGTGGGCCAGGCCCAGCGGCTCGAACAGCAGCTCGGCGACGGCGCGCTCGTAGGTCAGCCCGGTCACGACCTCGATGACGCGGCCCAGCAGGTTGTAGCCCTCCTGGCTGTAGGACGCCCGGGTGCCCGGTGGGGCGATCAGCTCCAACTCACCCATCCGCGCCACGTGGGCGGCCAGGGCGTCGTCCCCGTCGCCGGTGTCCGCGTTCAGCCGCCACCCCAGGCCCGCGGTGTGGTTGAGCAGCTGCAGGACGGTGATGGTGGCGGCCGCGCGCTCGTCGGCGAGCACGAGCTCCGGCACGTGGCGCCGCACCGGCGCGTCCAGCTCGAGCCTGCCCTCCACGACCAGGCGCAGCACGGCCGTCGCCGTCGCCGTCTTGGACACCGAGCCGAGCGCGAACATCGTGTCCGGGGTGACGGGCAGCGGATCCTCGACGCTGGTCACGCCGTGGCAGGCGAACACCTCCTGCCCGTCCGCCCACACCCCGACGGCGAGGCCGGGTACGCCGTGCTCGATCGCCGTCGCCTCGACGAACTCCGCCAACACCTGCTCGTTCGTGGTCATGGCGGCCATGCTCGGGGCTTGCCCCAGGGGCAAGGTCAAGCCGGCGACGGTGTCGGTCCGCGCGGGCACCCGCCCGCCGCTCAGCGCAGCAGCGCGCCGACGAGGCCCGCCGCCGCGACAGTCGCGCACATGCCCAGCGCGAGCAGCACGACCGTGGTCCGGGACCGACCGCTGGTCGCACCCGTGCGCGGGTCGCGGATCCGGTTGACCGGGACGGACGCCCAGACGCCGACGGTCAGCAGCGTGCCCACCACGATCAGCCACCAGCTGGGCAGGTCGAGGACCGGCAGCCGCTGGTCCATCGCGAGCCCGGTGGCCCCCCACGCCAGGGCGACCCCGCCGAGGCCGCTGGGGACGCCGGCGGCCGCGGCCGTCCACCAGCGCCTGCGCGCCGGCGCCCCTGCCCACTGCTGGGCGTACTCCTTGGGGTCACCGAACGCCTCGCGCAGCGGCTCCCCGCTCTGCGCGGAGTGCGCCTCGGCCTCGGCCAGGATCTCCCCGATCTGCTCGCCGGGCACGTACCGGAGCTGCAGGTGAACGGCGAGCTCCTCCAGGTAGCGCCGGTCGGCCTTGCTGAGGGTGTCCGTCACCGGTCCTCCTCCTCGGGTCGGGCGGCCAGTACGTCGGCCACCGCTGCCGTCCACTGCTGCCAGCGCGCCCGCCGCACGGCCAGCTCGCGCCGGCCCTCGTCGGTCGCGCTCACCACCTTCCGGCCCGGCCCGCCGTCACCGGGAGCCCAGTGGCTGGCCAGCAGCCCCTGATCCTCCAGCCGGCCCAGCACCGGGTACAGCGTGCCGCCCTTGACCTCGCCCAGCCCCGCGGCCTGCAGCCGCTTGGCCACGTCGTAGCCGTGGGTGGGGCCGTGCGCGCAGACCAGAGCGAGCGCGCTGAGCTCCAGTGCGGCCCGGGTCCACGTCGTGGGCCAGGTGGGATCGTCAGTGGCGAGCACGACTAGACGGTATCGCCTACTAGTCAGCGAGGCAAGCTAGTCGGCGACTCGCGGTCAGGCGGTCGAGCGGGTGAACGTGAGGTGCGTGACGCCACTCGGGAGGAGATTGCCTCGACCCGGTGGCCCTTCTCCAGACCCTCCAGCCCGTCCCAGAGCCGCACTCCCCGACCGAGCAGGATCGGGACCACCACCACGTGCAGGGAGTCGACGAGTCCGGCGGCGAGGAAGTCGCGGATGACGTTGGGTCCGTTGGGCGGTCACTGGACCTACGTGGAGGAGGCGGCTCGTGGGTCCGCCGAGCGCGAGGCGATCGCCCGCGCGGTGCTCGCAGGCGAGCGCTGAGGGTCGGCCCGCTCACGCGGCCTCGCGCCGCGCCCGCACCATCGCCGGCGTCGCGAAGGCGGAGTACCGCGGCGCCCACCGCGCCAGCGCCCGGCGGCCCGGTCGACCGGGTGCGACGGCCGGTCGAGCGCCCACGGGTCGAGCCCGGCCACCTCCGGCGAGGACCACGGCGCCAGCTCCGCGTCGGCGACGAGCAGGTGGCAGTCCCCAGCCCCTCGTGGTCCCCGACCGCGGCGAACGCGCCGTGCGCCCACCCGAGCTGATCCCCGGCGGCGTCGGGTAGCCCGCCCATCCGCAGCAGGTCGGCCGCGACCAACCGCACCCGCGGATCAGCGGCGTCGAACCGCCCGAACAGGTCCGCGACCAGGCGCCGGGCCTGCACCGCGCCCCGGTCCGCCCCGACCCGGGTGGATCCGATGACCAGGAACCGGTAGCCGGCGGCCTGCACCGCCAGGTCGGGCGCGGCGAAGACCTCCGCCAGCTAACCAGCAACCCGCGTACCCGCAGGCCCGAGCCCGATCCGCGGCGGTGATCACGGCGGTACTCCGCCACCGCAGCCGCGCGGTCAGGCGGGCAGCTGGCCCCGCGCGGCCTCGGCGAGGGCCGCCTGCGCCACCCGCGGCACGTGCACGACCCCGGCCCGGTCGAGCCTGGCGAGCTCGGAGCGGGCGCGGGCGTAGGCGACGAGGCGCTCGGGCTCGCTGTCGGAGTCGCGGGCCGTGGTGAGCAGCTTGATCACGCGTTCGACGGTGCTCCGCTCGGCCGGCGGCAGACCGGACAGCCGGATCCGCTCCGCGGCCTCGCGCGCCGCGGTCCAGGTGCGCTCGGCGCGGTCGGCGGCCTCGACGAACCGGCGGGCGTGCTCGACGCCGGGGTAGCGGTCGGTGGCCAACGACTGGGCGTCGGCGAAGGCGTCGACGAACCGGGCGGTGCTGGGGACGGAGGTGTCGGTGAGCGCCGGTGTGCGCAGCACCTGCACCGGGTCGCACTCGAAGGCGGCGTACTCGCCGCGCAGGTGGGCGAACCGCTCCGCGGCGCCCGGCCAGCTCGGGTCGCTCCGCTGGCCGACGGTCGTGGACGGCGGCGCCGGTCGCGCGCCGGGGCTGAGGGCGGCGGTCGGTGCGCGGGGTCCGGGTCGGGTGCGATCCTCCGGCCGGGCCACCCGGACCGTGGTCGTCGTCGGGTCCTCGTCGTCCGCGAGCTCCCCCGGGCGCGCCGACCCCACGCGGCCCAGGTAGAGCGCGAGGAAGACGAGGGCCAGGGCGAGGCCCGCCGCTGGCAGGGCGAGCCACCCGACGGGGAACGAGCCCGGCACCGCCGCGATGACCAGGGAGGGGACGAGGAAACCCCCGATCCCGGTCAGGAGTGTCGCCACCAGCAGGAGGGACGCCCGGTGGTCATCACCCGGCGACAACGGGCCGCTCGCGCGAACCGCGGCGGGGACGGACTCCCGGATCCCGTCGGGCGGCGGGTCGGGGTGCGGGGGAATGGCCATGCGATCGTCCTCAGCCCGGAAGCTGCCCGCGGGCGACGGCGTCGAGGGCGGCTCGCGTGTTCCGGGGTACGTGCACGACGCCGGTGCGGTCGAGCCGGTCGAGCTCGGTGCGGGCGCGGGCGTAGGCGGCGAGGCGCTCGGGCTCGTTGTCGGAGTCGCGGGCGGTGGTGAGCAGCTTGACCACGCGTTCGATGGTGCCGCGCTCGGTCGGGGTGAGGCCGGAGAACCGGATCCGCTCGGCCGCGTCGCGGGCCGCGGTCCAGGTGCGCTCGGCGTGGTCGGCGGCGGCGGCGAACCGGCGGGCGTGGTCGACGCCGGGGTACCGGTCGGTGGCGAGGGACTGGGCGTCGGCGAAGGCGTCGATGAAGCGGGCGGTGCTGGGGACGGACGCGTCGACGAGCGCGGGCAGGCGCAGGACCTGCAGGGGGTCGGTCTCGAAGGCGGCGTACTCGGCGCGCACGCGGGCGAAGCGGTCCGCCGCCGTGGCCCAGCCCTGGTCGCCCGGGCCGGTGGGGTCGGTCCCGTGGCCGGACGTCGCCGGCCGGGAGACCGGCCGCGCGATAACCTCGGCCGCAGTGCCCTCTTCCTCTTCCTCCTCTTCTTTCTGCTCCTCGCCGCGGATCAGGACCCGAACCCGGCTCGGTGCGGTGCTGGTGGTCGCGGCCTGCAGCGCCCGCACGCGGCGCTGGTACCGCGAGATGGTGAGCACCACGAGGGGTGCGGACAGCACGAGGGGGACGACCGGGGCCCAGCCGCGGCCCCCCGACGCGAGGACGACCAGGGTGCCGATGATCGCCGCGGCGATCAGCACGCCGATCAGGAGCCCCAGGTGGAACGTCCGCCCGTCCCACTCGGACGGGTGCGTGGCGTGCTTCGGGATGCCCTCGGTGAACGCCTCCGGCCGCGCCGGGATCCGATGCGTCGGGCGGCGAACGGCGCGCTCGGGCACCCGGTCCGGGTCCAAGGTGGGCGCCACTGCTCATTCGTACTACATCGGTGACGCGCCGTAGTACCGCAATCCTACGGATGACCCCGCGCGTCCCGGGTTCGGTGGCGCACCACGCGCTCGCCGAGCAGCGACGGCGGGTTCAGCGGACCAGCCGGGGCTTCGTCAATGATCGCTTCGACTCGCGCCTGCGGTGGGGTCGAGATCAGCTGCAGTGCGATCCCGCGTGCGGCGAGCGGGAGGCCGATCGGGCATCAGGACTGCCCACACATCGGGACGAGCATGTACCGGACTTTACGAGGTCTGCCGTCGAGGGCCGCGGCGACGGCGTCGGTCTCTCCTGGGCTCCACCTGGACAGATCGGTGGCCAACTGATACTTGTGTGTCGACCAATAAGTATCTGAGAGGTGGCCTCGTGTCCCGCACTCCACTCGTCCTCGTCCACGGCAACCCCGAGTCCGCGGCCATCTGGGGACCGCTCATCGGGGAGCTCGACCGGGCCGACGCGGTCGTCCTGTCCCCGCCCGGGTTCGGCGTCCCTGCGCCCCGCGGCTTCGACTCGTCGGCCACGACCTATCGAGACTGGCTGGCGTCTCAGCTCGAGCTGTTCCGCGCTCCGGTCGACCTGGTCGGTCACGACTGGGGCGGGATCCACGTCGCGGCGCTGGCCATGACCCGTCCGGATCTGATCCGCAGTTGGGCCTCCGACGCCCTCGGCGTGTTCGCGCCCGACTACCTCTGGCATCCGCGGGCACAGGTGTGGCAGCAGGAGGGCCCAGGGGAAGCGTCGGTGCAGCAGTTGTGGGGAGGCGATCTGGAGCAGCGACTCGCGGTGACGTCGGCCCTCGGTATGACCGGGCGCATGGCCGAGCGGGTCGCGGCAGGCATGGATCCCGAGATGGGTCGCGCCGTCCTCAAGCTGTTGCGGTCGGCACGACAGCCGGCGATGGCCGAAGCGGGACGGCTCCTGCCGAGCGCCGCACAACGTCCGGGGCTCGCCCTCATCGCCGTGGACGACTTCGAGAGAGCCAGCGGGACGGTGGTGCAGCACGAGTGGGCAGCGCGCCGATCGGGCGCGAGGATGGCGCATCTGGAGGGCGTGGGCCACTGGTGGCCGGAGGAGACGCCGGCGCCGGTCGCTGAGGCTCTGACGGACTTCTGGGCAGGGCTGCCGGATCCGGAAAGGGCTCCTGCGACCGCCTCCCGGGGGTGACGTCCGCATACCCACGGCCCGCGAACCAGACAAGCGCTACAGGGACAGCTGCAGCGACAAAGGCATCTCGGCGTCGTCTACATCGCGCTGCTGCCACCGCTCGACCAGCCCTGGCGGCACCTCGCCGCGGCACAGCCGCACAGCGACCGGGTGTTCCGCGGTGACGTCGTGGCCGGCACCTCCGAGCCTCGACCCTGCGGCGGCGCGCCTTCCGGTCGCCCCGTGACGGACGCGCCGGGCACCGGCCGACACACTGCGTCGGTGGATCCGAGCGCGAGCCCGTCGCCGCGGCAGGTCGAACTGCTCGAGGCCGCGTACCGGTACGTGCTGGCCAACGGCCTGGCCGAGCTGTCGCTGCGGCCGCTGGCCAAGCACATCGGCTCCAGCCCGCGGGTGCTGCTCTACCTGTTCGGCAGCAAGGACGGGCTGGTGCAGGCGCTGCTGGCCCGCGCGCGGCGCGCGGAGATGGCGATGCTGGCCGACCTGGGCGCTCCCAGCCACGATCCGCGCGCCGACCGGATGGCCGAGGTGGTGGACCGGCTGTGGGCGTGGGTGTCGGCCGAGGAGCACCGGGCCCTGCTGGCGCTGTGGTTGGAGGGGTACGCCCGGTCCCTGACCGACCCCGGGGGTCCGTGGGCCGGCTTCGCGCGCGCCACCGTCGAGGACTGGTTGCAGGTGCTCGCCGCCGCGCAGCCCGAGGACGTCCGTCACGGCGAGGACGGGCGCGCGCAGCGGACCGAGGTGCTGGCGTTGCTGCGCGGAGCGCTCATCGACCTGCTGGCCACGGGCGATCTGGAGCGCACCGGCGCCGCGGTGCGGCGCCGGGTGCGGTCCCTGCGTCGACCGGGGTGACGGCCGTTCGGGCGGTGGGTCACTGGCCGCGGCCGGTGACCTCCTGCAGCTCGTCGATGAGCCGCGACGCGTCGGCCTTGGACAGGTCCTCGGGCGGTGCCTCGCGCCCGGCCTGCTGCGACAGCGTCTCCAGGTAGGACTTCTGCGGCCCGGTCATCGGCTCGTCGCCGGTGGTCCAGTCGGCCGGGTCCTTCTCCGGCGAGCCCACCGCGGCCCCACCCGCGGGTGCGGTGTCGCCCGTGTCGTCAGCTCCACCACCGGCGGTGGTGCTCTCCTGTGCGCGATCGGTCATGCATCGAACATATCTTCGATCCCCGGCCCCCGCATCTCGGGCGATCACCACCCGGGGTTGGCAGGAATGCGCCGGGGTCGAGCCAGGTCCGGGCGCCGCATCGCTGCCTAGGCTGAGCGGCGTGCAGCCGCTGCGGCCCGACGACCCGCGGTGGATCGGGCCGTTCCGGGTGCTGGGCCGGCTCGGGGCGGGCGGGATGGGGCGGGTCTTCCTGGCCCGCACGCCCGACCAGCGCCAGGTCGCCGTCAAGGTGGTGCACGACGAGCTCGCCGGCGACACCGGGTTCCGGCACCGCTTCCGGCGCGAGGTGGCCGCGGCGATGTCGGTGTCGGGGTTGTTCACCGCCCGGGTCCTCGACGCCGATCCCGACGCCGACCAGCCCTGGCTGGCCACCGAGTTCGTCGCCGGGCCGTCGCTGCGCGAGAAGGTGCAGCGCGGCGGGCCGCTGCCCGCCGCGGGGCTGGCCGCGCTGGCCGGCGGGCTGGGCGAGGCGCTGGGCGCGATCCACGCCGCCGGGCTGGTGCACCGCGACCTGAAGCCGGCCAACGTGCTCCTCTCCCCCGCCGGACCCAAGGTCATCGACTTCGGGATCGCCTGGTCGGCGGAGAGCACCCGGCTGACCGCGACCGGTGAGGCGGTGGGCACACCGGAGTACATGGCGCCCGAGCAGATCACCGGGACCGGCCCGGCGGGCCCGGCCGTCGACGTGTTCGCCCTGGGCGCGATCCTCGCCTACGCCGCGACGGCGCGCAGCCCCTTCGCCGCCGACAGCACGGCCGCGGTGCTGTACCGGGTCGTGCAGAGCGAGCCGGACCTGGGTGGGGTGCCGGCGCCGTCGCGGGCGCTGGTCGCGGCCTGCCTGGACAAGGATCCGCGGCGGCGGCCGACCGCCCAGCAGATCGCGGCCTCGGTGCGCACGGGTGGTCCGCTCGACGTCGTCGACGACCGCGGGACCGGGCCGGTGACGGCCACTCCGCCGGACGTCGCCCGCGCCGGCACCGGGCCGCGCCGGGGCCGCGGCGTGCTCGCGTTCGGGGCGGCCGCGCTCACCCTGGCCGGAGCGGTCGCCGCGGCGCTCGTGCTCACCGACCCGGTCGGCGGGCCCGCCGTCGCGCCCGCCGCCCAGCCGAGCGCCCAGCCGAGCACCGCGGCGCCCACCCCGACGGGGCCGCCGATCGACCCGCGCAGCCCGCCCGCGGTGTTCATGGACCGGTTCTGCGGCTCGGGCGACCTGGTCAGCAGCATCGCCGGCAGCGCGGTCGTCCCGCCGCCCGCCCTGGACGACCCGGCCAGGGCGCGGCGCGACCTGCTGGGCGCGCTGGAGCGCTCGCTGGCGATCACCGAATCGGTGCTGGTCGACTTCTCCGCGCTGCGCGACGACGCCCCCACCCCGGAGCTGCGGGTGGCGCTGGGGCAGATCGTCGAGGAGTTCACCGGCGCGCGCGAGGCTTTCACCCAGGCCCGCGACACGGTGCGCGACGCCGAGGAGCTGGGGGTGGCGGAGTACGCGCTGGCCGCGGACCGGTTCGCCGCGGGCACCCGCAACATCCTGTTCGCCGGTACCGTCGTCGACACCTTGACGCTGCCCGAGGACTACCTGCGCGCCGCGGCGGTGGCCCCGCACTGCATCGACTGAGCTCATGAGCCGGGGCGTGCGTAGTCTCGCTGACGTGGCCGCGGTGACCACTCCCTAGGCTCGCGCGGGTGCAGCCGCTGCAGCCCGAGGACCCCGAGTGGTTGGGCCGCTTCCGGATCGAGGCCCGGCTCGGCGTCGGGGGCATGGGCCGGGTGTACCTGGCCAGCACCCCGGAGGGGCGGCGCGCGGCGGTCAAGATGATCCGCGACGACCTGGCGGGCGACACCGGGTTCCGCCACCGCTTCCGCCGGGAGGTCTCCGCGGCGCTGTCGGTGGCCGGGCTGTTCACCGCCCGCGTGCTCGACGCCGATCCCGACGCCGACCAGCCCTGGCTGGCCACCGAGTACGTCGAGGGGCCGTCACTGGCCGACGCGGTGGCCACGTCGGGACCGATGCCGCCGGCCCCGCTGGCGGCGCTCGCGCGCGGGCTGGCCGAGGCCCTGGGCGCGATCCACGCCGCCGGGTTGGTGCACCGCGACCTGAAACCGGCCAACGTGCTGCTCTCCCCCGCCGGACCCAAGGTCATCGACTTCGGCATCGCCTGGTCGGCCGGGGGCACCCAGCTCACCGGGACCGGGCAGGTCGTGGGCACCCCGGAGTACATGGCGCCCGAGCAGATCTCCGGGATCGGCCCCGGTGGCCCGCCGATCGACGTGTTCGCGCTGGGGTCGACGCTGGTGTTCGCGGCCACCGGGCGCAGCCCCTTCGCCGCCGACCAGGCGGCCGCGGCGCTGTTCCGGATCGTGCACGGCGAGCCCGACCTGACCGGGGTGCCCGGCGAGGTGCGCGAGCTGGTGCGGGCCTGCCTGGACAAGGACCCCGCGCGCCGGCCGACCGCGCAGCGGATCGCGGTCGGGCTGCGCGGAGCGGGTGGCTTCGCACCCGCGCCCCGGGCGCCCGACGGGCGCGAGACCGCCGACATCACGGCCCCGCCCGCGACCCTCGTCGAGCGTGCTCCGACGGGGAAGCGCCGGACCCGCGTGCTCGTCGCGGTCGCGGCCGCGGTCCTGGTCGCCGCCGGCACCACCCTCGGGATCACGCTGTCGACGGCGGGCGGGGGCACCGACCCCACGACCGGCCCGACGACGCCCGTCGCCGCGGGCCCGCCGACCCCCTCCTTCGCCCCGGACAGCCCGGAGGTCCGCTACGTCGACCGGCTGTGCGCCTCGGGCGAGCTGCTGGTGAGCCTGGCCGACACCACCATCTCGCCCACCGCGACCGGTGACGCCGCCGCCGCCCGCCGCGACTACCTCACCTCGATCAACCGGGTGATCGGGATCGTCGACACCGCGCTGCCCGACTTCGTGGTGCTGCGCGACGACGCCCCCGACGAGGCGACGCGCGCGGCGTTCGGGCAGGTCGTCGAGGAGTTCACCAGCGCGCGGGAGTCCTACGTCGAGGGCCGGGACGCGGTGCAGGCGTCGGAGCCGCTGACCGTCCAGGCGTACTCGACCGGGGTCGAGAAGTTCACCGACGGCACCCGGAACCTGGCGCTGGGCGCGACGATCGTGCAGGGCCTGACCCTGCCCGACAGCTTCGCGGGCGCCTACCTCTCGGCGCCGCACTGCGCCGAGTGAGGCCGCTCAGCCTGCGGTGGGCGGCTGGTCGACCAGCTGGGCGAGGTAGAGCGGCTCGCCGAGCTTCTCCAGCAGCGACAGGTTGGTCTCGATGTAGTCGATGTGGTGCTCCTCGTCGGCGAGGATCTCCTCGAAGAGGGTGGCGGTCGTGTGGTCGCCCTTGGCCCGGCACATGGTGATGCCCGGGCGGAGCCGGTCGACGACCTCGCGCTCGACGGCGAGGTCGGACTCCAGCATCTCCCCGACGGTCTGGCCGATGCGCAGCGAGAACAGCCGCTGGAAGTTCGGCAGGCCCTCCAGCAGCAGGATGCGGTCGGTGATGCGCTCGGCGTGGCGCATCTCGTCCATCGACTCCGCACGGGTGTAGGCCGCGAGCTTGGTCAGGCCCCAGTTCTGCTGCATCTTGGCGTGCAGGAAGTACTGGTTGACCGCCGTCAGCTCGCTGGTCAGCTGCTCGTTGAGCAACGCGATGATCTCCGGGTCGCCCTGCATGGCTCCGCCCTCGTTCCGCTCGTCCCGCGACCGGTGCTTCCGCCCGCCGATGGACGTTAGCGCTGGTCGGAGCGGGTCTGCCAGCAAGGTCGTCCTCGCCGAGCGCAAGCTCGCCCTTGGTCAGGCGGGCCTCAGGCGGTGCGCGGCAGTCCGGCGGTGGGGTACTCCGCGGACAGCAGGAAGGTGTCGATGCGGTCGTGGCAGGAGCCGCAGCCGGTGCCGGCGCCGCAGGCGTCGCCGACTTCCTCCACGGTGCGGGCGCCGCGGGCCACGCACGACCTGATCTCGGTGTCGGGTACCGCGGCGCAGATGCACACGAACATAGGCTCTCCTGGGTTCAGGTGAGCCTATGGTCAGCTGTGCGGTCCGTCAGATGCAAGCCCTAGCCTGGAACGCGTGCCGCTGGAGGAGTACCGCCGCAAGCGCGACCCCGCCCGCACCCCCGAGCCGGTTCCCGAGGGCGAGCCGCTCGCCGGCGACGACGACCGGTTCGTCATCCAGGAGCACCACGCCCGGCGCCTGCACTGGGACGTGCGGCTGGAGCGTGACGGGGTGCTGGCGTCCTGGGCGGTGCCCAAGGGCCTGCCCACCGAGCCGGGCACGGTGCGCCTGGCGGTGCGCACCGAGGACCACCCGATCGAGTACCTGGAGTTCTCCGGGGAGATCCCGGCCGGCGAGTACGGCGGCGGGCGGATGACGATCTGGGACACCGGCACCTACGAGACCGAGAAGTGGAACTCCCGCGAGGTCATCGTCCGGATGAGCGGGCAGCGGGCGCGGGGCCGGTTCGTGTTCATCCGCACCGCGGGCGGGCGGCGCGGCGGCGAGCGCGAGGAGTGGCTGCTGCGCCGCTCGGACCCCGCGCCCGAGCACGAGCCGCTGCCGATGGACGCCCGCCCGATGCTGGCCACCCCCGGCCCGCTGCCCCGCGACGAGGGCTGGTGGCTGCAGGTCGGGTTCGGCGGGCGGCGCGTGGTGGTGCGGGTCGAGGGCGGTCGGGCGCGGATCACCGACGGCGAGGGCGAGGAGCTGGCGGTGCCGCAGCTGCGCGAGCTCGGGCCGTCGCTGAGCGCCACCCAGGTCCTGCTGGACGGCGAGCTGACCGAACGCGCAGGTGGCAGCGAGCTGTGGATCGGCGACCTGCTGCACCTGGACGGCCGCGACGTGCGCGGGCTGGTGTTCGAGCAGCGCCGCGGGCTGCTGGAGGGGCTGCCGCTGACCGGGCCGCGGTGGCGGGTCGCACCGGTGTTCCCCGGCGGCGGGCCGGAGGTGGTGCGGGCCGCCGCGGCCCAGGGCCTGCCGTACGTGGTGGCGAAGCGGGCCGACTCGACCTACGAGGCGGGGCGGCGCTCGCCGTCGTGGGTGGAGGTGGCGACCGACGCGCCGACCCCGGCGCCCACCACGACCCCGCGCACCGACAAGGGGGCCGCGGACGGCCCGACCCGACGCGGGGTGGGCCGGGCCCGGCTGACCAACCCGGGCAAGGTCCTCTACCCGCTCACCGGCACCACGAAGGCCGACGTCGTGGCGCACTACCTGGCCGTCGCCGAGGTGATGCTGCCGCACCTGGCGGGCCGGCCGGTGACGATGGTCCGCTGGCCCGACGGCGTGGAGCGGGGCTCGTTCTTCGAGAAGGACGTCTCGCGCCACGCGCCGGAGTGGATCCGCACCGCGCGGGTCGGCACGCCGGGCGGGCGGTCCGAGACCGCCGACTTCCCCCTGATCGACGACGAGCAGGGGCTGGCCTGGGCGGCGAACCTGGCCGCGCTGGAGCTGCACGTCCCGCAGTGGCGCGTCGACCCGGACGGCGACAACGGGCGGGGCCTGCCCGACCTGGTGGTCTTCGACCTCGACCCGGGCGAGGGCACCACGGTGGTCGACTGCGCGCGGGTGGCCGTGCGGATCCGCGAGCACCTCGCCGATGACGGGCTGACCTGCTATCCGCGCACCAGCGGCGGCAAGGGCATGCAGCTGTACCTGCCGGTCGCGGTGTCGAGCCCGGAGCAGACCTCGGAGTTCGCCAAGGCGGTCGCCCAGGAGATGGCCCGGCAGACCCCGTCGACGGTCACCGCGGTGATGGCGAAGGCGCGGCGGCGGGGCAAGGTGTTCGTCGACTGGAGCCAGAACAACCCCTACAAGACGACGATCGCCAGCTACTCGCTGCGCGGGCGGGCCCGGCCGACCGTGGCCACCCCGGTGACCTGGGAGGAGGTGGCGGCCTGCCGCCGCCGCGAGGATCTGGTGTTCACCGCCGACGACCTGCCCGGGCGCATCGCCGAGCACGGCGATCTGATGGCCGGGCTGCTCACCGACGAGGGACAGCACCTGCCCCGGCGCGGGTGAGCGCGGCGGCGGTTGGCAGGCTCGGCGCATGCAGCCGGCCACGCGCCACCCCTACCTCGACGGCCCCTACCCCCGCGCCTACGCGCACCGCGGCTGGCACGTCGACGAGCTGGCCGGGCTGGAGAACACCCTGGCGGCGTTCCACCGGGCCGTCGCCGAGGGGTTCGGGTACCTGGAGATGGACGTGCACGCCACCGCCGACGACGTGGTCGTCGTGCACCACGACCCCACCCTGGACCGCACCACCGACGGCCGCGGACCGATCGCCGAGCTGCGCGCCGCGGAGCTGGCCGGGGTCCGGGTGGGCAGGCGCGAGCCGATCCCGACGCTCGAGCGGGTGCTGACCGAGCTGCCCGACGTGCGGATCACGGTCGAGGTCAAGTCGGCGGTCGTGGTCGGGCCGCTGCTGCGGCTGCTGGAGCGCACCGACAGCTGGCACCGGGTGTGCGTGGGCGGCTACGACCACCGCTGGCTGCGCCGGGCGCGGGCCGGGGCCGGGCCGCGGCTGTGCACGTCGATGTCGCAGCGCGACGCCGTCGGGCTGCGGGCGCGGGCGTGGTTCGACGCGCTGCCCGGTCCGCTGTCGTCGCTGCCCGCCCCGGTGGCGGACGGTCAGCTCGCCCAGCTGCCGCGCCGGATCGGACCGTTGACCGTCGTGGACGCGAGGCTGCTGCGGGTGGCCCACGACAGCGGCCGCGAGGTGCACGTGTGGACCGTGGACGACCCGGTCGAGATGGTCGAACTGCTCGACCTCGGCGTCGACGGGCTGCTGTCGGACCGGCCCGACCTGCTGCGCTCCGTGCTGCGCGACCGCGGCGACTGGCCGGGCTGAACCGCGCGGCTCCGGCGTTCACCCGGTGGGGACGCGGCGCTACGCTCCGCGCGTGAGCACCCAGCCGACCCCTGGCCACGGCCCTGCCGCGGTCGTCCCGGTGTCCCGCGGCCGGATCGTGGCCTGGGGTTTCTGGGACTGGGGGTCGGCGGCGTTCAACGCCGTGATCCTCACGTTCGTGTTCTCGGTCTACCTGACCGACGCCGTCGGTGACGAGCGCCCGGAGGCGAGCTCGGCGCTGGGCTTCGCGGTCGGCATCGCCGGGCTGGTGATCGCGCTGCTGGCCCCGGTGATCGGCCAGCAGGCCGACTCCGCCGGCCGGCGCAAGCTCTCGACGCTGGTGTGGACCGGGCTGACGGTGCTGGCCACCGTCGGGCTGTTCTTCGTCCGCGACGACTACTCCTACCTGTGGCTGGGGCTGGGGTTGCTGGCCGCGGGCTCGGTGTTCGTGGAGCTGGCCCAGGTCTCCTACAACGCGATGCTCAGCCAGGTGAGCTCGGCGCAGAACATGGGCCGGGTCTCGGGGTTCGGCTGGTCGATGGGCTACTTCGGCGGCATCGTCCTGCTGCTGCTGGTCTACGTGGGGCTGATCGCCGGCGAGGGCGGCGCGCTCGGGGCCTCCACCGAGGACGGCTTCAACATCCGGCTGGTCGCGCTGGTGGCGGCGGCGTGGTTCCTGGTCTCGGCCATCCCGATGTGGGTGGCGGTGCCGGAGATCCCGCCCGACCCGCAGCGCCCGCAGCGCCTGGGCGTCGCGGGCGCCTACCGCAAGCTGTTCGCCGACCTGCGCTCGATCTACCGGCACAACCCGCACACCGTGTACTTCCTGCTGGCCAGCGCCCTGTTCCGGGACGGGCTGGCCGCGGTGTTCACCTTCGGCGCGGTGCTGGCGGTCTCGGTGTACGGCATCGGCGCCGCCGACGTGCTGATCTTCGGCATCGCCGCCAACGTGGTCTCGGCGGCCGGGGCGCTCACCGGCGGGCGCCTGGAGGACCGGGTGGGACCCAAGCCGGTGATCGTCGGGTCGCTGGTCGGGATGCTCGTGGTCGGGGTGGTGCTGCTGTTCGCGACCGGCCCGACCATGTTCTGGATCTTCGGGCTGGCCCTGACCCTGTTCGTGGGGCCCGCGCAGTCCTCGTCGCGCACGTTCGTCAACCGGCTGGCCGAGCCCGGCCGCGAGGGTGAGCTGTTCGGGCTCTACGCCACCACCGGCCGCGCCGTGTCGTTCCTGGCGCCCAGCCTGTTCGGGTTGTTCACCGGGCTGTTCGCCAGCGAGCGCGCCGGCATGATCGGCATCCTGCTGGTGCTGGCCGCCGGACTCGTCGCCCTCTGGCCGGTGCAGCCGCCCCGGCACGCCGCCGCCAAGGCGTAGCGGAGCGCACCCGAGCCGTCACGAGCGGCATTGTGCGAGGTCACCACGCCGGGAGAACTGATCCCCTCTGGGCGATTCGTCCGGTACGTGAGGTGGGTTTGCATGTAAACATTGATGTGTTCTGAGTGACATAAGTCACATCTGGCAGACGCGTCACAACGACGTGTGCGACCGGGCGGCATGGGGGACACTCACCGATCAGGGCGGCAAACTTCCGGTGTCGGTCACGTTACGACCGACACCTCGTCGGGAGTCGCCCGTCGAGTCCGGGAATACGTCAGCGCTGTAGACGTTACACCCGGTGGTGAAGGCCGAGGGAGGCTCCCTCGGCTGGTGAAAGGGGAGGGTGACGCATGGCCGACCGCGTGCTCCGTGGCAGCCGGCTCGGGGCTGTCAGCTACGAGACCGACCGCAACCACGACCTCGCGCCGCGGCAGTCGATGCGCTACGCGTGCCCGCGCGGGCACGACTTCGAGGTGCCCTTCGCGAATGACGCCGAGCCGCCGATCACGTGGGAGTGCCGCCTGCACGGCAGCATCTCCAAGCTGGTGGACGGCACCGAGCCCGAGCAGAAGAAGGCGAAGCCGCCGCGCACGCACTGGGACATGCTCCTGGAGCGCCGGTCGGTGGCCGACCTGGAGGTCCTGCTGACCGAGCGCCTCGAGTTGCTCGCCGAGCGCCGCCGCGACATCGCTTGATCGCGTAGCAGCGACCGCGACGT
>NZ_JAGSOV010000055.1 GCF_023898865.1 Pseudonocardia humida
TTCGCCTACGACCGCAACACCTACACGAACTCGCTGCTGCGCAAGGCCGGCATCGAGGTCATCACCATCGTCGGCGCCGAGCTGGGCCGGGGCCGGGGCGGCGGGCACTGCATGACCTGCCCGATCACCCGCGACGCCGTCGACTACTGAGACGTCGACTACCGAGCAGCCAGTACCGAAGGGGAGTAGCTGACGATGGTTGACACGGCTTCCCGGGTCGCCGGGCCCACCGATCCCAGCGAGCCCAGCGGGCCCAGCGGGCCCAGCGGGCCCATCGACCCCACCGGGCCCACCGATCCCCCGGTCGAGACCCCGGGCAAGATGAGCCTGCCCACGCTGACCGGCATGGTGGTCGGCAGCATGGTCGGCGCGGGCGTGTTCTCGCTACCGGCGCGCTTCGGCGTGGCGACCGGCATCCTCGGGTCGCTGATCGCCTGGGCGGTCGCCGGGGCGGGGATCCTGATGCTCGCGTTCGTCTTCCAGAACCTCGCCATCCGCAAGCCCGACCTCGACTCCGGGGTCTTCATCTACGCCAAGGCCGGCTTCGGCGACTACGTCGGGTTCAACTCCGCGATCGGCTTCTGGGCCAGCGCGATCGCCGGCAACGCCTTCTACTGGGTGTTCATCACCGCGACCCTCGGCGCGTTCTTCCCCGCCTTCGGCGACGGCGACACCATCCTCGCGGTGGCGGTGTCCACGGTCGGGGTCTGGCTGTTCCACTACCTGATCGCGCGGGGCGTGCGCGACGCCGCGGCGATCAACCGGATCGTGACGGTCCTCAAGATCGTGCCGATCCTCGTCTTCATCGTCGTGCTGCTGCTCGCCTTCGACGCCGGCGTGTTCGCCGACAACTGGATCGCCACCGGCTACGGCGACCTCGGCTCGCTCGACGAGCAGATCCGCAACACCATGATCATCACGACGTTCGTGTTCCTCGGTGTGGAGGGCGCGAGCGTCTACTCCCGCTACGCGAAGAAGCGCGAGGACGTCGGCCGGGCGACCGTGCTGGGCTTCCTGAGCGTGCTGTCGATCTTCGCCCTGGTGACGCTGGCCAGCTACTCGGTGATGGCGCAGCCGGAGATCGCGGCGACCCGCCAGCCCTCGATGATCGGCCTGTTCGAGCACGTCGTCGGCGACTGGGGCCGCTGGTTCATCAGCGCCGCGGTCATCATCTCCGTCCTCGGCGCCTACCTCGCCTGGACCCTGATGGCCGCCGAGGTGATGTACATGCCGGCCCGCAACGAGGACTTCCCGGCGTTCCTCGGGCGGGAGAACGAGCAGAAGACGCCGATCACGGCCCTCGTCGTCAGCTCGCTGGCGGTCCAGGCGCTGCTCGGCGCGACCCTGGTCCTGACCGACGCGCTGAACTTCATGCTCGACCTGTCCACCAGCCTGGCGCTGATCCCGTACTTCTTCGCCGCCGCGTACGCGCTGAAACTCGGCCTCACCGGCGAGTCCTACGAGGGCGTGGCCCCGCGGACGCGCCGCAAGGAGGCGATCATCGCGGGGATCGCGACCGCCTACACGTTGTTCCTGTTCGAGGCCGCCGGCCTGCAGTTCCTGCTGCTGTCCGCGGTGCTCCTCGCGCCGGCCACGCTGCTGTACGTCAAGGCGCGCAGCGAACGGGGTAGGCGGCTGTTCAGCCCCACCGAGATCGCGCTCTGCGCGGTGATCGTGCTCGGCGGGATCACCGGCGTCGTCGGTCTGTGGACCGGCTTCATCGCCATCTGACGCGCCGTCCATGACCGCCACCGAGGGCGACCGCACCGTCCGCGATCCGTCGCTGGCCGACGCGATTCTCCCGCTCGTCACGCTCGTGGTGCTGATCGGCGGGTCGCTCGCGCTCTTCGGGCTGGACGCGCTGGACGGCCCGATCCAGGTCGCGCTGGTGATCTGCGCGATGATCGCCGCGCTCATCGTGCTGAAGAACGGCCACCCGTGGGAGAACGTCCAGGCCGCCGGTCAGCGGGCGGTGGCCTCGATCACGAGCGCGGTGTTCATCCTGCTGGCGGTCGGTGCGCTGATCGGCACCTGGAACATGTCCGGCACCATCCCGACCCTGGTCTACTACGGGATCCAGGTGCTCTCGCCCACGTGGTACTACGCGGCGACGGCGCTGATCTGCGGGATCGTCGCGATGTCGATCGGCAGTTCGTGGACCACCGCGGGCACCATCGGCGTCGGGCTGGTCGGCATCGCGGCGATGCTGGGCATCTCGCCGGGGATCACGGCCGGGGCGGTCATCTCCGGCGCCTACCTCGGCGACAAGCTCTCGCCGCTGTCGGAGACGACCGTCCTCACCGCGCAACTGGTCAAGGTCGACGTCTACCGGCACATCAAGCGGCAGGCGTGGACGTCGGTGCCGGCGTTCCTGATCGGGTTCGTGCTGTTCGGGCTGATCGGGCTGTTCTGGGGCCCGGCGGCGACCGACGCCGGCGACACCGGCAGCGAACTCGGCGCCCTCGGGGACATCTTCTGGATCACCCCGCTGAACCTGCTGCCGCTGGTGCTGCTGGCCGTGCTGTCGATCCGCAAGGCCCCGGCCTCGATCGCGCTGATGATCTCGGCGATCTTCGCCGGCGTCCTCGGCGTGTTCACCCAGTCCGACGTCGTCCGCGTCTTCATCGCCGAACCCGGTCTCAACGGCGTCCTCGCCGGGATCAAGGCCGTGTGGCAGGCGATGGCGACCGGGTTCACCATGGACTCCGGCATCGCCGACATCGACTCCCTGCTGTCGCGCGGCGGTATGGACAGCATGCTGCTCACCCTCTGGCTGATCATCGGCGCGGTCACGTTCGGCACCCTGCTCGAGGAGTTCGGGCTGATCAGCCGCCTGATCGACCCGATGATCCGGGCCGCGAAGGGCACCGGACGGCTGTTCCTGACGGTGTTCGCCACGGCGTTCGGGCTCAACGTCGTCGCCGGCGACCAGTACATCGCGCTGGTCATGCCCGCGAAGATCTACCGGGCCGAGTTCGCCCGCCGCGGCCTCGCCCCGACGAACCTGTCGCGGCTGACCGCCGACAGCGGCACCGTCACCTCGCCGCTCGTGCCGTGGAACTCCTGCGGCGCGTTCATGGGCGCCGTGCTCGGCGTGCCGACGCTGGTCTACCTGCCGTTCTGCTTCTTCAACATCGCCAGCCCGCTGCTTTCGGTGATCTACGGGTTCACCGGGTTCAAGATCGAGAAGGTGGAGCCGGTCGAACCCGAACTGCCCGGCACCGATCCGGCCGGAACCTGAACGAGGCGTCGTGGTGACCACCGGAAACGGGGCGACCGCGGCCGCGCGGCCGACACGCCGGAGAATCCACCGGGGTGGGGTCCCGTCCCGGGTGTCGGTCCTCGTGATGGGTGTGGTCACCGTGATCGCGTTGGTCGTCGGTGTCGTCGTCGGCATGGTCGTCGGGCCGTCGATCGGGGTGGGGGCCACGACTGACGGACCACCTGCAGCGTGCTCGGCGACGGCGGTGGCGGCCACCGGCCTGCCGTCCGTGGTGACGGTCGCGGCGCAGACGAGCACGGGGGCTACGGGCGGAACCGGCTCCGGCGTGATCGTCCGGCCGGGCGGGGTCATCGTGACGAACGACCACGTGATCTCGCCCGCGCTGAACGGCGGCTCCCTCGTCGTCCGCTACAGCAACGGCCGCTCGTCCCCCGCCGCGGTCGTGGGGCGTGACGTGCTGACCGATCTGGCGGTCCTCAAGGCTGCCGACCAGGCGAGTGGTCTGCCGGTCAGCGCGCTCGGCTCGTCGCAGAACCTCCTGGTGGGCGAGCCCGTGGTGGCCCTCGGTGCCCCGCTCGGGCTGGTCGACACGGTGACAGCGGGGATCGTGAGCGCATTGGACCGCGAGGTCGCGGTCCCCGCAGCGGACGGGCAGACAGCGCATCTGGTGGGTGCGATCCAGACCGATGCCGCCATCAATCCGGGCAACAGCGGCGGCGCCCTGGTGAACTGCCGAGCCGAGCTGATCGGCGTGAACACGGCCATCGCGACTGTTCCCAACGACGCCGGTGAGGGCGGCGGAGGCAGTGTCGGCCTCGGCTTCGCCATCCCGGTCGATATCGCCATGCCCATCGCCGAAGAGCTCATCTCAACCGGCACGGTCACCCACTACACCGTGGGTTTGCAGGTGCAGGCCGTGCCAGCCGCGATCGCCGAGCAGCTCGGCCTTCCCGGCCGGCTGCTGGTCGGCTCCGTCGCCAGCGGTGGCCCGGCCGACCTGGCCGGGCTACGGCCCAACGACGTGATCACCCAGGTCAACGGACAGCCCGCGGCAAGCGTCGAGCAGATCACCGTTGCCGAACTCGGGGCCCGGTCGGGCCGCCCGGTCGAGATCGCTTATCTGCGCGGCGCAACGCCCATGACGGTCACCCTCGTGGCCGTCCGGGTACAGCCATGACCCGCCGCACCGCACCTCCGAGACGAACGTCAAACCCTCGGCCCGCCCTGCGGGAACGCGGACGTTCAGGGCTCTGACTCTCCTGCTGTTCCCTGGCCGAGGAACTGCTCCAGGCGTTCTTTGTCGGCGTCGGTCCAGCCATCGGGGGGCAGGACCTGTGCCCACCCGCTGACGTAGTCCGTTGCGTAGTCATGTCCGAAGCCCGGTGGCGGGCTGAGCTGGAGGACCAGATCGCTGACTGCCTGGACCGCGGTGACGATCGGGAACCAGCGGGCGCTTTCCGGTACGTCGTACCCGCGGGGTCGATCCATCCATTCCGGGGGCCGCCAGAGTGCCTCGACACCCCAGAAGGACACCGGGTCGGAGGGGTGCTGGAGGTAGCAGATCCGGGGGGCCGACCAGGCACCGCCGGGCGGGCGCTGGTTCGGGTCCCGATTGAGGAACCGCACGGTGCGCCCCTGGTCGAGGATCGGCTGCCAGACGGGCGATCCGGGATCCCGGGCATCGGTGATCTGGGAATGGATCGGGTTGACGTGTTTGGCGCCCACGATCAGGGCCCCGTCTGTCCGGGCGACCAGGTTGCCGATCGATGACCGGGCGTCGACGGCGGCGAAGATCGCCTCGACCCCGGCCGTGCCGAGGCTCTTGCCGAAGAGCAGCAGCCGCGGGCGCCTGTCGGACGGGAGCTGGTTCCAGTGCGCCTCCACTGCGTTGAACAACGCGGATCCCGCCTCGACCGCCAGCCCGTCGTCCAGGAACACCGAGAGGAGGCTGGGCAGGTAGGAGTACTGGATGCCGACGATGGCGGTGTCGCCGTCGTACAGCTGCTCGAGCGCCTCCGCGGCTTCGGGGATCATCCAGCCCGTGCCGGTGGGCACCCACACCACCAGGACCTCCCGGTCGAACCCGCCGGCCCGCTCGAGCTCGCGCACGGCGAGCTCGGCGCGGGCGTCCAGCGAATCCGCGGAGCGCACGCCGACGTACACCCTCACCGGGTCGACCGGCGGGCCGCCGGTCCCGGGGAACGCGGCGAGCTCGTCGGCGGTGGTGACCCCGGCGACGAAGTCGCGGCCCATGCGTCCCAGCGTCTCCCAGGGAACCAGCGACTGAGGGCTACCGGAGACCGTTGCTCCTTCGGGTCTGACGATCCCTTCCGCTGTCTCCTCGTTCATCGCGCCGTAGGCGGAACTCGCGAGCTCGGTGACGCCGCGGAAGGCCAGTCCGCCGAAGAGGAGGACCGCCAGCACCACGCCGAGCAGGATGGTGGTCGGGGCCGCCAGGCGTCCCGGGACGCGGCGGCGGATGCGCCGGTCGAGCGCCCGCAGGCCCTTCTGGATGGCCCGACCGACCACGACCAGCAGCGCCGCGAGTACGGCCGCTCCCGTCACCATCGGCACGACGTCCGACCAGCCCACCGGCGGCATCCCCATCAGGGTGCGTTGGTCGTTCTGCCGGTCGAGCCAGAGAACCGAGCCACCGAGGACTCCCGCCGGCCACCCGACACCGAGGAGGAGCCACGACCACGACCGGGTCCTCGGGCCCGGCGAGTCACCCCACCGGACCAAGGCCCGCTGTACCCCGTGTCCGACCAGAGCGCCGATCCCGTACCCGACAGCGATACAGACACCGCTGACCGCCGCCTGGGCCGCCCAGGGCCGGGGAACCAGCGTCGGCGTGAGCGACTCCCACCAGAACAGCAGCGCCAGCAACACGCCGCTGAAGGTCGGAGCTGCGAGGACCGACCCGTGCCGGCGAGCCACCGTGCCCTGGTTGTCGAGGTCCGGCATCGATCTACCACCCTCGCTCGAGATGTTCACGGCGGTTCATCGTGACGCTCGGCGGCTGCCAACGTCCATCCCGGCGTCCTTGTGCTGACGGGCGGCCGTGCGGCCATTTCGCGTCTGGGCTCCCAGGGCGGCCCTCATGGCGAGGATTCGAGGTTGAGTTGGTGGTCCCTGGGAGCGCTGGTGCGGTGGGTGCGAAGTAACTCGACGAACGCAGTCGTGGTCGCTGCCCTTGTTCACCTCCCAGGACGCGCGGGCGTAGCCCAGCGGCGACGGCGCGGATCAGCAGCGCTCGTTCGAGGTCTTGTTCGGCCAGGTCGATGCCGCAGGTTCGCGCGGCGAGGTCGATCAACCACGCAGCCGAGCCGGTCCTCGTGGCCGGTGCTGGGTTGGCGTGAGCGGTTGGAGGGTGGGGACCCTCCTCGGCTCGGCTCAGCTACCGGTGACGAGGACCTGAACTTCTCCAACCGCGAGGGACGCCTCGCTGGTGATCCGGGCGATCTCGCTTCCTGCGACTGGCGCGCCTGCTGAGGTCCCTGCGAACCGCCGCGGTTACCGCTCCGGTGAGCTCCCATCCACGCCGCCGGAGCCGAGGGACTCGGCCGGGTGATCTCGCCGGGCCAGGCCGGTCCTCACGCGCCGACCGTGACCCGGGTGCCGAGCGGGAGCCACCGGAAGCCGCGGGTGAGGTCCGCCGGTGCCCGGGCGAGGTCGCGCTCGATGGCGGCGCGGTTTTGCCGGAAGTGGCGCCATCCCTCGTAGTGGACGCGTACCGCGGTGCGAGGACGGAGCAGTCCGCAGAGTTCGTCGGCGTCGGCGCCGGTCATCGTGTAGCGAAGCGGTCCGGTCAGCGGGAACCGCACCCCGCCCAGGTGCAGGCTCGCGACGTCGACCTCCACCATGTCGGCGACCTTCCGGACCCCGTCGTACAGCACGGTGTCACCGGAGATCCACAGGACACCGTGGCGCTGGCTGTCCCAGCGCAGCGCGAACCCGACGACGTCACCGACGACCGGGTGGCTCAGTGGTGGGCCGTGCCGGCAGGGGGTGGCCGTGACCTCGATCGTCGGGCGGCCGGGCGCGTCCAGTGTGGTGGTGGCCCACGGGACCAGGCCCCGCGCTCGGCCGCCGAGCCTGCCGGCCCCGGGACGGGGTGGTGATGACGACGGGGGCGGACGGGAGCAGGGCGCGTCCGGCCGTGTCGAGGTTGTCGCCGTGGTGGTCGTGGGTGAGCAGCACGGCGTCGATCGGGGGGAGGTCGGCGACGGCGACGGCGGGGACGATCGCCCGTCGAGACGCCTACGCCTGCTGGACCACGACGCTGACCGTCCGGTTCACGGCCGGGTCGTCGCCGGGCCGAACCGGCCGGCCGTCGGTGGTGGTGGTGGGGAAGTCGCTCAGCGGCCGCGAGCCGGCCTCGGCCAGTTCGTGGGCGGCCGCTTCGGCCCGCCGCAGCCCGATCCCGCGGTCGTCCTCGCCGCCGGTCGTGCCGGTGACGTCGGCGGTGTGGCCCACCACGACGAACCGGACGGTGGTCCCGGCCGCGCCGAGCCGGGTGCCGACCTCGCGCAGCCGGGCCCGGGCGTCGCCCGCGAACCGGACGCTGCCGTCGAACAGGCCGACGGGGAAGGTGAGCACCAGCCGGTCCGACAGTTGCTCGACGGCAACCGGCGCGCCGTCCAGCGCCCGCACGACGGCGCCCAGGGCGGGTGCCCCCGGATCCTGGCCGGCCCGATCCAGCTCGGCAAGTCGGCGGGCGAGGTCGCGGTGCTGGTCGGGCCACATTGTTAACGTCAATATTCTCTGCGGTCAAGCCGCCTTGAGTAATGACTTCGAGCTGGCGGGAAGGCGTCAGAGACGACTGTGAACGTCAACAAGAGCTGCCCCCAGTGAGGAGGAGGCGGGCGGTTGCGGCTCGGCACGGGGGTGACGAGCTGGAGCCGTATTAAGCTCCGGTCGGGCGCGCGGCCGCCCTGACAAGGCGACGACATCGATCGGTGGTGGGGATGGGCGTGGAGGCCGGACCTGCGCGTGAGCCGTCCATCATCGACGTGGCCCGGCGAGCCGGGGTGTCGCACCAGACCGTGTCGCGGGTCCTCAACGGTCACCCTCACGTCCGGGAGGGCACCCGGCACAAGGTCCTCTCCGCCATCGGCGAGCTCGGCTACCGGCCCAACCGGGCGGCCCGGGCGCTCGTCACCGGCCGCTCCCAGGTGCTGGGCGTGGTCGCCCCGCGGACGACGCTCTTCGGCCCCGTCTCACTGCTGGCGGCCTTCGAGGAGCAGGCCGCCGAGGCCGGCTTCACCGTCATCGTCGCCCGCCTGCGCACCTTCGACCAGGCCTCGACCGGCAACGCGGTGCGGCGACTGCTCGATCAACGCGTCGCCGGCATGGCGGTGATCGCGCCGGTCGCCTCGGCGATCGACGCCCTGCGCGAGCTGCCGTCCGGCGTCCCGATCGTCACCGTCGACAGCGGCCCCGACCGCCTGCGGCCGGCCGTGAACGTCGATCAGGCCGAGGGGGCCAGGCTCGCCACGCAGCACCTCCTGGACGCCGGGCACGCCACGGTGTGGCACGTCTCCGGCCCCTCGGACTGGTTCGACGCCGCCGAGCGGATGGCCGGGTGGTCGGACACCCTGCGCCGGGCCGGGCTCGAACCACCCCCGGTCGTCCCCGCGGACTGGACGTCCGCCGCCGGGTACCGGGCCGGCCAGCTGCTGGGGCGGATGCCCGAGGTCACGGCGGTCTTCGCCGCCAACGACTCGCTCGCCCTCGGGCTGCTGCGGGCCCTGCACGAACTGGGTCGCAGCGTTCCGGACCAGGTCAGTGTCGTCGGGTTCGACGACATTCCGGAAGCGGAGTTCCTGGTGCCGCCGCTGACCACCGTGCGCCAGGACTTCGAGTCCGTCGCCCGGCAGGGTCTGGACCTGCTGCTCGCCCAGCTCGAGCTCCGCGACGGGCAGGAGAGCCGGATCATCGCCCCGGTCCTGGTCGAGCGGGCGAGCGTCGCTCCGCCAGCGGCCCAGGGCTGAGCTCCGGGCACGTACTCCGCACTGCGGGCCGGCGGTGCCTCACTCCCACCGGCGCCGCCCGCCGAGGTTCGCGCGCGTTCGGCTCCCGTTGGGAGAGCGTTGATTGAACGCGCTTCGTCGACCCTTGACACTGCCTCCACGCGCAATCATGATGGCGCGAATCTTCGGTGTGATCGTTAACATGCTGCTTCCGTCGGACGCCCTCCCCGCGTCCAGCGCCTTACTCAGTGGAGAGTGAGTCCGCATGCCCCCGACGGCATGATCGACCCAGCGGGCCGTTCCGTGGCAGCGACGACCGACAGGTCGCGCACAGCTCGACCGGCCTCGCTGCGCCGAGCGCGATCCACCCATCCCTTTCAGGAGACACGCATGCGCGTACCACGGAGGTTCGCTGCGGCAGCCGGGTTGTTGGCACTCGCCCTGGCTGGATGCGGAGCGGACACGGGCACAGCCGTCGACGCCTCGGACGCCAGCCCGATCACGATGGGCTTCTCACAGGTCGGCGCGGAGAGCGAGTGGCGCGTGGCCAACACCAGGTCGGTGCAGGAGGCCGCCGCTGCTGCCGGCATCGAGTTGGTGTTCTCCGATGCCCAGCAGGACCAGGACCGGCAGATCGAGGCCATCCGCTCCTTCATCGCGAAGGGGGTGGACGTCATCGCCTTCAGCCCGGTCGTCGAGACCGGGTGGGACCCCGTGCTGCGGGAGGCCAGGCGGGCCGGCATCCCGGTCATCCTCACGGACCGGGCGATCCGGACGGCCGACCCCGGCCTCTACCGGACCTTCCTCGGCTCGGACTTCCTCGAGGAGGGCAACAAGGCGGGGACGTGGCTGGACGACCGCCACATCCGGGCCGAAGAACCGGTTTCGATCGTGGAGATCCAGGGCACGGTGGGCTCCGCCCCGGCGATCGAGCGCCAGCTGGCCTTCGCCGAGGCCATCTCCTCGAACCCGCAGCTGAAGATCGTGGCCTCGACGTCCGGCGACTTCACCCGGGCCGGGGGCCGCGCGGTGATGGAGGACTTCCTCGCCGACCTACCGGACATCGACGTCCTCTACGCGCACAACGACGACATGGGGCTGGGTGCGATCGAGGCGATCGAGGCGGCCGGCAAGGTGCCGGGGCGAGACATCGAGATCATCTCCGTGGACGGGGTGCGGGAGGGGTTGCAGGCCCTGATCGACGGAAAGATCAACTACATCGTGGAGTGCAACCCGCTGATCGGCGAGCAGCTGATGGAGCTGGCCGTGAAGATCGTTGCGGGGGAGCAGGTGCTGTCCCGGGTGGTCACCAAGGAGACCGTCTTCGAGCGATCCGCAGCTCTCGCGGCGTTGCCGGACCGCCGGTACTGAAGCCGCGGGATGCCGAGTTCGGGCCCGAGTCGATCCTGGTCGCGGTGGTGCCGCTGGCGGATCTCAGCCGCCGCACCGTCATCGATCGCTCAGGCGAGGAACGCCCCGAGCTGACAGCTGTCGATCTTTCCGGTGGTGCCGGTGCACCGGCGCTGCACCCGCGGAGCGGCGACCCTGCTTGATGGGCTGGTCTCATCGACCACGAGTACCTGGCCTCGGGGTGGCTCAGGTGGGCCGGTGCCGTAGCCGCGGACGTCGGCTCGGACACCCTTGACGCTCCGGTCCGCGATGCGCAGCAGCCGCTGCATACCGTTCGGGCACGCCGCGCCGGCCTGCTCGGCCAGTGTCCGCCGGGCTCAGCATTCCACGGACGCCGCGAAACCCGCCGCTGCGCGAACTAATCAACATCAACTGGCCTCTGCCGATGGCCGGCCTTGACAAACCGAGTGTTAACGTTAACATCTTTGTCACCGAACTGAATCCGAGGATGCCATCATCCGGCGCCGGGATCCCTGTGGAGTGGAAACCCCTGGCTCCCCGACCTCTCATCGGTCAACGTACCGAACGCAGCCCTGTTGCCAATCGGTCGGTGCCGCGACCGGCACTCGGTTGCCGATTTCTCCGGTCCATCAACCGCCGTTCCAGCTCTGGCCTGACCCTGGCGACTTCGGGGCGGCGGTATGGGCTCGTCGTCTACAGCATCCCGACGGCGCATCTGCAGTACGTACCTGTCGCCCGAATGACCACCCCCAACTCGATGGAGGTCATGCCATGAGCAGTCATCGCCCCACGATCTCAGGCCCACCGGCGCAAGGTGAGGCCAACGCACGACCCACCGAGAAGGTGGGACTCGCTCCGAGCTCGGCCGCGCGACCCCGGCACATGACGCGTCGGCGTGCCTGCGGGTACCTGCTGACAACGACTCTGGCGACGACGGTCGCACTGGTCGCCGGGCCCGCCACGCCCGCACAGGCGGCGAACCCGCTCATCCAGCGCTTCGCCGCGGACCCCTCGATCCTCGTCGCCAACGGCCGCATGTACATCTACGCCACCGATGACCAGGGCAACAGCGGCACGTACTGGGATTCCAGCGCCTGGCGGGTGTTCTCGTCCAGCAACCTGGTCGACTGGACCGACCACGGCGCACCGTTCTCGGTCAGTGGATTCTCCTGGGCGACGCAGTACGCCTGGGCGCCTTCCGCGGTGCAGCGCAACGGCACCTACTACCTGTACCTCCCGACCGACCGCACCAAGATCGGTGTCGCTCGCAGCAGTTCACCCACCAGCGGATTCAGCGATGCTCGGGGCAACCCGCTGATCGAGCGGGGACGCGACGCCAACACCGGCGATGAGCCGATCGACCCGGCCGCATTCGTGGACGACAACGGGCAGGCGTACCTCTACTTCGGAGGCGCCCGCGCCCCGAAGGTGGTTCGGCTCAACTCCGACATGACCTCTACTTCCGGCGCCGTCCAGAACGTGGTCATCAACGGCGGCAGCGCTTACGCCGAGGCCGGACACATGCACAAGCGCAACGGGCTCTACTACTACTCGTACTCCACCGGCTGGCCCGGCCAGATCGCCTACGCCACGTCCAGCAACCCGCTCGGCCCGTTCACCTACCGCGGCGTCATCCTCGACTCCGTCAACATCAACACCAACCACCAGTCCATCGCCGAGTACAACGGCCGCTGGTACATCGCCTACCAGCGCAACGCCCGCCCCGGTGGCGGTAACTACCGGCGATCCCTGGCGATGGAATACCTCAACTACAACTCCGACGGCACCATCCAACGGGTGGCCCAGACGAGCAACGGCGTCGGCTGACCTACGAGCAGGATCGTATCCCGGGATCGCTCCGGGAAAGTATTCAGGCGCAACACCCCGGAGGCGGTGTACGCAGTCTCGAAGGTTACGTTGACGATCACCGTGCCTCGATGAGAAGCGTCACCGCACGCACGGACCGGTCTCAGGCCGACGACGCCGCTCATCCCTCGGCGCAGTCCCGAAGAAGGGAATTCCATGCTGGACAACCACGGACGGAGAGCGGCGCGGCTGCTGCTCGGCTTAGCCGGCGCTGCCGTGCTCGCGGTGGGCCTGGGCGTTGCGATCCCGGCCTCCCCGGCGCGCGCAGCGCCCGCAGCGCCCGGGCCGTCGTTCACCAACCCCCTCGTTGGCACCCCCAACAGCGCGGACCCCTCAATCGCCTACTCCAACGGCAACTGGTACTACGTGGCCACCACCTGGTCCAACAGAATCATCATGCGCAGGGCATCCACCATGGCCGGCCTGAAGACCGCGGCGGAAAAGACGATCTTCACCCTGAGTGCGGGGCCCGGCTGCTGCACCATGTGGGCCCCGGACATCCAGTTCACCAACAACAAGTGGTACATCTACTTCTCGGCCGAAGCCTCTCCGGGTCAGGGTGAACGCCGCACGTCGGTGCTGGAGAGCAACACGACCGACCCGTACGGTGCCTACACCTACCGGGGCATCCTCAATCTCGAGCCCGACAACGGATGGGCGATCGACGGCAGTGTGGTCCGGTTCAACGGCCGGCCGGACCACTTCGTCTACTCCGCGTTCCGCGGCGGGGAACAAGGACTGTTCATCGCTCCGATGTCCTCGCCGACACAGGTCTCGCGCAACGGCGTGCGGATCTCGTCACCGACCCTGCCATGGGAACGGCAGGGCGGAGCGGTCAACGAGGGCCCGTACGCCATCTACAACGCCGGCAAGACATTCCTGACCTACTCGGCGAGCTCCTGCCAGACACCCGACTACAAGCTCGGGCAGCTGACCTGGACCGGCGGCGACCCGATGTCGGCCAGCTCGTGGACGAAGAAGCCGACCCCCATCTTCGAGCGCAGTGACGCCAACGGCGTCTACGGCCCGGGCCACGCCTCCTTCGTCAGGTCACCCGACGGTGCGGAAACGTGGGTCGTCTACCACGCGAACTCTGCCACCAGCCAGGGCTGCGGCACCACCCGTACCACCCGGGCACAGAAGATCAACTGGAACTCCGACGGCTCGCCCAACTTGGGAACCCCAGTCCGAACCGGAGTCTCGATCGCCGGCCCCTCCGGCGACTCGTAAACCACCACCTGTACAGCCTCGGCGGGAAGCTCCGTCAGGGGCGCCCTACCGGCGAACCCGGCCAGCCCCGGAGCAGGGCGGCAGCCATCACGTCAAATAGGACAGTCGATCTTACTGGGCGGGCTCTGCAGAGCTGGTTGATCCAGGTCTGCTCGGGCAGGCGCGGTGGGCGGCCCGGCGTGCGAACCGCGCTCGAATTGCTGCGTGTGAGCCGGTCGAAGGTGGCCTGACGGTGGGCCTGACCTGGAGCGCGGTACGAAGTAGACCGATGTCGAGGAGCCGCTTCCGGCCGGTCGGATCGAATTTGTTCCGACATTCACCCGCATCTCCGGTTCGCACGACTCATCCCGGGAGGGAATGAACGCCGCTGCGCCTCGCTGTAGCGGTAACAAACCGGTCGACCAGCCCTCCGGTCGGCCCGACGGTAAGGAGAGAAAATGAAGTCCTGGAAGGAACGGACGGCGACACGCCCCCGCCTGGTCGTTGCGGTGCTCGGCGTCGTCGCCTTCATCCTCGGCGGCTTAGCGCTGCCGCAGTCGGCGTCCGCTCAGCCGGCAGCTGCGGCGACCACGATGATCTACGCGACGTTCAAGGGTGACGCGGCTGCGGACCAGGAGCTGTGGATCTATCAGTCCACCAACGGGGGCACGAGCTACAGCGTCCTCCACGACACGAACTTCCGGGGTCCCACGGGCGTGCTCCGCGACCCGAGCATCGTGAAGCGGGGTAGCGCCTACTACATCGCGTACACGGTGCAGTCCTGGACGACGAACTCGACCTACTTCGCCGTCGCACGGAGCACGGACCTGCGGAACTGGACGAACATCGCCACCGTCCCGTCGGGCCTTTCCAACACCCAGAACGTCTGGGCGCCGGAGTTCTACATCGAGGGCAGCACGGTCCGGGTCATCGTGAGTGTCCGGCAGACGACGAACTCGAGCGGTTTCCGGCCGTACGTCTACACCGCACAGAACTCGGACCTCACGTCGTGGAGCGGCCCGCAGCAGATGGGTGGCCTCGGCTACAACTATATCGACACCTACGTCGTGAAGTCCGGCAGCACCTACCACGCCTTCACGAAGAACGAGAGCACGAAGTACATCGAGCGCTGGACGAGCAACAGCCTGACCAGCGGCTGGGCTCGCCAGGGCACTCTGTGGAGCTCCGGCTACGAGGGTCCGTCCCTCGTGCGGCTGGACAACGGCCAGTACCGGATCTACGTCGACAAGTACACGAACGGTGGTATCTGGACGGCGACGAGCTCGGACCTCACGTCGTGGACCGGCCTCAGCTCGGTGGGCTGCTCCGGCTGCCGCCACGGCACGGCCATCCCGAACTGACCTGACGGGGTCGTCAACGGACTCGCGAAACCCCCCAGCGCAGCGTCGACCATCGGCGCTGCGTTGGGGCAGGGCTTCCCGACTGCCGGCATGGCCGAACCGGTGTGACCCCTGCTGCCGGACACAGATGTCCGACAGCAGGGCTCACGCCGGACCCCGACGCTGCCAGCGGGTCGCCACCGCGCCGCAGTCGGACACGGAGGACCACGGTGCGGCCCGCGTCGTCACCCGCTGCTCTGCACCGAGCAAGGACGCACCTCGACGCGTCGTCCACGTAGTCGTCATCGCCTCAGCTTGATCTTCAACCTCTGAGGGTTCGACGCCGTTGGCGAGGTCGGTGTCCTCCCAGCGGAGGGCGGCGATCTCTCCACGGCGCATCCCGTAGACGAGTGCGAGGGTGAAGAACGGGTGTGCGGCGTCGGCGGCCGCGAGGATCGCGCGGGCCTGCGCGGCGGTCCAGGCTGTGCGTCGGGATCGCTGCTGGGCGGACAGGGTGGTGAGCGACGTCGCGGGTGATCGGTTCCTCGCGAACGGCGCGGCCGAGCGCGGAGCTGAGCACCTCGCGGATCATCCGCAGCTTCTGTACCGAGTCACCTGCCGCCCGTCGCGCATTGAGGTAGCGCTGCACGGTCGCGACGGTGAGCTTGTCCAACCTTTGGCCCCAGCCCGGGGCGGAGGTCGAGCTCTGCCGCCGTGCGGTACTTCGCGACCGTCGTAGGGCGGAGTTCGGCCCGGGCGGTCAGGGTTGGCCCGTCCTACTCACACGTGGACGGGCAGAGAAAGCCCGTTTGTCCGCGCCGGGCCGGCGGTACTCAATCCGTCGAGTCGATTCGATCGGCACGGGGAGGTGCCGCGGTGGGTGATCGACCGGTCCTGGTGGGGCTGCTCCACTACGTCGCCATCGCGGTCGCCCCGACCGTGGGTCCTCTGGCTGGGCCTGCGCGCCCTCCCCGCCGCCGTCGCGGCGTTCTACGAGCGCCGTCGATGCCACGACCCGGCAACCGGGCCGTGCCTCGAGTCGGTGGTCGCGACCCTGCGCCGGCTGCACCGCCAGGTGCGCGACTGCCGCCCGCCCACGCAGGTGCGCGCCGTCGCGCTGCTGGCCCGCCTACGACGAGACGCTGCCGAGGAGACCGGGCCTTCGCGCGGCTGCTCACGGAGGCGGCGCTGGAGGACGCCGGCATCGCCCTCGACGCGCCCGGCTGAGCGGCACACCGACTGGTGGCACACCGACTGGTGGCACACCGACTTCGGTGCCGGCACACCGACTGCAACCCGACTGCAACCGGTGTGCCGGCACCACGATCGGTTTGCGAGCGTGCACGGCCCGTGCGTCAGGGGCGCACCGCGGCGAACGCGTCGTCGGTGCGGGCGAGGATCGCGTCGATGTCCTCGTCGGTGTGGGCGGCCGAGAGGAACCAGTTGTGCCACGGGTGCAGGTACACCCCGCGCTGCACGGCGGCCTCGGCGAAGGCGGTGGCCAGCCGGAAGTCCTCGTCGCCGGCGAAGGAGAGCATCGGCATCTGCACGGGGCCGGTCTGGCGGATCTCGACGCCGTGCGCGGCGGCCTGGGCCGCGAGGCCCTCGCGCAGCCGGGCGCCGGTGCGGGCCATGGCCGGCAGCGCCACGCCGTTGCGCAGCTCGGTCAGGGTCGCCAGCCCGGCGGCGAGCGGCACCGCGGCCGTCCAGAACGACCCGGTCACGTAGATCTTCCGGACCGCGTCGCGCAGCGCCTCGACACCGGTGACGGCGCCGAGCGCCTGCCCGTTGGCGATCGCCTTCGACCAGGCCGACAGGTCGGGCCGGACGCCGAGGGGCTCCCAGCTGCCGCCGAGGTCGAGCCGGAAGCCGCAGCGGACGTCGTCGAGGATCAGCACGGCGCCGGTGCGGTCGGCCAGCGCCCGCAGGCCGCGCGCGAAGGCGGGGTCGACGAGCTCCTGGTCGCGCTTGATGTCGTGGCGCATCGGGCAGACGACGATCGCGGCGAGGTCGTCGCCCGCCTCGGCCGCCGCGGCCTCCGCGGAGGCGAGGTCGTTGTACTCGTAGTGCACCAGGTGCGCCTGGTCCTCGGCGGTCACGCCCGAGCCGCGCAGCGAGCACCACGGCACCGCGCCGTGGTAGGCGCCGTGGGCCACCAGCAGCTTCCGCTTCCCGGTGGCGGCGCGGGCGATCGTCACGCTCGTGGTGGTGGCGTCCGAGCCGTTCTTGCAGAACATCGCCCAGTCCGCGGACGGGATCGTGTCCACCAGCAGCTCGGCGAACTCGACGGCGACGGGGCTGGTGCCGTCGAGGCAGTCGCCGCGGTCGAGCTGGTCGAGGACCGCGGCGGTGACGCCGGGGTGGCGGTGGCCCAGGACGACCGGGCCCCAGCCGCACATCAGGTCGAGGTAGGTGCGCCCGTCGGTGTCGGTGACCCGGCAGCCGTCACCGGAGGCCATGAACTGGGGGTGCGCGGCGCTGAACGCCTGCACGGACATGTGGCCGTACATCCCGCCGGGGATCACCTGGCGGGCCCGCTCACGCAGTGCGAGCTCGCGCTCGCCGAGGACGGTCGGTGCGGTGGTCATCTCTGGGTTTCCTTGCCGGAGTCGAGCAGCTCGCGGGCGACGTCGGCGATGCCGGGTCCGTCGAGGCGGTAATGGGCGTAGAGGCCGGCGGGCGGGCCGACGGGCACGTGCTCGTCGGGCACGCCGTGGCGGCGGAACGGGACGTGGACGCCCGCCTCGAACAGGCACTCGGCGACCGCACTGCCCAGCCCGCCGGTGACGTTGCCCTCCTCGACGGTGAGGACGGCTCCGGTGGCGCGCGCGGCGTCGAGCACGGCGTCGTGGTCCAGCGGGGCGATCGTGAACATGTCGACAACCCGCGTGGAGACCCCCGCACCGGCGAGCTCGTCGGCGGCCTGCAACGCGGGGTGCACCTCGGAGCCGGTGGCGATGATCGTCAGGTCGGTGCCGTCGCGGACGGTCTCGGCCCGCCCGATCGACAGGTCCGGCACCACGTCGTAGACCTGCGGGTCGCGGCCCCGGCCGAGCCGGATGTACATCGCGCCGGGGTGGTCGAGCGAGAGCCGCAACAGCGCGCGCAGGTGGTTGGCGTCGGTGGCGCAGACGACGGTGAGGTCGGCGATGCAGCGCATCATCCCGAGGTCTTCCAGGCTGTGGTGGCTCGTGCCGTAGAAGCCCATGGACATGCCGGAGTGGTGGCCGACGACCCGCACCGGCATCCCCGGGTAGGCGCAGTCGGTGCGGATCTGCTCGGCGCACAGCAGCGCCGCGAACGCGCCGAACGTGGCGGCGAACGGGACGTAGCCCGACGCCGCCATACCGGCCGCCATCGTGATCATGTTCTTCTCGGCGATGCCGACGTTGACGAACCGCTCCGGGTGCCGGTTCGCGAAGTCGGTGGCCCGGTTGGAGCGGGCCAGGTCGGCGGTGAGCACGACGATGCGCGGGTCGTGGTCGGCGAGGCGGGCGAGCTCCTCGCCGAAGACGAACGCGGGGATCGCCCGGGTGTCGGTGCCGTCGGCGGAGCGGGCGTCCTTGAGCCCGACGTTCGCGGTGCCGTTGAACAGCTCGGACTGGTCCTGGGTGCTCACGCCCGTCCCCCCAGCTCCATCAGCACGTCGTCGTAGTCGGCGCCGACGAGGTTGCCGACGTGCCAGTCGGGCGACAGCTCCATGCGCGCCACCCCCTTGCCCTTCACGGTGTCCGCGACCACGAGCTGCGGCGGGCCGTCGGCGGCGGCCGGCAGCCCGGCGAACAGCTCCAGCAGCGCGGGGATGTCGTGGCCGTCGACGCGGTGGGTCTGCCAGCCGAACGCGGCGAAGCGCCGGTCGATCGGCTCGGCGGCCATCACGTCGCGGACGAAGCCGTCGATGCCGAGCTGGTTGGCGTCCACGATCGCGACGAGGTTGCCGAGCCGGAAGTGCCCGGCCGACATCGCGGCCTCCCAGATCTGGCCCTCGGCCAGCTCGCCGTCGCCGAGCATGCAGTACGTGCGGTGGTCGGACCCGGACATCCGCCCCGCCAGCGCCATGCCCGCGGCGATCGACAGGCCGTGCCCGAGCGAGCCGGAGGAGAAGTCGACGCCGGGGATGCGGCGCATGTCCGGGTGGTCGCCGAACGGGCTGCCCAGGCGCGTGTAGGTGTCGAGCTCGGAGGGGTCGAAGAAGCCGAGGTCGGCGAGCACCGGGTAGAGGCCGATCGCGGCGTGCCCCTTGCTGAGCACGAAGCGGTCGCGGTCGGGCCAGTCCGGCCGGGCCGGGTCGAGGCGCAACTGCGCGTAGTAGAGGACCGAGAACAGCTCCGCGCAGGAGAACACGGCGCTGTAGTGGCCTGCACCTGCGATCCGGGTGAGCCGGACGGTCTCGGTGCGCACGAACCTCGCCCGGTCGGTGAGGTGCGTGAGCTGGTCGGTACTGGTGACGGGCACTCCTGCTCCTTACTGCTGCTCGCCGAGCACCGGGCCGGGCTCGTCCCGGAACCGGTCGAGGACGTTGGCGGTGATCCGCGAGACGTCGTTGTCGCCGTCCTTGTGCGTCATGGCCGTCGACCAGGCGATCGAGCCGACGGAGAAGACTGCGCCGCCGCCGGGCCGCTCGAGCAGGACGACGTCCGCGCGGACTTTCGGGTGGGTGCCGGGCGGAGGTGCGGCGTAGCCGTGGTCGACCTCCTCGGGCACCAGCGCGATCTTCTCCGAGTGCCCGACCGACGAGGCCAGCACGACGGCGCCGGCCGGCGTGCCGAGGGTGACGTCGGCGCGGTCCAGCTCGTCGCCCGCCGCGCCACCCAGTCCGGGTCCCTCGGTGCCGAAGACCTCGCCGACGCCGGCGCCCACGCCCTCGAACACCCACGAGACCGACGGGTCCGCGCTCGCCGCGGAGCGGGCGTACCCGTAGCCGGAGTCGAAGCCCTGCGCGGTGAACCCGACGCCGACCAGCAGGTTCGGCGCGCGCCCGCGCATCCGCCAGAGCCCACCGGGCTCACCGGTCGCCGCGAGGTGCTCCTCGCCGGGTTCGGAGACCCAGGTGGCCACCCCCGCGTGCCCGCGGCGGATCTCCACCGCGTCCGGGTGCCCCGGGTGCCGCGCGGTGACCTGGTAGAAGCCGTTGCCGCCCAGGTACATCAGCCGCCCGCCGGCCCGGGTGTAGCCGAGGTAGGCGTCGAGCATGCCGGCCGAGCAGTACTCGGGGTGGCTGCCGGTGAGCACCACTTCGTAGCGGGAGAGCAGATCGGCGCCCTCGCGTTCGACCTCGTCGTCGGTGACCACGGCGTAGTGCTCCCCGCGCCGATCGAGCCAGTCGAGCAGCAGCAGGTCCTGCGCGTAGTGGCGGAACCCGCGGGTGGTGGGGGTGAAGTAGTCGGGGCGGATGTTGACGATCGGGCGCAACCGGGTCGAGTGGCAGACCCCGCTGCCGTCGGTGTGCACGTCGTAGAGCGAGCGGCCGAGCTCGGGGTGCGCGACCAGCCAGCGGTCGCGCTCGTCGATCCCGCGCGCCTCCCCGTAGATCACCAGCCGCTCGGCCTCGTACTCGGCGTAGGTGCGCCAGTTCGCGTAGGCGAGGTAGGTCCAGGTGGGCAGCACGACGAGCACGGGGGCCCCGTGCCGCGCCGGGGTGACGACGAACGGGATCCGGTCGACGTCCCCCTCCGCGCTCGTCCTCAGCGCGTAGACGCCGCTGGGCAGGTCCGCGGGGACGGTCCACGTGAGGTCCGGCGCCCAGCCGGCGTCGGCGAGGTCGTCGTCGTGCAGGTGCAGCGCGTCGAACTCGGCGGGGGCGCGGCGGAAGTCGGTCTCCGCGCCGGCCCAGAACGGACCGGGCACGCCTCGGGTGGGCAGGTGGCGGACCGTCGCGCCGCCGGTGAGCCCGCCGCGGTCGGGCAGGCGGGTGCCGCCGGGGTCGGCGGCGAGGTCGAGCGCGCTCGTCGTGGCGGGGACCAGCAGGCCGATCGGGTCGGCGCCGCCGGCGAGTGCCGCCGTCGTCGCCTCCGGCCAGGCCGTCGCCGCGACGACCGGGCGTGCCACCTTGCCGTTGAACGTCCGCCCCAGGCCGCCTGTGGCGGTGCCGTCCGAGCCGATCCGCAGCACGCCGGCCATCGGGGCCGGCTCCGCGCGGGACGCCACCGTGGCGACCGGCAGGTCCGGCCGGTGCAGGTGCAGACGCACCTCGCCGGCGGCGTCGAGGGTCGCGACCGCGAACGCCCAGCGACGCTCGGTGGGCGGCGCCGCGAGCGCGGCCAGCACGGCGTGGCCCCGGCGCAGGGCGATCCCGGCGGCCGAGACCTCGAGGACGAGGTCCCCGACGGCCAGCAGCGGCCGGGGCTCGTCGCCGGGCAGGGTGGGCAGGAACCAGATCGCGAGGCCCAGCTCGTCGAGGGGGCCGACGGGTGCGGCCTCGACGAACGAGCCGGAGGTGGTGGTCTGGACCCGACCCGGCAGGGTGTCGGGCAGCCCGGCCGCGACCGGCTCCTCGACGAGCGCGCTGCCGTGCCGCTCCGAGCCGCCGCGCCGCAGCCGCACGATCTCCGGGCGGTAGGCGGCGTGCTCGCAGCTGACGCAGAACGCGATCTCCTCGCCGGCGCGGGCGGAGAGCCGGTCGGCGTACCCGACGATCCTCATGCACCCACCACCGGGTCGGGGTGGTCGCGGAAGCGGTCGAGGACGTTGGCGGTGATCCGGGAGACGTCGTTGTCGCCGCCCTTGTGCGTCATCGCGGTGGACCAGGCGATCGAGCCGACCGCGAAGACGGCCCCGCCGCCGGGCCGGCCGAAGACCACGATGTCGGCCCGGACCCGGGGGTCGGGCGAGACGGGTGCCGCGTAGGAGATCGTCCGGTCGTCGGCGACGAGCACGATGCTGGACGAGTGTCCGACCGAGGTCGCGAGGACGACGGCGTCGGCCGGGGTGCCGAGCGCGACGTCGGCGCGGTCGATCTCGTCGCCCGCCGCGCCGCCCAGGCCAGGCCCCTCGTCGCCGAAGATCTCGCCGACCGCGACGTCCACCCCGTCGAAGACCCAGTCGACGGCCCGGCTCTGGGGGGTCCGGCGGTAGCCGCTGGCCTTGTCGAAGCCCTGCGCGGTCATGCCGACGCCGAACGCCCGCTGCGGGGCCCGGCCGCGCCAGCGCCACAGCCCGCCGGGCTCGCCCGTGCCGGACAGGTGCTCCTCGCCCGCGCCGGACGCCCACGCCGTGGTGCTGCCCCGTGCGCGGCGGATCTCGATCGCCCCCGACGGCCCGGGGTGGCGGTTGGTGACGTGGTAGAAGCCGTTGCCGCCCAGGTACATGAGCCGCCCGCCGTGCGCGGTGAAGTCCTCGTAGGCGTCGAGCATCCGCGCCGAGGAGTATTCGGGGTGGCTGCCGGTGATGACGACGCGGTGCCGGGCGAGGGCGTCGGCGCCGCGGTCCTCCAACTCGTCGTCGGTGATCACGGCGTAGTCCTCGCGGCGCCCGTCGAGCCAGTGCAGCAGCGAGAGGTCCTGCGCGAAGTGGCGCAGCCCGCGGGTGGTGGGGGTGTAGTAGTCGGGCCGGATGTTGATGATCGGCCGAGCCCGCGAGGAGTACATGACGCCGCTGCCGTCGGTGTGGACGTCGTAGAGCGACTTCCCGAGCTCGGGATGGCGGGCGAGCCAGCGGTCGCGCGGATCGACCCCGCGGCGCTCCCCGTAGAGCCCGACGCGCTCCTCCTCGAACTCCGCGTACGTGCGCCAGTTCGCGTAGGCGAGGTAGGTCCAGGTCGGCAGGACCACCAGGACGGGGGCCGGGCGGGCGCCCGCGGCCGGGGTGACGACGAACGGGACGCGGTCGACGTGCTCGCCCGCGCGGACCTTCAGGGCGTACGCGCCGCTGGGCAGGTCCGCCGGCACGGTGAGCGCGACGTCGGTCTCCCACCCGGCGTCGTCGAGGTCGTCCTCGTGCAGGCGCAGCGCGTCGTACTCGGCGGGGACGCGGCGGACGTCGGTCTCGGTGCAGCGCCAGAACGGGCCGGGCACGGCGCTCGCCGGCCGGTTGACGACCGCGCCGCCCGTCGTCAGGGCTCCGTCGTCGGTGACGGTGACGGACGCGGGGTCACGGCCGAGCGCCAACGCGGAGACACCGGCGCTCCCCAGGACGGTCATCGCGTCCGCGCCCGCAGCGAGCCGTGCCGTGGCCCCGGGGGACCAGCCGGTGGCGGACACGAGCGGTCGGGCGAGCTTGCCGTTGAAGAACCCGGTGGGCGCACCGCGCCCGCCGGCACCGACGCGGAGGAGCCCGCCGCGCCACGCCGGCGCCGCGCCCCTCGCGGGTTCAGGAAAGCCAGTTCCCTGAACCCGGGGGACAGGGAGGTGGCTCTCCTGAACCTGGGGCGCGGCCTGGCCCGGGCGGTGCAGCTCCAGGCGCACCTCGCCCTCCGGGGAGACCTGCCCCGCTACCCACGACCACTGCCGCAGCACCGGCGCCACGTCCAGGCGGGCCAGCTCCGTCCCGGCCGCGTCGCGGAGCGCGCAGCCCTCGGCCGTGACGGTGAGCCGGTACCCGGCGCTGCCGTCGGGTGCGGTGAGCGCGAGGACGGTCTGCTCCCCGTCCAGGAGTGTCGGGAAGATCCACGCCGCCAGTCCGGCACCGTGCACGGTGACGTCCTCGCGCACCGCCGCCTCGACGTAGGAGCCCGCGCGGGCGACCTGGACGCGGCCGGGGACGCTCGCGGGGAGGTCCGCCGCGACGTCGTCCTCGAGCAGGTCGCACTCGTGCACGGGCGACCCGCCGCGGCGCAGCCGCACCAGCGACGGCGCGAACTCCGGCAGCTCGCAGCTGACCTTGAACTCGATGCGCCCGCCCGCGGGTACCGACAGCCGGTCGGCGTAGCCGAGCAGCCTCACCGGTTCACCCAGTTCGTCCACCGCTGGGTGGCCTCGTCGAGGTTCGCCGCCCACCACTCGTTGTCGCGGTGCACCTCGGTGCCGGTGACGTTGCTCGTCGCGATGAACGAGTTCAGCAGCGGGTCGTCGGAGGGCCGGGCGTTCGCGTTCGCCGCCCCGTAGGGCTGGCGCTTCATGATCTCTTCCTGGGTCGGCACGTCGATCAGGGCGTTGATCAGCTCGTACGCCTCGTCCATGTTCGGGGCGCCCTTCACGATGCCCAGGGAGTCGGTGTAGTAGAGCGGCTGGTTCCAGACGACCTTCAGGTTCGCGCCGTTCTTCGCCGCCTCGTAGGCGCGCCCCGGCCAGGCGAGCATCATGTCGACCTCACCCGACTCCAGCGCCTGGGTCTGCTGGGCGCCGGTCTCGTAGAACCGCACCGAGGGACGGATCGTGTCGAGGGTGGCGAAGGCGCGCTCGTAGTCGAGCGGGTAGAGCTGGTCGCCGGGCACGCCGGAGGCGAGCAGTGCCGTCTCCATGCCCGCGTCCTTGGCGTAGTTCATGATCCCGCGGGTGCCGGGGAAGTTCGCGGTGTCGTAGAAGTCCGTCCAGCTCTGCGGCGGCCGCTGGCCGTAGGTGTCGGCGTTGTAGACCAGCAGGAAGGCGGACTTCAGCACGGGCACGCCGCACTCGGAGGTGAGCTCGGGGTCGAGGCCCTCGGTGTCGATCCGCGACATGTCGAGCTTCTCGAACAGGACGTCGCACTTGGCGACGGTGCGGTAGGGCGAGGCGTAGAAGACGTCCCACGTCGGGGTGCCCGACTCGACCATCGCCGTCAGCTTCGCCTCGTTGTTCGGCGACTCCTCGGCCACCTGGATGCCCAGCTCGGCGAGCTGCTTGTAGGCGGTGTCGGCGAAGATCGAGGCGAGGGCGCCCCCGGTGTTGCTGAAGACGACGGTCCCGCCGGCTCCCGCGTCCCCGCCGACCGTGGCGAAGCACCCGGTGGCGCTGACGGAGACGGCCGCGCAGAGGGCCAGTGCGGACAGGAGCCTGCGGTTGCGCACGGGGACCACCTTCGTTGACGGGGTGAGACGTCAGGCCGTTTCACCATCCAGAACGCACTTCGCGATGTGGTACCGGCAGGATGGCCGGGCGGTCGAGAGGCGTCAAGAGGGTGAACGGGGATTGGCTGTTCGCTCGCGTCTGGATCCCGCAACCGGCGCAGCCGAGGGTTGACAACGCGGGCCGTGACCCCGACGCTCCCATTTCGGTTGGTGAAACTCGTACCGGATTGCGTGATCGAAGTGGGGTGTGTCCATGGTGTCGGTCAGCCCGGTCGACGCGGCGCCCGCCGTGCCCGCGGCGGCGCGCCGCAGACCGCGGGGCCGTCCGCTGCTGCTGCTCGCGCTGCCCGCGGTCGTCGTGCTCGCGGTCTTCTTCGTGGTGCCCGCGGCCCGGCTGGCCTGGCTCTCGGTGAGCGAGCCCGCCCTCGGGTTCGGCAACTACACCGCGATGGCCTCGGACGGCGTCGTCGTCACGGTCGTGCTGCGGACGCTGGGGATGGCCGCCGTCGTCACGGTGCTGTGCGTGCTGTGCGCCTACCCCTACGCCTACCTGATGACGATGGTCGGGCCCCGGTGGCGGGCGGTGCTCACGGCGCTGGTCCTGCTGCCGTTCTGGACGTCGTTGATGGCGCGCACCTTCGCGTGGGTCGTGCTGCTGCAGGACACCGGCCTGGTCAACGGGCTGCTCGCGGCGGTCGGCCTGGGGCCGACCCGGCTGCTGGGCACCACCGCCGGGGTCAGCGTCGCGATGGCGCAGGTGATGCTGCCGTTCATGGTGCTGCCGGTGTACACGGCGATGCGGGGCATCGACCGGCACCTCGTCGACGCCGCGATGGGTCTCGGCGCCACCCCGCTCGCCGCCTTCCTGCGCGTCTACCTGCCGCTGTCGCTGCGCGGCGTGGCCGCCGGCGCGACGCTGGTGATGGTGCTGTCGCTCGGCTTCTACGTCACGCCGTCGCTCGTGGGCTCGCCGCAGCAGTCGATGCTCGCGCAGCTCATCTCGGTCCAGGTGAACCAGCTCGTGAACTTCGGCGCGGCCGGTGCCCTCGCCGTGACGCTGCTGGTCGTCACGCTCGTTCTGGTGGCCGGCGTGCAGCGGCTCACCCGCACCGGCGGGGCGCCGGTCGGTCTGGTCGGAGGTGCGGGGTCGTGAGGTCCGTGCGCCTGCGCCGGGCGCTGGTCGCGATCGGGGTCCTGATCGGTGCCTGGCTGCTCGTGCCGACCCTGATCGTCATCCCGATCAGCTTCTCCGGCGAGGACAGCTTCGCGTTCCCGCCCAGCTCGTGGAGCATGCGCCACTACGCGACGTTCTTCACCGAGCCCAGCTGGCTCAACGCGCTGCTGGTCTCGGTCCAGCTCGCCGTGATCGTCACGGTCGTCGCGACGGTGCTCGGCACGGCCGCCGCGTTCGCCCTCTCCCGCACGGCCTTCCACGGCAAGGGCGCGGTGAACGGGCTGTTCCTGGCGCCGCTCATCGTGCCCGGCATCGTCGTGGCCGTCGCCGTCTACGCGGCCTTCCTGCAGTGGGGGCTGATCGGCACCCCGACGGGCTTCGTCCTCGCGCACACGGTGCTCGCGATCCCGTTCGTCACCGTCAACGTGGGTGCGGCGCTGGGCGGGTTCGACCGCACGCTCGAACGTGCGGCGGCCGGTCTCGGCGCCTCGTCGCTGGCCACGTTCCGCAGCGTCACGCTCCCGTTGATCATGCCGGGAGTGCTGTCCGGGGCGGTGTTCGCGTTCGTCACCTCGTTCGACGAGGTGGTGGTGTCGCTGTTCATCCAGTCGCCGCAGCTGCAGACGCTGCCGGTGCGGATGTTCACGTCCGTGACGAACGAGGTGGATCCCACGATCGCCGCCGCCTCGACGGTGGTCATCACCGTCACCACCGCCCTGCTGGCCCTGGCCACCGCTCTGAGGAGGAACCGCCGTCATGCCTGACACCGCAACCGGAGCCCGGATCGAGGTCGAGGGCCTCACCAAGCTCTTCCCGGGCGCGGCCGCGCCGGCGGTCGACGGGATCGACCTGGAGATCCGGCCCGGCGAGTTCATGACCCTGCTGGGCCCCAGCGGGTCGGGCAAGACGACGACGCTGAACATGATCGCCGGGTTCGAGTCGATCAGCGCCGGCCGGATCGCGCTCGACGGCGGCGACATCGCCCAGTTGCCGGCCTACAAGCGCAACCTGGGGATGGTGTTCCAGAACTACGCCCTCTTCCCGCACATGACGGCGGCCGAGAACGTCGCGTTCCCGCTCAAGCAGCGCAAGGTGGCGAAGACCGAGATCGCGCGGCGCGTCTCGGAGGCGCTCGAGCTGGTGCACCTGGGCGGGCACGGCGAGCGCCTGCCCTCGCAGCTGTCCGGCGGGCAGCAGCAGCGCGTGGCGCTGGCCAGGGCCGTGGTCTTCGAGCCCCGTGCGTTGCTGCTCGACGAGCCGCTCGGGGCGTTGGACAAGAAGCTGCGCGAGTCGCTGCAGCTGGAGATCTCGCGGCTGCACCGCGAGCTGGGCATCACCTTCGTCTTCGTCACCCACGACCAGGACGAGGCGCTGGCCCTGTCCGACCGGATCGCGGTGTTCCGCGACGGGCGCATCGAGCAGGCGGGCACGCCCGCCGATCTGTACGAGACCCCGTCGTCCCGGTTCGTCGCGACCTTCCTCGGCGACTCCAACGTGTTCACCGGCCGGGTGCGGGACGGCCTGCTCGACACCGGCTGGTGCAGCCTGCGCGCGCCGGGTGGCCCGGAGGGTGCGGTCGCGCTGGTCGTGCGCCCCGAGCACCTGCGCCTCGCCGTGCCGGGTGGGCCGCGGGCCGAGGGCAACGTGCTGTCCGCCACCGTCACCGACGTCGTCTACCAGGGGGCGTTCCGGCGCGTGCTGGTGCGGTTCGACGGCGGCGGCAGCGGGCAGGTGCGCGAGGCCGCCGGGGTGAGCCGCTCGGTCTCCGTGGGCGAACGTGTCGAGGTGTGCTGGTCCGAGGACGCCGGTGTGCTCGTACCGGACGGCGCGGAGCCGCCGGCGAACCAGCCGGTGGGTGCCCGATGAGCGACGAGCTGGACGAGGCTCGCCGGCAGGTCGCCGAGTGCGGGCGCCGGATGGTCGCGGACGGGCTGGTGCTGGGCACGGCCGGCAACGTGAGCGTGCGGGTCGGGGAGCTGGTGGCGGTCTCGCCGTCGGGCACCCCCTACGACCGGATCGCCCCGCAGGACGTGTCGGTGGTCGACCTCTCGGGGCAGCGGGTCGACGGGCCGCACGCCCCGTCCTCGGAGACCCCGATGCACCTGGCCGTCTACGCCGCCACCGGCGCGGGCGCCGTCGTGCACCACCACGGGCTGCACAGCGCGGCCGTCTCCACCGTGCTCGACGAGCTCCCGGCACTGCACTACTACGTCCTGCAGCTGGGCGGTCCGGTGCGGGTGGCGCCCTACGCGACGTACGGCACCCCCGAGCTGGCCCGCTCGGTGCGGGCGGCCCTCGAGGGACGGACCGCGGCGCTGATGCAGAACCACGGCGCGGTCGCGCACGGCGACACGCTCGAGGTCGCCTACGACCGGGTCCGGCTGCTGGAGTGGTTGTGCGCGCTGCACGTCATGGCGACCGGGATGGGCAGCCCGCGCGTCCTGAGCGGTGAGGAGCTCACCGCGGTCGCGCGGCGGCGTGCCGGGAACGTCACGGCGGTGCGGGTGTGAAGGTCGTCTGCCTCGGGGCGCACATCCTCGACGTGCTCGGGCGCCCGGTCCCGGACATCCCGCCCGGGCAGGGCCGCCGCGTCCTCGACGAGATCCGGATCACCGCCGCGGGCACGGCCGGCGGCACGGCGGTGGACCTCGCGAAGCTCGGCGCCGAGGTCGTGAGCATCGGCCCGGTCGGTGACGACACCACCGGCCGCCTGCTGCTCGACCTGCTCGCCGGGCACGGCGTCGACGTGCGCCACATGGCCCACCGGCCCGGGCAGGCCACACCCGCGACCATGCTGCCGATCCGGCCGAACGGCGAGCGTCCCGCGCTCCACGCACCCGGCGCGATGGCCACGCTGACGGCGGCCGACGTCGACCGGCAGCTCGTCGCGGAGGCCGACGTGCTGCACGTCGGCGGCCCGGACGTGCTGGGCGACTTCACCCGCGACGCCCTGCCGGACCTGCTGCGCTTCGCCGCCGCCCACGGCACGGCCGTGAGCATGGACCTGCTCAGCGTCGGGCGACCCGAGCTCGTCGACGTGCTGGCGCCCGCATGGGAGCACACCGGCTTCCTGCTCCCCAACGACGACCAGATCCGCGGCGTCAGCGGCCGCGACGACCTGGTGGAGGCCGCCGGGGTGGCGCGCGCGTGCGGCGTCGGCACCGTGGTCGTCACGACCGGGGCGCAGGGCTGCCTGGTCGTGACCGAGGACGGGGCCGAGCGCATCCCCGCGTTCGACGTCCCGGTGGTGGACACGACCGGCTGCGGTGACGCCTTCACCGCGGGGTTCCTCGTGGGGTTCGGGGCGGGTCGCTCGCTGCCCGACGCGGCGCGGCTGGGCACCGCCGCCGCCGCACTGGTCGCGCAGGGCCTCGGCTCCGACGCCGGCATCGTCGACCTCCCCTCGACCCTCGCGTTCGGCGCCGAGCGCTCTCCCGGGGTCGCGTAGCGTGGTCGAGCGTGGACCACAGGAGGCGCACTGATGGCCGAGAAGGCCGGCGGCACGGGTGAGCCCGTCCGGGTGCTGGTGAAGGCGATGGCGGTGCTGGAGCTGCTGGCCGAGGCCCCGGACGAGCTGAGCCTGGGCGACATCGCCGCGCGCCTCGACCTGAACAAGAGCACCTGCCACCGGATCCTCACCACGCTGGCGGCCGGTGACTTCGTCGAGCGGCCCTCGCCGGGCACCTACCGGCTGGGCATCGGCGCCTTCCGGGTCGGCAGCGCGATGGCCCGCCGACTGAGCGTCCGCGAGCGGGCCCAACCGGCCATGCGCGAGCTGTACCGCCGCTCCGGTGAGACGGTGTTCCTGCTGGTCCTGCGCGGTGACGAGGCGGTGTGCGTGGAGCGCCTCGACGGGCGCTACGCGTCCACGCACACCCTGCGCGTCGGCGGCACGCTGCCGCTGCACCTGGGCGCCGGGCCGCGGCTGCTGCTGTCCGCCCTGCCCGACGAGCAGGTGGAGGGCTACCTCGCGGGCCCCCTGCAGCGGCGGACCTCGCCGACGCAGGCCACCGCCGAGCAGCTGCGCGAGGAGATCCGGCGGATCCGCGCCGACGGGTACGCCACGAGCCGCGACGACGTCGAGCTCGGCGTCAAGGCGCTGAGCGTGCCGGTCCGGGACCACACGGGCGCCGCCGTCGCGGCGTTGAGCCTGAGCGGCCTCACCGCTCACCTGCCCGACTCCGAGCAGGAGCACCAGCTCACGCTGCTGCGCACCGCAGCGGCCGAGGCGTCGCGGGCGCTGGGGCTGCGCGTCTAGTGCAGTGCCCAGCGTCTGAAGTTCGCCAGCTCATCGCAGGCGTTGGCGATGCGCTGCCGGATCGTGCTGGGCTGCGCCGATGGGTTATCCAATCGGGAGATTGCCGAGAAACTGCAGGTCAGCAGCGACATGGTGACCAAATGGCGAACCAGGTCCGTCCGCTTTCGTCCCGACGGACTGGCCGATGAGGACCGGCCCGGGCGTCCGCCCTCGATCACCGTGGGCCAGGTGGAGGAGGTGATCGTGGCGACTCCGGAGGAGATCCCGGCCAATGCCACGCACTGGTCGCGGGGCTCCATGGCGGCGCGGTCCGGGCTGAGCCAGTCCACAGCGGGCCGGATCTGGCGAGACTTCGGACTCAAGCCCCACCGAGCGGAGACGTTCAAGCTGTCCACCGACCCGTTGTTCGTGGAGAAGGTCGTCGAGGTGGTCGGGCTCTACCACAACCCGCCCGAGCGGGCGGGTCGTGCTCTGCGCCGACGAGAAGTCCGAGGTCCAGGCGCTCGACAGATCCCACCGGTGTTGCCGATGATGCCGGGCATGCCCGAGCGGCGGGACGGACCCGGGGCGGGTGGGTGGCCTGAGCGCGGCGTTCCCGGCTCTGCCCGGCGGCGCGGGCGATCCGGTACATGCTCGACTGCGAGCACCAGAACCGGCCCTCGTCCAGCTCGCGGGCCCACACCTGCGGGATCGCCAGGTCCCGGTAGGCCTCGGAGTTCAGCACCGCCAGCACCGCGGCCCGCTGCTGGTCGGTGATCGTCGAGGGCGGCAGCTGTCGCGGCCGGCGCGGACCGTGCACCGGGCCCAGCGCCACCCCGGCCGGGTCGGCGTGGCGGTAGTGCGTGGCCCGCGACCGACCGGACTTCTTCCACGGCGCCGACAGTTCCTGGCGGTCCTTGCTGTCGTCCGCGTTCTCGGAGAGCTGTTCCGAGAGCGCGTGTGCTTTTCCCATGATGTCCAACGCGATCCGGGTCTTCAGGTCCGTTTCCAGTTTCGCGTTCCGCGCCCGGAGCCGATCCAACTCGACGGTCCCGGGCGACTTCTTCGGCCGCTTCTCCGATCGCCGCGAATCAGCGGCCGGTGACCTGGCGCTGTCCAACGCGCCGGAGTCCCGGGCGCGGTCCACTCGATCACATGCGACGAGTACAGACCTTCCCGGCGAAGGACCGCACCCTTCTCGCCGTTCGGCGCGTTCTCATACTCGGCAACGATCGCCGGCTTGTAGTCCGCGCTGAACGACCGACGCGACGGACGCGGCGACGGACCATCATCTGACCGCGGACCCGACGACGATGACGCCGTCGACCCACGACCGGTCGCCGCGTCGCGGCGCTCCTTCGACGACATCAGCACGAGGATCTCCGATCACGCAACGCTGAGCTCGGGTGACGACCGGGGCGGCCACGTGGCCGGGTGCGGGCGCGCCGGCAGGCCAGCAGTCTGCGGGATGCTGAAGTCGAGGGCGACGTAGATCATCAATTGCGTGACCAACCGCGTGACTACAGGTACGGCAACGAACGGATTCCAGCGGACGCCGACGGACACGAGCGCGGTCCTGACCTGCTAGAACGTATTGATCGGTGGTCTGCCCGGATTGCTTCACACCGACGAGGTCACCGTGCTGTGGCCAGGGGGTCGGCAAAGTCCCGTGTGTGAGGATCGGGCTCGGCCGACCCCCGGCGCGGCGTTCGGCCGCCAGGCCTACAGGGCCCGGGGAGTGGCCTTCGCCGGAGGACGTCGGCTCCGGTCAGCCCGCGCGCTCGGACCCTTCGTTCCCGGGTCCCTCCGGCGGGCTGGGCACCTCCCAGATGCCCAGCCGCACCCGCCTGCCGGTCAGCTCCTCCAGCTCGCTGCGGAGCCTGTCGGCCTCCGCGCCGTACCGTCCGGCCAGCAGGATCGGCCGGGCGGCACGGATATCGACGCTCAGCCGATCCGCGGTCCGGCCGATCTCTACCGCAGATACCCCGACCGCCCGATCGATGCCCCGCTGCACCGCACCGTGGATCGCGGCATCCTCCGCGTCGGCACGCGGCTCCCCCGTTACGATTCTCGAGTCGGCCGCGACCCCTGCCTCCCCGGACCCGGCCCCCTCGATGTGGTCCGCCAGCAGCTGATTCGCCATCTCCCGCCGACCTGCCTCATCCGCCGCCGCGTATGCGCGGGCCGTCTCGACGGTCAGCTCCAGGTCCACATGCGAAGCCAGGTCCACCCGCAAAGTCACCGGCGGCCGGCTCGGGTCGTGCCCCGCGATGACCTCGCGGCGGGCCTGCGTGTACTTCTCGCCGGTCTCGGTCATCCGGGCCCGAACCTGCTTCTTGAACGCGCTGTCGTCAGTCACGCCATGTCCCTCGCGGCGACGCTGCCCCGCGCCCTGATCGCCTGGCTGAGCAGTGACCGGTCTACCGACAGCGCGAACCAGCGGCCCTTGTCCTCACAGCCGTCACGGGCGCGGGCCGCAGCCGGCTCGGAGTGCGGCAGGCGCTCCTGCCGGGAGCCAGCCTACCCAGCGTCCCCGCCACTGCACACCAGGACATCCCGCACCGGCCCACTCACCGCGACTTCGCCGACGCCCTGGTGCTGTGGCTGGCCGAGGTGTTGGCCGCGGGGGAGCACGACGGAGCGGAACCGGTTGGCGGCCTCGTCGATCGGCCGTGGTGGTCCGGTCAGGCCCGGTGCGCCAGCGGTGGTGCCGGCACGGACCCGTGGTCAGGCGAGTCGCCGGAGCTCGGCGACCGGCCAACGACGATCGAACAGCGAGTCGTCGTCGAGTGTCCGAAGTCCTTGGATCAGCCGCACGTAGCCGTTCAGGTCGAGATCGCGGAGGAAGCCGAGCAGATCGGCGGCCTCGCCGGTGGCGGGTGCGACGGGTGCCACGAATCGGTCGTGCAGGTCGACCACCTGCCGGACCATGGCCAGGTGTCGGGCGCCGGGGTCGATGGACGGGAAGTTCGTCGCGGCGAAGTCCTCGGTGAACACGATCGGCTGCACGGCGATCGCCGCCCGGCCGTACCGCTGGGCCAGGTGGATGAGCAGCTCGACGTCGAAGGTCTCGTCGAACGAGGTCATCTCCGGGAGCACCGGCCGCAGCGCTGCCGCGTCGAACGCTTTGAACCCGGCCTGGGTGTCCAGCACGTGCGCGAGGTCGGGGATGAGCAGAGCACGGACGAAGTGCCGGAACAGGATGATGAGTTTGTCCGGCTTGTCGCCGGTGCTGTGCGGTTCCTCGACCGGCCCGTCCGCCTTGACCAGCACGGCGCCGGGCATGCCGTAGCGCTGGCCGAGGACGGCTGTGGCGTCCTTGTCCAAAACGGGCGCGGCCAGCGAGCCGAGTTGGGCGAGGTTCGCGGACAGGTCGGCGTCGGTGTAGCAGACGACATGCCGGGTGTCGCGCGGCTGATCGACGGCCGTGTCGATGGCGGCGGCCAGCCCGGCCAGGATCGAGCCGCCCTTGCGGGACTGGTCGGTGCTGGTCAGTGTGCGGAGGTGGGTGGTGCTCGGGCCGGTGCCGTCGATGACGTCGGCGAGTCGGATGACCCGGACGTTGCGGTAGCCCTGCTCGGCGATGATCCCGGTCATCACGTCGGCGGAGGACGGCCGGTCCGGGCAGCCGTCGTCGCACGCGACGATGTCCCAGGTCACGTCGTCGAGGCCGGCGGTGAGCCAGTCCAGCTGACGGACCTTGGCCCGGACGAAGTCCTCGCCGTGGGGATGCTCGCGGCGGTTGGCCATGCGGCCGGTCTCGCCGTACATGGCCCAGACGACACTCAGGTGCACCGGCTGGTTCGCCGCCGCCAGTCGGTGCCGCGACAGCGCCGCGGCCCGCGCCTCCGCGGCCACGGCGGGGCGGTGGTCCCCGGTGTCGTGGTGGTCCCCGGTGTCGTGGTCGTCGGCGTAGCGGGTGGCCAGGTCGAGAACCGCCTGATTCTCGATGTCGTCGGTGAGATCCCGTGCGTTGTTCACAGAGCGTGGATGCTACGGCTGACCCGGCGGTGCGGTGCACGGACGGTGGCCACCGCCGCGATCACCGCTGAGATCGCCTCGGTGAGTGCCTTGAACGACCAGGGCGTGGAGTTCGCGGTCCGGGCTGACGTGTCGTTCGTAGAGCGGGGCTGCAGGGTGTCCGGGCGAAGACCATGCCGAGTTCGGTCAGGTGGGCCTTGACCCCGGTTCATCGACATGGGGTGGATTACGCAGCGGCTCACAGGACGGTCGTTGTGTGGGTCTTCGCGTAGGTGTTCGGGGTCTGGTAGCGGCACAGGGAGTGGCGCCGGCGGGTGTTGTAGCGGGTCAGCCAGCGGAACGGCTGCCGGCGGCAGGTCGGGGCATCGGGCCAGGCCGGGGCGTCTCGGAGTACCTCGTGTTTGACGGTGGCGTTGAACGACTCGGCGAGGGCGTTGTCGGCGCTGGGCCCCCGATGGCGCCCATGGACTGGGCCACCCCGAGTTGCTGGCAGAGCTGGGCGTAGGCGCGTGAGGTGTAGACCGAGCGTGGTCGGATTGGAAGACCGCTTCGGCCAGGCACCGCGGGTGCCCGCGGCAGCGCGCAGGGCGTCGCTGACCAGCTCGGTGCGCATGTGGTCGGCGATCGCCCAGCCGACCAGGCGCCGGGAGAAGCAGTCGATGACCGTGGCCAGGTAGAGGTTGGTGCCGTCGGCCAAGGGTAGGTAGGTGATGTCACCGACGTAGACCCGGTCCGGTGCCGGCGCGGTGAACTCGCGCCCGAGCAGGTCGGCACCGCGATGTCGGCGGGCTCGGGGATCGTGGTGCGGACTCGGCGGCGGCGTCGGTAGCCGCGGATGCCGTGCTCGCGCATGACCGGGCGACCCGCTTGTGGATGACCCGCCGCTCGGGTGGTGCGCCGTCGTTGAGCTCGGCGGTGATTCCGGGTCGCCCGCAGGCGGTGGACACTGCCGCGGCGCGTCCGAGGTCGGCGGCCGGCGCCGGCTGAACCGGCTCTCCCCGTCGAGCAGGCGACCCTTGCGGACGCTCCCCGGTCGGGTCGTCGCCGACCGGACCTGATCGGTCCCGAAGTCCCACCTAGAGGAACTTGGTTCCGACCGAACAGCTCAGCTGATGGCCGGCAACAGGCGCCGCACGTCGGCCTCGCCCACGTGCGGCGCCAACTCGGACAGCGTGCGCTCCAGTTCGGTCGCCTCGCGCACCAGCCAGCGCACCACCTGCGCCCGGCGCGGTTCGGCCAGCCGGGAGTCGATCGCGGCGACGCTCAGCGCTGCGACGGGGCGGCCGTCGTCGCCGCGGACCGGCACCCCGACGCCGCTGGCCCCGGGGACGATCATGCCGGCGTTCAGCGCGTAGCCCTGGGCCCGGGCCTCGCCGATGAGCTGGTGCAGCACCGCGGGGTCGCCCAGGGGGCCGGGGCCCGCGGAGCGCTCGACCAGCCGCTCGGCCTCCTCGTCGGGTAACCAGGCCAGCAGCGCCAGGCTGCCCGCGCCGGTGCCGAGCGGGCGCCGGTCGCCCGGGCGCAGGGTGAGGGTCCGGATCGGGAACTCGCCGGTCACCCGGTCGACGCAGACGGCCTGCGCCCCGATCCGGACCGAGAGGTAGACGGTGTCGGCGGTGAGCTCGGCCAGCCGCAGGAGGTGCGGGTTGGCCAGTTCGAGCAGGCCGTGCCGGGTGGACGCCGCGGTGCCCAGCGCGACCAGGGCGAGCCCCAGGTGGAAGGCGCCGGTTGCGGTGTCCTGCTCCAGCCAGCCGAGCTGCACCAGCGTGCCCAGCAACCGGTGCGCGGTGGTCTTCTGCAGGCCGGTCGCGGCAACGATGTCGACCAGCCGGGCGCCGTCCGCCCCGCGGTCGGCCACGACCTGCACGACCGCCACGGCCCGCTCGACGCTGCGGATCCCCTCCATCGGCCCAGCCTCCCACGCTTGACTCCGGGTTCCGTTCCGGTCACATTGGGTCCGGCTCGTGGAACAGAGTACCAACAGACGGACCATCTGGAGGCGCGGGATTGAACGTTCTCGTGGTGGACAGCGTCACCGATCTCGACGGCAGGGCTCCGGGCGCCGTGCTGGTCAGCGGCTCGCACGGGGGTCTGTTCAGCGGTCGGGCCGCGGCCGCGGCCGGGGTCCGCGCGGCGGTCTTCAACGACGCGGGCGGGGGGCGCGACGGCGCTGGTGTCGCCGGTCTGGCGCTGCTCGCCGGTTGCGGGGTCGCCGCGGTCGCCGTCGGTGCGGACAGCGCGCGGATCGGCGACGGCCGCGACGTCTGGCACAACGGGGTGACGACGGCGTGCAACGCGGTCGCTGCCGAGTGCGGCGTCACGCCGGGCATGGCCTGTCGGGCGGCGGTCGAGGCGATGGCGGCCAACGACCGGCGGGTCACGGTCCCGGACCCGCCGGCGCGACCGGCGCGGGCGCTGGTCGTCGGGGCTCCGGTGCGGGTCTGGGCCCTCGACTCGGCGTCGCTGGTGCGATCCACCGACGACGGGGCCGTCCTCGCGACCGGTTCGCACGGCGGGCTGCCGGGGACCGACCCGGCGCGGGCGCTGCGGTGCCGCCCGGCGCTGGTGGCCTTCAACGACGCCGGGGTGGGCAAGGACGGCGCCGGGACGGGCCGGCTGGCGGTGCTCGACGACCGCGGCGTGGCGGCGGTGACGGTCGCCGCGGCGAGCGCCCGGATCGGTGATGGGCGCTCGACCCTGGTCGACGGCGTGCTGTCGCGGGTCAACGGCGCCGCGGCCCGGCTCGGGGCGGTCCGCGGCACGGCACTGGCGGAACTGGTGGACGAACTGGTGGGGGGTGGGGGTCGTGGTTGAGCGCACCGGCGGGCACGCGCTGGCGGAGATGGTCCGGCGGCACGGGCCGGGACCGGTCTTCGGCATGGGCGGCTTCCAGCTGCTGCCGTTCTACGAGGGGTTGCGCACGCTCGGCGTGCACCACGTCCTGGTCAACGACGAGCGGGCCGGGGCGTTCGCCGCCGACGCCTACGCCAGGGTGAGCGGCCGGGTCGGGCTGTGCGACGCGACGCTCGGCCCGGGGGCGACCAACCTCGTCACGGCGCTGGTCGAGTCGTCCAACGCGGGCATCCCGCTGGTGGCCGTCGTCGGCGACGCGCACCGCGGCTACGCCCGGCGCAACATGACCCAGGAGACCTGGCAGGAGCGCCTGCTCGGGCCGGCGGTCAAGGAGTACCTGCGGGTCGAGGACATCGCCCGGATCCCCGAGCTGGTGCGCCGGGCGTTCGCCGTGGCCACCTCCGGGCGGCCCGGACCCGCGGTGCTCGCGGTGCCCGAGGACGTCGCGCACGCCGAGCACGACTTCGCCGACGCCGACCTCTGGGTCGATCCCCGGTGCGCGGCGGTGCCGGCGCTGCGCTCGCGCCCGTCGCGGGCCGCGGTGGCCCAGGCCGCCGAGCTGCTGGCCGGCGCGTGGCGCCCGGTCGTGCTGGCCGGTGGCGGCGTGCACCTCTCCGGCGCCTACCGCGAGCTGGCCGAACTCGCCGAGCTGCTGGGCGCGCCGGTGGCGCACACGCTCAGCGGGAAGGGCGCGGTGGCGTGCACCGATCCCTCCTCGATCGGCCTGTTCGGCCGCTACGACCGGTTCGCCAACGAGGTCATCGCGCAGGCCGACGCGCTGCTGGTGGTCGGCTGCAAGCTCGGCGAGATCGCCACCCGGCGCTACGCGCTGCCGCCCCCGGACGTGCCCATGGTCCACCTCGACGTCGCCGCCGAGGAGATCGGAAGGTGGGCGCGCGTCGCCGTGGCCCTGCACGGCGACGCCCGGGAGGGCCTGCGCGACCTGGTCGAGGCGATCGGGGAGCTCCCGCAGGCGTCCCGGGAGCCCTACTGGGAGCCGTTGCGGCAGCTCTGGGCGGCCACCGCCCGACCGCGGTACACCAGCACCGAGCGCCCGGTGCACATGGCGCGGCTGATCGGTGAGCTGAACGCCGTCCTGCCACCGGAGGCGGTGCTGGTCGCCGACGGCGGATTCGCCAGCCACTGGGCCGGGCTGCTGCACGACACCAAGCGGGCCGGGCGCGGCTTCGTGGCCGACCGCGGGTTCGCCTCCATCGGCTACGGGCTGCCCGCCGCGATCGGCGCGAGCCTCGGCGCACCCGGCGCGCCGGTCGTGGCGATCACCGGCGACGGCGGGTTCAACATGGCCGCCGGCGAGCTGGAGACCGCCCGCCGGCTCGGCCTCGACTTCGTGCTCGTCGTGGTCAACAACGCCGCCTCCGGCTACGTCAAGGCCCTGCAGCACGCCGTGTACGGGCCGGGCGGCTACCAGTCCAGCGACCTGCTGGAGCTCGACTACGCCGCGGTGGCCACCGCCTACGGGTGCCGCGGCATCCGCGTGGAGGACCCCGCGGAGCTACGCCCGGCCCTGCTCGCCGGGCTGGCCGAGACCGGCCGACCCACCGTGCTGGACGTCGTGGTCACCCGCGACCCCGCCCGGATGCTGCCCGCCGCCGACAGCCGCGCGCTCACCGTGCGCCCCGGTGACCGACCCGCCTGACCCGCCTCGACAAGGGAGCGACCATGCAGTTCACCGTCTGGTCGGTGCTGACCGACCTGGGGATCATCTGCGCCCTGCTGCTGCTCGCCCAGGTGCTGCGCGCCTGGGTCCGGCCGCTGCAGGCGGCCCTGCTGCCGGCCAGCATCCTGGCCGGCTTCCTCGGCCTGCTGCTCGGGCCCAACGCGCTGGACCTGCTGCCGTTCTCCGAGCAGCTCAGCGCCTACCCCGGGGTGCTGATCGTACTGATCATGACCGCGGTGCCGATCGGCCAGGCGCTGCGGCCACGACGGATGGCCCGCCGCGTCGGTGCGCTCTACTCGTACTCGCAGGCCGGCGTGGTGCTCATGTGGGGCCTCGGGCTCGCGTTCGGGCTCGCGGTGCTGGGGCTGTTCTGGGACCTCAACGACGGCTTCGGCCTGCTGCTGGCCCTGGGCTGGGCGGGCGGGTTCGGCACCGCCGCGGCCGCCGGCTCGGCCTTCGGGCAGCACGGCTGGGCGGAGGCCACCTCGCTCGGCTACACCGCGGCCACCGTCGGGGTGGTCGTGTGCGTCATCGGCGGGCTGATCGCCACGAAGTGGGCGACCCGGCACCGGCTGACCACCGACCACGCCGGGCTCGACGAGCTGCCCCCCGAGCTGCGCACCGGGCTGCTGCCCGAGGACAAGCGCGAGCCCATCGGGACGGCGACGCTGTCGTCGAACTCGCTGGAGTCGCTGAGCCTGCACCTGGGGCTGGTCCTGCTGCCGGCGGCCGCGGCCTACCACCTCAACGAGTGGTTCGCGGACCTCTGGCCCGGGGTGTCGATCCCGCTGTTCAGCATCGGCTTCCTGCTCGGCCTGCTGCTGCACGTCGGGCTGCGGGTCTCCCGGGCCACCCGCTACGTCGACCGGCCCACGATCAGCACCCTGACCGGCACGTTCTCCGACCTGCTGGTGGCCTTCGCGATCACCTCGATCGTGCCCCGCGTGGTGGCCGACAACCTGGTGCCGCTGACCCTGCTGTTCGCCTTCGGCCTGGTCTTCTGCGTGCTGCTGCTGCGCTACGGCGCCCCGCTGTTCTTCCGCGACCGCTGGTTCGAGCGCGGGATCTTCACCTGGGGCTGGATGACCGGCTCGGTGCCCACCGGCATCGCGCTGCTGCGCATCGCCGACTCCCGCAACCGCAGCTCGACCCTGGAGGACTTCGGGCTGGCCTACCTCGGGGTGGTACCGGTGGAGATCCTGCTGATCAGCACGGCCCCGATCGTGGTGGCCGCCGGGTTCGCCTGGGGCCTGGTCGGCGCGACGCTCGCGTTCGGCGTGCTGACCATCGTGCTGGCCCGGGTGCTGGGCTGGTGGTCGGTGCCGGTCGAGGAGGAGCGCCCGGTCGCGGTGCACGAGGAGGCCGGGCGGTGACCGTCTGGCACCCGATGTCGGGCTATGACCCCGACCGGCGCCGCCGGACGGTGGTCGGCGGCGACGGCGTGCACGTGACCGACGCCGACGGCACCCGCTACCTCGACGGCAAGTCCGGGCTGTGGTGCGTCAACGTCGGCTACGGCCGCGACGAGCTGGCGAAGGCGGGCTACGAGCAGCTGCGGACCCTGCCCTACTACCCGCTCACCGAGTCGCACCCGCCCGCGCTGCAGCTCGCCGAGCGGCTCGACGACCTGCTCGGCGGCGGGTACGTGTGCTACTTCTCCACCTCCGGCTCCGAAGCGGTCGAGATCGCGATCAGGATCGCCCGCCAGTACCACCGCAACACCGGTGCCGCCGACCGCTGGAAGGTCGTCTCGCGCTACCGCGCTTACCACGGCGGCACGCCGAACGCGCTGGCCGCGACCGGGCAGAACCAGCGCAAGCTCGGCTACGAGCCGCTGCCGGCGGGGTTCCTGCACGTCGCCCCGCCCGACGAGTACCGCTGCCACCTCTGCGCGGGGCGCTGCGACCAGCGGTGCGCGGGCGAGGTGCAGCGGGTGATCACCGCCGAGCTGCCCGACACCGTGGCCGCGGTGCTGGTCGAACCGGTCATCGGGGGCGGCGGGGTGATCCTGCCGCCCGACGGTCACCTGGCCGAGCTGCGCGCGGTCTGCGACCGCAGCGGCGCGTTGCTCGTCGTCGACGAGGCGGTGTGCGGGTTCGGCCGGACCGGCAGGATGTTCGGCTTCCAGCACGACGGCGTCCGGCCCGACATCGTCACCCTGGCCAAGGGCGTGACCGGCGGCTACTTCCCCCTGGCCGTCACCGCGGTGCGGCAGGAGGTGCACGAGGCGTTCCCGGCCACCGGCCCCGGCGCACTGCGCCACATCAGCACCTTCGGCGGCCACCCCGTCGGGTGCGCGATCGCGCTGGCGAACATCGACGTCATCGAGCGGGAAGGGCTCGTCCAGCGCTCCGCCGAACTCGGCCACCGGCTCCGCGCGCTGCTCGCCCCGCTGGCCGAGCTGCCCCACGTCGGCCAGGTCCGGGGGCGGGGTCTGCTGGTCGGGATCGAGCTGGTCGCCGACGAGCGGACGCGCGAGCCGGTCGACGCCGCCGCCACGCAGGCGGTGGCCGCCGAGTGCCTGCGCCGGGGCCTGATCGTCGGGACGAACACCACGACCGCGGCCGGGCTCGGCAACGTGGTCAGCGTCGGGCCGCCGCTCATCGCGAGCGAGGACGATCTCGCGTTCATCGCCGCCACCCTCGGCGAGGCGATCAGGGGCCTGCGCGCCGCGCCGACGGGGCGCGGCTGATGCGGGCGGTCCGGAAGGTGCGTCCCGAACCGGGGTTCGAACTGCAGGACGGGTGGCGGTCGGGGCGCTGGTCGCGGTGGAGACCCATGTCTTCTGCGGGCACTGAGATGCTCCTGACTTATTGGATGAGTGCAGGCCGCTGGGTCTGCAGCCCATAGCGTGCCGAGGGTGACGGTCGGCTGGCTCGGATGCTTCTTGCCGCTCACGGGCTGGCTCACCCATAGCGTGCCGCCGGCCGTCGCCCGCCCGTGGTGTGGCTCAACAGAGGCGTGCTCAGACCTGAAGTCAGGCTGCCCACCGCGGGGCTCCCCATCCCCTGGTCGGAAGGCTGGCTGTGATCACGATCGGTATCGACCCGCATAAGAGCTCCCTGACCGCGGTCGCCCTTGATCCCTCCGGGCAGATCGCCGACTCGATCCGGCTCCCGGTCGACGGGGCCGTTGTCGGGCAGCTGCTGGCCTGGGCGCAGCGGTGGGGTCCTCGCCGCTGGGCGGTAGAGGGTGCGGCCGGGCTGGGCCGGGGCGTGGCGCAGGGCCTGGCGGTGGCCGGGGAGTGCGTGGTGGACGTGCCGGCCCAGCTGGCCGCGCGAGCACGGCTGCTCGACACCGGGCATGCCCGCAAGACCGACGCCATCGACGCCGCTTCGGTCGCGGTAGTCGCCCAGCGCAGCCGCCGGCTGCATCGGGTTCATCCCGAAGATCAGAGCGTGGTGCTGCGGTTGTTGTCCGAGCGGCGCGACGACCTGGCCGGTGAACGCGTCCGGGTGGTCAACCGGCTGCATGCGCTGCTGCGCGATCTGATCCCGGGTGGGGCTCGCCGCAACCTCACAGCGGAGCAGGCCAGTGCGCTGCTCGACGGGGTGCAGGCGATGACCGCCCCCGATGCCCAGCGCCAACAGCTGGCCGTTGATCTCGTGGCTGATCTTCGCCGGCTCGACGCCGCGCTCGCGGCCAACACCACCGACATCGCTGCCGCGGTCGAGGCCCAGGCGAGCACGCTGACCCAGATCCACGGGATCGGGCCGGTACTCGCGGCGAAGATCATCGGCCAGACCGGTGTCGTGCAGCGGTTCCCGACGCGGTATCACTACGCCAGTTACTGCGGCACCGCGCCGATCGAGGCCTCCAGCGGCGAGCAGCGCCGCCATCGCCTGTCGCGGGCCGGCAACCGCCAGCTCAACCGGGCCCTGCACCTGGTCGCGGTCTGCCAGATCCGCACCAAGAGCCCGGGCCGGGAGTTCTACCAGCGCAAACTCGCCGAATCCAAGACCGCAGCCGAAGCCCGTCGAGCCCTCAAACGCCGGCTCTGCGACACGATCTACCGCCACCTCACCCGTGATCACCTCGCCCGGCAACCACAACCTTGATCGGCCTACTTGACATACAGAGGCGCTATGCCTGTCAAGTGGTTCTTGGCTGTGGGTGGGTGGCGGTCCAGGACGGCGTTGTACTCGACCCGGTAGGCCTCGGCGTGCGCGATCAGGTCCAGGGCGTCCGGGATGTCTCGAGGAACAGCCGCTCGTACTTCAGCGTGCCGAACCCGCGCTCGCGGGAGCCCGTCCTGGCCCGCCCACCGTCGCCGCCGAAGCCGTCATCGCGTGGCTCGACGCCGGCCGCCCCGCCGACGCCCACATCGGTCGGGTGGTCCACGGCCTCATCAAGGCCGCCGCGGAAGGGGCCTCGCCTCGGCCGGGTCGGGACTGAATCACTCCGGCGTGTCTGGAGGACTACGGGGCCGAGGACGCCGCTCGCAGGTCACAAAGTCGGGTTTCCGGACACGCGGGGCCGATCTGGTCCGGATTGAAACCGCTACGCGAGCGTCTCCAGAAGACGCCGTGACCGCGCTCGCGGTGTACAAAACCATGCGGAACCACACGCTTCGCGACGAGGCCCGCCCGAGGAGACAGCCGCCGGTCCGCAGCCCGGAGGTAGGCGTCTGCCGCGCCTCGCACCAGCGTGTCGCGGCAGTGTCGGGCGGAGCCGCCACCGGTCAGTCGGCGCCGGCGGCGACCGCGCAGACAGCGGTCACAAACGTGGCGATCAGTTGTGACCGGTCGTCGCGGCGCCGGACGACGTGCACGTCCAACCGGGGCGTGGGGTCGGTGAGCGCGAGCGAGGTCAACGCGTTGCCGGTGCCGTGGCGGGCCCGCGGCGCGGAGGCGAATCCGACCAGGCGGCGGGCGTTGAGGACGACACCGGTGGCGGCCGGGTCGTCGATCTCCTCGGCCACATTCAGCCACACACCCGCGGCCCGGGCGGCGCCGGTGATGGCGTCGTGCATCGCCGGGCTCTGCGCGCGCCGGAACAGCACGCACTGCTCGGCGGCGAGCCGGCGCATCGGGACCGAGCCCTGGCTCGCCAGCGGGTGCGCTGCCCGGCCGACGACGGCGACGACGGGCACGGCCAGCAGCGGTGTCGAGACCAGCTGCGGGTCGTCGACCGGTCCGTAGACGAACCCGACGTCGAGGTTCCCGTCGCGCAGGGCACGCAGCTGCGGGCCGCTGCGGCGCTCCCAGAGCCGGGTCGCCACTGCGGGGTGCACGGCGGCGAACCGGGCCAGCGCAGCGGGCAGCAGGTGCTGGCCGGCGGGGAAGTTGAACCCGATGGAGAGCGGGCCGGCGCACCCGGCGGCGGCCGCGCGCGCGGCCGCGCGGGCCGTGCCGGCCTGCTCCACCAACCGCGTGGCCTCGGCCCGGAAGGCCTCGCCGGCCGCGGTGAGCCGGACCCGGCGGGGCCCGCGGTCCACGAGCACGACGTCGAGGTCGCGTTCCAACCTGCGCAGCTGCTCGCTCACCGAGGACTGGGCCAGGTGCAGCCGGGCCGCGGCGCGTCCGAAGTGCAGCTCCTCGGCGATGGCCAGGAACGCCCGGACCTGACGCAACTCCACGGCGCGACCCTAGGCCGGGTAGGTGTGTGCGCGGCGAACTCCGGGTGTCGATCGATCGGCATCTCCGATCGCGATGGGGCGGGTTCCGATCGCTGCAGGTCGACCGGGGTCCGTCCGGCCCGGGTCGGGAGCGAGGGACCGCGTTGTTCACCGGCCCGCCATGCCCGGCTGCTGCCATCCCCGGCACACGGAAGTACGACGAGCGGGCGGTCAGCGCCGGCAGCGGGGGTGTGTGGGGTGGCGCGGATCCGGATCGAGCGGGTGAGCAGGCGCTTCGGCGGCGTGACGGCGCTGGAGGACCTGTCGCTGGACATCGCCCACGGCGAGTTCCTCGTGCTGCTGGGGCCGAGCGGCTGCGGCAAGTCGACGCTGCTGCGCACGATCGCCGGCCTGCTGGCCCCCGATTCGGGACGGATCCTGCTCGACGATTCTGACGTCACCGACCTCCCGGCCCGCGACCGCGGGGTGGCGATGGTGTTCCAGAGCTACGCGCTCTACCCGCACCTGTCCGTGGCCCGCAACATCGCCTTCCCGCTGCGGGCGCGGCGGACCGACCGCGCCGAGCGCGACGCGCGGGTCGCCGAGGTGGGGGCGGCGCTGGGCCTGTCCGGCCTGCTGGACCGCCGGCCGCGCGAGCTGTCCGGCGGGCAGCGCCAGCGCGTGGCGCTCGCTCGCGCGCTGGTCCGCGACCCGGCGGCGTTCCTGCTCGACGAGCCCCTGTCCAACCTCGACGCCCGGCTGCGCACCTCGACCCGCGCCGAGCTGACCGAGCTGCACCGCCGACTCGGGTCGACGTTCGTGCACGTCACCCACGACCAGGTGGAGGCGATGACGATGGCCACCCGGATCGCGCTGCTCGACGGCGGACGGCTCGAGCAGGTCGGCGCGCCGCACGAGGTCTACGACCGGCCGGAGTCGGCGTTCGTCGCCGGGTTCCTCGGCGCGCCGCCGATGAACCTGCTGCCCGCCCGGCTGGCCGAGCGCGACGGGGCGCTGCACGCGGTCGCCGACGGCGTCGACATCCCGGTCGGCCTGCCCGTCGAGCAGCCGGAGGGCAGTACGGCCGCCGAGGACTCCGGGCGCGACGTGCTGCTGGGCGTGCGCCCCGAGCAGTTGAGCGTCCGCCGCGACGGTGCTCCCGGTGGCGGCCTGCGCGGGCGGGTGCGGTTGCTGGAGAACCTCGGCGGCGAGGAGGTGGCGCACTGCCTGGTCGGCGGGATCCGGGTGGCGGTGCGCGGCACCCGCCCGCTCGGCGTCGCCGTCGACGACCCCCTCGCCCTGGACTGCCCGAGCGAGTTCGTCCACCTGTTCGCCCCCACCAGCGGGCGCCGCCTGGAACGGCGCGCCCGCGACCGCATCCACGTCCCCATCTGACCCCCCCGCCCACAGGAGCTGCCATGCCCCGGATCCTGCGGCAGATCGCGCTCGCCGCGGTCACCGCCACCGCCCTCGCCACCGCCGGATGCGGTTTCGGCGCGCCCGCCACCACGGCGGCCCCGTCCGCACCCGTCGCCCGCGCCCCCGAACTCGCCCCCGACCAGCCCGTGTCACTGGTGTTCGAGAGCTACAACCTGGGCCAGGCCGGCCCGTGGAGCGACACCTTCACCGAGCTGCTCGACCAGTTCCACGCCGAGCACCCGAACATCACCGTCACCGCCCAGAAGCCCCAGGGCGCCAGCTCCAACCCGGCCGCCGACGCCGTGTCCAGCGTGCAGACCCAGCTCAGCACCGGCACCGCCCCCGACGTCGTCCAGCTCGGATTCAGCGACATGGCCTTCACCGTCGACCAGCTGCGTGCCAAGCCGCTCGACGACCTGGTCGGCGCCGACACCGTGCAGGCGCACTTCGACGCCGGGCACCCGTTCGCGCCCACCGCGCGGACCCTGGCCCAGGTCGACGGCCGGACCTACGGCATCCCGTTCGTGTTCTCCACGCCGATGCTCTACCTGAACGCCACCCTGTTCGCGCAGGCCGGGCTGGATCCGGCGACGCCGCCGACGACCTGGGACGAGGTGCGCCGGGCCGCACTCGCGATCCGCGCCGCGACGGGCAAGGACGGCGCCTACGTCGACTGCGTCACCACCACCGCCAAGGACTGGTGCCTGCAGAGCATCGTGCGGTCCAACGGAGGGCGCGTTCTCTCCGAGGACGGCGCCCGGCTGACCTACGCCGAGCCGCCCGCCGTCGAGGCCGTGGCGATGCTGCAGGACCTCGTCACCTCCGGGGCCGCGCCGAAGCTCACCCAGCAGCAGGCCGTGGAGGCGTTCACCCGCGGCGACCTCGGCATGGTCCTGGAGTCCAGCTCGGTGCAGGGCACCTTCGCCGAGGGGGCGGCCGGGGCCGGCTGGCAGCTGACCGGGACGGCGGTGCCCTCCTTCGGCGACCGGCCGGCGGTGCCGACCAACTCCGGCGCCGCGCTCTACGTGATCTCCGACGATCCGGCCCGCCAGCGCGCCGCCTGGGAGCTGATCACATTCCTGACCAGCGACCGGGCCTACACCCTCATCGCGCAGAAGATCGGCTACCTGCCGCTGCGCACCGGGCTGGTCGACGACCCCGCGGCCCTGCGCAGCTGGGCCGCGCAGAACCCGACAGTCGGGATCAACGTCGCCCAGCTGGACCGGATGGAGCCGTGGGTGGCCTTCCCCGGGGACGACTACCTGCAGATCCGCGACGGCATGATGGACGCCGTCGAGCGGGTGGTGCTGCAGGGCGCGGACCCGGCCACGACGCTGGCCGAGGCCCAGCAGCGCGGCACAGCCCTCATGCCCGCGCAGAACGGTCGATGACCGTGCCCCCGACGACGCTCATCGTGATCACCGACGTGCACCTGCCGGGACCGGACGGGGCGGACGCCGCGGATCGGCCGGACGCGGCGGCCAACCTGCGACTCGCGCTCGACGCGGTCGCCGCGGCGGCGCCGGAGGCGGCGGCGCTGGTCTTCGCCGGCGACCTCGCCGCCGACGGCCACCCGCACGCCTACCGGGCCCTGCGCGCCGCCGTCGCACCGGTGAGCGCTTCGCTGGCCGCCCCGCCGATCTGGGTGATGGGCAACCACGACGAGCGGGCGCCGTTCCGCGCGGAACTCCTCGACGACGGCCGCGACCCCACCGCCCCCTGCGACAGCGTGCACCGGACAGGCGGATTGCGCGTCGCCGTGCTCGACAGCACGGTGCCCGGTCACCACCACGGCGAGCTCGACGACGCCCAACTCGACCGCCTCGCCGTCGAGCTGGCCGAGCCGACCCCGGACGGGACCGTGCTGGTCCTGCACCACCCGCCGGTGCGCTCCCCGGTCGGCTCGGTCGACCTGCTGCGACTGCACCGGCCCGAGCGCCTGGCCGCCGTGATCGCCGGCAGCGACGTCCGCATGGTCGTCTGCGGGCACGCCCACTACGCCGGCGCCGGGGCGCTGGCCGGCATCCCGGTCTGGGTCGCGCCCGCGACCTGGTACCGCACCGACGCCCTGCCACCGGCCGGCACGCTGCGCGCCGCCCGTGGACCGAGCGTGAGCCGGGTCGACCTGCTCGACGGCAGTGCCGTGGCCACCGCGATACCGCTCGGTGGCGAGCCGGTCTACCAGGTCGACGCCGCGGCCCGGCTGGCGTGGATGCGCGAGCGCGTTGCGGTGCCGGGGTGAGCGCGCTGGTCGAAGTGGCGCGCCCGGCGCCCCCGGGAGCGCTGCTCCCGCAGCGGGTGCGGCGTCGGCGTCGGACCGTGGCGCCCTACCTGTACCTGGCTCCGGGGCTGGTGCTGCTGGCGGTGTGGGTGTACCGGCCGCTGGCGCAGACCGCGCAGCTGTCGTTCCTGTCCTGGAACCTGCTGCCCACCAGCCCGGCCGTGCCCGTCGGGTGGGACAACTACGCGCGGCTGTTCGCCCTGCCCGACTTCGGTGCCTCGGTGCTGCGCACGCTCGGCCTCATCGCCGGACTGCTGCCGTTCACACTGCTCGTCCCGGTGCTCGTCGCCCTGGCCGCCCGGCGGGTCAGCGGCCGCGCGGCCCGGGCCTACCAGGCGCTGGTGTTCGCCCCGCTGCTCGTCGCGCCCGTCGCCGGCGCGGCGGTGTGGTCCTGGCTGCTGGAGCCGCGGGCCGGCCTGGTGAACCGGGCGCTCGGCACCCAGGCCAACTGGCTGCAGGAACCCGGCCCCGCCCAGCTGGCCATCGTCGTGATCACCGGGTGGCACGTCCTCGGCTTCGCCGTGCTCATCGTCTCCGCCGGGCTCACCGGCATCAACGCCGACTACGCCGACGCCGCGGCCGTCGACGGGGCGACACCCGGCCAGACCACCCGGTGGGTGGTCCTGCCGCTGCTCTCGCCCACACTGGGGTTCCTCGGCCTGATGACCGTGCTGCTGGCCGCGCAGTGGAGCTTCCCGCTGGTCGACACGCTCACCGGTGGCGGTCCGATCGACGCCACGACCACCGTCTACTACCTGCTCTGGGACTACGCGTTCGGCTCCTTCGACGCCGGCCTGGGCGCCGCCGCCGGCATGGTGTTCTTCGCCGGCTTCGGTGTGGTCGCGCTGCTGCTGGTCGGGCTCACCGAGCGCCTCGTGGTGCACGACTCGTGACCGGGAAGGCGACCACCTGGACCCGGGCGGGTGGGCATCTGGTGCTCGGCGGGCTCGGGGTGCTGTGCGCGGTGCCCATCTACTGGCTCTTCGCCACGTCCCTGCGGCGACCGCAGGACGTCTCCTCGGCAGCCCTCCTGCCCTGGCCGCTGTCGCTGCAGAACTACGCCGACGCCTGGGCCGCGCTCGACCTGCCCACCCTGCTGGGCAACACGGCGCTGATGGCCACCGCGATCGCGGCCGGGCAGCTGCTGATCGGGCTGCTGGCCGGCTACGCCTTCGCCGCCTGGGACTTCCGGTTCTCCCGCGCCCTGCACCTGGCCTTCGTCGCGACCTGGCTGGTGCCGTTCCAGGTGACGATGCTGCCCAACTACGTGCTGCTGCACCAGCTCGGCCTGCTGAACACGATCGCCGGTGTGGTGCTGCCCCAGCTCTGCTCGGCCCTGGGCGTCGTCCTGCTGCGCCAGCACATGCTCGGCTTCCCCCGCGAGCTGCTCGACGCCGCCCGGATGGACGGGCGGGGGTCCTGGCGGATCCTGTGGACCGTCGTCGTGCCCAACCTCGGTCCGCCACTGGCGTCGCTGGCCGTGCTGCTGTTCATCAACGCCTGGAACGAGTACTTCTGGCCCGCGCTGGTACTGCAGCGCAGCAACGCCGTCCTGCAGCTGGGCCTGCGCAGCTTCATGGGCGCCGAGGGCAACGACTGGGGGCCGATGATGGCCACTGCCGGTATGGCCTGCCTACCGGTCCTGCTGCTCTACCTCGTCCTGCAGCGACGCGTGGTCGACGGCTTCGTGCGGTCCGGGCTCAAGTGACGGCCCTTCGGCCCCTGTGGACATGGCGCAGCTTGTTGGCCCAGATCAACTGGTAGACGGTCTAGCGCGACACTTGAAGGCGGTCAGCGACGTGTTGCAGGGTCAGCAGGTCCGGATCAGGCATGCGTAGCTCCCACGTCCCGGTGCCGTGAGCGGCCGGCGTTCGAGTAGGTCCGAGGTTCACGCTGCTCAGCAGTGTGGTGCTGACGTGGCCGGGACGTAGTGGGCAATCCGCTGAGGTGGTTGACGACGTGGTCGTCGATTGACTGCTCCGTTGCCGGGTTGTGGTCCCCCCGATGTTCGCGGTCGTGCTGCGGCCGGGGGCCGGGCTGCTCAGCAGCCGGTGTCACCTTGCGCCGCAAGGGTGGACCTTGCACTGGTTCACTCGCGGCTGTGCCGGGTTGACCCGGTGACTGAGCAGGTGGTCGAAGCTGCTGGCATCCCGTCGGGTGAGGCGGTCGGCCGGCCCTCCATATCGATGCGTGGCACATGTCGCTGCAGCATCTGTGGGCCGCCGAGCACTTCGCGCGTCTTGCCATCGAGTACGGGGCCGCTCACGCAGGTGAGCCCCAGCGCTGGGTTCGCCACCGGTCCTACGTGGTCACAGCAGTAGCGGAGTCGGTGGCGTTCCTCGAAGCCTTCATCGACGAGCTGTTCCAGGACGCGAAGGACGCCACGGACGGTGTCGCGGGGGCCCAAGCCCCGGAAGGGCTCGACCCTGAGGTGGTCCGGCTCATGGCCGCCTACTGGAACAGCACGAGGGACGGCGAGAGCATCCGGACGGTTGCCAAGTACGACGCGGTACGGGTTTTCGCTGGGCGTCCTCGATCCGTCGCCGGCTGCCTGCCGCACCAGGACCTCAATCGTGTCGTCGGGCTGCGCAACTGGTCGGTGCACCATCGCCCGACGACGTTCGGCCATGACGAGCCGGACCTGCGTCTCGAGGACGCGCGATCGCGCATCACGCCGGACAACGCCCTGATGAGCGAGACGACCAACCCCTGGTTCCCGGACAAGGCGCTCGGGCCGGGTGTGCTGAGGGTCTGACCTCGGGTCCGCCAAGTAGCTGCGGACGGTGATGGGCCGAGGTGTCCGGACCTACTCGGCGGAATCGGCGGGAGCGCCGCTGCAGGCCGCCGGCTGCGGTCGGGGCCGTTGTCGAATCCCGGCGCCACCGTTCGTCATCCCGTCGACGGGCGTCGTCGCGGACGGAGGAGGACGGATGGAGCTGGGACTCGGGCTGCCCAACGGCGGGGCGCGGGTGGACGCCGCGGAGCTGGTGCGCACGACGGTCGGCGCGGAGGGCATCGGGCTGGACGCGGTGTGGGTGGTCGACCGGTGGCTGCGTCCGCTCGCGACGGTGGCGATGCCGGGCGTGCCGGTGCCCGTGGAGATGCCCGCCGAGCACTACGCCGAGGTGCTCGACCCGATCGACCTGCTCAGCCACCTCGCCGCCCGCACCGCGCGGATCCGGCTGGGCACCAGCGCGGTCAACGTGCTGCTGCACCCGCCGGTGCTGCTGGCCCGCCGGTTCGCCACGCTGGACCGGCTCAGCGGCGGCCGGGTGCTCGCCGGGGTCGCGGCGGGGTGGATGGCCGAGGAGTTCGCGGTGGCCGGCGTCGCGGCGGGGGGCAGCGGCGAGCGGTTCGACGACCACCTCGCCGCGATGCGCGCGGTGTGGGCTGACGACCCGGTCCGCCACGACGGGCCGCACTACCCGATCCCGCCCTCGGACATCGGCCCCAAGCCGCTGCGCGGGCCGCTCCCGCTGCTGGTCGGCTACAACACCCGGGCCGGCCTCGAGCGGGCCGCGCGGATCGGCGACGGCCTGCACCCCTACCGCAACGACCTCGCCCGGCTCGCCGACGAGCTGCGGACCTGGCGCGACGCAGCGCGCCGCGCCGGGCTGGACCCGGCACGGATGCCGGTGGTGCTGCGCGCTGCCGCCGACCCGGACTCCCCGCGCGGGGAGGCGTTCACCGGCCCGGTGCCCGCGTGGGCCGACGACGTCGCGGCCGCCGCGGAGCTCGGGGTCGGCCACGTGCTGCTGCAGTTCCCACCGGGCGCGGACCCGGCCCGGGTGCTGGGCGCCATGGCCGAGCTGCGGGCCGCGGTGCCGGCCGGCAACGCGGGCTGACGCAGCCCCGCCCGCGCACACCGTGTGGCCCGCGCACACGCCCCACCTTGGCGCGGGCACCTCCGGACGCCGACAACCGTCACCGACGACCAGGTCCAGACACCGACAGCTCGGCCTGGACGGGACAAGGAAACTGTCCTGTCCGTCCCAGCCCTTCGGGCGTTGGGGCCTCTGACCTGCGGTCCGCAGGGTGCGTCGGAGGCCCGAGCGGTGATGTTGTTCGGGGCTAGGCTCGGATTGTTGGTTTCGGCGGCCGCGGTGGATGGAGGTCGTCGAACGCTGCAGGGCAGCATCCGGCTCGACGAGGTCGGGGACCCTCCTCGGCGTGGGCCCTGGCTCCTCGGCAGCGTGCGTGAGTGGGACTCGGTAGCGTGCGTCAGTGAGACTCACAGCCGAGGTCGACGGGTTCCGGCTCGCCTACGACCGGACGGGCGCGGGCCCTGCGGTGGTTGTGCTGCACGGGTGGCCCGGAGACCGCACCGAGTTCCGCGACGTGGCGCGACTCCTACCGACCGCCGACGTCATCGCTCCGGACCTCCGGGGCTTCGGGACGTCAGACAAGCATCCGGTGGACCCGTCCGTGTACTACAGCGCCGACGCGCAGGCGTGCAGCGTCATCGGACTGGTCGAGCAGCTCGGGCTGGATCGACCGGTCCTTGCCGGACACGACATCGGCAGCCGGATCGCGCAGGCCGTGGCGCGGCAGCGCCCTGATCTCGTCCGGGCGCTGGTGCTGACACCGCCGCTGCCGGGCATCGGTGACCGAATCCTCGCGCCGTCAGTGCAGGAGGAGTTCTGGTACCTGGCATTCCACCGACTCCCACTGGCCGACTGGCTCGTCGACGGCCGCCCGGACGCGGTGCGCCGCTACTTGCGTCACTTCTGGACGCGCTGGTCGGGGCCCGGTTTCACCGTTCCCGACGACCATCTGGACCACCTCGTCGCCAGGTACGCCGAGCCGGGAGCGTTCACCGCGTCCATCGGGTGGTACCGGGTCGGGAGCGGTGGGCTCGCCCGCGTCGTCGCCGAGCGCGCACCGGAGGCCGCGGAGCGGATCGCCGTTCCGACCACTGTGCTGTGGCCGTCGCACGACCCGCTGTTCCCGCGTGAGTGGTCCGACCGACTCGACGAGTTCTTCGCCGACGTCCGGGTGGAGCACGTCGACGGCGGCCACTTCCTCCCGCTCGAACGCCCACGGGAGTTCGCCGCGGCGCTGGCGGCCGCGGCGGGGCTCACACGCTGATCGCTGAGGCCAGCAGCAGGCTCGGGATGGATGACCATCGGGGAGCGTCCGCGTGGGGTTCGACCGCCTGGGTCCCCACGGCGGAGGTCCCCATGTCCCCAGCCCGTCTGCTGCCCGGTGCTCCGGTCGCCCAGCGCCTGCTGCTCGACGTCCGGGCTCGTGTCGAGGCCCTTCGCCGGCGCGGGGTGACACCCAGCTTGGCCACGGTCCTGGTCGGCGGCGACGACGCGGGTGCATCGAGGACCAGCTCCAGCTCGGGCACGCGCGGCATTCTCCAGACCAACCCTGGTGCCGCAGGCACCGGCCCGCCATGTACCTCCGAACTCCGCCACCACTCCCGCCAACTGGGTCCGAACACCCGCCGTCTTCCTCCGGAAGGGACAGCCTGTCCGTTCCGCTCGAAGGTGGCGGAAGGGTCGGGAGGCTGACCTGCGGTCCGCCAAGTAGCTGCGGACGGGCGGTGGGCCGCGTTGTTCGGACCTACTTGGCGGAATCGGCGGGAGCGCCGGGCTGCGGGCGGCCGGATGCGGCGTCTGGCTCGGTCTCCTGCGGTGAGCCGTGGTCGTGCCTCCGAGGAGCGTCCCGGCCTGGAGCGCTGAGTCCGCCCCCGCCGGCTGCGCCCCGCGCGTTACCTCCTGCGGCACCTGGCCCCGGCCGCCCGTCGCCGGGCTCGTCCGCACGGCAGTCCAGGGCTCCGACCACGGCGCGCCGCTCCGCTCGATCAGCGATCAGGGGGTCCTGTCGAGGCCGAGGAGGCCGCTGGTGACGTAGGTCAGGAGCTCGTCGAGGGACGCCCGGTCCGAGAGGACCGTTCCGCTCGACCACGCGATCGCGGCGAAGACGGTGCCGAGCGCGAAGCGCACCCGTGTCGCCCGTACCGGGGCGGGGACGGTCGGGAGGGCACGCCCGAGGAGGTCGTCGAAGGGACTCAGCCCGGGATCGGTGGCGAGCAGGTCGAGAGGTGTCGGTCGGGGATCACCCACGGTGACGAGCAGTCGCAGGAGCTCCGATGCGCCCGACCCGGAGTCGCGCTCCACGACCGCGAGGGGTTCGACGAAGGCCGCGACCACCGCACGCACGGGCAGGTCATCGTGTTGGGCCAGCACTGCGAACCGGCGACGCCGTTCCTCGTCGACGGGCTTCAGCACGCGCCGGAACAGCGCCTCGACCAGGGCGCTGCGGCCCCCGAACGCGGTGGTGACCGAGGCGACGTTGACTCCTGCCGCGGCCGTGACAGCGCGCACCGAGAACGCTGCTGCGCCCTCCTGGCGGAGGATGCGCTCAGCGGCGTCCAGTAGTCGCCCACGCATCTGCTCGCGCTCCAACGGCGCTCCTCCTCCTCAGGCTGCGGGTAGTGTAAACGGTGTTTAAGCGCAGGGGAGACGCCGTGGCGAGCACGATCATCAGGAACGTCCGGGTGTTCAACGGGAAGGGGCTCAGCGAGCCGACGGCGGTCGCGTTCGCGGACGGTCGGCTCGTCGACGCCGACCGTGCGGAGGGCGTCGAGGTCCAGGGCGGCGGTGGCACGGTGCTTCCGGGGCTCATCGATGCCCACGTGCACGTCGACGACCGCGAGCAGCTGTCCGAGTACGGGCGTTGGGGCGTCACCACGGTGCTCGACATGGGAGCGAGGGACTGGTCCGCTATGCGCGCGCTGCGGGATGCGCCGGGGGTGGCGACGGTGCGGAGTGCGGGATCCCCCGCGTGTGCGGTGAGGGGCACCGCGGTGCGGAAGATGGGCTATCCCGGCTCCGCTGCTGTCGCCGGACCCGCTGACGCGGCGAGGTTCGTCGCCGATCGGGTCGCGCAGGGCGTCGACCACGTCAAGATCGTCCTGGAGGAGAAGCTGCCGTTCCGGCCGAAGCCGCTCGACGCAGCGACGGTCGGGGCGGTCGTCGCCGAGGCTCACGGCGCGGGGTTGCTGGTCGCGGTGCACGCGACATCGCCGACGAGCTTCCGAATCGCGTCCGACGCGGGCGCGGACGTGGTGACGCATGCGCCGCTCGCCGGTCGCCTGGACGATGGACTCGCCCGCGAGATGGCACGGCGTGGCGCCGTGGTCTGTCCCACGCTGATCATGATGAAGACCCTGGTGGAGCACTTCCCGTTCCCGGTCAAGCCGCGGTCGATCAGCTACGCCAACGTGGTCGACGCGGTGCGTACGCTGCGGCGGGCCGGGGTGGCGCTCCTCGCCGGCACGGATGCCAACAGCGACCCGACCGCGCCGAACACGATCCCCCACGGGGTCTCCCTGCACGACGAGCTGGAGCTCCTCGTCCAGGTAGGACTCACTCCGGTGGAGGCGCTGCTGAGTGCCACGTCCTCGACGGCCGACGCGTTCGGCCTCTCCGACCGCGGGCGCATCCGGGCCGGGTCGAGGGCGGACGTGGTTCTGGTCGACGGCGACCCGACGACAGACATCACGACGACCCGGAACGTCCGCGGGGTCTGGATCGGCGGTGTGCGCATCCACTGACGCGGCAGCCGACGAGAGGATCGAGGCGGGCCTCGCGGATGACCTGGTCGTGCGATTGACCGACGAGTTCGGCCTCGGTGACGTGTGATGCGGGGTGATCTCTGATGTGGGAGTGCGGGGACTGCGGCAAGCCGGAGAGCTCCACCAGGAAACTCGACCGGATCTGCCACCACTGCGGTCTGCTCCTGTGCCCGGAATGCCGGTGCATCATCGTCGACCGCGAGTTCGGTGGCTCACTGGTCTCGGCGGACCGGATGGCGACGCACTGCCGGGCGTGCCGGTGGGCGCACCACCCCGTCGCCGCGCCGCTGGGAAGCGACTCCGGCGGATGATCGACATGTCGATCGAACCCCCGTCGGTGACAGCAGCGGTGTCGCGGATCGTGACGGTCCGCCTGGGCGGTGGTGCCGGAGCCGGGATGCGCACCAACGTGGTCGTCGGCCTCGACGTTCCCCCGGGACTCGGCCTGGAGCAGGGCCGCGGCGTGTTCGACGTCGCGAGACTGGCTCCCGGCGAGGTGCACGAGCACATGCTCCGCATCCGGCCGTCGTCACCGGGACGGTTCCGCGTCGGGGTGCGGAACCTCAGCTACCGCGACGAGCACGGGCGCAGCTGCCGGGAACGCGGCCGGTCCGTCGAACCCGTCGTCGAGCCCGCGGTGGAGGTTTCGACCGCCACGCCGGAGGAACCATCCGCTCGGGACCGGGTTCGCCCGCGACGATCGATCTTCGTCAGCTACCGCCGATCCGATGCGAAGATGATCGTCCCGGCCCTGGTCAGGGACCTCGGGCGGGAGAAGCCACCGCTCGGCGCCGGGGCATCCCTGTGCCGCCCGTCCTGGTCGAGGCGTCGATGCCCCGGGAAGCCGACCTGGCACCGGACATCCGCCCCCTGGCCAGGCGGCAGGGCTTCGCTTTCGACCTACCCCATTACGCGAGGAGCGTCGAGGAGCTCGCCACCGAGATCGGGTTTCACCTGCGGTAGCCCGCACGTCGGCTCCCGGCGGGACGACCGTCCATTTCACTGACACGAAACCTTCAGTGGAAGGCGCCGCCCCTCATTCCCGGGTGAGCGGTACCTCCTCGGCGTGCGACAGCGCCCCGTCGGTGAAGCACACCCGGTACATCGTCGGTGCCGAGGGCGCGGCGGTCGCGTAGAACCGGCACTCGTCGGTGTCCGGTGGGTCCGCGGGCGCGCGCTCCGGCCGCCCGTAGTAGCCGGCCTGGTACGGGGGCAGCCGGGCCTGCACCGACTCCTGCCCCTGGCCGGTGCGCAGCTGCTGGAACACCGCCGGGTCGAGCACGGAGCGGTCCGCGGTGTAGTGGTCGTAACCCACGGTGAGGGCGACCAGGGCGAGCGCTGCCGCGGTCGGCACCCAGATCGCCTCGATCGCGCTGCGGCGCACCCTGCGCCGGGCGCGGTCCAGCTCGCGGGTCGCGTCCTGCGGGGTGGCCGCCGCGCCCGGGGTCAGCGGCAGCCGGGCGGTGACCTCGAAGCCGTGCCCGGACGGTCCGGCACGCACCCTGCCGCCGGCCAGGCGGACCCGCTCGTCCAGACCCACCAGGCCGGACCCACCGGGGCCCGGTTCGGGCAGCGGACCTGCCGGCGGGGCCTCGTTGCGGACGCTGACCACCGCTTCGCCCGCGGTCGCGTCGGTGCTCAGCCGCACGGTGACCGCGGCGCCCGGGGCGTGCCGGGTGGCGTTGGTCAGGGCCTCCTGCACCACCCGGTAGGCCGCCCGGTCGGCGATCGGCGGCAGCGGGTCCAGTCCACCCTCCAATGCGACCGCCACCCCGGAGGCCCTGGCCCGCTCCACCAGCGCGACCACGGTGTCGTCGGCAGGCAGCACGGGGGCGGGCTCGCGGTCCTCGCGCAGCACCCGGACGGTCTCGCGCAGCCGCTCGGTCGCAGTCGCCGCGGATTCGCGCAGCTCGGCCGCGGCCGCGCGGGTGGGCCCGTCGACCCCGGCGCGCACCTGGAGCGCGGCGGCGCGCAGCGCGATCAGGCTCAGGTCGTGGCCCAGCGAGTCGTGCATGTCCGCGGCGATCCGCGACCGCTCCCGCAGCCGCGTCCGCTCGCCGACGAGGTCCCGCTCCCGCTCCAGGCGCCCGGCCAGCTCCCACCCGGCCCGGACGAGCTCGTCGTGCTGGCGGACGTACCGGCCGGCCAGCACGGGCAGGACGATCGTCGGCAGGCCGCTCTCGACGATCGAGGGCCAGGTCGACCGGGCCAGGTCGGGGGTCAGCTCCACCACGACGAGACCGGCCAGGCACACCCCGACGAAGAACAGCAGCCCGGTGCGCAGGCTCGCGCTGCGCCGGCCCAGCAGGAACGCCAGCAGCACCTGGGCGATCATGACGCTGTCGACGGTCAGGCCGACCGCCGCGGCCAGCCCCAGCACGGCCGGGACGGCGGCGGCGACCACCGGCCGCCGCCGGGCGACGGCCACCGCTGCGCCCAGCGCCAGCACCGTGGCGACCTGCAGCCACGGCACCGGGACCCCGGGCAGCGTCCGCAGCTCGGCCGGCTCGGCGGCGAGGGCGACCGGGAGTGCGGCCGCGCACCACAGCAGCAGGTCGGCGCCGCGCTCGCCGAGCGGGAACGGGCCGGAGCCGTCGTCACCCAACAGCCTCACCGGTCGGACGCTACGCAACCGCGCCCAGTGCCCGACACCTGACGAAAGTCAGGGGTGGCCGGTGCCGATCGAGCGCGGCCCCGAACGGCCGCAGCTTCCTACCGTCCCCGGCATGAACCTCCTTGGCACGCGCCACGCCGACGGGCGGGCACCGAGAACCGCAGCGCGGGGCACCCGATGATCGCACTGGACCGGCTGACCAAGCGCTACGGCGACACGACCGCCGTGGACGACCTCACCCTGGAGCTGACGCCGGGCGTGGTGACCGGCTTCCTCGGGCCGAACGGCGCCGGGAAGTCCACCACCATGCGCATGATCCTCGGCCTGGACGCGCCCACCTCCGGAACCGTCCTGGTCGACGGCCGCCGCTACCGCGACCTCACCCGGCCGCTGCACACGATCGGCGCGCTGCTCGACGCCAGGGCCGTGCACCCGGCCCGCAGCGGCCGCGACCACCTGCGCGCCGTGGCGCGCAGCCAGGGCATCGGCTCCTCCCGGGTCGAGGAGGTGCTGGCGCTCACCGGGATGAGCGAAGCGGCCCGCCGGCGGGCCGGCACCTACTCGCTGGGCATGAGCCAGCGGCTCGGCATCGCCGGGGCGCTGCTGGGCGACCCCGGGGTGCTGATGCTCGACGAGCCGGTCAACGGCCTGGACCCGGACGGCGTGCGCTGGATCCGCACCCTGCTGCGGTCGCTGGCCGCCGAGGGCCGCACGGTGTTCGTCTCCTCGCACCTGATGAGCGAGATGGAGCGCACCGCCGACCGGTTGGTCATCCTCGGCCGGGGCCGGTTGATCGCCGACGAGCTGACCGAGCGCCTGCTGGCCGGCGACGGCGTCCGGGTGCGCGGCCCGCACCTGCGGCCGCTGGCCGACGCGCTGCCGGGCGCGCGGTGGACCGGGCCCGGCGAGCTGACGGTCCCCGGGCTGACCGGCGAGCAGGTCGGCCGCAAGGCCCTCGAACTCGGCCTGGTGATCAGCGAGCTGGGCCCGATCGGGACGTCTCTGGAGGACTCCTACCTGCACCTGACCGCCAGCAGCACCGAGTACGGAGCCCGCCCGTGACCGCCCTGACCCGCGCCGCCGCCGCCGAGTGGCTCAAGCTGCGCACCTTGCGCTCCACCTGGTGGTTCCTCGGTGGGGCACTGGCGCTCATGCTGCTGGTGGCGATGCTGGACGCGAGCGACACCGCTGCCGCCCTGCGCGCGCAGGGCGGTGCAGCCGGCTCGGTCGACGCGGCCGCACCGGCGATGAGCGCGCTGCCCTGGGCGCGCGTGGTCCTCGGTGCGCTGGGCCTGCTCGTGATGACCAGCGAGTTCGCCACCCGCAGCATCATGGTCACGCTGGCCTGCACGCCGTCGCGGACCCGGCTGCTGCTGGCGAAGGCCTGCGTGGTGGTCGCCGCGGTGTTCGCGGCCGGGGTGGTGCTCGCCGCGCTCACGGTGGCGGCCAGCGCGCCCCTGCTGGGGGAGTACGTCGACCTCGACGCCGGGGTGCTCGGCGGACAACTCCTGACCATGGGCGCGCACCTGGCGCTGGTGGCCGCGCTGGCCCTCGGGCTGGGCGCGCTCGTGCGCCGGTCCGCCGGCGCGCTCACCGTGCTGTTCGTGCTGCTGCTGGTGCTGCCACTGGTGCTGCAGGAGGCGGCCGACCCGCTGGGCGCCGAGTTCCTCGTCACCGCAGCCGATTTCACCCCGGGCCCGGCCGCTGACCGCTTCATGGCCGGGGAGTCCGTGTTCGGCCTGGTGCTCGCCGGATGGGCCGTGGTGGCCGTGGCCGCCGGCGCATGGGCACTGCGGGCCAGGGACGCCTGAGCGCCCGCCGGCCTACCCGCCGGTGCCGTGGGCGCTGTGCTCGACCAGCCCGGCCTCGTGCGCCAGCACCGCGGCCTGGACCCGGTTGCGCACCTCCAGCCGGTTCAGCACAGCGCTCACGTGGGCCTTGACCGTCCCCTCCACCAGGTAGAGCCGCTCGCCGATCTCCGCGTTCGACAACCCGGCGCCGACGAGCGCCAGCACCTCGCGCTCGCGCGGCGACAACCTCGCGATCCGCTGCCGGGCGGCCGAGCGTCGACCCAGCAGACCGCCGCCGACCTCGATGACCCGGCGGGCGATCGGCGGGGACAGGTAGGCCGCCCCGTTGTGGGCCGCCCGGACCGCGGCCATCAGCTCGTACGGGTCGCCCGACTTGAGCAGGAACCCGCTCGCCCCGGCGTCCAGGGCCGCGGCGACGTACTCGTCCTCGGAGAACGTCGTCAGCACCACCACCGCCACCTGCGGCTGTGCGCGGCGCAGCTCGACGGCCGCACCGAGGCCGTCCAGGACCGGCATCCGGATGTCGAGCAGGGCCACGTCCGGGCGGTGGGCGCGGGCGAGGTCGAGCACCTCGCGCCCGTCTCCCGCCTCGGCCACGACCTCGATGTCGGGGGCGGCGCCCAGGATCGCCCGCACGCCGGCCCGGACCACCGCCTCGTCGTCGGCCAGCAGCACGCGGATCACGGTGTGCACGCTAGGCCGTGTTCCGCGGACACGGCCCAGTGGCCTGGTGCGCAGCGCTGACCGGCCGGTCCGGGGCCCCCTACTCGGCTCCCGCGGCAGCGGCCGGGCGTCCCGCCGTGAGCAGCCGCTCGCTCAGCTCCCAGAGCCGCCGTGCCGACGCCGGGTCGACAGCGTGCGGCACGACATCGGAGGTGACGATCGGCTCGGTGCCGAAGGCGCTGGGCTGCGGCGGGGCCTCGTCCAACGGGGAGATGTCGTTGTTCTTCAGGTAGACACCGCCGATCCCGGCGAGCAGCGGGCTGGCCGCGGCGAACACGATGGTGCCGGCTCCCTGTTGCGGCGTCTTCTTCTCGCGGTCGGGGTCGATGATCGGCCGACCGGAATCGTCGATCAGTCCCATCGCCAGGTTCGCGGCCCGCACCTGGTCGTCGGGCGTCGAGGAGCCCAGGTTCGTGGTGACGACGATGCCGGGGTGCACGGCGTAGCCGCGGACTCCCTCCGCGGCCCATCGCCGGTCCAGCTCGACGGTGAACAGCACGTTGGCGGTCTTGGACTGGGCGTAGCCGAGGATGGGGTCGTAGCCGGTGGTGAAGTGGGGGTCGTCCCAGCGGATGTCGGAGATCCGCTGGGCCCCGGAGGTCACGGTGACGACCCGGGCGCCGTGAGCAGCGCGCAGCGCGGGCAGCAGGCCCAGCGTCAGCTGGAAGTGGCCGAGGTGGTTGGTCGCGAACTGCGACTCGTAGCCGCGCGCGTCGCGGACCAGTGGGCCGCCCATGATGCCGGCGCCGTTGATCAGGATGTGCAGCGGACGGCCGGAGTCGAGGTACCGGGTGGCGAAGGCGTCGATCGACGTCGGGTCGAGGAGGTCCAGCCGGCTGATCTCGACGCGCGGGAGTCCGGCCAGCGCGGGGGCCGCCCGGTCCGGGTGGCGCGAGCCCACGGTGACGGCCGCCCCCGCCTGGCTGAGCGCCCGGGTGGCCTCCAGGCCGAGCCCGGAGTGACCGCCGGTGACGACGACGTTCCGGCCGGCCAGGTCGATGCCCGCGAGGACCTCGTCGGCCGTCGACGACGCGGTGAAGCCGGTTCCGATGGGGTGTTGCTTCTGGGGCATGGCACCACTCTGCGCCCGACCGGCCGTACTGTGAATCATCGCCGGTCCATGAAATCTGTGCGATAGTACGAGCTTGGTCGGTGATCGATTGTCCGAGGTGTTCGACCTGGTCGAGGTTCGCGGACTCCTGTCCGGCGGGTTGGCGGTGCGGGGCCCGTGGGTGTCGCGCGCCGGGATCGATCACCCGCTGAAGTTCTTCGCGATGCTCCGCGGTCGGGCCCGGCTGGTCACCGACGGCGTCCACGGGATGATCGAGCTCGAGCCGGGCGACGTCGCCGTCCTGAACAACCGGTCGTGGCTGGAGGTCGAGGGCGGCACCGGCGACGGACCGCGTCGCGAGGTGACGCCCGCGGCGGACTTCCCCGCCGCCGACTTCATCCGTGCCGACGGCGGTACCGACGTCCTCGTCGGCGGTCACGTCGACCTCAATCCCACCGGTCGGGCACTGCTGCTGCAGGCGCTCCCGCCGGTGGCGCACGTCCGGGCATCGGCTGCCGCGGCGGGCAACCTGCGCGGCACCCTCCACCGGCTGTTCGACGAGGTGACCGGGGACCGGATGGGCTCCGCGTTCGCCATCCGGCAGTACGGCCAGCTCCTGGTGCTCGAGGTGCTGCGCGCCTACGTCGGCCAGACCGAGCTGCCCCCGGGATGGCTGCGGGCGCTGACCGACGAACGGCTGCGCCCGGCGCTCGGCCTCATGCACGCCGAACCCGGGAAGCGCTGGGGTCTGGAGGACCTGGCGCGGGCCGCGGCGATGTCGCGGACGTCGTTCGCCGAACGCTTCCGGGCAACGGCGGGCGTGCCGCCGCTGACCTACCTGAACCGCTGGCGGATGCTGTTGGCGCAGCGCGCGCTCCGGGACGGCGATGCCCGCGTCGGTTCACTGGCGTTCGACCTGGGCTACGCGTCGGAGAGCGCGTTCAGTACCGCGTTCAAACGAGAGGTGGGCGAATCACCGCTGCGCTACCGCCGCCGGGTGCGCGATGAGGACTCCGGAGCACGGCTGGAGCACACTCGCCGCTGGTCGGCCGCGGCGGGGCCCGCCGCGCCGCCTACCGCCGCTCCTTCGGGATGATGATCCACAGGATGATGTAGGCCAGCTCACCGGCACCGACCAGCCCGAAGATCACGAAGACGAGGCGGACGAGACCGCGGGACAGGTTGAACCGGTCCGCGAGCGCGGCGCACACCCCGGCGATCAACTTCCCGGAACCGGGTCTGACGAGTCGAGAGGCCATGGCGCGACCGTAGTACCCGATCGCCCCGTGCACGGTCAGATCCGGGCGCAGAACTCGCGGGTGCGCTGACCGGCACCACCTGCTGCGGGCCGGAGCCGGAGATCAGAGAGTCCCGACGCCTGCTGTCCGGCGCCGGAACGCGTCCGCGCTGTCGCGGCAGATGGACGCGAGCTGGGTGTGGACCTGGTCGGCGGTGGAGGGGTGGAGCTCGGCGAGCAGGGTCCGGGCCTGCGTCCACTCGGCCCGGGCGGCCACCTGGTCGCCGGCGAGGTGGTGGCAGGCGCCGAGGTGGGCGCGGCAGCTGGCCTCGGCGTACCGGTCGGCGATCGCCCGGAACAGGTCCAGTGCGTGACGGTAGCTCGACGCGGCCCGCGCGGTGTCGCCCACGTGGAGGTGGATGTCGGCCAGGCACGACCACGTGTGCGCCTCGAACGGGCGGTTGCCCAGCGCCTGGTGCCGCGCGAGCGCCTGCTCGCAGACGGCAAGCCCTTCGCTGTGGCGCCCCGCCAATCCGTGGTATCGGCCGAGGTCGGTGAGCGCGATGGCGTGCCCGACGTGGTCGCCGAGCTGCTCGAACAGCTCGCCGGCGCAGCGCGCTGCCTGGAACGCGGCCGCGTTGTCGCCCTGCAACCCGTGCACCAGGCTGCGGTAGTAGTGCGTCCACGCGTGGCCGGCGGGCTCCCCGGGCGAGCGCTCCAGGGCGGCGTCGAGGTGGCGGTGCGCGTCGTCGAACCGACCCAGGTCGGCCAGCGCGGCGGCCAGGTCGTGGCGCACGCGGACCTCTGAGGTCCGCTCGCCCGACCGCTGGACGGCGGCCAGCGCGGCGAGCTGCGACTCGGCGCGATCGTGCCAGCGGCCCTGCCGGTGCAGCGCGACGAACCAGGCCTGCGCCAGGTCGCGGACCCGCCGGTCGAGGTGCAGGTCGGCGGCGAGACGCTGGACGGCGAGCAGGGTGCTGCGCTCGGCGGCGAACCAGGCCGTCGCCTCGGCGGCGGCCTGCGGGTCGGGTGGGCCGGTGCCGGTCAGGTGCGCCGCGGCCGCGCGGGCGGTGTCGACGTGGTACTCGACGATGCGGTGCCGCGCGGCGTTCCCGTCCCCGTCCGCGTCGTGCGCGGCGCAGAGCTCGACCGCGTAGGCGCGCAGCAGGTCGTGGCACGAGTAGCGACCCGAGGCGTCGCGGGTGAGCAGGGTGACCCGGGTCAGCTCGGCCAGCAGGGGCAGCGCGCGCGGGACGGGCAGGCCGGCCAGGGCGGCCGCGGCGGCGACGGACACGTCGGGGCCCGGGTGCAGCCCGGCGACCAGGCGGAACAGCCGTGCCGCCGCGGCGCCCAGCCGGTCGTAGGACCACGAGAAGATCGCCCGCACGTCGAGGGTGCGGTTGAGGGCGTCCAGGGTCGGCCGGAGTTCACCGGCCAGCGCGCCCAGCGGCTGCGCCGGATCGATCGCGGCCCGGGCCCCGACGATCGCCAGCGCCAGCGGCAGCCCCGAACAGCGGCGCACGATCTCGTCGACGGCGTCCGGATCCTCGGCGACCCGCGCCGGGCCGACTCGGAGGGCGAGCAGCCGGCCGGCCTCGTCCGCCGGTAGGGGGTCGAGGGTGAGCGGGTGCGCGCCGTGCGTGACGACGAGCCCGGCGAGGTGGTCGCGGCTGGTCACGAGCACGAGGCAGCCGGGGGCGCCGGGTACCAGCGGGGCGGCGTGATCGGCGTCGCGCGCGTTGTCGAGGAGCACGATCATGCGCCGGTCGGCGAGCAGGCTGCGGTAGAGCCCGAGCTGGGCCGCCGCGCTGTCGGGGACGAGGTCCGGCGCCACGCCCAGCGCCGCGAGCAGCTCGCGGACGGCAGCCGCCGACGACACGGCCTCGCCCGCCGGGGCGTACCCGCGGAGGTCGACGTGGAGCTGGCCGTCCGGGAAGCGGGCGGCCAGCCGGTGCGCCCAGTGCACGGCCAGGGCCGTCTTGCCGACGCCCGCCATCCCGGCGATCACCACGACCTGCGGCGACGCGGCCGTCGACCCACCGGGCGGGCGGATCAGCGCGTCCAGCTCGGCCAGCTCGGCCGCGCGCCCGGCGAACGCGGCGACGGCCGCCGGCAGCTGCCGCGGCACCGTTCCGATCGGCGGCGGGCCGCCGCCCGAGAGCAACGCCTCGTGGATCCGCCGCAGCTCCGGGCCGGGGTCGGCGCCGAGCTCATCGGCGAGCCGTCGGCGGAGGACCTCGTACCGCTCCAGCGCCTCCGCGGGTCGACCGGCCGACTCCAGCACGCGCAGCAGCCGCAGCCAGAGCGACTCGCGCATCGGGTGCCGGGCGGCGAGGGCGGCGAGCTCGGCCGGCTGCGGACACGTTCCCCGCGCGAGATCGAGATCCACCCGCCGCTCGATCGCGGCGAGGTAGCGCTCCTCGAGCTCCAGGGCCGCGGGCCACTCCAGCCAGTCGGAGCGGATCCCGTCGAAGGGCGTGCCGCGCCAGAGCGACAGCGCGGTGTCGAGCCGGGAGCGCTCGGTCGCGGGGGTGGCGGTGGCCGCGGCGGCCTCGTCGAGCAGCCGACCGAAGCGCAGCGCGTCGACGTGGTCCGGTTCCGTCGCCAGCAGGTAGCCGCCCGGCCGGGCCGCCACGAGCTGCCCGCCGACCGGACCCAGTGCGCGCCGCAGCCGCTTGACCGCGGTCCGGACGTTGGTGCGCGGGTCACCCCGCAGCTGCGCGCCCCACACGGCGGCGGCCAACCGGTCGGCCGGGACGGTGGCGCGGCCGGCCGACATCGCCAGTACGGCCAGCGTCGCGCGCACCCGCCCGCGCGGCAGCTCGACCGGCCGGCCGTCGACCGACACGCGCAGCGGCCCCAGCAGCTCGACGGTCAGCAAGCCCGTCGCACCCCTTTCCCGTCCCGGCGCCGAGTGTCACGGCAGTGACCCGACTCTGTCACCGGTGATCGGCCAGGCTGTCGCTCCACCCGCACGAGACCGAGGAGCGCAATGGGCACGGTGACGTTCGACATCAGCATGTCGCTGGACGGCTACTTCACGGCGACCGGGGTGACGGCGGAGGAACCTGTCGGCGCCGGGGGCCAGGTGTTGACCGAGTGGGCGATGGGCGGTGACCCGACCAGCAGCGAGGTGGCGGCGGCCGCGGTGTCCGACCTGGGCGCCATCATCTGCGGGCGCCGGACCTACGACACGTCGCTGCCCTGGTGGAAGGCCGACGGCCCGACCGGTCCGGCCCGGGTGCCGCTGTTCGTCGTGACCCACCGGCCGGCGGGCGAGGTGCCCGACAACGGCGTCTACACCTTCACCGACGGGATCGAGAGCGCGCTCCAGCAGGCCCGGGCGGCCGCCGGCGACCGCGACGTCGCCGTGATGGGCGGGGCGGACATCGGGCGGCAGTTCATCAGGGCGGGCCTGGTCGACCGGATCGGGATCCACCTGGTGCCCGTGCTGTTCGGGGCCGGCCAGCGGCTGTTCGACGACATCGGGCCCGAGCACATCCGGCTCGAGGTGGTGAGCGTGGCCGGCGCGGCGAAGGCGACCCACCTGGTCTACCGCGTCGTGAAGTGATCGCCGGCAGTCCCGCAGGCGGCGCACCCTCCCGATACCCGCCGAGATCACCACCGCCCTGCACGAGCTCAGCCGCTGCCGGGGTCCGCGGTGATGACCTCGGGCTCGTCGACCGCGGCGATCCAGCGGATCGACCAGTCGTCACGGACGGTGGCGAAGGCGGTGTCGTCGAGACCGTAGGTCGAGACGATCACGTTCACGGGCCCGGGAACCGTGTCGTCCGGGTCGGCGCCGACGGAGACCAACCAGCCCTGCGGGGTCACCACGCTCGCCTCGTACCACGGGGTCCCCGGCCCGACCAGCTCCACGACCTGCCGACCCGTCGCCCGGCCTGCGAGGTAGACGGTACGGCGGGCGCCCTTCGGGGCGGCTTCCAGGAAGAAGCGAAGCTGTTCGAGGTAGAACCGCCACCCCTCGGCGACGCCGTCGTAGAGGTCCTCCCACTTCGCGTCGGCGACGTCCGGGACCACCAGCCGCACGATCGTGCGTGGGCCGTCCGCAGCCAGGGTGAGCGCGGTGCCGTCGTCGAAGGCGACGCGCTCGGGCGGGACCATCTCGGCGTCCTCGACGAAGGCGCGCAGCTCGGCCTCGAACCCGGCGGCCGGCCGTTCCGGCCGACCGCCGTGGCGCTGCTCGTAGTCGTAGCCGAACCATTCGCGCAGGCCGTCGGTGGTGCTGACCGCCCGCCAGACCTCCTCCCGGGGTGCGTTGACCAGCAGTTCCAGAATCGGCCGTTCCACGGGTTTTCCTCCTCAGGCGGGTTCGCTCGGGTTCGGTGTGGGAAATCCGCCGACGACCACGCGGTAGCGGCGCCGGGCCTGGGGCGAGTCGTAGGTCGCGGCCAGGTCGGCCACCCGAGCGGCCAGGTCGTCGGCGAAGCGGGCGATGTCGCTCGGCTCGGCGAAGCCGACTTCGGCCGAGACGGTGAAGGTGACCAACCGCTTGCCCGCATCCCGGGCGCGCTCGCGCATCGCGGCGACGTCGCCGAACGCCTGGGCGGTGGTCGCGAGCAAGGTCTCGACCGCGAACCGGTCCTGCTCGTCGACCGGGACTTCGCCCACGACCTCGGGCACGATGACGACCGTGCGCGCCGTCGCGCGGACAATCCGCTCGATCCGCCCCCGCCGCGGCCGTGTCTCGACCAGTTCGACCAGGCCGGCCTTCTCCAGCTCGCGCAGGTGGTAGTTCACCCGCTGCCGGCTCTGCCCGATCCGCCCGGCCACGACGGTCGCGGAGGCGGGCTCGCGCAGCTCGGCGAGGATCCGTCGGCGCAGCGGCGACAGCGACCCCCGCAAGTCCGCCTCGCGCAGCACGTCCAGAGCTTCGGACACGCCAGTAGCATCGACTAGGAAAATGCGTTTGTCAAGTCGTGGCGCCGGCGGCTCAGACCACGCGGACCGCCCGCGGCCAGGTCGTACCGCTCCGGTGGATCGACGGCCGCAGCGCGATTGCGACGCAGGGCGGGGGGTACCACTGCCTCGTGATGGTCACCGTCGATCGGCTCCGGGAACTGTTCAGCTCCGACCTGCCGGACCCCCAGCTCGTCGTCGTGGAAGGTGGTGCGCGGGTGGTCGCGGGCACCACCGAGGACGAGGGGCTCTTCGTCGCCAGCCGGCGGGAGCTGCTCGAGCGCTTCGGTGGGGAGCCGCCCACCGGCCGAGAGCTCGACGAGCTCGCCGTCAGCCTGGACGCCACGGTCGGCACCCTGGGCGGTTGACGCTCGTGTCGGCCCGGGTTCGTGACATCCGATGACCTGCTGATCTGGAGGGGACATGTCGACCAGCCGTCGCGAAGGCGAGGATCAGGAGCCCGCCGCCAGCTCCGCCGCACCGCCGGGCGGGAACGGTGCGCAGGACGTCGTCGAGCAACCGGACGACGCCGGCGTCGACGGTCGGACGGATGCCGAGCGCGAGGCAGCCGACTTCGGCGGCGAGTGACGCGTCGACGCGATCACCGCGGTAGGAGCGTGAGGATCCGCCGACGTCAGGCGCGTGCCTGCTGCCTGCGCCGGCCGTACCGGGTCAGGCCGCGAGGCTTGTAGATCGACAGGACGACGACGGCCAGCAGCACCACGAGGCCGCCGACGGAGTGGACCATCGAACCCGGCAGCTCGCGGGGGTCGGCGCTCGTCGTCGCGGCTCGCGCGAGGGCGCTGATGGTCCGGGTCTGCACCAGCAGGACCGCGGTGGCGACGAGGGTGAGCAGGAGCTTCGCCACGACCCAGTGGTGGCGGAACAGCCCCCACGGGGTGCCCAGGGCGTTCACGACTCCGATGAGCACCGCCGCCAGGGCCAGCGGCGCGATGGCGTACCACGCCGTCGTCTCCATCGCGAGGTACGCGCTCCGCACCGCCGGCACGTCGTCGCCGGTGACGGCGGTGATGTCGAGGGCGAGGTAGGCGGCCACCGCGCCCATCCAGCCCACCGACGTTGTGACGTGCGCGGTGAGCACCGCCTTGCGCAGGCGGGGCGGCATGGTCACGGGTGGGTACCCGGGAGCGGCGTCGAGCCGGCCACGACGGCGGGTCCTGTCGCCGTCGACGCCGGAGTGGCGCCGCTCGACAGGTGACGATCCGGACCGTGCTCGCCGCCGCTGACGAGCAGGACAGCGACACCGAGCACGAGCAGGACGCCGAGGACGACGAGGGACACCCGCAGCCAGCGGGGGAGGCGCGGCGGTACGTCGCCATGTGAGCCGGCGCCGGTGTCGCCCACCGGTGCGGGGCGAGGGGGCTGGTCGGACACGTGTGCTCCTGTCACGCGGCGGGCTTGCCGGCCACCGACTTTATCGAGACATAGTGTCGCTGTCGAGGCAATCTGTTCGTAGTGCGGCGCGTCGTATCCTGCAGCGGTGCCGAAGCTGTGGGACCAGACGATCGAGGGCCATCGGCAGTCGGTGCGGAACGCGATCCTGGACACCACGGCGGCGCTGGTGGCCGAGCACGGCCTGCTGTCGGTGACGATGTCGCGGATCGCCGAGGGCGCGGGCGTCGGGCGGGCGACGCTCTACAAGTACTTCCCCGACGTCGAGGCGGTCCTGCTCGCCTGGCACGAGCGCCAGATCGCCGGCCACCTCGCGCACCTCTCCGCGGTCGGCGACCAGGTCGACGACCCGACCCGGCGGCTCGAGGCCGTGCTGACGGCCTTCGGCGCGGTCGCCCACGAGACCCACCGCCACCACGGCTCCGAGCTCGCGGCGGTCCTGCACCGCGATCCGCGGGTCGCCCGCGCCCAGCGGCACCTGCACGACATGGTCCGGGACCTGCTGGTCGACGCCTCGGCCACCGGCGACATCCGCGATGACGTCGTCCCCGACGAGCTGGCGAGCTACTGCCTGCACGCTCTCGCCGCGGCCGCCACCCTGCCGTCCGGGGCCGCGGTCCGTCGGCTGGTGGAGGTCACCCTCGACGGGCTGCGTCCCCCGCGCTGACCGGGGCTTCGCTGGACCTGCGCGGGATCCGGACGGAGCATGGCACCGGTCGGCCGACGCCACGCGCCCCGCACCCCCGGAGGAGACCCGCCGTGCCCGCTCCCCGCGTGCTCCCCAACCGGGCCGAGGTCGTCGTCGTGGGCGGTGGCGCGATCGGCACCAGCATCGCCTTCCACCTCGCCGAGGCCGGTGTCTCCGACGTCGTGCTGCTCGAACGCGACGAGCTGGGCCACGGGTCCACGGGCAAGGCGGCGGGTGGTGTGCGCGCCCAGTTCTCCGACCGGATCAACATCGAGCTGGGCGCGCGCAGCCTGGAGGCCTTCGCCCGGTTCGGCGAGCGGCCCGGCCAGGAGATCGACCTGCACCGCGTCGGGTACCTGTTCCTGCTGTCGTCGCCGCAGGACGTCGCCTCCTTCGCCGCCGACGTCGCGCTGCAGAACGAGCTCGGCGTCGACAGTCGCATGATCGACGTCGCCGAGGCCGCCGCGCTGTCCCCGTTGATCGCGACGGACGGGCTGCTGGCCGCGGCGTTCTCGCCCGGCGACGGCCACTGCACCCCGGAGTCGGTCGTGCTCGGCTACGCCGGTGCCGCCCGGCGGCACGGCGCCACGCTGCTCACCGGGGTGGGGGTGACCGGCATCGACGTCGTCGCGGGCGAGGTGCGGACCGTGCGCACCGACCAGGGCCCGATCACCGCGGGGACGGTGGTCATCGCGGCCGGGGCGTGGTCGCGGGCGATCGGCGAGATGGTCGGCACCGCGCTGCCCGTCACGCCCCTGCGCAGGCAGATCCTGGTCACCGAGGCGATCCCGGACCTGCCGCCGGTGGTGCCCTTCACGATCGACTTCGCCACCACATACTACTTCCACCGGGAGGGCCGCGGCCTGCTGCTGGGCATGTCGGACCCGGACCAGGAGCCCGGCTTCGACCTCGCCTACTCCCAGCGGTGGCTGCCGCGCCTGGGCGCGGCGATCGGTGCCCGCACACCGGGCCTGCTCGACGTCGGGCTGGGCCGCGGCTGGGCGGGCCTCTACGAGGTCACCCCCGACCACAACGCCCTGATCGGCCGGTCCTCGACCACCCCGAACGTCCTGTACGCCACCGGGTTCTCCGGGCACGGCTTCCTGCAGGCACCCGCGGTCGGCGAGGTCGTGCGCGACCTGCACCTCGACCGGACCCCGTTCGTCGACACCAGCCCGCTGTCCGCGGACCGCTTCCACGGTGCGACGGGTGGGCGGCCCGAGTCGCACATCGTGTGACGCGCGGGAGGCCGCGGCCACCGCGTCGGAGCCCGGTCGGACGTGACGAACCCGGCCGCTGCGGCGAGGGGACAGGACATGAGCACCATCCGCGACACCGCCGAGGCGTTCTCCGCGCACCGCTTCGAGGACGTGTTCGGGCACCTCGCCGACGACGCCCGCTGGGTGCTGGTCGGCCAGACGACCGTCGAGGGCCGCGACGCCATCGTCGCGCTCTGCCGGGACGCCGCCGAAGGGTTCGCCGCGTCCACGACCACGTTCGACCGGTTCCGGGTGGTGGCCGGGGTGGACGCCGTCGCGGTCGACGTGGTGGCCCGCTACAGCGACCCGACCGGCCGCACCTCGGTCGTGTCGTCGTGCGACATCTACGAGTTCGACGGGGAGGCGCTGCGCACCATCACCTCGTACGCGGTCGAGCTTGGCGGGGCGTGAGCGAGCTCGCGAGCTCGGCGGCGCCGGCTCAGGGCAGCTCGCCCGACCAGCCGCTGCGCAGGGCCTTCTTGTCGATCTTCCCGAACGCCGTGACGGGGAGCTCGGCGACCGTGCGGTACGCCTTCGGGCGCTTGTAGGCGGCGAGTTCGGCACGGCAGGCGGCGATCGTGGCGGGTTCGTCGAAGCCGTCGGCGGTGGGGACGACGAGGGCGACGACGGCCTCGCCCCAGTCCGGGTGCGGGATCCCGACGACGGCGACCTGGGCGACGCCGGGGCAGGCCTGCACGACATTCTCCACCTCGGTCGAGTAGACGTTCATGCCGCCGGAGATGATCATGTCGTGCTTGCGGTCGAGCAGGTGCAGGTAGCCCTCGGCGTCGAGGCGGCCCAGGTCGCCGGTGTGCAGCCAGCCGCCGCGCAGGGTCTCGGCCGACTTGTCCGGCATGCCGAGGTAGCCCGACATGACGTAGGGCGCGCGGGCGCAGACCTCCCCGGCCTGCCCGGTGGCGACCGGTTCGCCGTCGTCGTCGAGCACGGCGATCCCGGCCAGCGCGGTGGCCCGCCCGCAGCTGGTCAACCGCTCGGGGTGGGCGAGGTCGTGGTCCTCGCGGGTGAGCCGGGTGAGGAAGTTCGGGGCCTCGGTCTGCCCGTAGAGCTGCATGAACACCGGTCCGAACCGGCGCAGCCCCTGCTCGAGGCGTTCCAGGGTGATCGGTGCCGCGCCGTAGAGGATGGTGCGCAGCGACGACAGGTCGACCTCGCGGCCCTCGGCCCGGTCGAGCACCCGGTAGATCATGGTCGGCACCATGAACAGGAACGTGGCCCGGTCCCGCTCGATGCGGTCGAGCACCAGGTCGGGGTCGAAGCGGCGCTCGACGAAGTGCAGCGCGCCCTTGAGCAGCCCGGCCTGGGTGAGGTAGCCCGCCGAGTGCGGCAACGGCGAGGTCAGCAGCAGCCGCTCGTCGTCGAGCAGCCCCATCTCGATCACGTGGGCGAGGATGTTCACGGCCAGCCCGCGCTGGGTGTGCACCACGCCCTTCTGCCGGCCGGTGGTGCCGCCGGTGTAGGCGATCAGCCCGACGTCCGAGCCGCTCACCGCGACATCCGGGGGCCCGGTGTCGGGGGCGCCGGCGAGCACCTCGTCCCAGGACCCGGTGCCGGGGACCGGGTCGCCGGTCACGATCACCGTGCTCAGCGCGGGCGATCCGGCGGCCAGCGCGGCGTCCACCAGGCCCTCGTCGGCCAGCGCGACCACCGCGCCCGAGTCGCGCAGCGCGTAGCCGATCTCCGACGTCGAGAGCATGTCGTTGACGGGCACCTTCGCCGCGCCCACCCGCAGCACGGCCTGGTCGGCCACCAGGTACTCGGCCCGGTTGGACATCATGATCGCCACCGGGGTGCCGGGGCCGACCCCGGCGGCGACCAGCACGTGGGCCAGCCGGTTCGCGTCGCGGACCAGCTCGGCGTAGCTCCAGGTGCGGCCCCCGGCGACGACGGCCGGCCGGTCGCCGAACCGGTCCAGCGCGCCGACGAACAGCTGCCGCAGGGTCAGGTCGGCGGGGACGGTCGTCGTCGCGGGGACCGTCATCTCAGTACCCCGAGCTCAGCGGCTCGGCCTTGACCCCGGCCACGACCCGGTGCCGGATCTCACCGAGCTGCTCGATCACCAGCCGCACCTCGTCGCCGGGCTGCAACCAGCCGCGGAACTCGTCGGGCCGCATGGCGAAGTGCTCGAACAGGCACCCGGACGGCACGGTGCCCGAGCCGATCACGTCGCCGGGACGCAGGTGGGTGCCCCGCGAGGTGTAGGTGATCATGTCCGGGAAGCCCCAGTCGATCGAGTCCCAGCGGCCCTCGCTGACCAGCTCGCCGTTGACGTAGCCGGTCATACCCAGGTCGAAGGCGTTGCGGCTGCGGTAGGGATCGATCTCGTCCGGGGTGACCAGCATCGGGCCCAGGGTGTTGGCGCCGTCCTTGCCCTTGGCCGGGCCCAGCCGCAGCGCCATCTCGTTCATCTGCAGGTCGCGCGCGCTCCAGTCGCACAGCAGCATGTAGCCGGCGATGTGCTCCTCGGCCCGGTCCAGCGCGATGGTCGAGCCGGGCTTGCCGATCACCGCGCAGACCTCGAGCTCGTAGTCGAACCGCTCGCAGCCCGGCGAGATCGGCACGTCGTCGTGCGGGCCGACGACGGCGGCGACGTTGGAGAAGTAGAACGCCGGGAACTGCTCGTTGCGCTCGTCGACCGGGATGTCGGCGGCGCCCTGGCAGTTGCGCAGGTGCTGGAGGAAGCCGGTGCAGTCGCGGATCGAGCGCGGCTGCAGGGGGGCGCGCAGGGTGAGCCCGTCCAGCGCCACGGTCTCGCTGGGCGACGCCGTGGCCCGCTCCCCGGCCTCCTGGAGCCCGTCGGCGTCGAGCAGGTCGAGCAGCGTGGTGCCCGGCTCCAGGCCGTGCACGTCCTCGCCGTCGACCAGGCCGACCCGGTCGTCGCCCGCGGGGGAGGCGTAGGTGACGAAGCGCATCAGTTCGCTCCTTCTGTCGTGGGGGCTTTGAAGCCCTCCAGCGCGGCGATCCGCTCCAGCACCGTGAACCGGTCCGGGCGCGGCAGGCTCGGGTCGAGCTGCTGGTAGACGTTGATGACGTTCTGGGCCAGGCGGCCGTGCTCGGGCATCTCGGCCCACCTACCCAGGTCGATCGAGGCGATCGCGTCGTCCACGACGAGGCCCTGCTCGAACCGCTTGCGCGACTCCTTCTCCACGAACACCAGGTACTCGCGCATGTCGCGGACCTCGGACTTGCCCGAGACCGGGCCGTGGCCCGGCACGATCCGGTCGACGTCCATGTCCAGGATCAGGTCCAGCGCGGCGATCCAGCGGTCGATCGGGCCGGCCCAGGCGATCGGGGTGCCGCCGACGAACAGGATGTCGCCGGCGTAGAGCAGCTTCGCGTCCGGGACCAGGACCAGCACGTCGCCGGGGGTGTGCGCCGGGCCCACCTGGATCAGCTGCACCTCCCGGCCGCCCACGTCGAGGCTCAGCTCGCCGGAGAACGTGCGGTCGGGCCCGGTGGCGGTGATGCCCTCGAACTCGAACGGTCCGAAGATCGACCGGGCGAAGTCGCCCAGCACGTCGGAGCGCCGCTTGAGCGAGGCGATCGACTCCACGGCGCCCTGGGTCATCAGCTCGGCCGCCGCGGCCGAGGCGATGATCTCCACGCCGCGCTCGGCGACCAGCTCGTTGCCGAACACGTGGTCGCCGTCGGAGTGGGTGTTGACCAGGGTCGCCAGCGGGTGCTTGTCGGTGACCGGCGCGATCCCGGCCAGCATCTCCCGGGTCAGCGCCAGGTCGAACAGGGTGTCGACCATGAGCGAGGTGCCCGAGCCGGTGATCAGCCCGGAGTTGCTCCAGCCCCAGCTGCCGTCGGGCAGCATCCAGGAGTGGCAGCCGTCGCCGAGGTCGTGCAGGCCCTTGCGGTAGTCCAGTGTGCTCACGAGGTCCCCTTCAGTACGGGTTCGGGCACCGGCTCGCTGCGCGGGCCGGGAACGGATTCGGTGTGGTGGCAGGCCGCGGTGTGCCCGGGCGCGATCGCGACCTCGGGCGGCTCGGTGGTGCGGCAGACGTCGGTGGCCAGCGGGCAGCGGGTGTGGAACGCGCAGCCGCTGGGCACGGCCAGCGCGCTGGGCACCTCGCCGCGCACCGGGGGCCGGTCGCGCGCGCGTTGCACCACCGGGTCCGGGACGGGCGCCGCGGCGATCAGCGCGCGCGTGTAGGGGTGCGCGGGCCGGGCGTAGACCTGCTCGGTCGGGCCGCTCTCCACGATCCGGCCCAGGTACATCACGGCCAGGTCGTGGCTGACCACCCGGACCAGCGCCAGGTCGTGGGAGATGAACAGGTACCCGACGCCGAGGCGGTCCTGCAGGTCCTGCAGCAGGTTGATGATCCCGGCCCGGGTCGAGACGTCCAGCGCGGCGACGGCCTCGTCCAGCACCACCAGGTCGGGCTCGCAGGCCAGCGCCCTGGCCAGGGCGATCCGCTGGCGCTGCCCGCCGGAGAGCTCGTGCGGGTAGCGGCGGGCGAACGCCGGGGCCAGCCCGACCAGCTCCAGGAGTTCCTCGGCGCGGGCGCCCAGCACCGGGCGGGAGCGCTCACCGACCAGCCGCAGCGGCTCGGTGACGATGTCGCGCACCACCCAGGTCGGGTCCAGCGACGAGTACGGGTCCTGGAACACCATCGGCATCCGGCGGCGCAGGGCGTGCAGGTCGGCGCCCCTGGCCGCGAGCACGTCGACCTCGCCCAGGCGCACGGTGCCGGCGTCCGGGCGGACCAGCCCGAGCAGCAGCCGGGCCGCGGTGGACTTCCCGGAGCCGGACTCGCCGACCACCCCGAGGGTGCGACCGTGCTCGACGGCGAACGAGACGTCGCGCACGGCGTGCACCCACGCCCGCGCGCGGCCGAAGCCGGTGCGCCGGGCCGGGAACGCCTTGGCCAGGTTGCTGACCTCCAGCAGTGCGGTCACGACGCCACCTCCGCCAGTTCGTCGAGTCGGACGCAGCGGGCCCGGTGGGCGGGGTCGACGATCTCCAGCGCCACCGGCCCGTCGTCGCAGCCCGGTGCGACGTGCGCGCAGCGCGGGGCGAACCGGCAACCGGGCGGCAGCGCGTCGAACGCCGGGACGGTGCCCGGGATCGTGGCCAGCCGGGTGCCGGCGGCGCCGGGCACGCAGTGCAGCAGCGCGTCGGTGTAGGGATGGCGCGGCGCCGCGAACAGGTCGTGCACCGGTGCGGTCTCCACGACCTGCCCGGCGTACATCACCGCGACCCGGTCGCAGATGTCGGCGATCACCCCCAGGTCGTGGGAGATGAACAGCAGCGCCAGCCCGGACTCGTCGCGCAGCCCGGCCAGCAGGGTGAGGATCTGCTCCTGCACCGTGACGTCCAGCGCGGTCGTCGGCTCGTCGGCCAGCAGCACGACCGGGTCGCAGGACAGCGCCATCGCGATCACCACCCGCTGGCGCATGCCGCCGGAGAAGTGGTGCGGGTAGTCCCGCGCGCGGCGCTCCGGCGACGGGATGCCGACCCGGTCCAACAGCTCGACCGCCCGCTTCCACGCCTGCTTGCGCGGCACCCGCCGGTGCCGGCGCACGGTCTCGGCGACCTGCTCGCCGACGGTGTAGGCCGGGTCGAGCGCGGTCATCGGCTCCTGGAACACCATCCCGATCCGGCCGCCGCGCACCTCGCGCATCTGCTTGACGCCCAGCGTGGTCAGGTCGGTGCCCTCCAGCAGCACCTGCCCGCCTGCGATCCGCGCCGACGAGCCGAGCAGGCGCATCACGGCCAGCGCGGTGAGCGTCTTGCCCGAGCCGGACTCGCCGACCAGCCCGAGCGTCTCGCCCGGGGCGACCGCCAGGCTCACCCCGTCGACGACGACCAGCGGGCCGTGCGCGGTGCCGACCTCCACCACCAGGTCGCGCACATCCAGTACGGGCTCCAGCACGGGCGCTTTCACACGAGCCTCCGGTTCTCGCGGCCGACCGAGTCGCGCACGGCGTCGCCGACGGTGTTCAGGGCCAGCACGGTCAGCAGGATCGCCAGCCCGGGCAGCAGCACCAGCCACGGCGCCTCGCCGGCGAACTGGGTGGAGCGCTGCAGCATCGAGCCCCAGGAGGCGTCCGGTGGCTGCACGCCCAGGCCCAGGAAGGACAGGCCGGCCTCGAACAGGATGGCGAACCCCATGGTGATCGAGACCTGCACGATCAGCGGGGAGGCCATGTTCGGCAGTACGTGGGTGCGCACGATCGTTGAGGTGGGGCAGCCGATGGAGCGGGCCGCCTCGATGTAGGTCTCCTCGCGGATGACCAGTGCGACCCCGCGGGCCATCCGGAAGAACCGCGGCGCGGTCACGATCCCGATCGCGATCATCGCGTTGGTCACCCCGCGGCCGAGCACCGCGACGATGGCCATCGCGAACAGCAGCGGCGGGATCGCCATCAGCGCGTCGGCGATCCGGCTGAGCACGGCGTCGGTCCAGCCCCGCAGGTAGCCGGCGAGCAGTCCGAACGGCAGCCCGATCACCATGCTGACCACGGTGGCCAGGGCTCCCGCGTAGATCGTCACCCTGGTCGCCACGATCAGCCGCGACGCCACGTCGCGCCCCAGGTCGTCGGCGCCGAGCCAGTGCTCGGCGCCGGGGGCGTCGAGCCGGTCGAGCAGGGTCTGCGCGTTCGGGTCCTGCGGGGTGATCCACGGCGCCAGCACCGCGATCAGCACCAGCACGCCCAGCACGCCGGCCATCACCACCGCCAGGCGCTGGCGGCCGAAGCGGCGCCGGAACGCCCTCCACGCCGACTCCGGCGGGGTGGCCGGTAGGGCCTTCTCGACGAGAGCTGTCACGATGCCGCCTCCGCGGGAGGAAGTACGTCGGCGGTCATGAGGTGAGCGCCGCCTTCGGGTTGAGCCAGCCGTAGGACAGGTCGACCAGCAGGTTCACCGTGACCACGACGACGGTGGCCAGCAGCACGGTGCCCTGCACCATCGGGATGTCGCGGTCGAAGACCGACTGGACCATCAGCGAGCCGATGCCCGGCAGCGCGAACACCGCCTCGACCAGCACCGACAGCCCGAACAGCCGGCTGACCTGCAGGCCGATCACGGTGATCACCGGGATCAGCGCGGTGCGCAGGGCGTGCTTGCCGACGATGCTGAGCGGACTCAGCCCCTTCGCGTGCAGGGTGCGCACGAAGTCGAGCTGCAGTGTGTCGACCACGCTCGCCCTGGCCTGCCGGGCGATCTCGGCGGCCCCGCCCGCGGCCAGCGTGACCACCGGCAGCGCCAGGTGCGCGGCCCACTGCGCCGGGTCGGCGCCGAGGTCGACGTAGCCGCTGGTCGGGAACAGCCCGAGCTCGGCGCCCAGGAACGTGACCAGCACCAGGCCGAGCCAGAAGTTGGGCATCGCGATCCCGACCGAGCTGCCCAGCAGCGCGATCCGGTCGAACACCCCGCCCTGGCGCACCGCGGCCAGCACCCCGATGGCCAGCCCGACCACCACCGAGACGACCAGCGACAGCACCACCAGCGAGACGGTGATCCCGATCCGGTCGGTGATGGCCTGGGTGACCGGGTAGCTGGTCAGCATCGAGGTGCCCAGATCGCCGCCCAGCGCCCCGCCCAGCCAGTCGCCGTAGCGGACGATCAGCGGGTCGTCCAGGCCCATGCTGGCCCGCAGCGTGGCCACCTGCTCGGGGGTGGCGTTGTCGCCGAGCAGGGTGCTGGTCGGGTCGCCCGGGATGAGCAGCACCAGGGCGAACACCGCGATCGAGACGATCCAGACCAGCAGCAGCAGGGTCAGCAGCCGGGTCGCGACCAGTCGCAGCACGCCTCAGCCCGCCGCCAGCTCGACCGCGCGCAGGTCGGGCGCCCCGGCGATGGTCGTGGTCAGCCCGCGCACCTGCGGCGAGGCCATCAGCAGCACCGGCGAGCTGCAGATCGGCAGCTGGATGTGCTGCTCCACCGCGCGGGCCGCGATCTGCTGGTAGACCTTCGCCCGGGCCTCGCCCTCCGGGGTGGCCAGGCCCTCCTGGGCCAGCCGGGCGATCTCCTCGTCCTGCGTGCCACCGGGGTTGAACGTGCCCCCGGCCAGGAACAGCGAGCCGACCGTGCGGGCCGGGTCGACCGCGCCGGGCCACTGCGAGACGTAGGAGTCGACCGTCTTCTGCCCGGTGAACCCGGCGATCACCTGCGCCGGCTCGGCGACCTGCAGGTCGACCGTCACCCCGATCTGGCCGAACTGGCTGGCCACGGCCTCGGCCACGGTCGAGTACGGGGCCACGTTGATCACCGTCATGGACATCGCGAAGCCGTTGGGGAAGCCGGCGTCGGCGAGCTTCTGCTTGGCCGCGGCCACGTCGAAGGTCGACGCCTCCGGGCCGAGATCGGTCGCGGCCGCCCAGTAGCCCTCCGGGAAGATCTGCGGGGAGGCCGTGCACTGGCCGCCGAGGATGGCCTGCGAGATCCCGGCCCGGTCGATGGCCATCGACAGCGCCTCGCGCACCGCCGGGTCGGCCAGCGCCGGGTTCTTGGCCATGTTCAGGTACACCAGGAACGCCCCGGTGCCCGGCTGCACCAGCACCTGCCCGCCGGCGGCGGTGGCCGCGTCGTACTGGTCGAGGTTGATCGCGGTGGCGTCGAACTCGCCGGCGCCCACCGAGCGCAGCCGCGTCTCGGGGTTGAGCTGGATGCGCATCTCGATGCGCTTGACCGCGTCCGCGGTGGCCTCGGCGTTCCAGTACTGATCGAACTTCTCGTAGACGACCAGGGCGCCCGGCTGGTCCTCGGTCACCCGGTACGGACCGGCGCCGACCGGCTTCAGGTCGAGGTCGGCGTTCGAGAACGCGGCGGGGGAGACCATCATCCCGGCCCGGTCGGCCAGCAGCGCGGGCAGCGAGGAGGACGGCGCGGACAGCCGCAGCGCGACCGTCCTCGGGTCGATCACCTCAACCGCCTCGACCACGGCCAGGTCGGGCTTGAGGGAGGAGCGCTCGGCGGTCTTGCCGCGCTCGATGTTCGCCTTGACCGCCGCGGCGTCGAACGGCGTGCCGTCGTGGAAGAGCACGCCCTCGCGCAGGGTGAGGGTCAGGGTGCGGCCCTCGTCGGTGACCTGCGAGCTCTCGGCGAGCATCGGCACCACCGTGCCCTGCGCGTCGATGTCGAAGAGCCGGTCGTAGGCGGGCAGCAGGAACGCGTTGACGAACTGGTTGGCCGCGGTGGCCGGGTCGTAGTTCTTGCTGGCGTCGGTGGCGTAGCTGAACCGCAGGGTGGCGTTCGGGTCGGCCGGCCCGGTCGGGGCGGTCCCGACCGAGGCCCCCGGCCCGGCGGCCGCCTCGGGCTCCCGGCCGCCACCCCCGCATCCGGCCAGCACCACGCCCAGCACCGCGGCGGCCCCGACGGCAGCCCTCGTTCGGCGGCGTGCGATCAGTGCGGACATCCGTCCTCCATGCGCGTCGTTGCGGGACCCCGCATGGGCGATTGCCAGCGGTCGCGGGGGGAGTGCTAGAGTCGAATATCGGCGCGATATGACGACTAAGTGCCGATTTCGGGAGTTTTGCTCAGCGGGGGGCGGGTGTCAAGGTGCCTGGACGGGAACGACGCCGAGATCTGGACGACTTGGATCGGGCTCTGATCACCGCCTTGAAACAGGACGGCCGCGCCCCGAACGTCGAGCTGGCCAAGCTCGTGGGGGTGTCGGAGAAGACCGTCCGCAGCCGCATCGCCCGCCTGGTGGCCGACCACGGGCTCACCGTCAGCGCCGAACTGGTCGAGCAGACCCAACCCAGCCGGATGGTCTACCTGCTGCACACCGAGCCCGGCCGCCGCTTCCAGGTGGCCGAGTCCCTGGCCACCCAGCCCGAGGTCGACCGGGTGAACCTCATCACCGGCTCGGCCGACGTCATGGTCGCGGCGTCGTTCCCCGACGACGCCGCCGCCCTGCGCTTCCAGGTCCAGGTCGTCGAGAGCCACCCCGGCGTGCGATCGGCGCAGTCCTGCCACCTGATCGGCGAGGTCGGCGGCCCCGCCCGCCCCAGCGGCCCACCCGGCCCCCGCATCGACACCGAAGCCCTGGCCGCCCTGATGATCGGCCCCCCGCGCTACGCGAACTTCGACGAACTCACCGAAGCGATCCTCGACGCCGTCGTCACCGGCCTGGGCGCCGACCGCGCCCTCATCGCCACCAGCCCGCCGGGGGCCAGTCCCGGGTCGAACGTGGCCAAGCGGCGCGGTGTCTCCCTCCGCTACCTCGACGCGCTGATCGCCCGCATCGCCGACGGGCGGACCGAGGGCGTGATCAAGCGGGTGTGGGCGACGCGGTTGCACGTGGTGGTCGCCGACGCCCGCACCGACCCGCTGATGGCTGCGGCGCACGACCTGGTGCGGGCCGAGGGGTACGTCAGCCTGCTGACGCTGCCGATGCTGTACGGCGAGTCGTTGGTGGCGACGATCAGCATGTACTACGACCGGTTGACGGCGCTGGACGACGAGTACGTGGCGACGGCGCAGGGGGTGGCGGACCACTTCGCGGTCGCCGTGGCGCGGACCCTCGGGTTGGCGCCGGCGCCGCCGTTGCTGGCCGAGCCCGCACCTGGAGGGCGCTGACGGTCACCAGGTGGGGCGAACGCTACGACCTGACCCAGGCGCGAGGAGCGGGCCGGCCAGCACGAGGTAGTGGTCCGGGGCAGTCGTCCTCGCCACGTCGAGCCGGCCCTCGCGCTTGAGGTACCACGTGACGTCGACGGTGTGGCCGCGGAGCCGGCCCTGGGTGAACCGCCCGTCGTATCCGACCGTCGTCGCCGGGGCTTCAAGCTCGATGTCGAAGACGCGCCCGGCGATCCACTCGCCGGTGATCCCCTCCGCGACGATCAAGCTCGGCGAATCGCCAGGCGATCCCGCAGGACTCGGTTCCTCTCGATGCCCGCGCGATCAGCCCCAGAAGACGGCCGTCGGGTCCCGATCGAGCTCCGCGAGCAGCTCTCCGATGTCGTCCGTGGGTGCCACCCGGTCGTAGTGGTGGAAGCGGAGGTCGCGGTCGCGCCAGTAGAGCGACCAGGTCCGGGAGGCCTTGGTGTAGCGCATCCGGGCGACGGGGAACCTGGTCCACTCCGCGCCGGCGTCCGCCTTCCAGGGCGGGCGGCACTCGACCACGGTCAGGTGTCGTGGCGCGACGTCGCACTCCACCCGGATCTGATCGCGGACGCGCTCCGGTACGCGGGCCTCGCACCAGCTCCGCACCCGGGCGACGTCGGGCTCGGGTAGCCCGGCCGAGGTCTTCCCGGGCTCCGTCCTGGCGCGCTGGTCGAGCTCCAGGTCGATGAACGCCGCGATCATGGCTCGCCAGACGGCCTCGGCCACGGCAGGCGACAGGCCGGCCGCGGAGGCGCGCTCGCGCACGGAGGTGATCACCTGCTGCACCCGGTCGGGCGCGCGGACCGCGTCCGCGTCGGCCTTGGAGGCCGCTGCCGCGCGCACGGGGGACTCCCGGTCGGCCAGCAGGCGGACGAGGTCGGCGTCGACGGCGTCGATGCGGGCTCGGACGTCGGCGAGGGACGTCGGATCACTCGATGCCATGGCGGGCATGGTGCCTCGGGTGGCGTGGTGCGAGCGAACCGGAGCATCCGGCGGGTGTTGTCAGGAATCTCCGGCTGCCCGCTCGGATCGGCTACCGCGCGACGCTGCTGCTGCGGCGCCGGTGGATTTCGCGCCCCCTTCCCGGCTCGCTTCCAGGATCTTTCTTTCCTCCGCCGTGGGCAGCCGGAAACGGCCGCTGGTCGTACTGACGAGATCGCCGCGGACGCAGGCGTGGTGCAGCGCCGCGGAGATCGCGGTGGCCGATGCGAAGTGCTCGGCCTTCGCCAGCCGATCGCGGATGATCGCCGCGGTCACCACCTCGGAGGGGTCCATGACCTGCAGGATCGCCTCGCTGGTCGGGGTCAGGGCGGCGACGAGCGGGGAGCGCGGCCGGTCGGCCGCGGCGACGATCCGGCGCGCCGCGCTGGTCAGTTCGGGCGGCAGGTAGATCGGGTGGCGCGCCTGCCTGTGCATTTCAATCTCGTCGGCGATCGCGTCCAGATCGCGCGCCACCGCGACCACCCGCCCCAACCCCGTCCCCGTCACGGTCGCTCCCATCGAATTCCCCGCACCCCGACGAGGAAACGTTACCGACGATGCCGTGTCCATTACCGGCGGCGAGAAGTCTTCCGCGGCAAGTGGCGCGACGACTCCGCCCGGTGGTCACCCCTCTTGTGGGGCTGAACTGGACGGGCGCTCCGTGGACCGCTCGTCTTGTCCGGACGACCGTTCACGACAGGCGGTTTCCGGTGGGCGATGAATATCGACCGCTCGACGCGCCATGCTGGTGCCGGCGGCCTGCACGCGCGCCATGACTACGGTGCGGGCATGCGCGACAGCGCTTCGGTGAGAATCGTGCGGGACGTTCGCGCGCAGCGCCGCCCTGCGCAAGGAGCTCGACCGGGCGGCGGCGAAGTTCCCCCTGGCCGTGGCCGACGAGTCGAGGTGGCGGCTGGCCGAACGGGTCTTCATCGCCATGGGCTCGGAGGGGTCGACCTGGCCGACGAGACCGCCCTCCGACCCGGACGCCGTCCTGGCGCTCTGGAAGGACGTCATTGACATAGCGGTAACCGGTCCGGAGCACGTTGCCGACGGCGACGGTCCGATACCACCCCAGCAGCTGGCGGAGTTCTCCCGACCGTGGGGACCCAGGGCGCTCGGTGAGCTCTACCGGATCGCCGGACCGGCACCGCTCGGCGACCTCGTCGACCAGCTGGTCACCGCTTATCACGGGCCGGACGACGAGCAGGTGCTGACGGTGATGGTGGGCGCGGCGGTCCGCGGCGGGCTGCTCGCCGCGGGCGAGGCGGGTGCGGTGGCCGCCACCGTGCCCACCGGCGCGGACGTCGAACCCGACGAGCGGCTGCGCCGGTCCGGCGTCATCTCCGGCCGGCCGGCCTGGGCCCTCGTCCCGGTGCCGGGCACGGCGATCGAGCTCACGCCGCTGGGGCGCTACCTGGTGCGGCTGAACCTGCTGGCGGAGGGATCCCACGCGCCGCTCCTCGAACCGGTCAGGTGACCCGGCAGGCTCGTCGGGCGTGCAGACCGAGTGGGACGTCGATGTCGAGGTTGGGGCCGAGCGCGGGGGAGGAACGCCCGCCGGGACCATCGGCGATCTCGTCGGTCCGGTCTGGCAAGCTCGCGCCCGATCCCGGGAGGTGAGTCCATGACCCCGGCCAGCGCGGTGCGGTGGCGGCCGGTTCGGGCCGGCATCCTGAACGTCTACCAGTACGAGGACGAGACGCTGCACTTCGCCGGCGGGCGCCTGCTGCTGCGCGGGGTGAACGGTTCGGGCAGTCGACGGCGATGAACATGCTGCTGCCGTTCCTGCTGGAGGCCGACACCCGGCGCACGAGGAGCGGGTGATGGACGCCGTCCTGTCCGCGCACGCGCGGTGACCGACCGCAACCGAGCGAAGCTACCGTCGGGGACGACATTTCGGTAGGGCTTGTCGAATCCGTACGGGGGTGTGACGCTCGACGCTGCGCAGCTGATCACCTGCTGGAGGGACGTCGACGTGGACAACCTCGCTCTGCTCAGCCTGGCCGCGCTCGCCCCGATCGTGGTGGTGGCCGTCCTGCTGGTCGGGCTGCGCTGGCCGGCGAAGTACGCGATGCCGGTCGGGTTCGCGGTCGCGGTGCTGGTCGGAGCCCTGGTCTGGGGGATGGACGCGGCGACCCTCGCGGCCGCCAGCATCGAGGGCCTGATCATCGCGGTCGGCCTGCTCTACATCATCTTCGGGGCGCTGCTGCTGCTGCAGACCCTCACCGCCAGCGGTGCCCTGGGCACCATCCGCGCCGGGTTCACCACGGTGAGCGCGGACCGCCGGGTCCAGGCGATCATCATCGGCTGGCTGTTCGGGTCGTTCATCGAGGGCGCCTCGGGCTTCGGCACGCCGGCCGCGGTGGTGGCGCCGCTGCTGCTGGCGCTGGGTTTCCCGGCGATGGCCGCGGTGATGGTCGGTCTGGTCATCCAGAGCACTCCGGTCAGCTTCGGCGCCGCGGGCACGCCGGTGCTGACCGGGCTCGGCCAGGGATTGGCCGGGGACCAGGCGGTGGCGGCCCGGGTCTCCGCGCTCGGCCTGGACATGCCCGGCTACCTGCAGGTGCTCGGTCTGGACGTGGCGATCCTGCACGCGGTGGTCGGCACCCTGATCCCGCTGTTCCTGGTGTGCATGCTGACCGGCTTCTTCGGCGGCCGGTTCGGCGACGGGCTGCGGGTCTGGCCGTTCGCCATCTACGCCGCGTTCGCCATGACCGTCCCGTACGTGATCGTGGCCGCGGTGCTCGGCCCGGAGTTCCCGTCGCTGCTCGGCGGGCTGATCGGGTTGGCCCTGGTGATGTTCACCTCCAGCCGCGGGTTCCTGATGCCCAAGCAGACCTGGGACTTCCCGCCGCGCGAGCGCTGGGCCGACCGGTGGACCGGCACCCTGGAGGCGGACACCAGCGAGGTGGCCGGCAAGCGGATGAGCATCTGGCTGGCCTGGTCGCCCTACGTCGTGGTGGCGCTGCTGCTGGTGCTGACCCGCACGGTCACACCGGTCAAGGACTTCCTGTCCGGGATCACCATCGACGTCGACGACATCTTCGGGACCGGGATCTCGGAGTCGCTGCAGCCGTTCTACCTGCCCGGGTTCATCTTCGTCGTGGCGTGCCTGGCCACCTACGGGCTGCACCGGATGGGTGGACGGGCGATCGCCGGAGCCTGGAAGGTGTCGGCCGCCCAGCTGGCCGGGGCCGCGGTGGCGCTGCTGTTCGCGCTGCCCCTGGTCCGGATCCTGATCAACTCCGGGGCGGAGTACAACTCCACCGGCCTGTCCAGCATGCCGATCACCCTGGCGGAAGGGGCGTCGGCGCTGGCCGGCACGTCCTGGCCGGTGCTGGCGCCGTGGATCGGGGCGCTGGGGGCGTTCGTCGCGGGCAGCAACACGGTCAGCAACCTGACGTTCTCGCTGTTCCAGTTCGCCACCGCGGAGAACATCGGGGCCAGCCCGGAGACGGTGGTCGCCACCCAGGCGGTCGGCGGTGCTGCCGGCAACATGGTCACCGTGCACAACGTCGTCGCGGCCTCGGCCACGGTGGGCCTGCTCGGCCGGGAGGGCGACCTGATCCGCAAGACGATCATCCCGACGACCTACTACTGCCTGGCCGCCGGTGGGCTGTCCTTCGTGCTGATCAACGGGGTCGGACTGAACGTCGGCACGGCAGTGCTGGTGGCGCTGGTCGCGGTCCTCGTCCTGCTCGTGGTCCGGTTGGCCCGCCAACCGGCCTCGGAGCGGCTGACGTCCGCGGGCGCCCGGCCCGCGACCGACGAGGACCACGTGCCCTGACCGACGTGCGTCCTCTGCGAGGAACCCCCGGCTCCGCCTCCTCGCCCCGGCGGGGCGCCGGTCAGGCGCCGGTCGTGGCGGGGGGCGACCCGCTGGGCGGGTAGCAGGCGGTGCCGGCCGGGCCGGCGAGCGCGCCCGCGACGAACGCACCCGCGGCGAACGCGAGCACGACGAGGATGCCGATGGCCAGCGCGACGGTGAGCCGGCTGTACCGGCGGGGCTGGTCCCAGTCCGGTTCGAGCAGGTCGTCGGGGTCGTCGGTCCGGTCGTCAGGTGTCGGGTCCGCCGTCGGAGCGGCCGTCGACCCGGCGGGAGCCTTGGCGAACAGGTGGCGCTCGGTGGGCTGGTCCTCGAAGGGGGTGGGTGGCTCGGGCGGGAGGGACACGCATCGCTCCTGGGTCACTCGTGGCGGAGGGCGTCGATGGGGCGCAGCTTCGCCGCCTTGTTGGCCGGGTAGATGCCGAAGAACAGGCCGATCGCCACCGAGACGACGAAGGCGAGCACGACCGAGGACGGGGCGACGATGAGCTGGAAGCCGGCCACCTCCAGCGAGCCCACCCCGACCCCGATGGCGATGCCGATCAGGCCGCCGGAGATGGACAGGATCACCGCTTCCAGCAGGAACTGCCCGACGACGTCGGAGCGCTGCGCGCCGACGGCCTTGCGGATGCCGATCTCGCGGGTCCGCTCGGTGACGGTGACCAGCATGATGTTCATGACCCCGATGCCGCCGACCACCAGGGAGATGCCGGCGATCGCGCCGAGCATGACGGTGAGCAGGCCGGTGATCTCGCCGACGGCCTCCAGGATCTGGGTCGCGCTGAAGATCGTGAAGTCGGAGGTGCCGGTGCCGGTCCGGTGGCGGGTGTCGAGGATCGCGGTGACCTGGGCGGTGGCCGCGTCGACGGCCTCGGACGCGCCGACCTTGACCGAGATGCTGCTCAGCGGCCCGTAGCCGGTGAGGGTGTCCTGCACCGCGGTCAGCGGGGCGATCACCCGGTCGTCCTGGTCGCCGCCGGGGCCGTCGGACCCCTTCTCGGTCAGGATCCCGACCACCTGGTAGGACACCCCGCCGAGCTGCACGACCTCGCCGAGCAGCGCCAGGCCGTCGCCGCCGGCGAGGTTCCTGGCCACGGTGGGGCCGACCAGCGCGAACCGGCTCCGGGCGGCGTAGTCGGTGTCGGTGAGCACGGCCCCGGCCTGCACGGTGTCGTCGGAGTTGACGAGGTAGCTCGGGGTGGAGCCGATCATGGTGCCGATCGGGTGCGACTCGCCCCGGTAGGTCGCGGTGACCGCGTTCGCCGTGACCACCGGCGCGACCGAGGCCACGTCGGGGGCCAGTTCGGGGTCCAGCAGCGCCTCGGCGTCCTGCAGGGTCAGCTCCGCGGTCCGCACGTCGGTGCCGCCGTCGATCTCCGGGCCGGTCCCCGAGAGGTCCGCCGCACCGCCTCCGCCCGGACCTCCGCCGTCCGGTGGCCCGATGTCGCCTGCCTCCCGGTCGTCGGCGCCGGGGGTGATCGTCAGCGTGTCGCTGCCCAGCGAGCTCAGCGACTCGGTGGCCGCCGCGCTGGCCCCGGTGCCCACGGCCACCAGGATGATGACGCTGGCGACGCCGATGATGATGCCGGACATCGTCAGCACGGAGCGCATCTTGTTCGCCGCCACCCCGCGCACGGCGAACTGCAGGCTCTGCAGCAGGTTCACGGCTGCGCCGCCGGGGCGGTGTGCCGCGGCGGCGGGCCGGCGACGGCCGCCGCCCGCTCGTCGGACACGATGCGCCCGTCCCGCATCCGCAGCACGCGCTTGGCGTGCTCGGCCACGTCGTCCTCGTGGGTGATCACCACGACCGTCCGGCCGGCCGCGTTCAGCTCGTCGAACAGCGCCAGCACCTCGGTGGTGCTGTGGCTGTCCAGCGCGCCGGTCGGCTCGTCGGCCAGCAGCAGGACCGGGTCGGGGGGGGGGGGGCCGGGGGGGGCCCCCCCCCCCGGGGGGCCCCCCCCGAGGGACCGCCGCGCGGGGGG
>NZ_JAGSOV010000056.1 GCF_023898865.1 Pseudonocardia humida
GTGGCTGTCACGCGCGCGGGTCGGCTCGTCGGCCAGCAGCCGGACGGGGTCGGTGGCGAGCGCCCTGGCGATCGCCACCCGCTGCTGCTGCCCACCGGAGAGCTCCGACGGCTTGTGGTGGATGCGCTCGGCCAGCCCGACCCGCTCCAGCGCGGTCAACGCGCGGCGCCGCCGTTCGCCGCCGCGGACCCCGGCGTAGGCCAGCGGCAGCTCGACGTTGCTCACCGCGGACGTGCGGGGGATCAGGTTGAACGACTGGAAGACGAAGCCGATCTTCCGGTTGCGGATCATCGACTGGCGGCGCTCGTCGAGGCGGCGGGTGTCGACCCCGTCGAGCGAGTACCGGCCGCTGGTCGGGGTGTCGAGGCAGCCGAGGATGTTCATCAGGGTCGACTTGCCCGAGCCCGACGCGCCCATCACCGCGACGTAGTCGCCGCGTTCGACGACCAGGTCGACCCGGTCGACCGCGCGCACGACGACGTCGTCGCGGCCGTAGGTCTTGGACACCGCCCGGAGCTCGATGACCGGGCGCCTCATCCGGTGCCCGTGGTCGGGCCGGTGCCGGGCAGCACCAGCTGGTCGCCGACGGCCACGCCGCTGGTGATCTCGGTGTCGGTGGTGCCCGAGACCCCGATCTGCACCGGCACGACCGTCTCGACACCGTCGCGCAGGACCGTGACGGTGTGCCGGTCGCCCGTGGTGGTGACCGCCTGGGTGGGCACCTTCAGCACGTTCTGCGCGGTCCCGGTGGTGATCGAGAGCTCGGCGGTGGACCCGACCCCGACCCCGGGCGGGGCGGTCTCCAGCGAGATCGTGATCGGGTAGAGCACGACGTTGTTGACCACCGTGCTCTGCGGGTCGACCCGGGTGACCGTCCCGGCGGCGGTGGTCCCGGTGCCGGGGAACGTGACGGTGGCCGGCTGGCCGAGCTCGACCGTCGCCGCGTCCGCTTCCGGGACGTTCGCGGTCACCGCGAGCGCGCTGAGGTTGGCGATGACGATGAAGCCCTCGCCCGCCGAGCCGGCCGCGGTGGACGCGGTGGACGCGGTGGCGCCGGAACCGCCGCCCGAGCCACCACCGGAAGCGCCACCGGATCCGGTCGCCGCCGACGCGGCGCCGGCGCCCGACCCGGAGGCGCTGCTGGACAGGCCCACCTCGCCGCTGACCGCCAGCACCACGCCGTCCTGCGGCGCGACCAGCACGGTGGCGTCGAGGTCGGCCTGCGCGGTGTCCACGGTGACCTGCGCGCTGTCCACGTTGGCCCGGGCCTGGGCGATCTGGGCGGGGGTCTGCGGGTTCAGGTTGGCCTGGGCGGTGAGCTGCGCGCTGGTCAGGTTGCCCTCGGCGGTGGTCACCGACTGCTCCGCGGTGGTGACCGCGTTCTCGTCGGCGAGCAGGGTCGTCTCCCGGGTCTGCTCGGCGGTGGTGATCGCCTGCTCGTCCTTGTCGAGGGTCGACTCCCGGGTCTGCTCCGCGGTGGTGATGGCCTGCCGGTCGGCCTGCAGCGTCGACGTCCGGGTGTTCTTCGCGGTCGTGGTCGCCCGCTTCGCCGTGGCGCAGCTGGACCCGGCGGAGGTGCCGGTACCGGCGTCGTCGCCGGCGGGGGCGGCCGCCGAACCGGAGCACGCCGTCCGCTCGTCGGCCTCCGCCGCGCTCACCAGCGCGTTCTGGGCGGTCGTGTCCGTGGCCAGCTTGGCCTTGGCGTCGGCGACGGCCTGTCCGGTCGACTCCCGGTCGTTGTCGAGCTGCTCCTCGGCGTTCTCGATCGCCGTGCGGGTCGACTCGTCGTCGAGGGCCAGCTGCGCCTTGGCCGCGTCGACCGAGACCCTGGCGTTGTCCAGCGCCTGCTGGGCCTGGGTGATCGCCAGCGCGTCCTGCTGCTTGCCGACCTCGGTGGGCCCGGCCTCGGCCTGCGCCAGCGCGGCGGCCGCGTTGTCGTACTGGGCCTGCGCGGTGCGCAGGGCGGCCCGGGCGCTCCCGTCGTCGATCGTGGCCAGCACCTGACCGGTCGTGACGGTGTCGCCGGGCTGCACGTTGACCGCGGTGACGGTCCCCGACACGGCGAAGTTCACCGGGGTGCTCTGCGCCGACTCGGCGTTGCCGCTGCCGGTGACGGTCGAGGTGACCGGACCCCGGACCACCGCGACCGTCCGCACCTCCGGTGGCGGGGCCTGCGGCCCGCCCACGGCCTGCACGGCCAGCCAGATCGCCGCGGCCAGGGCGACCAGCAGCGCGAGGTTGAGCCACCGGGTGCGCGGGCGCATGCCCCGGTACCGGGCGCGCAGCCGGGCCGCCCACGAGGGCCGGGATCGGCTGCTCGACGTGCGGGAGCGCGGGATGAACACCGTGCTCACGCGGCGACGCCCGTCGTCGGCCAGGCACAGATCGGCATGCTGTCCTCTCGTCCAGGACCCATTCCTGGGAGCTTCCTGTGGCGAGCCGAGAGAATGCTGTGCGACCGGCTCCCCGCATTCATGGAATTCGGACGATAGCGCCACGAAAGTTGGGTCCGGCAGTCGGGTCGGCCCGCGTGGACATTGAGAGATCCCTGAGGAAATGCCGGGGTCCTGGCTGAGAGTTCGCTGGCAGCCGCGCCGACCAGGTCCGGTCGGCGACGACTACGCCGACCGGACCAATGCTGACAACACCGTTGAGCGGTAGACGGAAGTGGGCGGCGTGGAGTCGGGCGGCGGCGGTCCGCCAGGCCGCGAATTCATATCGATCTGTTCGACGACCTGTGCATCTCGGGCCGGTTGCGCCAAGATGCGCACGCCGTTGTCGCCCGGTTCAGCCGGCGGCGTCCCCGCGGTCGCGGCCGGCGGCCGAGCGCCCGCGCAGCAGCAGGTAGCCGATCATCCAGAACTCGCCGACGGTCGCAGGCAGCACGAGGACCTGCGCGACGGCGGCGGGCAGGGCGGGGAACACGAGGGCGGCGAAGGCGCTCAGGACGTAGCCGACGCCGCCGATCACCAGGATCCAGCCGAGTGCGCTGGGCATGGTGGCACTGCGCCGGACCGCCCAGCCCATGGGCATCAGCCACAGGCCGAAGAAGAGGTTGCCCACGCCCCACACGGCGTCGTTGAGGTCGTAGAGCAGCAGCGCGGTGACCGCGGCGTCACCGCCGGGGGTGGTCGCACCCTGCACCGCGACCTCCAGCGCGGTCGCCGTGAACGCCGTCCCCACCAGCACGACGACGGAGTTCACCAGGCCGAACGCGGCCACGGCCGCTGCGGCGACGCGGTTCACCGGTCGCAGGAGCGCGAGGAAGTACAGCGCGGCCACCGCCTGGGTGAGGACCAGGGCGAGGTCGGCGGCGACCCCGAGGCGCGCGAGGCCCTCGTTGTCGACCAGGTTGGCCGCGGTGGCCGCGGCGTCGCCCGGGACGTAGAGCTGGGCGCGGATCACCAGGAAGCCGGTCATCCCGGCGAGGGCGACCCCGAGGTAGGCCAGGCCGGCACCGAGGGCGGCGCCGGGGGCGTGCCCCGGCCCGGTGCCGGTCGGTGCGGCGGTGGTCGTGGCGGTCGTCATGGGCGGTCCTCCGGGCGGTCGGGCCGATGCGGCGGGATGCCGCGCCAGTCTTACGGTGTAAGGCGTCCTTACCGCGTAAGGTAGCCGTACGTCGTAAGGTTGGTCAACGGGCAGCGGCGCACGATCGAGGACGGGGTGGCGAAGTAGGGTCGGCAGGAGCGAGAGGAGGGGTGCATGGCGGCGCAGCCCGACGCCGAACCCCGCCCCCGCGTGCCCCTGACCAAGCAGCGGGTCCTGCGGACGGCGGTGCGGATCGCCGACGCGCGCGGCATCACCGCGGTGACCATGCGCAACCTCGCCCAGGAGCTCGAGGTCGAGGCGATGTCGCTCTACCACCACGTCCCGGGCAAGGACCAGCTCCTCGACGGCATGGCGGAGGCCGTGGTGACCGAGATCAACACCGCGGTCGGGCTGGACGCGACCCCTCCCGCCGACCCACCCCCACCCGCCGACGGGTGGAAGGCCGTCGTGCGCGGGCGGATCCTCGCCGCCCGCGAGGTCATGCTCAACCACCCCTGGGCGCCCGGCGTCGTGGGGTCGCGCAGCACCATGACCCCCGCCGCGATGCGCTACTTCGACGCGCTGACCGGCCAGCTGCTGAGCGGTGGGCTGTCTCCCGACCTCGTCCACCACGGCCTGCACGCCCTCGGCAGCCGGGCACTCGGCTTCACCCTGGAGCTGTTCCAGGCCGCCGACGGGGGCGCGCCCGACCCGGACGCCGCGGAGATGATGCAGCAGCTCGCCCAGCAGTTCCCGAACGTGGTGGCCGTGCTGTCGGCCGCGTCGCACGACGGGGAGACCACCCTCGGCTGGTGCGACGACCAGGCCGAGTTCGAGTTCGGGTTGGACCTCGTCCTCGACGGGCTGGAGCGCCTGGCCGCGCGCTGACCCCCCGCGCGCCGGCCGTCGGCTACTCGGGCTTGCGGGCTCCCAACGGGGTGGGCTGGAAGCCGAGCAGTCGCCATGTGCCCTGCTGCCGCACCCAGACCGACAGCGTGCTGTTGTCGAGCTGGAGCGGGGCGCCGTCCAGCACGACCGAGCCGATCATCTTCCCGGCCACGACGGCGGTGTCCCCGACGATCGCGACCTGGTCGACGGGGTGCGCGATCTCCCGGTAGACCAGCGCCCCGTCGGCGATCTTCCGCAGCAGGGACTCGCGGGTGTCGCGCGTCCCGCTGGAGTGGGTGTAGGTCAGCTGCTCGTCGAGCAGGGCACCGAGCGCCGCGGTGTCGGCCGCGAGCATGGCGCGGTAGCGGGCGTCCTCGGCGTCGAGGACCTCCCGCTCGGGCCCGTCGGCTCCGGTGGGCGAGCTGGCCATGGTGATCCTCCGCGCGGTCGGACGACGAACCGGACCCGGACGATTGTCCTCGGCTCGGCCCCGGCGGTCAGAGGGAGAGGGCGACCGACCGCAGCAGCCAGACGGCGATGAAGACCACCGTGAAGGCCAGGTCGATCCTGACCCCGCCGGCGCCGACCGCGGGCAGCACGCGGCGCACCGGCGCGATCACCGGCTCGGTGATCGCGTGGGTCACCCGCTGCGCGCCGACCAGCCACTCCGCCCGGGAGCCGCCGATGACGCCGACCCAGTCGACGATCAACCGGGCCACCATCACCAGCCCGAACAGCAGCAGGACCAGGCCCAGCACCGAACCGATCGCCGACATCGGGTCCTCCTCCGCCGACGGCTCGGGGTTCTCTCACCCGCCGGCTCCTCCATCCTCCACGCTGGAGCTGAGCCGGTCCTGAGAATCGGACATGATTGCGGCCAGGCGGGCTGCTCGCCGCGGACGGGTGCGGCGGTCGCGGGTCAGCCGCTGAGGCCCCCGGAGCCACCGGCGCGGCGATCTGATGGCCTGGTCGGCCGGATCGGGACGGCCGCGGCGCAGATCTCGACGTCCCAGCCGAGCGCGGGATCGACCGTCGAGGTCAGCACCAGCTCGACGATCGCCCCGTCCCGCGGGCTCCACGGCCGGGAGCCCTCCCCGATCAGCGGGCCGAGGGCGTCGAGGGTCGGTTTCCAGAGTCCGAGCCAGTTGCGGCGCGGGCTGTGGCGGAAGCCGATGACCGCCGAGAGCGCCGTGCCCGGCGGCGGGCAGCTCGCCCCGGCCGCGACCAGCTGGGTGTGGATCTGCCGCTTGTAGGCGGTGGTCTGGGCGGACGCGGTCGTGCGCAGGTGGTGCACGGAGAGGTGATCGGGGGGAGGGCTCGGGCGGGCGGTGTCGAGGCGGGCGGTGGATCGCGGGCCGAACGCCTTGGTGGCGCGTGCGGCGACCAGGCGCCGCCCGCCCAGCCTGCGGGCCAGGGGGTACAGGTAGTTGTCGAGGTCGTGGTGGTCGAGCAGCGGGACCGTCGTCGGCAGGCCGACCGCCAGCTCCAGCGTCCACGGCGGCTCCGCGCGGAGGTGTGCGCTCAGGTCGAGCTCGGCGTGGTCGAGGAAGTCGGTGAGGCCCAGCTGCGCTGGGTGGCTCTTGGCGTCCCAGCTCTCGAGACGGGGAGGGAGTGAGAGCTCGACGGGCGTGGTGGCAGGCGCGGCGTAGAACCGGTGGCGCGCGCTGCGCCGGTCAGCGCCGGTGATCATCGGGACGGCGCGGGAGGCGTAGCTCCAGGCAGCCGACGAGGATCGGGTCGGCAGGAGGCGCGGCATCGGGGAGGTCGTCGGCATCGATCGGCTCGCCGTCCACTGCCGCTCCCCCCGTGGCCTGTTCAGGCGGTGCGGAAGGTATCGCAGCGGCTCCGCGCAGTCTCGGCGGCCACGTCCCGGTGGGGCGTCAGGCCGATCTCCGGTGCAGCTCTAGACCGACCTCGTCGACGCGCCGCACCGGGGACCGACGGACCGCGCGGTCGCGGGCGTGGTGCAGCCGTCCGGTGCGCGGCGCGTGCTCGCTCCGGCCGGAGGTCGTCGACGATCGCCGCCTGCCCGCGTCCCCGTGGTGCCGGACGCGCTCGACCGGTCGCGCCGGCGCCCGGACCTGGCCGGCCTCCGGCGCCCGCTGGAGCCGCACCGCCTCCTCCTCGTCCGGGTGCTGACCGAGCAGCACGTCCTCCACGCGTTCCATGAACAGCAGGAACGTCAGGAGGAGGAACGGGATCAGGAGCGGGATCAGGAGCACGGACTGCCTCCGGGGACGTTCGGCGGTTGTCGCGGGTCGGGCGGGTCGAACGGGTGCGAGCCGGGCCGGAACGGTGCGGCACCGCTGCTCACCCCGCGCTGCCCTGCCCGGATGGCCGACCGGAACCAGCAATGGTGGGCGTACCCCCGACCGGGCCGCTCTAACAGCACGGGCCGCGGCAACCGGACGGGCCTGGGCCGATCAGGCGCCGAGGTGCCGCGCGGCCTCCTCGGCGATGGCGGCGGGGACGACGTGCGGGCCGTCGAACTCGCGCACCTCGACCGGGATGTCCGCGGACCGCAGCGACGCCACGATGCGCCGGGTCGTGCGGTCGATGGGCAGGACCCGGTCGGCGCGGCCGTGGGAGATGTAGACGCTCGGGGTGCCGGTCCGGGGCACCGGCACGACGAACCCGGGGGAGAACGCCAGGACGTGGGTGAACAGGTCGGCGTTGGCCAACCCGAGCGACAGCGCGTAGGAGGCGCCGTCGGAGAACCCGCTGATCGCGAGCCGGGCGGGGTCGACGGGGAAGGCCGCGAGCACCTGGGCCACCGCGTCGTCGACCCGGCGGACGTCGGGTCCCCACCCGCCCCGCACCGCGTCCCAGGTGCTGCCCCGCGAGCCCGGGGCGAGCAGCAGGAGCCGGTGCGCGTCGGCGACGGGCGCGAGCGGGGCGAGCCCGGCCGTCGCGTCCCCGCCTGCCCCGTGCAGGCTCAGGACCAGCCGCGCCGGGGTGCCGTCGTCGAGCCCGGGTGGCACGCGCAGCAGCACCTCCGGCCCCGGGCCGAGGTCCAGGACGCGCACGCCCGGCTGCGGGTCGTCCGCGATGGGCGGGGTGGCCGGTGGCCGGGCGGCCAGCCGGGGTCCGCTCCCCGCTCGGGTCGTCGACGTGCCCATGTCCGGTGGCCCTCCTGGTGTCGTCGGGGTGCAGGCGGTCGCGGCGGCGGCGAGCGCGCCGAGCAGCACCGTGCGCCTGCGGCACACGGCGGCCCCGTCGGTCGGGCGCTGCCCGGTCGCGCTCCGGCGCACGCGGGCGTGGCTGCCCCGCTCGCGGGAGCTCAAACGCCGCCCGCCCGGCCCGATGACCGAGCGTGCATGCATCCCGGCTCGTCGGGCACCCCGCTCCGGTCGGCTGGCGAGCTGCCGGACCGCCTGATCGGCGTGAACCGACCAGTCCACTCCCGAGGAGGAACCACCATGACCCAGGCCGCAGCGATGCTGGAGACCTACCCGGCCGACCTCGGCAGCCTCGACCGCGAAGCGCTGGCGGAGTGCATCCGCGCGTGCGTCGACTGCGCCCAGGCGTGCACGGCCTGCGCCGACGCCTGCCTGAGCGAGGAGGCCGTCGCCGACCTGCGCACGTGCATCGGCCGCAACCTCGACTGCGCGGACGTGTGCGGGACGACCGCGCGGGTGCTGTCCCGGCGCACCGCCTCCGACGCCGACCTCACCCGCGCCCTGCTGGAGGCGTGCGCGACCGCGTGCCGGGCCTGCGGGGACGAGTGCGCGCGCCACGGCGAGATGGGCATGCAGCACTGCGAGGTGTGCGCGCAGGCGTGCCGGCGGTGCGAGCAGGCGTGCCGGGCGCTGCTGGCCTCGCTCTGACGCGCCGTGGATCCCGCCACGGGTCCGGCTGACGGGGGCGGTGGCGGGGCCCGGCCCTTCCGGATCGCCGTGGACGACGCCGTGCTGGACGACCTGGCGATCCGGTTGCAGCGCACGCGCTGGCCGGACGACGTGGGGGCGGGGTGGGCGGACGGCACCGACGTGGCCTACCTGCGGGAGCTGGTCGGCTACTGGCGGGACCGATTCGACTGGCGCGCGGCCGAGCAGCGGCTCAACCGCCTGCCCCAGTTCCGCGCCGGGATCGACGGCGTGGGTGTGCACTTCGTGCACGAGCGCGGCCGCGGCCCCGACCCGCTCCCGCTGGTGCTGACCCACGGCTGGCCGAGCACCTTCGCCGAACCGGGCGCGCTGGTCCCGATGCTGACCGACCCGGCCCGGTTCGGCGCCGACCCGGCCGACAGCTTCGACGTGGTGGTCCCGTCGCTGCCGGGCTTCGGGTTCAGCGATCGCCCGCGCGGGCCCGGCACCGCGCGGCGGCTACCGCGGCTGTGGGTCCGGTTGATGAGCGAGGTGCTCGGCTACCGGCGGTTCGCCGCGCACGGCACCGACATCGGCGCGTTCGTGACCAACCGGCTCGCGCTGGAGCACCCCGAGCACGTGGTCGGGGTGCACGTCGGGCACTGGGCCGAACCCGACGTCGACACCGCCGAGCTGACCGGGCAGGAGCGCCGCTTCGTCGAGGCCCGGGTGCGCAACGCCGAGGCCGAGGGCGGCTACGCGCACGTCCAACGGACCAGGCCGCAGTCGCTGGCCTTCGGGCTCACCGACTCCCCGGCCGGGCTGGCCGGCTGGATCGTGGAGAAGTGGCGCTCGTGGGGCGACTGCGCCGGGGACGTCGAGCGGCGCTTCACCAAGGACGACCTGCTGACCACCGTGATGATCTACTGGGTCACCGGGACCATCGCCTCGTCGGTGCGGCTGTACAAGGAGTGGGCGCTCGCGTCGCGCCCGCACCCCGCCTGCCCGGTCCCGCCGGTCCCGCCGGGCGCGGGGGAGTCGGCGCCGCTGCCGGCGGGCCGGCGGATCGAGCCGCCCGCCCGGCTGGCGCTGTTCCTGCCCGGGGGCGATCCGCCGCCGGTGAGCTGGATCGAGCGCGCCTACGCCCGTCCGCAGGTCGCCGTGATGCCGCGCGGCGGGCACTTCCCGGCGATGGAGGAGCCGCAACTGCTCGTCGAGGACATCCGCGCGTTCTTCCGCCCGCTGCGCCACTGAGCCGCGGTCAGTCGAACCGCACCCCGACGACGTGCACCACCGCCGCGATGACCGCGACCCGGTGGCACCGCGGCGAGGACGGCCTCGACCCGGCGATGTCGGGTGCGGTCTGCCCGGTGACCCGCGCTGGACCGCGTCCGCCCGGGAATGTACTGTGTGATACATAAAAATGTACTGCGCGGTACAAACGAGGGAGCGTGCGATGCGGACCGAGCCGAGCACGGCCAAGGGGCGGGCCACGGTGCAGCGGGTGATCGACGCGGCGTGCGAGCTGTTCGCCCGGCAGGGCGTCCGGGCCACCACGCTCGACCAGATCGGCACCCGCTCGGGCACCGGGCGCGGGCAGCTCTACCTCTACTTCGCCGGGAAGTCCGACCTGGTCGCCGCGGTCGTCGCACAGCAGGTCGAGCGGGTCCTCGACGCCCAGCGCCCGCTGCTGGAGACCGTCTCCACCGCCGCCGACGTGCGGGCGTGGTGCACCGCGGCCGAGCAGTGGTACGGCGCCGACGACCCGGTGCGCTGCCCGATCGGCTCCCTGGTCCACGAGCTCGGCGAGCAGGACGACGCCGCCCGCGCCGCGCTGGCCGACGGTTTCGGCCGCTGGCGCGCTGTGCTGGCCGCGGCCATGGACCGGGTGCGGCAGCACGACGAGCTCGCCGCCGACCTCGACCCGGACGCCGCCGCCGGCGCCCTGCTGGCCGCCTACCAGGGCGGGGTGCTGCTCGCCGGCGCCACCGGCGACCTCGCGGCGCTGCGCACCGCGCTCGCCGCCTTCCAGGCCACCGCGCTCGTCGAGCGGTCCCGGTGAGGAGCGGCGGATGCTGGTCGGTGTGGTGCTGGCGCTCGCCGCCAGCGTGGCCTACGGGCTCAGCGACGTCCTCAGCGGCTCGGCGGTGCGGCGCTACTCGACGGCGTCGGTGGCGCTGTGGTCGCAGCTGACCGGGCTGCTGCTGCTCGGGGCGGCCGCGCTGGTCGTGCGACCGGCGCTGAGCCGGCCCGCGGTCGGGTGGGGCCTCGCCGCGGGTGCCCTCGCCGCGGTCGCCCTGCTGCTGTTCTACACGGCGCTGCAGTACGGGCGCACCGCCGTCGTCGCCCCGGTGACCGGCTCCGGGGTGGTGATCCCGGTGGTCGCCGGCCTGCTCGGCGGGCAGGTGCTGGCCTGGCCCGCCGTCGTCGGCGTGGTGGCGGTGGTGGTCGGGGTGCTCGTGGTCGCCGCGACCGGCGACGGCGACGGTCCGGACACCAGCGGCGCGGGGGAGGGTGAGCACCGCAGGCTCGTGCGGCCCAGCCCGGCCCGCGCGCACCCCGTCCCGGCCGACGACCGGTGCGTGCCGGAGGACGACGCGACCTCCACCCGGGTCTCGGTGGTCCTCGCCGCGCTGGCCGCGCTGGGGTTCGGCGGCTTCTTCGTCCTGCTGGACCTGGCCACGACCGCGGCCGGTGCCGCCGATCCCGGTGGCCTGGGGCCGGCGATCGCCGTGGCCCTCGCGGTGCAGGTCGGGGCGCTGGTGGTGACCCTGCTCGCGGCGAGCCGGCACACCCGCGCCTGCCTCGCGCCGCACCCGCGGCTGCTGGCCACCGCGGGGGCGATCGGCCTCGTCGACGTGGTCGGTGACCTGGCGATCGTGGCCGCGGTGGGGATCGGCCCGCTGGCCGCCGTCGGACCGCTGGGTTCGCTCGACCCCGTCGTCTCCGTCGTGGTGGCCGTCGCCGTGCTCGGCGAGCGGCTGCGCGCCGTGCAGGCCCTCGGCATCGGCGCGGTGCTGGTCGGCGTGGTCCTGGTGGCCACCGGCTGATCCGATGAGCCGCCGACGCCACCCCGAGGTGTGCCCGGGCCGGAGCTTCCCCTCTCCGGCCCGGGCACGGCTCCGACCCTAGCGCCTATCGAACATGTGGTCTACAGCGGCTTGCGCGCAGGAGCCGGCGGGGGGTGCCTTCCCGGTGGGCCGGACGCGCCGTCCTGGCTCGCTTCGAGCTCGTCGATGCGGGAGCGGGCGGTGTCGAGCTGGTCCTGCAGGTCCACGATCCGCGTGGCCGCCTCGAGCGTCAGCCCCTGGTCGAGCAGCTCGCGCAGCCGGCCGGCGAGGACGAGCTGGCGGCGGGAGTAGCGGCGGTGCCCACCGCCGGAGCGCTGCGGGCGCAGGACGCCCGCGGCGTCGAGGCTGCGCAGGAACGCGGCCTGGACGTCGAGGACCTCGGCGGCCTGGCCCATGGTGAACGCGGGGTAGTCCTGGTCGTCGAGTCTGCTCACACCCATCGGTGCCGCGGTCCCTCCCTGTGGGGCGCTGTCGGGCCGGGGCCGACGACGAAGGCGGGACCCGACCTGACCGGCCGGGCCCCGCGTCGACAGAGAACCTATGGATGATCCAGATGTTCGGGGGCCGTCCTGATGATCACCCTCCGCGCGTCTCGACCGGTCGCCGTCCCTGTGGCGTTCATCGTCGTGCCTGCTGCAGCAATACTACTGCTGCGACTGCAGACCCTGTCAAGCGGTACCTCCAGAACATTCCGAGTTGCCGCGCGAACTGCTGCTCAGGCGGTGGGTAGTGGGTCGAATCCGGTTCGACCGCCTGCCGATCGGGCATACGCCGGGAGGATCCCGATCGACGAGGTGAGGGCATGCAGTCCGACGTCCCGCTCGCACAGGCGCTGATCGCGCTGCGCGAGGCGGCCAGCGCCGCCCCGTTCGCCTTGGAGGTGCCCGGGGCCGCGCAGGCCCGCGACGCCCGCGCCGAGCTCGTGCACCAGCTCGACGACTACGTCCTGCCGCGGCTGGGCCGCCTGGACGCCCCGCTGCTGACCGTCGTCGGCGGCTCCACCGGCGCCGGCAAGTCGACGGTGGTCAACAGCCTGGTCCGGGCGGCGGTCACGCCGTCCGGGGTGCTGCGCCCGACCACCCGCTCCCCGGTCCTGGTCTGCCACCCCGACGACCTGGCCTGGTTCGCCGACACCCGCGTGCTGCCCGACCTCACCCGCACCACCGGCGCCGGCACCGACCACGAGACGCTGCAGCTGGTCCCGTCCAGCGCGCTGGAGCCGGGGCTGGCCTTCCTCGACGCCCCCGACATCGACTCGGTCGTCGCGGCGAACCGCCGGCTGGCCGGGCAGCTGCTGGCCGCCGCCGACCTGTGGCTGTTCGTCACCACCGCCGCGCGCTACGCCGACGCCGTGCCGTGGGACGTGCTGGAGACCGCGGCGTCGCGCGGAACGGCGCTGGCCGTGCTGCTCGACCGCGTGCCGCCCGGCGCCGAGCACGACATCGCCGCGCACCTGCGGGAGATGCTCGCCCAGCACGGCCTCGGGGACGCGCCGCTGTTCGTCGTGCCCGAGACCGTCCTGGAGGAGGGGTTGCTGCCCGACGCGGTGATCGGACCGATCCGCGGCTGGTTCGACGACCTGGCCAAGGACGCCGCGCAGCGGGACGCCGTCGTCCGGCGCACCCTCGACGGCGCGCTGGACAGCCTCCGCCCGCGCACCACGGCCCTGGCCGCGCAGGCCAGGGCGCAGGTCGACGCGGCCACCCGGCTGCGCACCGACGTCCGCGCGGCCTACGAGTCGGCGCTCGCCGAGGTGGACACCGGCATGCGCGACGGTGTCCTGCTGCGCGGCGAGGTGCTGGCCCGCTGGCAGGAGTTCGTCGGCACCGGGGAGCTGCTGCGCACCCTGCAGGACAGGGTCGGGCGCTGGCGGGACCGGTTCACCGCGGCGCTGATGGGCAGGCCGCGCCCGGGCAGCGACCTGACCGTCGCGCTGGAGTCGGGGGTGGCGCTGCTCGTGGACAGCGCCGCCGAGCAGGCCGCCGAGCGCGCCGCGACGACCTGGCGGTCGAGCGCCGCGGGCGCCGCCCTGCTGCGCTCCGCGGAGGAGCGGCTCGACCGGGTGTCGCCCGGGTTCCGGGCCGACGCCGAGCGCACCGTGCGCGACTGGCAGGCCGCGGTGCTCGACCTCGTCCGGCGCGAGGGGGGCGAACGGCGCACGACGGCGCGCGTCGCCGCGTACAGCGTCAACGCCACCGGGCTGCTGGTGATGATCCTGGTGTTCGCCACGACGTCGGTGATGGCGCCGCCCATCGAGGTCGCGGTGGCCGGGGGCACCACGGTGCTGTCGCAGAAGGTGCTGGAGGCGATGTTCGGCGACCAGGCCGTGCGGGCGCTGGCCGACCAGGCCCGGGCCGACCTGCTCGACCGGGCCGCGGCGCTGCTGGGCCGCGAGGAGGCCCGGTTCGTCGGCCTGCTGGAGCGGTACGCGACCCGTCCCGACGACGCGACCGCGCTCGACCGGGCGGCCGCCGCGGTGGAGCGGGCCCGATGAAGCTGCGCACCGCCGACCGCGCACGCACCACCGCCGAGGAGGGCGTGGCGGCCCGGCTCCGCGCGCTCGACCGGGTCCTGGAGACCGGCGAGGGCCACCTCGACGAGGCCCGGCTGGCCCCGGCGCGGGCGCTGGCCCGGCGCGCGGGGGAGCGGCTTCGGCTGTCCGGCGCGCACACCGTCGTCGCCCTGGCCGGGGCGACCGGCAGCGGCAAGTCGTCCCTGTTCAACGCGCTGACCGGGGCGGACGTCTCGACCGTCGGGGTGCGCCGGCCGACCACGGGGGTCGCCCACGCCGCGGTGTGGGGCGGGGAGGGCGCCGGGCCGCTGCTCGACTGGCTGGAGATCCCGCGCCGCCACCTCGTCGAGCCCGCCGTCGGGACGAACCTCGACGGGCTGGTCCTGCTCGACCTGCCCGACCACGACTCCACCGAGGTGGCGCACCGGCTGGAGGTCGACCGGCTGGTCGCCCTGGTCGACGTGCTGGTCTGGGTGCTCGACCCGCAGAAGTACGCCGACGCCGCCGTGCACGACCGCTACCTGCGCCCGCTCGCCCGCCACGGCGAGGTGATGGTGGTCGTGCTCAACCAGGTCGACCGGCTCCCGGCCGAGCACGCGACCGCCGCGCTCGCCGACGTCCGGCGCCTGCTCGCCGACGACGGCCTGCCCGACGTCCCGGTGCTCGCGACGTCCGCGGTCGCCCCCGGCGGCCGCGCCGAACTGCAGGCCGTGCTCACCGGCGCGGTCGCCGCGCACCGCGCCGCGCTGCGCCGGGTGTCCGCCGACCTGGACGACGTGGCCGCCGATCTCGCCGACGTCGTCGCCGGCCCGGCGCGCACCGAGCTGCCCGTGGGCACGGCCCGCGAGCTGGTGACCGCCCTGAGCGCGGCCGCGGGAGTCCCCGCCGTCGGCGCCGCGGTGCAGCGCGCCGCGGTGCACCGCGCGGTGGCGGCCACCGGGTCGCCGTACACGCGGTGGCTGCGCCGGTTCCGACCCGATCCGCTGCGCCGGCTGCACCTGGACCGCGCGCGGCCGGTCCCGGCGGAGTCCAACGGCGACGCCCCGGTCGCCCGGACGTCGCTGCCCGCGGCGTCGGCCGTGGAGCGCTCCCGGGTCGACCTCGCCCTGCGCGCGCTGGCCGACTCGGCCGCCGACGGCCTGCCCGACCCGTGGCCGGACACCGTCCGCGCCGCCGCTCGGTCCCGCTCCGCCGACCTCCCCGACGCCCTCGACCGCGCCGTCGCGACCACCGACCTCGGGCTCGAGCGCAAACCGGTGTGGTGGCGCGCGGTGGGGCTGCTGCAGGTGCTGCTCGCCGTGCTCGCGCTGGCCGGCGGCCTGTGGCTGGCCGGGCTCTACGTGCTGACCGTGTTGCGCCTGCCGGAGCCGGGGACCCCGGACATCGGCGAGCTGCCCCTGCCGACGGCGCTGCTGCTCGGCGGGCTGCTGGCCGGGTTGCTGGTCGCCGTGCTGGCCAGGCTGCCGGCGCGGGTGGGCGCTCGGCGCCGGCGGGAGGCGGTCGAGTCGAGGTTGCGCTCGGCGGTGACGGGGGTCGCCGACGAGCTGGTGCTGGCTCCGGTGGCCGCCGAGCTGGCGGCCTACGGCGGGCTGCGGGAGGCCGTCGCGCGGCTCCGCGGCTGAACCGGCGGGCGGAGCACCACCACCTCGCCATGCCGGCCATGACGCCCCGCGGGCGGCGCGGCACTCTCGGGGCATGACGTGGCGGGCCGGTGCGCCGTGACCCTCGATCCGCTCGCCGTCGTGCGTCGACGGCTGCGGCAGCAGCGCCTGGTCGGTGAGCCCTTCGCGGGTCCGGAGCAGGCCGTGGCCTGGTCGGGGGCCGTGCAGGGCCAGGAGTTCGCCGAGGTGAAGTGGTCGCTGGCGCAGCGCACCGCCGGGTACACGGACGCCGAGGTCGAGGAGGTGCTCGACCGGGGGGACCTCCTGCGGACGCACCTGCTGCGCCCCACCTGGCACCTGGTGACCCGGACCGACATCCGCTGGCTGCTGCGGTTGACCCGGCCGCGCGTGCACGCGCTCAACCGGTACTGGTACCGGAAGTTCGAGCTCGACGCGGCGCTGCTGGCGCGCGGCCGGCGGGTCGTCGCCGCTGCGGTGGGCGGCGGGCCGCAGACCAGGGCCGAACTGGCCCGGCGGCTGCGCGCCGAGGGCATCGAGGCCGACGGGCTCCGGCTGGGCTACCTGCTCATGCACGCCGAGCTGGAGGAGGTGCTGTGCAGCGGGCCGCGGCGCGGCAAGCAGCAGACCTACGCGCTGCTCGACGACCGCGCCCCGACCGCGCCGACCGACGACCGCCCCCACGACGAGGCCGTCGCCGAACTCGCGCTGCGCTACTTCCGCAGCCACGGGCCGGCCACGGTGCGCGACTTCGCCGCCTGGTCGAGCCTCACCGTCGCCGACACCCGCGCGGCCCTCGACCGGATCGGCGACGCCCTGGAACGCGAGGACCACGACGGCACCGCGTGGTACGCGGAGCCGCAGGTGGCGCCGGCCGCGGAGCCGGCCGGGCCCACCGGGCTGCTGCTGGCGATGTACGACGAGACGATCGTGGCCCACCAGGACCTCCGGGTCGTGCTCGCGCACCCGGGTGCCCCCGGCGAGCCGGTCGAGCGCGCCGTCGTCGTCGACGGCCGGGCGGTCGGCACCTGGAAGCGCACGCTCACCCGCCGGTCCACCACGGTGCACGTCGCGCTCTTCGGGCCGGTCGATCCCGACGGATCCGCCGCCCTCGCCGCCGAGGTGCAGCGCTTCGGTCGGTTCCTGGGGCTGCCCGCCGACCTCGTCGCGGAGCAGGTGGGCGGCGCCTGATCCCCGTCCGGCGCGGGCCGGGGCGGGTTGGCCCGGGGCGCAGCACAAGCGTTACCGCACTCGGTGGGACGAGTTCTTGCGAGCACCCGATCGGGTGCTCCAGGATGCGCGGGACGCGTGTCGGGGCCTCGTCGGCGAGGCCGTCGGGCGTCGGCTCGTCCGCCACTTCCCCCAGGTCGCCGCCGCCCGAGGAGGACGTCCACGATGACCAGGTCGGGTGCCCCCGCTCCCCGGGCGAGGCGATCGCTGCTGATCCCCTTCGCCGTCGCCGCGTTCCTGATCACCACGGCGTGCAGCGCGTTGAGCGGGTCGCAGGCCCAACCGCAGCAGGCGGCTCCGGGGCCCGCGCAGCCCGGGAACCTGGAGAAGACCGAGCTGCAGGTGGGGGTGCTGCCGATCGTCGACCTCGCCGCCGTGCAGCGCGCGCAGAGCGCGGGCCACTTCGGCGCCGAGGGGCTCGACGTGACGCTGGTGACGATCCAGGGCGGGGCGGTGGCGATCCCGCAGCTGGTCTCCGGCGACCTCGATCTGAGCTGGACCAGCTGGCCGTCCGTGATCCTGGCCCAGGCCCAGGGCATCGACGACTTCCGCGTCCTGCAGCCCGGCTACGAGACGGCGGAGAAGTCGTTCCAGCTGGTGACGATGCCGGACTCGGTGGTACGCACCCCGCAGGACCTGGCGGGCAAGCGGGTGGCCACCAACACGTTCAACAGCATCACCGAGATCATGGCCCGCTCGGCGATGCAGGACGCCGGGGTCGACCCGGAGACCGTGGAGTTCGTCGAGCTGCCCTTCCCGGACATGATCCCGGGCCTGCAGAACGACCAGATCGACGCGGCCATCCTGCTGGAGCCGTTCATCGCGCTGGCCAAGAGCCGGCTCGACGCGCGGAGCGTCCTGGACGTGGCCGCCGGGCCGACGGCGGAGCTGCCCATCGCGGGCGTCGCCACCACGTCCCGGTTCGCCCAGGAGAACCCGAACACCCTCGCCGCGTTCGAGCGCGCGCTGGGCAAGGCGCAGTACGAGATGGCCGACCGGTCGGTCGTCGAGCAGACCCTGCCGGAGTACACCACGGTCGAGCCGGAGATCGTGGCGCAGCTGACGCTCGGGGCCTGGCCTACGGCGCTGGCGGCGCCCGACCTGCAACGGGTGTCGGACCTGATGCTGCGCTTCGGGGTGCTCACGCAGGAGTTCGACGTCGCGGAGCTGCTCGCGCCGCCGGGCTGACCGACCGGCGAGCGGGGCGCGGTCGGAACCCGCTCCTGGTCGTCCGGGCGGCGATCGGGTAGAGAGACGAGGCGTGGCGAGCAGCGGTGGGACTGTCGTGTCCGCGAACGGGTGGAAGGGGGACGGGCGCCCCCGGGTGGTCGTGATCGGGGCGGGTTTCGCCGGCTACCACGCCGTGCGGACCATGCGGAAGCGGCTGCGCGAGGCCGCCGAGGTCGTCCTGGTCAACCCGACCGACTACTTCCTCTACCTGCCGCTGCTGCCCGAGGTCGCGACCGGCGTCGTCGACCCGCGGCGCATCTCGGTGTCGCTGACCGCGACCCTGCCCGGCGTGCGGCTGGTGCTGGGCGAGGTCGACGCCGTCGACATCCGGGCGCAGCGGGTCTCCTGGACCGACCCCGAAGGCACCCGCGGCGGGATCGACTACGACCGCCTGGTCGTCGCCGTGGGCAGCGTCAACAAGCTGCTGCCGGTGCCCGGGGTGGCCGAGCACGCGCACGGGTTCCGCGGCATCCCCGAAGCCCTCTACCTGCGCGACCACATCGTGCGCCAGATGGAGCTGGCCGCGGCCGCCGACGACCCGGCGGAGCGGCGGGCGCGCAGCACGTTCGTGGTGGTCGGTGCGGGCTACACCGGCACCGAGGTCGCCGCGCAGGGCGTGCTGTTCACCGACGTGCTGGCCCGCTCGATCGCCGGGCTGGAGGGGGTGCGGCCGCGGTGGATGCTGCTCGACCTCGCCCCGAGGGTGCTCCCCGAGCTGGACGAGCGGCTCTCGCGCGAGGCCGACGCGGTGCTGCGCCGCCGCGGGGTCGAGGTGCGCACGGAGCAGTCGGTGGCCGAGGCCGGCCCCGGCTGGGTGCGCCTGACCACCGGTGAGCAGGTGCCCACCCGGACCATCGCGTGGTGCGTCGGCGTCCGCCCCGACCCGCTGGTCGAGGCGCTCGGCGCGCAGACGGCCAAGGGCAGGCTCGTCGTCGACGACGACCTGTTCGTCCCCGGCTGCCCGAACGTCCTGGCCTGCGGGGACGCCGCCGCCGTCCCCGACCGCACCCGCCCCGGCCAGTACACCGCGATGACCGCGCAGCACGCCCAGCGGCAGGGCAAGCTGGCCGGGCGCAACGTCGCGGCCTCCCTCGGGCACGGGAAGGCCGGCCGCTACCGCCACCACGACCTCGGGTGGGTCGTGGAGCTGGGCGGGACCGACGCCGCGGCGAACCCGCTGCACGTGCCGCTGACCGGGCTGCCCGCCGCCGCGGTCACCCGCGGCTACCACCTGCTGTCGATGCCGGGCAACCGGATCCGGGTGGCCGCCGACTGGCTGCTCGACGCCACGGTCGGCCGGCAGACCGTGCAGCTGGGCCTGGTCCGCTCGCCCGCGGTGCCGCTGGACACGACCAGCCCGGAGGTCGCGCGGCGGCCCGGCTGACCGCCGGCTCAGCCGCCTTCGAGGGTCCGCGCGATGTGCTCAACCCGCGGCTTGCCGAGCCGGGCAACGCCGCGGCCGCGGGCCTCGACCCGGTGGCCGACTACGCGCTCACCCCGCAGGGCTGGCGGCAGCTGCTCGACCGGGCCGACGCGACGCCGGTCGCCCACTCCTGCTGACAGCCGCGCGTCCGGTACGTCCTCACGGTCAGGAAAGCCACCATCAGGACGTCAGGTGTCCTGATGGTGGCTTTCCTGACATCGGGCGGGGGGTGGGATCAGACGGGGCGGCGGCGCGGGTTGGCCCGGCCGACGAGGGCCGCGTCGCGCGTCGCCACCTCGCCGAGCGCCTCCTCGATCCGGGTCATCGCCTCCGGCGGGATCCGCACGCCGGCGGCCTTCGCGTTCTCGGCCACCTGCTCCGGACTCGATGCCCCGACGATCGCGGCGGAGACGTTCGGGTTCTGCAGGACCCAGGCCACCGCCAGCTGGGCCATGGTCAGGCCGAGGTCGTCGGCGATGGGACGCAGCTGCTGCACCCCGGCCAGCACGTCGTCCTTCATCCAGCGGCTGATCATGTTCGCGCCGCCCTTGTCGTCGGTGGCCCGGGAGCCCTGCGGGGGCTGCTCGCCCGGGCGGTACTTCCCGGTCAGCGTGCCCTGGGCGACGGGGGAGAACACGATCTGGCCCAGGCCGAGCTCCTCGCAGGTCGGCACGACCTCGTCCTCGATGATCCGCCAGAGCATCGAGTACTGCGGCTGGCTGGACACCAGGGAGACGCCCAGCTCGGTGGCCAGCGCGTGGCCGCGGCGGATCTGGTCGGGCGTCCACTCGCTGACCCCGATGTAGAGGGCCTTGCCCGCGCGGACGACGTCGGCGAAGGCCTGCATCGTCTCCTCGAGCGGGGTGAACAGGTCGTAGCGGTGGGCCTGGTACAGGTCGACGTAGTCGGTGCCCAGCCGGCGCAGGCTGCCCTCGATCCCCTCCATGATGTGCTTGCGCGAGAGCCCGGTGTCGTTCTTGCCCTTGGGGTCGGGCCCGACCGGCCAGTAGACCTTGGTGAAGATCTCCAGCGACTCGCGGCGCTCGCCCTTCAGCGCGGCCCCGAGCACCTCCTCGGCGCGGCCGTTGGCGTAGACGTCGGCGGTGTCGAAGCTGGTGATGCCGTTGTCGAGCGCCGCGCGCACGCACTGCGTCGCGACGTCGTTCTCGACCTGGGAACCGTGGGTGAGCCAGTTGCCGTAGGTGATCTCGGAGATCTGCAGGCCGGACCGGCCGAGGTAGCGGAATTCCACATCGACCATCGTGCCCCGACCGGTCGGGTTCACACCTGCCAGGCCGCCCAGAGCTCGGCGTAGTGCCCACCGGCGGCCAGCAGCTCCTCGTGCGAGCCCGCTTCGACGACGCGGCCGTCGGCCATCACCAGGATCCGGTCGGCGCGGCTGGCCTGGCGCAGCCGGTGGGCCACGACCAGGCCGGTCCGCCCGTCCAGGACGGCGTCCGCGGCGTCCTCCAGCCGGGTCGCGCTGCGGCTGCCCGACTCCGCGGTGGCCTCGTCGAGGACCACCACCACCGGGTCGGCCAGCAGCGCGCGGGCCAGCGCGACCTGCGCGGCCTGCTCGGGGGTGAGGCTGTGGCCGAGCTCGCCGACGACGGTCCGCGCCCCCTGCGGCAGGGCGGCGACCCAGGCGTCGGCGCCGGTGGTCTTCAGCGCCCGCTCGATCTCGTCGTCGGTGGCGTCGGGGCGGGCCAGGCGCAGGTCGTCGGCCAGCGGGCCGGCGAACACGTGCGCCTCCTGGGAGACCAGCACGACCGGTTTCGGGCTCGCCGAGCCGAACCGCTCGACGGGGGTGCCGCCCACGGTCACCTCGCCCGCGCTGGGCGCGGCCAGCCCGGCGAGCAGCACGGCCAGCGTCGACTTGCCCGCGCCGCTCGGCCCGACCAGCGCCACCCGCTCGCCCGCGGCCAGCGCCACCGTGACGTCGTGCAGGACCTCGGCGCTCGCGTAGCGGTGGCTGACGCCGCGGGCGAGGACCTCGCCGGTCGGCCGCTGGGCCGGGGCCGGGGTCGGTTCCGGCGCTGCGGTGACGACGCCGACGATCCGGGACAGGCTGGCCACCGCCGACTGCAGCTCGTCGAAGCTCATCATGATCATCCCGATCGGGTTGAACATGCGGTGGAAGTACAGCGCCGCCGCGGTCACCTCGCCGACGGTCGCGGTGCCCGCGGCCACCACCGCGAACCCGACCGCCACGATCGAGGCCAGCCCGACCAGCTCGGCGATGTTCATCCACTTGCCCCACGCGGTGCCGAACCAGAGCACGTCGCGGGAGATGTCGCGGGCCCGGGCCGAGGAGGCGGTGATCCGCTCGGCGTGCGCGGTCTCGGCGCCGTAGGCGCGCACGGTGCGCAGACCGTCCAACGTGGACACCAGGGCCTCCGCCCTGTCGGCGAACGCGGCCCGCTCGGCCGCGTACCGGCGCCCGGCCCGCGGGAGGTACCAGCGCAGCGAGAGCGCGTAGACCGGCAGGGCCGTCAGCCCGGCCACGGCCAGCCACGGGTCGAGGGCGACCAGCCCGGCCACCGTCAGCGCGACGGTCAGCAGCGCCCCGACCAGGGGCGCCAGCAGTCGGGTGACCACGTCGGCGACGACGCCGACGTCGTCGCCGACCCGGCTGAGCAGGTCGCCGCGCCCGCTCTCCTCCAGCTCGCCCGCGGGCAGGCGCAGGGCGGACGAGACGGTCTGCTCGCGCAGGCGGGCCAGCACGTGCTGCCCGATCCGCACGACCAGCGCCGCGCTGACCGCGGTGAGCACCGCGCCGAGCAGCCCGGCCGCACCGACCAGCACGGCCGAGGCGACCACCGCGCCGGGCTCCCCGCCGGTCAGCACGGTGTCCACGATCCGACCCACCGCCCACGGCGCCACCAGGCCCGCGGCCGAGGCCAGCGCGGCCAGCGCGACGGTGGCGACGGCCGGGCCGCGCCGGTCGCGCACGTAGGTGCCGATCACCCGGCGCACCTCGCGCCCGGTCGCCAGCGGCAGCCGGACCCCCGGGGCGGGCTGCGCCCCGTCGGTGCCGCTCATCCGAGCACCGCCGCCCGGTAGCCGGCGTCGCGGACGAGCAGGTCGTGGTGCCCGCCGGTGACGGACGCGCCGTCCTCGCCGACCACGACGACCCGGTCGGTGCGGGAGAGCAGGACCGGGCTGGTGGTGAACACCACGGTGGTGCGCCCGGCGCCGGCCGGGTGCCGCAGGCTGCGGATGCCGTCGGCGACGATCTCCTCGGTGACCGAATCGACGGCCGTGGTCGACTCGACGAGCACGAGCACCGGGGGGTCGGCGTGCAGGGCGCGGGCCAGTGCCAGGCGCTGGCGCTGGCCGCCGGACAGGCTCAGGCCGCGGTCGCGCACCGGCTCGGCCAGGCCCCGGGGCTGGGCGTCGACGAACTCGGCGGCCCCGGCCGCCGCCACCGCGGGCCCGGGATCCGGTGGCGCGGCGTCGTCCGCGGGGCGCCCGAGGGCCAGGTTGTCGGCGATGGTGCCGGCGAACAGGTCGGGCCGGTGCGGCTCGACGTGCACCGGGCCGGCCTCGCCGTCGACGCGCAGGACGGCGCCGCGGGCGCCGGGATCACCGCGCAGCGCGGCGACGGCCCGCTCGACCACCGCCGGCCGGGCCACGACGCCGACCAGCTCACCGGCGCGCAGGTCGAGTTCGAGGGGGGCGTCGTCGTCCGCGGTCGCGCCGGGCTCGTCGGGCGCCTCGGCCAGCACCGCGGCGACCCGACCCGCGCTGGCCTTGGCCGAGGCCCCGATCTGCAGGTGGAGGCCGATGCCGGCCAGCGGCTCGGAGATGAACTGGGCGGCCCCGACGGCGGCCACGAACGAGCCGACGGTGATGGCGCCGTCCAGGGCGAGCAGCCCGGCCGCGGCCGCCGACACCGCCAGCACGATGCCGCCGGCCAGCACGGTCGCCCCGAGCTGGACCGCCTTGGCCGCTCCCGCGCGCACGCCCGCCCGCTCGGCGTGCCGGCTCACCTCCCGGTAGCGGGCGGCGGCGTTGCGCTGGGCGCCCAGCCCGTGCAGCACGCGCAGGCCGGTGACCAGGTCGGTGGCCAGCGCCGACGCGGCGGCCAGCGTCTCCTGCTGGGTCTCGACCCGGCGCGACAGCCATGGCGAGAGCGCGTTGAGCGCGAACGTCACCGCGGCCGCGGTGACGATCAGGCCGGCGCCCAGCCGCAGGTCGATGCCCAGCAGGATCGCCGAGCTGACGGCCAGCGCGGCCGTCGCGCCGGCCAGCCCGGACACCCAGACGACCGCGCCCGCGGCCAGGTCGGCGTCGGAGGAGGCGATGGACAGCAGCTCGCCATGGCGCCGCCGCACGCCACGCCCGCCCATCACCCGCCCCGCGAGCTCCGTGCGCAGGTGGTGGCCCTCGTCGATCTCGGCAGCGCCGGCGAGCCGGGCGAACCAGCGGTAGCACATGGTCAGCACGCCGAACAGCGCGATCAACCCGGCCAGGGTGAGCACCAGCGCGGTGGGCTCGCCGGAGGCCACCGAGGCGTCGATGGCCAGGCCGATGGCCAACGGGACGGTGGCCTCGCACGCCTGGTGGCCCACGAAGCAGAGCGCGGCGCCGATCACGCTCGCCCGGCGCCGGCGCAGGATGACCGATCGCAGCCCGGAGCCGTCATCGCGGACAGGACTGGAACTGCGTGCGCGTGCGATGACGACTCCCCCGACGATCGGCTCGACAAGTTAGGCGATCCTAACCAAGGGCCGCGGCCGGCGGGTCAGTGCGCACGGGGACGCTAGCAGCGCCCGGGTGACCACGACGGGCTGGGCACGGGGTCGTGCCGGTGGGAGTGTGCAGGCATGGCGATCAACGACGACGTGACCGGCACCCTCACCGGCCTGCTGGACGGGCTCGTCGCCGCCGACCCGGACGCGACGGCGGCGCTGGACCGCGTCGACGACGGCTTCCGACCCGTCTCGCGGGCCGCGCTGCGCGAGCACGCCGGGGCGGTGCGCGCGCTGCTCGCCGCGGCCGGGGTGGGCCCGGGCGACTGCGTCGGCGTCTGGCTGCCCAACTGGTCGGACGCGCTGGCCTGGCAGTTCGCCGCGAGCGGCCTGGGCGCGCACGTCATCGGGTTGAACACGCGCTACAACGTCGAGGAGGTCGCGCACGTGCTGCGCCGGGCGGCGCCGGGGGTGCTGGCCGTCGCGGCCGGCTTCCACGACCTCGACCTCGTCGCCCGGTTGCGACGGGCGGTGGCCGAGGTCGACGGCCCGCCACCGCTGGTCGTCCCGGTCGCCGGACCCGGCGGGGCGGCCCCGGATCCGGCGGCCTTCGACGTCGGCGGCGGCACCGCGCTGGTCGACCCGGCCGCCACCCCCGCCGCGGCCCCCGACCGCGACGGCACCGACCTGGCCGTCGCGTTCACCACCTCCGGCTCGACCGGGCTGCCCAAGCTGGCCGCGCACCGGGAGCGGGCGGTCGTCGAGCACGGCGCCGCCGACGCGGCGCGGCTCGGGATCGGCCCCGGCGACGTCGTGACGGTGGTGGTGCCGCTGTCGGGCGTCTTCGGCTTCTCCACCGCGGTGGCCGCGCTCGCCGGGGGTGCGGCCTGCCTGCTGGAGCCGGTCTTCGACCCGCCCGCGACGCTGGCCGCGATGGCCGCGCACGGGGCGACCCACGTGGTCGGCGGCGACGACATGGTCTCCCGGCTGCTTGACGCCTGGCGGGCGGCCCCGGTGGCGCTGCCGCGCCTGCGCTGGGTCGGGCTGGCCGACTTCATCGGGCGCGTCGAGGAGATCGCCGAGTGGGCCGCCGCCGAGTTCGGGGCGCTGGCCAGCGGCGTCTACGGCTCGTCCGAGGTGTTCGCGCTGACCCTGGTCTGGCCCGCAGACACCCCGGCGCCGCGCCGCTGGACCGGGGGTGGCACCCCGGCCTCACCGGCCGTCCGCGTGCGGATCGGCGACCCGGAGACCGGCGACCCGCTGCCCGACGGCGAGCAGGGCGAACTGCTCGTCGCCGGGCCCACCGTCGTCGACGCCTACCTCGGCTCCCCGGAGGCCGGCGCGGCGGCGTTCACCGCCGACGGCTGGTTCCGCACCGGCGACCTCGCCGTGCGGCACCCCGACGGCGGCGTCGAGTTCGTCTGCCGGATGGGCGACGTGCTGCGGCTGAGCGGCTTCCTGGTCGCCCCGGCCGAGATCGAGCTGCGGCTCGCCGCGCACGACGACGTCGCCACGGCGAAGGTCGTCGGCGCGCGGTCGGCCGAGGGCACCCCGCAGGCCGTCGGGTTCGTGGTGCTCCGCGACGGCGCCACCGCCACCCCCGACGAGCTGCGCGACTGGTGCGCGGCCACGCTGGCCCGGTTCAAGGTGCCGGCCCGCGTCGAGGTCGTCGAGGCCATGCCGACCACGTCGGGCACCAACGGCACCAAGATCCGGGCCGCCACCCTGCGCGAGTGGGCCGAGCAGGGGTTGCCCGAACGGCGGCGCCTGGTTGACTCCCGGGAATGACCCGGCACTCCATCGCGGTGATCCCCGGCGACGGCATCGGCAACGAGGTCGTCCCGGAGGGGCTCAAGGTGCTGCGGGCGGTCGCCCGGGCGCACTCCCTGGACCTGGAGTTCGTCTCGTTCGACTTCGCCAGCGCCACCTACTACCAGCGCCACGGCGCCATGCTGCCCGACGACTGGTACGACCGGCTGCACCCGCACGACGCCATCTTCTTCGGCGCCGTCGGCTGGCCCGCCGTCGTGCCCGACCACGTGTCGCTGTGGGGCAGCCTGCTGCAGTTCCGCCGCCACTTCGACCAGTACGTCAACCTGCGCCCGTGCCGGCTGATGCCCGGCGTGCGCAGCCCGCTGGCCGACCGCGGCCCCGGCGACATCGACTTCTACGTGGTCCGGGAGAACACCGAGGGCGAGTACTCCGCGATCGGCGGCAAGATGTTCGCCGAGACCGACCGCGAGCTCGTCGTCCAGGAGACGGTGATGACCCGCACGGGCGTCGACCGCATCCTCCGGTTCGCCTTCGACCTGGCCGACTCCCGCCCGAAGAAGCACCTGACCTCGGCGACCAAGAGCAACGGCATCTCGATCACCATGCCGTACTGGGACGAGCGGGTGGAGGTGGCGGCGAAGCGGTACCCCGAGGTCCGCGTCGACCGCTTCCACATCGACATCCTCACCGCGAACTTCGTGCTGCACCCCGACTGGTTCGACGTGGTCGTGGCCAGCAACCTGTTCGGCGACATCCTCTCCGACCTCGGCCCCGCCTGCACCGGCACGATCGGCATCGCCCCCAGCGCCAACATCAACCCCACCGGCGCGGAGCCGAGCCTGTTCGAGCCGGTGCACGGCTCGGCGCCCGACATCAGCGGCCAGGGCATCGCCGACCCGATCGGGCAGATCTGGTGCGGCGCGATGATGCTCGAGCACCTGGGGCACGCCGAGGCGGCGGCGGACGTGCTGGGCGCGGTGGAGCGGGTGCTGGCGCGGGGCCCCGCGCGGGCGCCGCTGACGCCGGACCTGGGTGGGCGGGGGACGACGCGGGAGCTGGGGGACGCCATCGCCGGGGAGATCGGGGCCGCGTGAGGGCCCCGTCCGACTCAGGACCAAGGCGAGGACCGGCCGGTCACCCGGGAGCGGCCTTCGCGCCGGTCGGGGAGATCGCGAACCAGACGCCGTCGGTGCCGTTCGCGCCGGTGGTGGCCAGGCCGGGGGCCTCGCCGACGCGCAGGTAGAGGGGCCAGCCGTCGAGGGTGACCTGCCGCCCGCCGTCGGGGCGGTCGAGGGCGCCGATGCGGGCCTGGTCGACTCCCCGCCCGACGACGGGCAGGCCGTCGGTCAGCAGGGGCGCCCAGGTGCCGGTGCACGCGGCGTCGAGGCAGGTCGACGTGGGGGGCCGGGGGGAATCGCGGTCGTTGCGGTAGACGAGCCGGTACCGGGTGTCGACGACGACGGTGCCGAGCGCGCCCGACTGCACGGCCCACAGGTTCAGCTCGCCGGTGGGGCCGGCGGCGGCGTGGTCGGCGTGGCCGGCCGCGGGCGCCGCGCCGTGCCCGGAGTGGGAGCCGTCGGGGGGCGGGGTCTGGCTGAGGGCGGCGGCGACGCCGACGGCCAGGGCCATCACCGCGACCTCCGCGCCCGCCCAGCGCAGCACCGGCGTGCGGCCGGCCAGCAGCCTGCGGCGGGTGAGCCCGCCGAGCCCGGCCAGCACGCCCAGCAGGACCGTCTTGGCCACGACCAGCCCGCCGTAGCCGGTGTTCCACAGCGACGCCCAGCCGTCGAGCCGGGTGAGGGCGTTGAGCACCCCGGACGCGGCCACCGCGAGCAGGCAGCCCGCGGCCAGCGTGGAGAAGCGGGGCAGGGTGTTGTCCAGCAGCGCGCGGTGGCGGGCGACCAGCACCAGCAGCGCGGCCAGCCCGCCCACCCAGAGCGCGGCCGCGCCCACGTGCAGCGCGACGGCGACGACGGCGAGCTGGTGGTCGGGATCGGCGCCGGAGTGCCCGGTGAGCGCGGGCAGCACGGTCCCGACCACGGCGACGAGCGCCGCCACGCGCACCGGGACGGCGTCGTGGCGGCGCACCCGGGCCACGGCGCAGCCCAGGACGGCGGCCGCGCAGACGGCGGCCAGCAGCATGCCCCGCCCGGCACCCAGCCGGGTCGCCCATGCGGTGACCTCGCCGGCCGAGAGCTGCAGCGGCGGGCGGCCCAGCGCGTCGGCCGCGCGCAGGGCGACGCCGACGACGAGCAGCACGAGCCAGGCACCGGCCGCGGCGACGAGGACGCGGTCGGCGCGGCGCTGCACGCGCACCAGGTCGCGCAGGGCGGCGCCGGGCAGGGAGACCGCGCCGAGCGGGAGCAGCAGGCCGAGGAGCGTCAGCCCGACGCAGACGACGGCGGCGACGTCGGCGCCCGCGCGGGTGGCGGTCGCCCCGATCCGGACGCCGAGGCCCGACCCGACCAGCGCCCCGCCCAGTGCGCCCGCGCCGATCGCGGCGCCGATCGCGAGCGCCACCCAGGCGGCCGTGGCCACGCGGTGGCGCGACGCCGGGTCGGTGGCGGCGCCCCGGCGGGCGCCGCCGTCCGCGACTCGCCCCATGGGCTCCGACGGTAGCCCAGCAGAGCGCCCGGGATCGGGCACCGGGGGCCGCTGCGGCTCAGCCGGCCGGTGGCCCGAGCCGGACCGGCAGGCTGTCGATGCCGTGCACGATCGAACTGCGCCGGAACGGCAGCGAACCCGCGTCGGCCGCCAACCGCAGGTGCGGGAACCGGCGCACCAGCGCGGGCAGCGCCGCGCGCAGCTCGATCTTGCCGAGCTCGGCGCCGACGCAGCGGTGGATGCCGTGGCCGAAGGCCAGGTGGCGGGTCGAGGGCAGGGACGGGTCGAACCGGTCGGCGTCCGGGCGCAGCGCGGGATCGCGGTTGGCCGCGCTGAGCGAGCACACCACGACCGCGCCCGGCTTGACCTCCCGGTCGCCGATCCGCACCGGCTTCAGCGCGACCCGCGGGAACGCGACCTGCACCACGCTGAGGTAGCGCAGCAGCTCCTCGACGAACGGCTCCACCGCGGCGTCGTCGGTGCGGATCTGCTCGAACAGCTCGGGGTTCTGCATGAGCAGCAGCGCGCCCATGGCGATCGTGCTGGCCGTGGTCTCCAGCCCGCCGGTGAGCAGGCCGTCGGCCAGCCCGGCGAGCTCGCGGTCGGTGAACTCGTCGCCGTGGTCGCGCACCAGCCGCCCGAGCAGGCCGTCGCCCGGGGCGACCCGCTGCTGGCGGATGATCCGCAGCAGGTAGTCGACGCCGCTCTCCACCGCGCCGACGGCCGCGTTGGCCCCGTCGGCCAGGTCGAACCGCGACGTGCTCAGCCGCTGGAAGTCGGCGCGCTCCTCGTAGGGGACGCCGAGCAGCTCGCAGATGGCCAGCGAGGGCACCGGGAACGCGAACGCCGAGACGAGGTCGACCGGGCCGGACTGCTCGGCCAGCGCGTCGAGCTGCTCGGCGACCACCGCCTCGATGCGGGGCACGAGCCGCTGCAGGCGCCTGCCGGTGAACTCCGGGGTCAGCACGCGGCGCAGCCGGGTGTGCTCGGGCGGGTCGGTGAAGCCCAGACCGCCGGGGTGGTTCTGCGAGGGCAGGCCGACCGCGCGGGCGAAGTTGAGGTAGTCGGTGCTGAACGTCGTGGACGGCGCGGCGAGCACCTCGCGGGCCTGCTCGTAGCCGGTGACCAGCCACGCGCCCGCGCGCAGCGGCACCGGGATGCGGCTGACCGGCGAGCGTTCCCGTAGCCTGCCCAGGCGCGGGATCGGGTCCATGCCGTCGCGCCGCAGCGGGACGACGGAGATGGCCGGCAGCAGCCGCAGCGCCACCGGGGCGGCCCGGGTGAGCAGCGCTCCCACCGCGTTGCGCAGCCGCCGCCGGGCGCTGGCGGTGCCCCGCCTCAGCATCGCCGACCCCGGCCCTCGAGCACCGGCGTCCGACGTTCGCGAATCGGTCACGGGGAACGATCCTTCTCCTGGCACCTGCGGCGGGTCCCAGCCGGTCCCGCCTCGTACCCCGACGTTATCCCCGAGCGCGATCGCCGCGGTCGGCGGCATGATCGGGGGTCTCCGCGCGGTGGGGGACGAGGTCGGTGCGACCACCGGCGGGTCAGCCCTTCACCGCGCCGCCGAAGGTGAAGGCGCCGCCGAGCCTGCGCGAGAGCAGCAGGTAGAGCAGCACCGCGGGCAGCGAGTACAGCAGCGAGTACGCGGCCAGCTCGCCGTAGACGACCTGCCCGTACTGGCTGAAGAAGGTGTAGATGCTCACCGAGGCCGGCAGCTGGTCGTTGGACAGCAGCAGGATGAACGGGACGAAGAAGTTCCCCCACAGCCCGATGAAGGTGTAGAGCGCGACCACCGCCAGGCCCGGCCACATCAGCGGCAGCACCACGTGCCGGAGCGCCTTCATCGGCGAGGCGCCGTCGGTCCAGGCCGCCTCCTCCAGCTCGATCGGCACGGCGTCCATGAAGTTCTTGGCCAGCCAGATGGCGATCGGCAGGGCCGTGGTGGCCATGAACAGGATCGTGCCGCTGGTCGTGTCGATCAGGTTGAGCTGCACGAACAGCCCGTAGACCGGCACCATGATCGCGGTGATCGGCAGCCCGGTGCTGAACAGCACGGTGAGCAGGAACGGCCGTTTGAACCGCGACCGGTAGCGCGAGAGCGGGTACGCGGCCAGCACCGAGCAGACCATCGTGATGATCGTCGCGCTGCCGCACAGCACCAGCCCGTTCCACATCGGGCGGTAGGTGGTGTCCTCGTCGAGCACGGCCCGGAAGTTGTCCAGCGTCCACGGCGCGGGCCAGTCGACGCCCAGCCCCGCGGTGCCGTTGAACGCGGCCAGCAGCACCCACAGCAGCGGGACCACGTAGCCCGCCGCGATGACCAGCAGCACCGCGTTCACCACGCTCCGGCCCACCCACCGCCGATGCGGCCGGGCCGTGGTCGGCGCCGCGGGGGCCTTCGCCGCGCGGGGCCGACTGGGGAGATCGGTCGCGGTCATCAGGGGTTCTCCTCCAGCCGCAGGGCCCGCAGGTAGACCACCGAGAACACGCCGCCGATGAGCAGCAGCACCAGGGCGAGCGCGGTGCCGTAGCCGAGGTCGGAGAACTGGAAGGCCTGCTGGTAGGCGTAGATCGGCAGGGTCATGCTGCGGTCGCTGGGCCCGCCCTTGGTCATGGTCCAGATCAGCCCGAACACCGACAGCGTCTGCAGGGTGATCAGCATCAGGTTGGTGGCGATGGTGCGGCGCAGCATCGGCAGCGTCACCGACACCAGCTTCCGCCACGGGCCGGCGCCGTCGACGACCGCGGCCTCCTCGATCTCCTTGGGCACCTCGGAGAGCGCTGCGGAGTAGACGAGCATCGAGAACGCCGTCCCGCGCCAGATGTTGGCCAGCGACACGGCCAGGATCGGGGTGGTGAACAGCCAGTTCTGGGTGGGCAGCCCGAGCCCGATCAGCCAGCCGTTGAGCGAGCCGTCCGGGCCCAGGAACGCCACCCACAGGTAGCCCGCGACCACCTCGGGCAGCACCCAGGCGCCGATCACGATGGCGCTGACCAGCGCCCGCACCACCTTCGCGCCCGAGCGCATCAGCAGCGCCAGCAGCATGCCCAGCACGTTCTGCCCGATGATCGCCGAGACCACCGTGAAGATCACCGTGTAGACCACCGACTGGCCGAACGCCGGGCTGGTGAAGGCGCGCACGAAGTTGTCGAAGCCGACGAACTCGGTGCTCGACGAGCCGGTGAGCGCCATGTCGGTGAAGGCCGAGTAGATGCAGTACAGGATCGGCCCGGCCAGGAAGGCGACCAGCAGCACCACCGACGGCACCAGCGGCAGCCCCCGCAGCAGGGTCCCGGCCGCCGCCATGCGGCGGTCGGAACCCTGCGTGCGACCTATGGTCGACGCCGTCACGGCGCGGGCTGCACCGCGTCGCCGGCGATGGCCCGGACCTGCTCGTCGTAGGCCTGCGCGGCCGCCGCGACGTCACCGCCGGTGATCACCGTCTCGGTGGCCACCTGGATCTCGTTGGAGATCCGCGGGTACACCGCGTACGCCGGGCGGTAGGTGGTGATCGGCACCAGCGAGGCGAAGAACTCGTTGGTCGGGTTCGCCTGCAGGTAGCTCGGGTCGGTCGCGACGTCGTCGCGCACCGGGATCTGCACGTTGTCGACGGCCCACCTCAGCTGGCGGTCCTTGTCGCCGAGCAGGGCGATCAGCTGCCACGCCATGTCGGGGTTGTCGGAGTTCTGCGGGATCGCCCAGGTCCAGCCGCCGGACATGCTCACCCGGCCGGGCGCCTGGCCCTGCTGGGTGGGCCAGGCCGCGTTGCCCAGCACCGTGCTCCACTGCGGCCACGGCGCGGCCCCGGTGTCCAGCCAGTTCTGCGAGATCCACGAGCCGTCCAGGCTGATAACCACCTTGCCCTGCGGCAGCAGCTGCTGGTTGACCGTGTTGTTCCAGTTCGGGTCGAGCACCTGCTGCGCCGACGGGCCGAGGCCCTCGTCGTAGACGGTCTTGATGAACTGCAGCGAGTCGGTGAAGCCCTTGCTGCCGACCACCCACTTCTGGCTGGCGTCGTCGTAGAGCGTGTCGCCGGTGCCGTAGAGCAGCATCTCGAAGCCCTGCATGGACGCCGACTCGCCGACGGCCTTGCCCGCGTAGATGTTGAACGGGATGACGCCCGGCAGCGCGGCCTTGATCGCGCGGGCCGCGGTCAGCACCTCGTCCCAGGTGCGCGGCTGCCAGTCGGCCGGCAGGCCGGCCTGGGCGAATAGTTCTTTGTTGTACCAAAGGCCGCGGGTGTCGGTGCCGTCCGGGATGCCGTAGGTCTTGCCGTCCAGCGCCTTGCCCGCGCCCTTGGCGGTCTCGGTGAACCGCTCCCACTCCGGCCAGTCGGCCAGCTGGTCGTCCAGCGGGCGCAGGTAGCCGGCCTCGATGTCGGAGTTGATCAAGAAGGTGTCCTCGTAGACCACGTCCGGGGAGGTCCGCGGCGAGCGCATCTGCAGCTGGAGCTTGGTGAAGTAGTCGTCCTCGGAGGCGACCACGGGCTCCAGCTGCACCGTGACCCCGGGGTTGGCCTTCTCGAACTCGGTCTTCACCCCGGTCAGGTAGTTCTCCTGGATCCGCGAGTCGCCCCACTGCCGGTAGCTGACCGTGATCGTGTTCGCGTCACCGTCGCCGGAATCGCTGCCGCACGCGGTGAGCCCGGCGGCCAGCACCCCCGCCGCGGCCATGGCCACCATCCCGCGCCATCTCGCGGGCCTGTCCACCTGAGTTGCCATCTCGCCCTCCGTCGGGTCGATGTGCCGTGGGGTGTCGGGGTCAGTCGGAGCGGGTGAACCGCAGGGTCAGCACCTGGAACGGGCGCAGCGCGAGCGCCACCCCGCCGCCGTCGAGGACCGGGTCGTCGGCGCCGGGCAGCGGTCGTTCCAGCAGGTCGGTGACCTCGACCGCGGCGGCGGGGAAGCCCAGCTCGAGGCGGGCCCGCGCGCGGGCGCCCAGCGCCTCGTACAGCCGGACCACCACGTCGCCCGAGCCGTCGTCGGCCAGCTTGACCGCCGAGACGACCACGCCCGCGTGGTCGACGCCCACCAGCGGCTCGACGGTGGCGCCGCCGGGGACCCGCCGCTGCGGCAGGTTGATGCGGGTGCCCTCGCGGGTGGCGTCGAGCAGGTCGGCCGCCGGGACCAGGGCGTAGCGCATCCGGTGCGCGCCCTGGTCGGTCTCCGGGTCGGGGTAGCGCGGCGCGCGCAGCAGCGAGAGCCGCACGGTCGTGGTCGTGCCGCCGTCGGGGCGCACGGTGCGCGTGACGTCGTGGCCGTAGGTCGAGTCGTTGACCAGCGCGACGCCGAAGCCGGGCTCGCCGACGTGCAGGAACCGGTGCGCGCAGATCTCGAAGCGGGCGAACTCCCAGGACGTGTTCACGTCGGTCGGCCGGTGCAGGTACCCGAACTGGGTCTCGGCCGTGGAGCGCTCGGCGCGCACGTCGAGCGGGAACGCGGCCTTGAGGAAGGTCTCGGTCTCGTGCCAGTCGACCTCGACGTCGAGGTCGACGCGACGCGCACCGGGTGCGAGGGCGATCGTCTGGGTGGCGCTCGACGCGCCGAACGTGCGCCTGACCTGCACGCCGACCGCGCCCCCCGGCTCGTCGACCCGCGCCATCGCGTCCAGGTCGGTGAGGTCGGTGGTGGTGCGGCGGTAGGTGTGGTCGACGTCCCAGGCGTCCCAGTGCGCGGGCAGGTCGGGGTGGATCTGCAGCAGGTTCGCCGCCGCGCCGGGCGCGACGACCTCCCGGTCGGTGCCCAGGTCGAGCACCGAGACCAGCAGCCCGCGCGCGTCGACGGTGGCCCGGACCAACCCGTTGTCCAGCACGAAACCGCCGTCGCGGGACGTGCAGGACACCGCTTCCCCGGTGGTCCGGGCCGGCTGGGCGCCGCGGGCCGGGACGCCGTCGCGGGCGTGCGGCGCGGCGTTGAACACGACCTCGCCGCCGCCGTCGGGGTCGCCGGCCAGCGCGCGCTGGGCGGCTCCGACGATCTCCTCCAGCTCGGCGAACAGCCGCCGGTAGGTGGTCCGGCTCTCGCGGTGCACCCAGGCGATCGACGAGCCGGGCAGGATGTCGTGGAACTGGTGCAGCAGCACCGTCTTCCAGATCCGGTCCAGCTCCTCGTGCGGGTACGGGTGCCCGGTGCGCACCGCCGCGGTGGCCGACCACAGCTCGGCCTCGTGCAGCAGGTGCTCGGCGCGCCGGTTGCCCTGCTTGTTCTCGGCCTGGCTGGTGTAGGTGCCGCGGTGCAGCTCCAGGTAGAGCTCGCCGACCCAGACCGGGGCGTCGGGGTAGTCCTCGTGGGCCTGCTCGAAGAACCGCGCGGGCGGCTCGACGCGTACCCTGGCCGAGCCCTCCAGGTCGCGCAGGCGTGCGGCGCGCCCGAGCATCTCCCGGGTGGGGCCGCCGCCGCCGTCGCCGTGCCCGAACGGCACCAGCGACCGGTTGGCCGCGCCCTTGTCGGAGAAGTTGCGCACCAGGTGGGCAATCTCGCGGCCGGTCAGGTCGGCGTTGTAGGTGTCCACCGGCGGGAAGTGGGTGAACACCCGCGACCCGTCCAGGCCCTCCCACCAGAACGTGTGGTGCGGGAACCGGTTGAACTGGCTCCAGGAGATCTTCTGGGTGAGGAACCAGCGCGACCGCGACAGGTGCACCAGCTGCGGGAACGCCGCGGTGTATCCGAATGAGTCGGGCAGCCAGATCTCGGAGGTCTCGATGCCGAACCGGTCGAGGAAGAAGCGCTTGCCGTGCACCAGCTGGCGGGCCAGCGCCTCGCCGCCGGGCATGTTGGTGTCCGACTCGACCCACATCCCGCCGACCGGCACCAGCTGGCCGGTGGCCACCTTCTCCCGCATCCGCGCCCAGACGTCGGGGCGGTGCTCCTCCATCCACGCCCACTGCTGGGCCGAGGACATCGCGAAGACGAACTCCGGGTCGTCGTCCATGAGCGCGGTGACGTTGGAGACGGTGCGGGCGACCTTGCGCACGGTCTCGCGCAGCGGCCACAGCCACGCCGAGTCGATGTGCGCGTGGCCGACCGCGCTGACCAGGTGCGCGCTGGCGTTCGCCGGAGCGGCCAGGGCCGGGGCGAGCACCGCGCGGGCCGCGGCCGCCGAGCCGGGGACGTCCTGCAGGTCGAGGGCGCCGTCCAGGGCGCGCTCCAGCGCGCGCAGGATGTTCCAGCGCCGCGGCTCGTCGGGGCTGAGCTCGTGCATGAGCCCGGCGAGCACCTCGACGTCGCGCACCAGCTCCCAGACCTGCTCGTCGAACACCGCCAGCTCGATCCGGCGCACCCGGTAGAGCGGCTGGTCGCCCGCGGTCTCGACGTCGCCGAGGTAGCTGGCGACGCCCTCGTGCAGCTCGGGGTTGGCCGCGGCCTCGACGTAGAGGTCGACCCGCTCGTCGCCCTCGGCCTTGTCGGCGACGCGCACCCAGGTGTTGCGCGGGTTGAGCCCCTTGACCGCGGTGCCGTCCGGGCGGTGCACCAGGCCCTCCGCGGAGAAGCCGTCGCGCTCGGCGGGGAAACCGAGGTCGACCACGGCCTCCACCGCGCGGCCCGCCCAGCCGGTCGGGACGGTGCCGGTGAGGTGGAACCAGCTGGTGCCCCACGCCGGGCCCCACGCCTCGCCCGCTTCGACCGGCCGGTACGTCGCGCCGATCGCCTCGACGGCGGCGACCGGCTCACCGGGTGCATGCCACACCTCGACCCGCAGCGGGGCGCGCTCGCCGTGCACCGCCGGCAGCAGGCGTTCCCGCAGGATGCGCGCGATCCGCTGCTCGACCAGAACCCGATCGTCGTGCATGGCCCTCCCCGTCGAGACCCGCGACCCGAGGAGTTAAACCCTTCGCGTCGATGTGCGGCCGACGGTAGGATTCGCCCTTTAATGCGTCAAGTCCTGCGGCAAGATCCCGGACGTATGCTCTGCTCGCGCCGACAGGAGAGGACCAGGTGACTGCTCCAGACGGGCGCCTGCCGCTCGCGCCGCCCCCCGGTGTCGCCCTTTTCGCCTGGGTCAAGGGCGAGCTGCTGGCCTCGATCGCCCGCGGCGAGTTCTCGCCGGACCAGCCCTTCATCACCCAGCGCGAGATCGTCGAGCGGTTCGGCGTCTCCACCACCACCGCCATCCGCGCGCTCAACGAGCTCGTCGCCGACGGCGTCGTGGTGCGGCGCCGGGGGAGGGGCACGTTCGTGGCCGAGCGCCCGGCGACCTCGCCCCCGTCGCGCCGCCGCGAGATCACCTACATCGGGCCCGACTCGTCCAGCGCGCACGAGGCGGGCCTGCTGTCCGGGCTGGCCGCGGAGACCGCGGCACTGGGCTACGCGCTGGCCATCGAGCACACCCGCGGCATCGCCCACGAGGAGGAGGTGCTGCGGCGCAGCGCCGAGGGCACCAGCCGCGGCGTCGTGCTGTTCCCGCGCGACCGGTCCACCGCCGCCGGGGCCGTCGAGGAGCTGCGCCGGACCGGCGTCGCGGTCGTGGTCGTCGACCGGTACTTCCCCGGCCTGCCCACCGACGCCGTGCTCTTCGACGACTTCGCCGTCGGCTACGACATCACCGCGGCCATGCTCGACCGCGGCCACCACAGCGTCGCCCTGCTGTGGAGCGAGGCCGACGTGACCAGCGTGCGCGACCGCCTCTCCGGCCACTACCGCGCGCTGCGCGAGCGCGGCCTGCCCGAGCTGCCGGAGCGCTCCGCGCTGCGCGAGTACGTCGGGCTCGAGGCCGCCGTGCGCCGCCACCGGCTGCGCTCGCTGCTCGACGCCCCCGACCCGCCCACCGCGCTGATCTGCGGCAACGGCCCCACCCTGACCCAGACCGCCGCCGACCTGCTGGCGATGGCCAGCGGGTTCCCCGGCCCGATCGAGCTGGCCAGCATGGACCAGTCGCTGCCCGAGGACGTCTCGCCGCTGGCGGTGGCCTCGGCCCGGCTGCCCACCCGGGAGATGGGCCGGGCCGCCGCCCGGCTGGCCCACGAGCGGATCGAGGGGGAGGGCGGTCCGCTGCGCCACGTCGTGCTGCGGGCGACGGTGCAGGTCGCCGACCGCGGCCAGAACACGCTCGCGGTGTTCGGGGCGCCGTCGCCTGCGTCCTGACGACCCCACCGACGACCGGGGGTCACCGGAAGTCGGCGGCGTGGTCGCGGGCCCACCGCGCGTACGGGAGGGCGGGGCGGCCGGGGATCCGCGCCACGTCGGCGCTCATCGGCTCCGGCGACTCGGCCATCGCCAGCTGGCCCCGCACGATCTGGGTGGCCAGCTGGGCCGGCACCCGCCCGCCGACCGTCCCCGTCGCCCCGGTGACCACGACTGTCCGCACATCCGCCATGCCGATCTCCATCCCGTCGCGACCGACGCCAGGAGCTGAGGTCCGGTCGAGGTCAACGCCGGCTTTCGGCCGCCGCCGCTGCACCGTCCGGCCGCCGTCGCCGTCGTGCTCGGGGCCCGCGCCGGACGGGCTGCCAGCATGATCGCCATGCCGTCCCGCACCGCCGTCATGACCAGGATGAACCGGCTGTTCACGGCCGCGTCGCTGGCCGTCGTGCTGGTGTCGGTGGAGCGGTTCTCGTTCACCACCGAGGTGTTCCTGGAGCCGGCGCGCTTCCTGCGGCTGCACGAGCTGGTGCAGATGACCGTGATCATCCCGATCACCGCCGCGGTGCTCGCCCTGATGCTCCACGAGGTCTCGCGCCGGTTCCGAGCGCTGTCGCTGGGACCGTTCCTGCTGTTCGTGGTCGGCGCCTACTTCTACGCGACCGGCAACGGCGTGCACGAGCTCGGCTCGTTCACCCTGCAGACCCACTGCGACTTCGACGAGCCCACCGGCGACCTGTGCGCGGGCCTGTTCATCAACGACTTCTACACCGGCAACACCATGTTCTTCGCCGGAGCGCTGCTGATGAACCTCGCCGTCCTGGTGGTGGAGCGCCGCAACCCGGCGGAGCCGATGGGGCGCGGGGCGCTGGCCGTCCTGGTGGTGAACGCGCTGGTCTTCGCGCTGGCCGTGCTGGCGTACGCGGCGTTCGACCGGGTGGTCGTCGGGCTCGTGTTCGCCGTGGTGATGGCGGTGGTGGCGCTGGGGTTCCTGGTCCCGGTGCGGGGCCGGTACCGGCGGTTCCCCTTCACCACCTACACCGCGCTGACCTACGTCGTCGGCACGATCGCCTCCCTGCTCGTCCGACTGCTCTCAGTCGTCTGACCGCGCAGCCCTGCGACGGCGTAGCAGATCCGGCTGGGACCTCGCAGCCCGCCGGCGGTCTGCGACGACCCACCCTGCGCTGCGTGACCCACCCTGCGCTGCGAGCTCGCGGCCCGGCTTCGGGCGCGTCCTCGCAGACCCACGTGTGCTGCGCAGCCTTGGGTGGGTCGTCGCAGCGCGCCTGCGGTCTGCGACGACCCACCCTGCGCTGCGAGGTGGTCACCTCGGCGTCCGGGCTCCGGACGTCGGGATGCCGAGGGCTCGGCGCAGGCGGTCGGCGGTCGAGGTGAAGTCGTCGAGGTCCGACCAGATCCAGCGCACGACCCGCAGGCCGGCGTCGCGCAGCGCGTCCTCGCGGCGCTTCTCGGCGAACACGACGTCCCCCGCCTCGACGTGCGGGTGCAGCTCGCGGCTGTACTTGATCCGACCGTCGAACTCGCCCACCGCACCCCGCTCCGGCCAGCCGAAGTCGGCACGACCGAGCCAGGTGCCCGCCTGCGTGCGGACGTCCCACTGCAGGACGGGCACCGGCAGCCCGGCAGCGGCGATCGCAGTCCGGCTGCGGGATTCGCCGACGCTCTCGCTGCGACCGTCGGCGAAGTGCAGGGCCCTGCGCGCGGCGGGGCTCCCGGGCCGGTGCGCCGCGCTCGCGAGCGCGGCGGCGAGGTCGTCGGCGTGCACCAGACCGCTGTGCAAGGCGCGGTCGGCCAGGACGACGGCCTGCTCGAACGGCACCGAGCGGGCGATGTCGACGACCGTGCGCGCGGGTGAGGTGACGGCGATCCCGTCGACGACGGCGACCTCGTGCGGTTCGAGTGGTGCGGCGTGCAGGTGGACGGCCCGCCCCCGCCGCGCACCCGACCGCCTGGGCCGCGTGCCGTGCACCCGGTCCAGCGCGATGCCCCACGTCGGCACGTTCCACATCACCGCGGCCGAGACGTGGCTGATCACCGTCTCCGCGGCCAGGTCGGGTACCGCGGCCCGCACCGTCAGCCGATGTCGCTGCTCGGGTGCTCTGGGCAGGGCGTCGCCCACGTAGGCCCCGGGTCGTACCTTGACCAGCTCTCCGGACCGCAGCCGTTGCCGGATCTCGTCGGGCTCGTACCCGGCCGCGATCAGTTCTCCGCGTCGCACGATCAGCATCCGGTCAGCTTTCCGACGTCGGCACGACCCCGTGGCCGCTTCCGCCAACTCGCCCGTCGTCGCAGCCCCTGATGGGGCCTCGCAGCGCGCCGGCGGGCTGCGCCAACCCAGCCAACGCTGCGCAGCACGCCTGGGTCTGCGACGACGGGCCCGAGACCGGGAGGGGACGGCGCAGCGCTGGGTGGGTCTCGCAGCGCGGGCTCGGTCGTCGCGGCGCGCCGGCGGGCTGCGCCGACCCCACCGAGGCTGCGCGGCACGCCTGGGTCTGCGAGGAGGGCGCGGCGCCGCGGAAGCCCGCGGCCACCGGTTCGCCGCGGGGTGTTGCGAAGTGGTGGGGTCGAGCGAGTGATCCTCCGACCGCACCGCTCGGCCGGGCGGCCCGTCCGCAGGAGGACCCATGCGCTCGACCCTGTCCAGGGTGTTCGTCCCGGTGGCGCTGGCCGCGCTGCTGCTCGCGGGCTGCAGCTCGACCGTCACCGGATCGGCGGCCCCCGAGGGCGGTGGCCCGTCGGTCCCCGGCGATCTCGCCGAGGCCCAGCAGCAGGCCGAGGACATCATCGAGGGCGGTGCGCCGCAGGAGAGCCTGGACGTCTGCGCGCTGCTGCCCGCCGCGGAGGTCGAGGCGCTCCTCGGTCCGGGCGTCACCGGCGTCCCGAACGACGGCATCAACGGCAACGTCTGCGCGTGGGAGAACCCGGACACCTACAACTCGGTCACGCTGGAGATCGGCCGGCCCGGTACCGCGGCGGGCGGGCAGCTGCCGCCGTGGGATGCGACCGTGGGCGAGGAGCGCTCGCTGGGGGACGGCATGCGCGAGGGCCCCGGTGGGGGAGTCCAGTTCGTGGCCGGCGACCGCGACTGCTTCCTCCAGGTCGTCACCGAGGACCTGGGCGGCAGCGAGGACGAGGCCACGGCGATCGAGCTGGCCCAGCAGGTCCGCGGCACGCTCTGAGATCGCGGCGGGCCGGGGCACGATGGGGCCGTGAAGGTTCGCATCGGCATCGGTCTGGGCCAGTCGTCCGACGAGGGCGCGGAGGCGGCGCTGGCCGCCGTCGACCGCCACGGGTTCGACTCGCTGTGGGTCTCCGAGGTGCTCACCTCGCCCGCCCCCGACCCGCTGCTCACGCTGGCGTCCCTGGCCGGCCGGTACCCGAGGCGACGGCTGGGGGCGACGCTGGTGCTGCCGGGGCGCAACCCCGTGCGGCTGGCCAAGTCGCTGGCGACCCTCGACCACATGGTCGGCGGTCGGCTGCTGCTCACGTTCGTGCCCGGCCTCGCGCACGGCGTCGAGCGCGACGCGATCGGCGTCCCGGTCGCCGAGCGCGGGCGGGCGATGGACGAGGCGCTGCCCGCGCTGCGGCGGTGGTGGGCCGGCGAGGAGGTCGACGGCGTCCGGGTCGAGCCGCGCCCGGTGCAGCAGCCGTTGGAGCCGTGGCTGGCCGGGATCGCGCCGGCGTCGCTGCGTCGCTGCGGGCGCCTGGGCGACGGCTGGCTGGGTGCGTTCTGCACGGTCGACGAGGCCGTCGAGGCCAAGCGGCTGATCGACGAGGCGGCCGCCGCGGCCGGCCGGGAGGTCGACCCCGAGCACTTCGGGATGAGCATCGGCTACGCCCACGCCGAACCCGACGACGCGCGCCTCGCGGCGACCGCGGCTCGCGCGAAGGCGCGCGGGGTCGACCCGCGCGAGCTGCTGCCGGTCGGGCTCGACGCGGTGCGCGGGCGGGTCGAGGCGTTCGTCGAGCGGGGCATCTCCAAGTTCGTGCTGCGCCCGGTCGACGCCCGCGGCACCTGGGACGACGAGCTGGCCGCGTTGGCCGCGGCGGTGGGCGACCTGCAGACCTGACGCCGACCCCTCGCCTACCGGACGATCGATCAGTAGATTCGGAGCCCGGGTTGCCGCTCGACATCGTGGGAGGACGTCGCGCATGACCGTCGTCGAGGAGAAGGGCTCCGGCGAGTACCGCAGCCGGGTGCGGGAGTGGTTGGCCGCGAACGTGCCGCCCCCGACCGCGGGCCTGCCGCCCGCGGACTACCTGCGGGTGGCCAAGGAGTACCAGGCGGCGCTGTTCGCGGCCGGGTTCGCCGGCATCACCTGGCCGAAGGAGGTGGGCGGGCAGGGTCTCGGGCCGGCCGAGCAGCAGGTGTTCGCCGAGGAGGCCGCCGAGCTCGACCTGCCCACCTACCCGCTGCTGATCGGCATGGGCATGTGCGGGCCCACCCTGGTCGACCTGGGCACCCCCGAGCAGAAGCAGCGCTACCTGCCCCCGCTGCTGCGCGGCGACGAGGTGTGGTGCCAGCTGTTCTCCGAGCCGGGCGCCGGCTCCGACGTCGCCAGCCTGCAGACCAGGGCCGAGCGCACCGACGACGGTTGGGTGCTCAACGGCCAGAAGGTCTGGACGACCAACGCCCAGTGGGCCGACTACGGCGCGGTGCTCGCCCGCACCGACCCTGACCAGGTGAAGCACGCCGGCATCACGATGTTCATCCTCGACATGCACGCGCCGGGCGTGACGGTGCGCCCGCTGCGCGACATGTCGGGCAAGTCTCCGTTCAACGAGGTCTACCTCGACGACGTGCACCTGCCGGCCGACGCGGTGATCGGCGAGGTGGGCCGGGGCTGGCAGGCCGCGGTGACCATGCTCGGCCACGAGCGCGTGTCGATCGGGGCGTCGCGCCCCTCGCGCAGCAGCGCGCTGGGCTTCGAGGCCGTGCTCGCGCTCGCCCGCCGCGAGGGCGCCACCGCCGACCCCGCCCAGCGCGAGCGGCTCGCCGAGCTCTACGCCCACGAGCGCGCCCTGGAGCTGCTCAACGCCCGCATGCGCCAGGAGACCCAGGCCGGGCACCCGCCCGGCGCCCGCGGCTCGGTGGCCAAGCTGGCCGCGGCGGTGCAGCTGCGCCGGGCCATCGCCGTGGCCGGCGAGCTGGCCGGGGCCGACGTCGTGGCATGGGACCCCGAGGACGGCCACGGAGCCGATCTCGCGCGGGGCATCAACTCCGCCCCGGCGTCCAGCATCGCCGGGGGCACCAACGAGGTGCAGCACAACATCATCGGCGAGCGGATCCTCGGGCTGCCCAAGGAGCCGCAGGTCGACCGGGACGTCCCGTTCCGGCAGCTGAGGGTCGGCACGCAGGGGGGCGCGCGATGAGGCTGGTGCTCGAGGCCGAGCAGGAGGACCTGCGGGCCGCGGTCCGCAGGCTGCTGGCCGACCGCTCGTCCCCGGCGGCCGTGCGCGAGGTGATGGCCTCCGAGCGCGGCGACGACCCGGGGCTGTGGAAGTCGCTGGCCGACCTCGGCCTGCTCGGGCTCGTGGTGCCCGAGGACCTGGGCGGCGCGGGTGGCGGGCACGTCGAGCGCTCGGTGGTGCTCGAGGAGCTGGGCCGGGCGCTCACCCCGACCCCGTTCCTGGCCTCGGCCGTGCTGGCCACCGACGCCCTGCTGGCTGTCGACGACGCCGCCGCGCGGGCCGAGCTGCTGCCCGCGCTGGCCGGTGGCGAGCGGGTGGCGACGGTGGCCGTGGCCGAGGGCGGCGCCGCGTGGGACCGGTCGGGCGGCGCCACCACGGCGACCGAGCGCGACGGCGGTTGGCGGCTCGACGGCACCAAGGCCCCCGTGCCGGCCGGTGCGGTCGCCGACGTCGTCCTGGTCTACGCGAGCACATCCGACGGTCCCGGATGGTTCGCCGTCGACGCCGGGGCCGACGGGTTCACCCGCACCGCGCTGACCACCCTCGACCCCACCCGCCCGATGGCCCGGCTGACCTTCGCCGGCACCCCGGCCCGGCGGTTGGCCGCGAGCGACCCGGCGGCCGCGCTCGACCTGGTCGCCGACCTCGCCGCCGTCGCGCTGGCCGCCGAGCAGGTCGGCGTCATGGCGCGGGCGCTGGAGCTGACCGTCGACTACGCGAAGGTGCGGGTGCAGTTCGGCCGGCCGATCGGCTCCTACCAGGCCGTCAAGCACGGGCTGGCCGACGTCTACTCGGCGTGGGAGCACTCGGTCTCGGTGCTGCGCTACGCCGCGTGGACCGCCGACCACGACCGCGCCGAGCTGCCGCTGGCCGCGGCGCTGGCCCAGACCTACGTCGGACCGGCCTGCTTCGATGCGGCCGTCGCCATGGTCCAGTACCACGGCGGCATCGGCTACACCTGGGAGCACGACGCGCACCTGTTCTACAAGCGGGCCAAGAGCGCGCAGCTGCTGCTCGGCCCGCCGTCGTCGCACCGGGCCCGGCTCGCCGACCGACTGGGGGTCTGACCGGCCCACCGGCGTTCGTCCGTCCCGCCACCCCTCTCGCGCCGCCGCGGGAGGGGTGGCAGTCTCGGCGTCCGTGCCGGCAGTCAGCCCCCTGCCCGAGCACCGCTGGAGGTCCCGTGGAGTCCGCCATCCCCCCGCAGCTGAGCGTGCCGCGCGTCCGGCACCCGCGGGTGCCCGACGACTACGAACCGAGGTTCCCCTCGTTCGTGGCTCGACACCGCACCTCGGTCAGACGGCTGGTCATGGCGTACCTGGGCACCCAGGAGGGCCGCTCGCCCGCCTGGCTCGACGCGGCGATGAACGCCCCGGACGGCCCGCGCCACCACGACCGCGCCGTGCCCGCATGGCCCGAGCCGGGCGGCCCGCGCGACGTCGTGGCCGTCGGCTACTGGGACGACACCGCGGCCTTCGACCGCTGGTTCACCCGCCACCGCGAGGCCTGGCTGTCCGGGGGAGCGGGCGACGGGCGCTGGGTCGAGGTGGTCCGCCCGGCGATCGAGCGCTACGAGACGATCTTCGGCAGGCGCAGCCGGCCGGAGGGGGTGGCCGTGCTGGCCGCCGGGTTCAGCGGGCCGGTGCGCGAGCACGGCTACTGGGGCGGCATGCGCGACCGGATGCCCGCCTCGCAGGTCGACCCGTTGCACGACCCCGGGCCCGTGGACGTCGAGCGGCGCGGCGACCGGGTCCGCGTCCGCCCGCGGGGCAGCGTCTGCCTGATCCGCTCCGGGCAGGACTGGACCGACAGCGGCGGCCAGGAGCGCCGGGCCTACCTGGGGGAGATCGAGCCCGCGCTGCGCGAGGGCATGGAGTTCCTGCGCGACCGCGGCCGCGGCGTCGGCTGCCTGGCCAACCGCTACCTGCGGGTGGTCGACGCGGCCGGGCGACCGACCGACCGCAGCTACGGCGTGGGCTGGTGGCGCAGCCTGGCCGACCTGGAGCGCTGGTCGGAGTCCCACCCGACGCACCTGGCGATCTTCAGCGCGTTCGGCAGGCTGGCCGCGGCCCGCCGCGACGGGCTGGAGCTGCGGCTCTACCACGAGGTGGCCGTGGCCAACCCGGACGAGCAGTGGTTCGAGTACGTCGACTGCCACCCGCGCACCGGCCTGCTGGCTGTGGCGGACTGAACCGGTCGGCGGCATCGGCATGCACTTCTACGCGCTGGCGGTCATCCCGCGCGACGGCGACGTCGACCGGCTGGTGGCCGAGGCCCTCGCGCCCTACGACGTCCGCCGCGAGGTCGAGCTGCACACCGGCGCGGACGGCGAGGCGCACTGGTACAACCCGGACGGGCTGTGGGACTGGTTCCAGATCGGCGGGCGCTGGACCGGCGTGCTGTCGGGCTACCGGCCCGAGGACGACCCGGAGCTCATGCGCACCTGCCGCTGGTGCGCGGGCACCGGCCACCGCGACGACGACGTCGGGCGCGAGCGGCGGGCGGCCGACCCCGCGTTCACCTGCAACGGCTGCGACGGCCGCGGCGAGATGCCCGCCTGGCCCACCGAGTGGCCCCGCCACCACGGCGACGTGCTGGACGCGCTCGACGTGCTGGTGCGCATCGCCGACGTGCCGGACGCGGCCGTCCCGTTCGCGGTCATGGTGCACGGCGCCGAGCGGGCGGTGCTGATGGAGCGCTTCGACGGCACCCGCATCCGCACCGAGCGGGACGCGGCGGGGATGCGCCGCGCGCTGGCCGACATCCTGTCGGCGCGGATGGGCCAGGGCTGCGCCGACCGCGTGGTCGTCGTCGACTACCACGGCTAGTGGCCCGCCCTGATCACGCGGTCAGCCCGCCAGGTCGGTGCCGGCCACCCACCCCCAGGTGAGGGCGGAGCCGATGGTGGCGCCGGGGGAGACCGTGCCCGGGCCGATGACCGCGGCCATGGCGTTGCCCGCGGCGTAGAGCCCGGGCACCGGTTGGTCGTCCCAGTCGAGTACACGCGCCGCGGCGTCGGTGCGCGGGCCGCCCTTGGTCCCGACCAGCCCGGCGTGCACGAGCACGGCGTGGAACGGGCCGCGGTCGAGCGGGCCGAGGTTGGGGTGCGGCGCGGTCGGGTCGCCGCCGAGGCGGTCGTAGGGGGTGGTGCCGCGGCCGAACTCGGGGTCGACGCCGGCGGCCGCGGCCGCGTTGAACCGGGCGACGGTCGCGACCAGGCCGTCGGGGTCGATGCCGGCCAGCTCGGCGAGCTCGGCCAGGGTGTCGGCGGTGCGCACCCAGGGCGGCAGCGGCGCGCCCGGAGCGGCGCCGGCCAGCGGGTAGCGCTCGCGGTAGCCCGCGTCCACGACCGCCCAGGCGGGCAGGTTGCGCGGGGCGCCGGTGGCCGGGTCGGTCCCGGTGAGGGCGAGCGCGCAGTTGTGGCTGGACTCGTCGACGAACCGGCGCCCGTCGCGGTTGACCCAGATCGCCCGGGGCAGCATCCGCTCGGCGATCACCAGCTGCGGGCGCGGGACGTCGCTGCCGGGCCAGTGCGCGTAGGGGTCGGCGAGCACGGGCCACGACCAGCTCTCGCCCAGGTGCGCCGGGGCCGCCCCGGCGGACGCGGCGAGGCGCAGCGCGTCGCCGTGGTTGACCGGCGGGGACACCGGGTGGGTGAGCGCGGCGCCGAGCAGATCGGGGCGCAGCCGCGGGTCGTGCTCGAAGCCGCCGCAGGCCAGGACCACGCCCCGGGTCGCCCGGACGTCGCCCTCGGCGGTGCGCACCCCGCCCACGCCGCCGTCCGGGCGGGGGAGCAGACCGGTGACGCGTCGGCCGCGGTGCAGCGAGGCGCCGGCCGCGCGGCAGCCGTGCAGCAGCCCGACGACGAGCCCCGCGCCCAGCGCCACCTGCCCGGCGGCCGCCCGCTCGGCCAGCAGGTCGACGGGCAGCTCGCCGCCGATCATCAGCCCGAGGCGCTCGACCTCGGCGTTAGTCAGCAGCGGCGGGTACGGCGGCGGCCACCCGATCTCCGCCCAGCTGCCCAGCTCACCGGTGGCGACCGGGGCGACGTCGATGTTCCGCCCGCCGCGCCCGTCGGCGAAGGAGTCGGCCGCGTCCATCACCTGCCAGCGGACGGGGGAGTGCCGCTCGACGAACGCCGCCATCCGCGGCGCGGCGAAGACGAACGCGCGCAGCACCTCGGGGTCGCGGCCGCTGGTGTGGGCCAGCAGGTAGGCCAGCACGTCCTCGGGGTCCTCGGCGGGACCGCGGTGGTGGCCGGGCACCCAGGCCTGCCCACCGGACACCCCGGTGGTGCCGCCCCAGCGGTCCTGGGCCTCCAGCAGCACCACCCGCAGACCGCCGACCGCGGCCGCCAGGGCCGCGCTGAGGCCGGCCGCGCCCGAGCCCACCACCACCACGTCGGTCTCGGCGGGAACGTTCCTCTCGTCCATCCGATCATCCTGCCGGGCGGGCGGGACGGGGTCGTGGAGGTTTCGGAACGGGCGCTGCGTCAGGCCGGTGAGTCGATGCGCTCGCGGCACTCGACGCAGCCGGCGCGGCAGCCCGTGCACAGCCCGGTGGTGGGGGTCGGGGGCGCGGCCGCCACCGGGTGGTTCCGCGACAGGCTCCAGCCGAACGCGGCGAGCACGAACGCCACGCTCAACGGGATCGCCACCTGCGACTGCTCGACCAGCGCCCAGGCCGAGAGCACGCCGGCGATGGTGGTGAGCAGGGCGAGCCCGCGGGGGGTGAGCAGGAACGGCACCCGTTGATTCTTCCGGGTGGTCGTTACCGTGTCGTGACGACAACGTAATCCGATCGGGTGTACTACTGCACCGGAAGTGGTGCTCGACTGCGCTCTGTCAACCAGCGGTGGACTGAACGTGTGATCGCGCCTACGGCGCGTCCACGATCGACAACGCAACGTTTCTCTTGTTCGTTGCAACACTCAGTGCATATGGTGCACGACATGAGTGGGACCGCTCACACCGATGCGGACGCCCGCCCGTGCGCCGCCACCGCCCTCCGCCTCGCCCGGCGCACCTTCATGGCCGGCGAGCGCATCGACGCGCAGAGCCTCGCCGCGACCCTCGGCGTCGACCGCACCACGCTCTTCCGCTGGGTCGGCAACCGCGACCAGCTGCTCGTCTCGGTGCTGACCTCGCTGGCCGACCCCACCCTGCGCGACGCCGCGGCGGCCGCGGGCGGCACCGGCCCGGAGCGGATCGGCCGGATCGTGCGGCTGTTCTCGCAGGCGCTCATCGACGCCCCGTACTACCGGGCGTTCCTGCGCCGGGACACCGAACGCGCCCTGCGGCTGATCACGACGAAGGCCAGCCCGCTGCAGCAGCACGTGGTCGCCTCCTTCGAGCGGCTGCTGGAGCAGGAGCGCGACCGCGGCCACCTCGACCCGGCGCTGGACCTGCACGACCTGGCCTACCTGGTGGTGCGGATCGCCGAGTCGTTCATCTACGCCGACCTCATCACCGGCGACCAGCCCGACGCGGCGAAGGCCGAGCTGGCCATCGCCGCGCTGCTGCGCGGATCCGAACGCGCCTGATGTCCCGACCGCGCACCACCCGACGAGGAGGACCGATCATGGCCGAGCTGCAGGGCACCTGCGACGACCGCTTCCGCGCAGTGCGCGCGGTGCTGCAGGACAACATCGACTCCGGTGAGGAGCTGGGCGCCTCGCTGGTGCTGGACATCGACGGCGAGGTCGTGGTCGACCTGTGGGGCGGCTACCGCGACCCCGCGCGCACCGTCGCCTGGGACGAGCACACGATCACCAACGTCTGGTCCTCGACCAAGGCCGTCACCAGCCTGGCCGCGCTGATGCTGGTCGACCGCGGGCAGCTGGACGTGCACGCGCCCGTCGCCCGGTACTGGCCGGAGTTCGCGGCCGCGGGCAAGGAGGGCGTCCTGGTGCGGCACCTGCTGTCGCACACCTCCGGGGTCTCGGGCATGGAGGCTCCCGCCGCGGTCGAGGACCTCTACGACTGGGACAAGTCGACCGCCCGCTACGCCGCGCAGGCGCCGTGGTGGGAGCCGGGCACCGCGTCGGGCTACCACGCCGCCAACTTCGGCCACCTGATCGGCGAGGTCGTCCGGCGGGTGTCCGGGAAGTCGCTGAGGCGGTTCGTCGCCGAGGAGATCGCCGGTCCGCTGGGCGCGGACTTCCAGATCGGCGCGGTCGAGGCCGACTGGGGCCGCGTCGCCGAGGTCGTCCCGCCGCCGCCGGCCCCGTTCGACCTGGAGGCCGCGGGCAAGGACAGCCCGGTCTACAAGACCTTCACCGGCCCGGCGGTGACCGCCGAGTACGCCAACACCCCGGCGTGGCGCCAGGCCGACATGGGCGGGCTCAACGGCCACGGCAACGCCCGCTCGGTGGCCCGGGTGCTGTCCGCGCTCGCCCTCGGCGGCGAGGTCGACGGCGTGCGGCTGCTCGGCCCCGACACCATCGACCTGATCTTCGACGAGCAGGCCCACGGCGTCGACCTGGTGCTCGGCATCCCGCTGCGCTGGGGCATCGGCTACGGACTGCCGCAGGCCGACACCCTGCCCTGGATCCCCGACGGCCGGATCTGCTTCTGGGGCGGCTGGGGCGGCTCGATGATCATCATGGACCTGGACCGGCGCGTGACGATCTCCTACATGATGAACGGCATGGGCCCGGGGATCATCGGCTCGACCCGCAGCGCGGCCTACACCGCGGCGATCTACCAGGCGCTCGGGTAGCGGTCGAACGGCACGTGAGCGGGGCCGAGGCACTGCTGGACCCCGCTCACGTGCCGTTCGAGCGCGAGTTGCGCGGAACGCCCTCGCGACGGCCCACCGTCCGGGAAGCTCGTCGGGGTGACGGGTGCGACGGGCTGGCCCGAGGCGTTCCGCGGCTCGGCGGCGATCGCCGCCGGCGTGGTCACCCCCGACGCCCTGGCACCCCGGACTCCTGGTGTGGCGCGATCGCCTCGACCCCGGCGAGATCGTCGAGGTGGACGGCGTCCGGACGACATCTCCCCTGCGGACCGCGTTCGACCTCGCTCGTCGCGGCGAGTTGGAGGACCGCGTCGTGGCCGTGGACGCGCTGGCCAACGCCCACCGCTCCGCCCCGGACCCGCTGCTGAACTTCGCCGCGTGGTACCGCGGAGCGCGCGGCAACGCCGGGGTGGCCGCGGCACTGGCGTACGCCGATGCGCGGGCGGGTTCTCCGGTGGGGACGCGGTTGCGGCTGGTCGTCGTGCGGGCCGGGTTGCCGGTCCCCGAGGTCCGGTGGGTGGTCCAGGACGAGCGGGCCCGCACCGCCGTCTGGTTGGCCTCGCCTACCCCTCGCACCGGATCGGCATCGAGTACGACGGTGCGGTGCACGCCGACCCGGCTTCGGTGCTGCGGGACATCGGACGGCACACCGCGCTGCTCGACCAGGGGTGGCGAGTCGTCCGGTACACCAAGCACCACGTCCTGCACCGCCCGGAGTTGATCGTCGAGCAGGTCGGGAGCGCGACGGTCGGACCGCAACCACGTTGCCATCGCCGGATCGGCTCGTCATCATCGGGACATGGCCGCCCTGCGCTCGCACCTGGAGCGCTTCTGGCCGTCCCGCCGGGAGAGCGCGTTCGACGAGGCCTGTCGCTGACGCACCGCGTCCAGCCCACCCCGTCCGCCCCTCGCCTCCTGGAGCCCTCCCGTGACGACCCTGCCCACACCCGTCTCGTCGACCCCTTCCCGACCGACCAGGTCGGAGCGCCGCGACGCCATCGGCGACCGACTGCTCGACGCCCTCGAGTCGATCGTCGCCCGGCACCGGTCGCTGGCCTCGTCCGAGCCGGCCGACCTGCACGCCGAGCTGATCGCGGCCGAGGTCGCCCACCAGCTCGCGCTCACCCGCTCCGAGCTGCGCCGGATCCCCTTCCTGCGGTCCGGTGGGTGACCGGATGACTCGCCCAACGAGGGCGGCGCGCCGCGCCACTCGCCCGCCGGTCCGCTGCTGCTCGAGTTGAGCGAGTGGCGCTCTCGCCCGACGAGGCCGGCCCACCGCGCCACTCGCTCGCTTGGCGGGACGAGAGTCGCGTTCGCTCCGCCGGGCGCAACGAAAGCCGCGCTCGCGCCCCGGGCGAGGCGGCGCGCAGCGCCGCGAGCCGGGCCGAGCCCCGGGGGGGGCGCCGCGCCCCCCCCCCCCCCCGGGGGGGGGGGGGGCCCCCCCCCCCCCGGGGGGGGGGGCGCCCCCCCGCCCCCCCCCCCCCGCCGGAGGCGCCCTGAACAGTGACTGTCCTGGGCGACGTGCCCAGCTCCGGACGCGGGAAAGGCGGCGCCTGCGC
>NZ_JAGSOV010000057.1 GCF_023898865.1 Pseudonocardia humida
CGCACGCCACCCCGACGTCCTCGCCGCCCAACGCCGCGAACGCGCCCGGGTCCGCAGCGAACGCCAACGCCGCTGGGGCCGACCTGCGGCAGCCTGACCCGGTGAACCTATGTGGTCACCGCACTAGTCCGCCGCGCGAGGTGTCGGCCGAATCCCCGATGTCGCAGCGTGCCGGCGGACCTACCGTCGGTGCGGTCCGGGATGCGGCCCGGACCGCTGGGGGGGAGGCGCACATGGAGCGCGATCGGCTGTTCATCGAGGACCTGGCCGAGACGGTGAGCGGGCTGCGCCCGCCGGCCGTCGAGCCGACGCCGGGCGACGTCACGTCGCAGGCGGTGGGCGAGGAGGGCGACCAGCCCGGCGACGACGTGGTCACCACCCAGGCGCTGGGGGAGGAGGGCGACCAGATCGAGGACTACCCCGACGTCGATGACGTCGAGGACCTCGACGACCAGGTCGTCACCAGCGACGCGGTGGGCGAGGAGGGCGACCAGCCCGACGACCCGCCGATCGACGTCCCGATCGACCCCGGCTGGGGGACCGGCGAGCCGGTCGTCGTCACCAGCGACGCGGTCGGCGAGGAGGGCGACCAGCCCGAGGACCTGCCGTTCGACGTCCCCATCGGGTCCATGCCGTTCGACCCCGGGCCCGGCGACGCCGGCTTCGACGAGGTCGACGACGAGTGGTCCGACGACGAGCCCGACGACCTCACCGGGGACGCCTCCGACGACTACGACGCCGAGATCCCGGTCTGACGGGCGCCCCGGGAGCGGAGCGCGCGATGATCGGGATCATCGGTCCGGCCGGCGACCCGCAGGTGGTGTGCGTGGCGGCGGCCCTGCGCCGGCGCGGCGCGGCGACCACCGTGCTCGACCTCGGGGGGTTCCCGCGCGCGCTGCGGCTGAGCCTGCGCGACGGGGCGCCGGTCGCCGACGGCGTCGACCTGGCGGCGGTCGGCGCCTGGTACGTCCGCAGCCTGCCGCTGCCGCTGCCGTTCCGGGTGGCCGAGGGCGGCGATCCGGCGGTCGCGCGGCGCGACTACGCCGCCGGTCGCGAGCGGCGCTCGTTCCTGGCCGGATTCACCGCGGCGCTGGCCGCGGGTGGGGCCGCGCTGGTCAACCCGCCCGAGCGGATGGCGCAGCACTTCCGCAAGCCCGAGCAGCTCGACGCGCTGCGCGGGGCCGGTGTGCCGGTGCCCTCGACGCTGGCCACGAACGACCCGCTGGCCGTGGCCGCGTTCGCCGCCGAGGTGGGCGCCGTGGTCTACAAGCCGCTGGCCGGGGGCGGGCGGTGCCGGCGGCTGGCCGCCGCCGACCTCGTGCCCGAGCGGCTGGGTCGGCTGGCGGCGGCCCCGGTGCTGTTCCAGGCCGAGGTGCCGGGGCGCAACATCCGGGTGTACGTGGTCGGTGGCGCGGTCGCGGCGGCCTACGAGATCGTGTCCGACGAGCTGGACTACCGCGGCGCCGAGTCCGACGTGCGGCCCGCGGAGCTCACCGGCGCCGAGGACGCGGCCTGCCTGCGGGCCGCCGCCGCGTGCGGGATGCCGTTCACCGGCATCGACCTGCGGCGCCGCCCCGACGGCGGGTTCGCGGTGCTGGAGTGCAACCCGTCGCCGATGTTCGCGGGCATCCAGCGCGGCGTCGGGGCCGAGCCCGTGTCGGACGCGCTGGCCGGGTTCCTGCTCGCCGGAGCAGGCGCCGAGCGCTCCGAACCCGGCCGGGACGCCGATCAGCCGGCGTCCGCACCCGCCTTCCGGTAGGCCGCCCGCGGGAGGTTGTAGGCCAGGTCGACGGCGGTCTCCAGCGCCTCCTCCATGCCCAGCCGGTGCTCGGCGACCAGCGCGGCCAGGTAGCCGGCGTCGATGCGGCGGGCCAGGTCGTGGCGGGCGGGGATGGACACGAAGGCGCGGGTGTCGTCGACGAAGCCGGTGGTGTTGTAGAAGCCCGCGGTCTCGGTGACCGCCTCGCGGAACCGGCGCATGCCGTGGGGGCTGTCCAGGAACCACCACGGCGCGCCCAGCCGCATCGCCGGGTAGGCGCCGGCCAGCGGGGCCAGCTCGCGGGAGTAGGTCGTCTCGTCGACGGTGAACACGACCAGCCGGAACCCAGGGTCGCGGCCGAAGGCCTCCAGCAGGGGGCGCAGCCCGCGGGTGAACTCGGCGGCCACCGGGATGTCGAAGCCCATGTCCGGGCCGAAGCGGGCGTGCACGTCGGTGTCGTGGTCGCGCAGCACACCCGGGTGCAGCTGCATCACCAGGCCGTCCTCGCGGCTCATCCGGGCCATCTCGAAGAGCATGTGCCCGGCGAAGGCCCCGGCGTCGCGGTCGTCGGCGCGCCCGGCCAGCGCGTCGGCGTAGACGCGGGCGGCGTCGGCGGGGGGCAGCGCGGTGATCGCGGTGGCGAGGTGGCCGTGATCGGTGGCCAGCGCCCCGGCCGCGGCGAACGCCCGGCGGCGCTCCCGCAGGGCCTGCAGGAACCCGTCGTAGGAACCGCAGTCGACGCCGCTGAGCTCGGCGAGCGCGTCGACGTCCGCGCGCCAGCCGGGGCGCCGCACGTGCAGCAGGGCGTCCGGGCGGAAGGTCGGCACCACCTTCTCGCCCCAGCCCTGCTCGCGCAGCAGGGCGTGGTCGGGCAGCGCGGACAGCGGGGAGTCGGTGGTGGCCAGCACCTCGATGCCGAACCGGGTGAACAGCGCCCGGGGCAGGAAGTCGGGTTTGCCCAGCTGCTCGGCGATCTGGTCGTAGAGCGCGTCGGCGGTGTCGGGCCCGGGCTGCACGGTGACGCCGAAGACGTCGGCGAGCTCGTGCTCGAGCCAGAACCGCGTGGGCGTGCCGCGGAAGAGGTGCCAGCCGGCGCAGAAGCGCCGCCAGATCTCCCGCGGGTCGGTCTGCGCGGACTCGCCGTCGACCGGTCGCACGCCCAGCTCGGCCAGCTCGGCGCCCTGCGAGACCAGCATCCGCAGCAGGTAGTGGTCGGGCACGACGAGCAGGCTCGCCGGGTCGGCGAAGGGGCGGTCCGCGGCCAGCACGGCGGCGTCGACGTGGCCGTGCATGCAGACCAGCGGCAGCTCCCGCACCTCCCGGTGGATCCGGCGGGCGATGACGCGCGTCGCCGGGTCGGCGGGCAGGGCCCGGTCTTCGTCGAGGAGCAGCGGACGCATTCGACCTCCCGGCGTTGGTGCTGAAAAGGATTGCAAGAACTTCGGTCCCGAGGCAAGGCCTGTCTATCAGCGGGCACCTGGGCCAGCGCGCTAGTCCGGATTTGGGTCTTGACCGCAACCGCAAACGGTTTCAGACTCTCCCCACGCCGCAGCCCGACCACCGATGGAGGACAGCGTGCCCGTCACCATCAAGGACGTCGCCGCGGCGGCCGGCGTCTCGCAGTCCACGGTGTCGCGGGCGCTGTCCACGCCCGACCTGGTCAACCCCGGCACCCGCGCGCGGGTGCAGGCCGTCGCCCGGGAGCTGGGCTACCAGCCCAACCGGGCCGCCCGCGGGCTGATCACCGGGCGCACGGCCAACCTCGGCCTGATCGTGCCGGACCTGGCCAACCCGCTCTTCGCGGCGGTGGTCAAGGGCGTGCAGGCCGCGGCGCGCGCCGCCGACTACTCGGTGTTCATCGCCGACACCGACGAGGACGCCAGCACCGAGCCCGGCCTGCTGCGCGCGCTGGCCAAGCAGGTCGACGGCATCGTGCTCTGCTCACCGCGCTCCCCGGACGCCGAGCTCACGGAGGTGGGCGCGGACACGCCGGTGGTGCTGATGAACCGGCAGGTGCCCGGCTACCCGGCCGTCACCGTCGACAACGCCGACGGGATGCGCCAGGCGGTCGAGCACCTGGCCGCGCTCGGCCACCGGCGGATCGCCTACGTGGCCGGTCCGCGCTCGTCGTGGTCCAACGGGCAGCGCGAGCACGGGCTGCGCGTCACGACCGGGGCACTCGGCGTCGACCTGGTGCACCTGGGCCACTTCCCGCCCCGCTTCGACGGCGGGGTGGCCGCCGCCGACCTCGCCCTCGCCTGCGGGGCGACCGCGGTCGTCGCCTACAACGACATCGTCGCGCTGGGGCTGCTGAGCCGCCTGGGGGCCCGCGGCGTCGCGGTCCCGGACCGGATCAGCGTGCTGGGCTGCGACGACATCCCGATGTCGGCGATGACCCACCCCGCGCTGACCACCGTCTCGGTGCCGCAGCACGAGGCCGGTCGCGCGGCCGTGGCGATGCTGTTGGCCCTGCTGGCCGACACCGGTCCGGTCACGACCCACCGCGACCTGCCCACCCAGCTCACCGTGCGCGCCACCACCGGCGTCGCTCCCGATCCCGAACCCGGCACCGCCGACCGATCCCGATGAAGGGGACACCACGATGACCGTGCAATGGCGCAAGGCCCTCGCCGCAGGCGGGATCTCGGCACTGCTGGTGCTCACCGCGTGCGGCGCCCCCAGCGCCGGGCCCGCCGCCCCGGTGCCCGCCGGGCAGGTGCCGGACCGCCCGGCCGAGCCGGTGACCCTCAACATCCTCGACGTCGCCGGCAACCTGCAGCTGACCCAGCCGATGATCGACGACTTCGTGGCCAGGAACCCCGACATCGTGTCGCGGGTGACCACCGAGAAGGCGACGGCGCCGGAGATGGCGGGCAAGGTCAAGGCCCAGCAGGACGCCGGGCGCCTGGGCATCGACCTGGTGCTCACCGGCACCGACGGGCTGTCGGCCGGTTCCGAGCAGGGCCTGTTCACCCCGCTGCTGCCCGACTTCGCCGACCGCCTCTCCGGGATGGCCGACTACCTGGAGCCTGCCGCTGCGATGCAGGAGCTGGCCGACAACCAGGGCGTCGTGGTCACCTACTACCCGTCCGGGCCGCTCATCGAGTACGCCCCCGACCGCGTCCCGACCCCGCCAAAGACGGCCGAGGAGCTGCTGGCCTACGCCCAGGCCAACCCGGGCAAGGTCGGCTACGCCCGGCCGGCGAACTCCGGGCCCGGGCGCACGTTCCTGATGGGGCTGCCCTACATCCTGGGTGACTCCGACCCCAAGGACCCGGTCAACGGCTGGGAGAAGACCTGGGCCTACCTCGCCGAGCTGGACAAGACGGTCCAGTCCTACCCGTCGGGCACCACCGACACGATGAAGAACCTGGCCAACGGCACCTACGACATCGTGGTGACCACCACCGGGTGGGACATCAACCCCCGGGCGCTGGGCACCGTGCCCGCCGAGTACCAGGTCGGGACCCTGGAGGGCTTCACCTGGGTCACCGACGCGCACTACGCGGCCGTCCCCAAGGGCGTCTCGCCGGACAAGCAGGCCGCGCTGCTGGCCCTGATCGAGTTCATGCTCACCCCCGAGCAGCAGGCCAAGGCCTACGACTCGGGCTACTTCTACCCCGGCCCGGCGATCAAGGACGTCACGCTGGACATGGCCCCGCCGGAGAGCCAGCAGGTCATCGCCCAGTTCGGCCGCCCGGAGTACGACGCGCTCATCGCCGAGCACCCGACCGCCACCCCGCTGGCCACCAAGGACATCGTGGCCGCGTTCGACCGGTGGGACCGCGAGATCGGCGGCGCACCGTGAGCTCGGCCGAGGCGGCCTCGCCCGGCCGGTTCACCGAGCTGCGCCTCGACGGCGTCGGGCGCCGCTTCGCCGGCAAGGACGCGCTGGTCGATCTGGACCTGACCATCCGCGCCGGGGAGTTCATCGCGCTGCTCGGGCCCTCCGGGTGCGGCAAGTCGACCGCGCTGAACTGCCTGGCCGGGCTGCTGCCGCTGACCACGGGCAGCATCTGGCAGGACGAGCGGCGCATCGACACGCTGCCGGCGGAGAAGCGCGGGTTCGGGATGGTGTTCCAGAGCTACGCGCTGTTCCCGCACATGTCCGTGCGCCGCAACATCGCCTTCGGGCTGCAGATGCGCCGGCTGCCGCGGGCCGAGGTGCGCAGGCGCACCGAGGAGGGCGTGCGGCTGGTGCAGCTGGAGGAGCACGCCGACAAGCTGCCCGGCCAGCTCTCCGGAGGCCAGCAGCAGCGGGTGGCGATCGCCCGCGCGGTGGTGCTGGAGCCGTCGCTGGTGCTGATGGACGAGCCGCTGAGCAACCTCGACGCGAAGCTGCGCCTGGAGATGCGCACCGAGATCCGGCGACTGCACCAGTCGCTCGGGCTGACCACCGTCTACGTCACCCACGACCAGGAGGAGGCGCTGTCGCTGGCCGACCGGCTGGTCGTGCTGCGCCACGGGAGGGTGCAGCAGGTCGGCACCCCCGAGGAGCTGCACGCCCGCCCGGTCAACTGGCACGTCGCCGACTTCATGGGGTTCCGCAACCTGCTGGAACTGGAGGTCGCGCACGTCTCCGGCGGTGGGGTCGACGCCGAGGCCGCGGTGCGCGGGGAGGGGCTGACCCTGCTCGGCACGGCCACCGGGCCGGTGTCGGCGGGCGACCGGGTGGTCGCCGCCGTCCGCCCGGAGGACGTCGTGGTCGTCGACGAGGCCGGCGGCGACAACCGGATCGCGGCCACCGTCGAGGTGGTCGAGTACCAGGGCCGGGAGCTGGCCGTCGAGGTCCGCACGGCCGCGGGCCGGGCGCTGCACCTGCGCACCGAGCGGCGGCTGGCCCCGGGCGACGAGGTCACCCTGACCGTCGAGCGGGAGCGGCTGCTGGTCTACCCGCTGGCCCCCGGCGAGCAGGCCCCCGCGCCGCTGGTGGACGCGGTGACGACATGAGCGGGACGACATGAGCCTGACCGTCGAGCGGACCGACCCGACGCCAACCGGCCCCCGGGACCCGGGGCTGAGCCACCGGCTGGCCGAGCGCGGGGTGGACCGGACGCTGCTGCTGCTCGTGCCGGCCGTGCTGTTCGTGGCGCTGCTGTTCGTCTACCCGTTCGGCTACGGGCTGCAGCTGTCCTTCGCCCCGGCCGAGGGCGGCCCGCTGGCCAGCTACGCCACCTTCTTCTCCGACCCCTACCAGTACAACACCATCTGGATCACCCTCGGGCTGGCGCTGCCCGCGGCGCTGCTCAACGTGCTGGCCTCGGTGCCGATCGCCTACAAGATGCGCGGTCGGTTCCGCGGCAAGCGGCTGCTGACGATCGTCCTGGTGGTGCCGATCACGCTGGGCACCGTGCTCACCGCGCAGGGCCTGCTGAACTTCCTCGGCCCGGCCGGCTGGTTCAACAAGGCCGTCGTCGGGCTCGGGCTGGCCGACGCGCCGGTGCAGCTGGTCAACAACTACTGGGGCGTGTTCTTCTCGCTGGTCATCACCGGGTTCCCGTTCGCGTTCCTGCTGATCCTGTCCTACCTGTCCGGGATCGACCCGACCCTGGAGCAGGCCGCGGCCACGCTCGGCGCGGACTGGAAGCAGCGCTTCCGCCGGATCACCCTGCCGCTGCTGGCGCCCGGCCTGGCCACCACGTTCTGCCTGGCGTTCGTGCTGGCCTTCAGCGTGTTCCCGTCGGCGGTGCTGGTCGGCAACCCCGCAGGCGAGACCCGGGTGCTCGCCCTGGCCGCCTACCAGGCCGCCTACGAGCAGTACGACTACTCGCTGGCCTCGGCGATCGCGATGGTGATGGGCGCGGTGGAGCTGCTGGTCATCGCCGTGGTGCTGGTGTGGCGCTCCCGGCTCTACGCCGGCAGCACTGGAGGGAAGGGCTGATGGCGACCACCCTGGGGGCACCGGCGCGGGCGCGCCGGCGGATCGTGGGCACCCCGAGCAGCTGGCTGGTCTGGGGCGTCGTGGCGTTCTTCCTGGTCAACCTGGCCGGTGTGGTCGGCTCGGTGCTGGTCAGCTCGTTCGGCACCCGGTGGTTCGGCACCTGGCTGCCCGAGGGCTTCACCGGCTCCTGGTACGCCTCGGCCTGGCGGGAGTTCGGGCTGTTCGACGTCGTGTGGGTGACCCTGCAGGTCTCGCTGCTGGTCGTGCTGATCTCGGTGCTGATCGGGGTGCCGGCGTCCTACGTGCTGGCCCGCCGCGACTTCCCCGGCAAGAAGCTCGTCTACTTCGCGTTCCTGCTGCCGATCCTGATGCCGCCGATCACCTACGGCATCCCGCTGGCCACCGTGCTCTACAAGTACGGCTTCGCCGGCAACATGTCCGGGGTCGTGCTGGCCAACCTGGTGCCGTCGGTTCCGTTCGTCATCCTGACCATGACCCCGTTCATCGAGCAGATCAACCCGAGCATCGAGGCGGCCGCGCGGATGTGCGGGGCCGGGGTGCGGGCGATGTTCCTGCGGGTGCTCGGGCCGTTGCTGGTGCCGGGCATCCTGGCCGCGGCGATCCTGGTGCTGGTGCGCACGGTGGGCATGTTCGAGCTGACCTTCCTCACCGCCGGGCCGGACTCGCAGACCCTGGTGGTGTCGCTCTACTACGCCATGTCCGCGGCCGGCATCCGGGCCCAGCAGTCGGTCGACGCGATGGCCGTCATCTACACCTCGACGATGCTGGTGCTGCTGGTCGTCGCGCTGCGCTACGTCAACCCCACCCAGCTGGTGGCCCGGGTCAAGGAGACCCCCCAGTGACACCGGGGGGACGAGCATGAGGATCACCGACGCCCGGGTGATCGTCACCTGCCCCGGCCGCAACTTCGTCACCCTCAAGATCATCACCGACGAGGGGCTCACCGGGGTCGGCGACGCCACGCTCAACGGCCGCGAGCTGGCGGTCGCGGCCTACCTCAGCGAGCACGTGCTGCCCGCGCTCATCGGCCGCGACGCCACCCGCATCGAGGACACCTGGCAGTACCTCTACAAGGGCGCCTACTGGCGGCGCGGCCCGGTGACCATGGCCGCGATCAGCGCGGTGGACACCGCGCTGTGGGACATCCTGGGCAAGCGGGCCGGGCTGCCCGTGCACCAGCTGCTCGGCGGGCGCAGCCGCGAAGGCGTCACCGTCTACGGGCACGCCAACGCCGCCGACGTCGACGCCCTGCTCGTCGAGGTCGACCGGCTGCTGGGCGAGGGCTACCGGGCCGTGCGCGTGCAAAGCGGCATCCCCGGCCTGGAGAAGGTCTACGGCGTCAGCGACGGCGCCGGCTACGAGCCGGCCGACTCGGCCGTGCCCACCGAGACCGTCTGGTCGACCGAGGCCTACCTGGACCACCTGCCCGGCGTCGTCCGGCGGGTGCGCGAGGAGTTCGGGCCCGGCCCGAAGCTGCTGCACGACGTGCACCACCGGCTCACCCCGATCGAGGCCGCCCGGCTCGGCAAGAGCCTGGAGCCCTACGCGCTGACCTGGCTGGAGGACCCGGTCCCGGCCGAGCTGCAGGAGGGGTTCCGGCTCATCCGCCGGCACACGACCACACCGATCGCGGTCGGCGAGGTGTTCAACACCGTCTTCGACAGCGCCCAGCTCATCCGCGAGCAGCTCATCGACTACATCCGCTGCAGCGTGGTGCACGCGGGTGGGATCACCCACCTGCGGCGCATCTACGACCTCGCCGCCCTGCACCACGTGCGGACCGGCGCGCACGGCGCCACCGACATGTCCCCGGTGTGCATGGCCGCCTCGCTGCAGCTCGGCATCAGCGTGCCGAACTTCGGGCTGCAGGAGCACATGCCCCACACTGCGGAGACCGATGCCGTCTTCCCGCACGCCTACCACTACGCCGACGGCTACCTGCACCCCGGCGACGAGCCGGGCCTCGGCATCGACATCGACGAGGAGCTGGCCGCCCGCCACCCCTACCGGGCGGCGTCGCTGCCGGTGAACCGGCTGGCCGACGGCACGCTGCATTCCTGGTGAGAGGAGCCCGGCGATGACCACCCCGACGACGAGCACGACCGATCTGCTCACGCTGCACCCCGACGACGACGTTGCGGTCGTGCTGACCGACGGCCGCGCCGGGGTCCCGGCCGGGCACAAGGTGGCCCGCCGCGCCCTTCCCGCCGGGACGCTCGTGCACAAGTACGGTCAGGTGATCGGGGTGAGCACGGCACCGATCCGGGAGGGCGAGCACGTCCACACGCACAACCTGGCGATGCCGGGGGAGCGGTTGCGCGCCGCGGCGCCGGCCGGCGCCCCCGACGTCCGGGCCGCCGACGCGCAGGCGCGCACGTTCCGGGGCTACCTCCGCGCCGACGGGCGCGTCGGCACCCGCAACTTCATCGGCGTGCTGACCTCGGTCAACTGCTCGGCGACGGTGGCCCGCCAGATCGCGCGGCGCTTCGAGTTCGAGCCGCTGCCCGGCGTCGACGGCGTCGTGGCCCTCACCCACGGCAGCGGCTGCGGCATGGCCGACCGGGGCCCGGGCTGGGAGGTGCTGCGCCGCACCCTGGCCGGCTACGCGCGCCACCCCAACATCGGCGGGATCGTCGTGGTCGGGCTGGGCTGCGAGGTCAACGACCTGTCGAGCCTGGTGGCCGGGCTCGGGGTGGGCGAGCACGTGCCGGTCGAGTCGTACTCGATCCAGGACGTCGGGGGCACCGCGGCCGCGGTCGCCCAGGGCGACCGCCTGGTCCGGTCGATCGCCGAGCGACTGGCCCGCGACACCCGCACCGAGGTCGGGATGGAGAACCTGGTGCTGGGCCTGCAGTGCGGCGGCTCCGACGGCTGGTCGGGGCTGACCGCCAACCCGGCCCTCGGCGTCGCCTCCGACCTGGTGGTGGCGGCGGGTGGCACGTCGATGCTGGGGGAGACCCCGGAGATCTACGGCGCCGAGCACCTGCTGGCCGCGCGTGCCGTCGACGAGGCGGTGGCCGCCGCGCTGCTCGACCGGATCACCTGGTGGGAGCGCTACACCGCCGACCAGGGGACCACGCTGGACGGCAACCCGTCGCCGGGCAACAAGGCGGGCGGCATCACCACGATCCTGGAGAAGTCGCTGGGGGCGGTGGCCAAGGCCGGGCGCAGCCCGCTGGTCGAGGTCGTCGACTACGCCGCCACGCCCACCCGCGCCGGGATGGTCTTCATGGACACCCCCGGCTACGACCCCGTCTCGGCCACCGGCATGGTCGCCGGCGGCGCCACCCTGATCGCGTTCACCACCGGGCGCGGCTCGGTGTTCGGCAGCCGCCCGGTGCCCACCGTGAAGCTGGCCAGCAACTCGGCGATGGCCGCCCGGATGGCCGAGGACATCGACCTCGACTGCGGGCCGGTGGCCACCGGCGGCGTCGCCCTTCCCGAGATGGGCGAGCGCGTGCTGGACGTGCTGCTGGAGGTCGCCTCCGGAAAGCCCAGCGCCAGCGAGGAGCTCGGGCTGGGCGGCGAGGAGATGGTGCCCTGGCAGCTCGGTGCGGTCCTGTGAGCGCGGCCGGGACCGGTACCGACCTCCCGCGGCTCTCCGCGGCGACCCTCGACCGGCTGCGCCAGGGCGTGGCCCGGATCCGGCGCCACCCGGATGCCCGCATCGGGGTCGTGCACCTGGGGATCGGCGCGTTCCACCGCGCCCACCAGGCCGTCTTCACCGAGGAGGCGATGGCCGCCGACGGCGACGGGGGCTGGGCGATCCTCGGGGTGACCCAGCGCTCGCGGGCCGTCGTGGAGCGGATGCGCCCGCAGGACGGCTACTACGGCGTGCTGGAGCTGGACGAGGGCGCCGCGTCGGCCCGGGTCGTCGGCGCGGTCGCGGACGTGGTGTCGGCGCTCGACGAGCCCGACCGGGTGCTCACGGCCATCGCCGACCCCGCGGTCGGGGTGGTCGGCCTGACCGTCACCGAGAAGGGGTACCGCCGCGGCGGCGACGGCCGCCTCGACCTGCGCGACCCGGCGGTCCGCGCCGACCTGGAGCGCCCGGACGCGCCGTCGACGGCGGTCGGGCAGCTGGTGCGCGGCCTGCAGCGGCGGGCCCGGGAGGGCACCCCGCTGACCGTCGTCTCCTGCGACAACCTCGTCGGCAACGGCGCGGTGCTCGCCGGGCTGGTCGCCGACTTCTGCGCCGCGCTGCCGCTCGCGGAGGGCGAGCCGCTGGGCGACTGGGTGCGGACCGCGGTGCGCTTCCCGGGCACGATGGTCGACCGGATCGTGCCCGCGACGACCGACGAGGACCGGGAGCGCGCCGCCGAGCTGCTCGGTGTTCGCGACGAGGCGCTGGTCGTGGCCGAGCCGTTCCGCCAGTGGGTCATCGAGGACGCGTTCGCCGGGCCGGTCCCGGCCTGGCACCGCGCCGGCGCCACGCTGACCACGGACGTCGCCCCCTACGAGGCGGTCAAGCTGCGCCTGCTCAACGCCACCCACTCGCTGCTGGCCTACACCGGCGCCCTGGCCGGGTACGCGACGATCGCCGAGGCCGTGCGCGACGAGCGGCTCGCCGCCGCGGCGGCGGCGCTCATGGACGAGGACGCCCTGCCGACCCTCGTCGCGCCCGAGGGCGTCGACCTGGCCGACTACCGGCGCTCGGTGCTGCACCGCTTCGCCAACCCCGCCCTGCGCCACCGCACCACCCAGGTCGCCATGGACGGCTCGGCCAAGCTGCCGGTCCGGCTGCTGCCCACGGTGCGCGAGCGGCTGCGCGCCGGGGCCGAGCCGCGCTGGGCGGCCCTCGCGGTGGCGGCGTGGATGGCCTACGTGGCCCGGGGTCGCGACGTCGCCGGGCGAGCCCTCCCGCTGGACGACCCGCTGGCCGACCGGCTGCGCGCGTCGGCGGCCGGGCCGCGCCGCGGGCTCGCCGAGCGGCTGCTCGCGGTGCCCGAGGTGTTCGACGACGAGCTGCGGGACTCGGCGGTGCTGCGCGCCCTGCTCGACGAGCACCTCCACGAGTTGCTGGACGCTGTGGTCCCCGGACCCTGACCTCGGTGGTGGCCTCCGGCGCACCGCACAGCCCGAGGGTGCTCCTCACAGCCCGCCGGCGCGCTGTGAGGACCACCCTCGTGCGGTGAGGACGCACTTGGCTCTGCGACGCCGCGCAGGAGCCGCCGGAGGCCCCTCAGCACCTTCACGCGGGTGCGTCGAACACGGCGTCGCGCGCGGTCGCGACGGCGACGTGGATCGCGCCGGTCAGCACGGCCTCCCCGGCGACCTCGGTGGTGCGCACGGCGGGGTGCACCGGGGCGATCTTCGGGACGGCCCGCTGGATGCGCCCGGCCAGCGCCGCGCCGCCCGCCCGGCCGACGTCGCCGGCCAGCACCACCAGGCTCGGGTCGAGCACGACGCAGACGGCGGCGACCCCGACGGCGAGGCGGTCGCCGAGCTCGTCGAGCAGGGGGTGGTCGGCGGTGGCCGCCGCGGCGGCCACCGCGGCCGCCGGGTCGCTGTCGTCGAGGCCGTGCCGGGCGGCGAGCGCGCACACGGCGTGCCCGCCGACCAGCGACTGGAACGCCGCCGCGCGCGGGTCGCTGACCACCGTCGGCAGCGCCGTGCCCGGCACCGGCAGGTAGCCGACCTCGCCGGCGCCGCCGCTGGCGCCGCGGTGCAGCCGCCCGCCCAGCACGATCCCGATGCCCAGCCCGCGGCTGACCCACAGCAGCACGAAGTCGTCGGCGCCCGCGGCGCCGCCGTGCGCCTGCTCGGCCAGCGCGGCCAGGTTGACGTCGTTCTCGACGCCGACCCGGCAGCGCAGCCGCCTGCGCAGCGCTTCGGGCAGCTCGGGGCTCCACGCCGGGACGTCGACGGCGAGGTCGACGGAGTCGGTCTCCGGGTCGACGACGCCGGGGGTGCCGATCACGACGGCCTGCAACCCGTCCTCGGGCACGCCGGCCTCGGCGGTGGCCGCGGACAGCGCCTTGTGCAGGCCGTCGACCAGGTCGTCGGACCCGCCCGGGACCGCGCCCCGCCCGCGCACGGCGCCGGTGATGTCGGCGACCGCGACGGTGATGCCGTCCGGGCCGACGTCGACGCCCGCCGCGTAGCCGACGGTGGGGACCACGCAGTAGAGGGCGGCGTTGGGTCCGCGGCTGCCGGTCTGCGCGCCGACCACCTCGACCAGCCCGCGCGCCTCCAGCCTGCCGAGCAGCTGGGAGACCGTCACCTTCGACAGCCCGGTGCGCCCGCCCAGGTCGGTGCGGGTCAGCGGCCCCTCGGAGATCAGCAGGTCCAGCACGGCGCGGTCGTTCATGGCCCGCAGCAGGCTGGGTGTGCCCGGTCGTGACACTCGGTGGCTCCTCGTGGCTGGCCGGCGCGCTCCGGCTGCTGATCGTCCCGGTGTGGAGAGTATGCGCCGATCATGGCTGGTGTCTTGCTGTTAGGAAACTTTCCTATTAGTTTGCCACCAACTCGCCCACGATCGGGTGGACGGGACAGACATCCTCCGCAGCAGTACCCCCTGGCGAACGGGAGGGCCATGCACATCCGGCACCTGGTGACCGCGCTGTCCGCAGCCACCGTCGTGATCATCGCGGGATGCGGCGCACCCGCATCCGAGACACCCGAAGCGGCCGCTCCGTCGACGCTCACGGTCTGGTACATGACCGGATCGCTGCCCGACGACGTCGCCGCACAGCTCAAGAAGGACTTCGAGGGCACCCATCCCGGGGTGACCGTCGAGTACCAGGTCCAGCAGTGGGACGGCATCGGCGAGAAGCTGACCACCGCGCTGGCCGGCGACCAGCCGCCGGACGTGCTGGAGATCGGCAACACCCAGGTCGCGCAGTACGCCGCGGCCGGCGGGCTGGCCGACCTCAGCGACGCCGTCGGGACCTTCGACAACAGCGACTCGTGGCTGCCGGGCCTGGCCGAGCCGGGCAAGTGGGAGGGCAAGACCTACGGCGTGCCGTTCTACGCGGGCACCCGCACGGTCATCTACCGCACCGACATGTTCGAGCAGGCCGGGGTGGCGGTGCCGACCACGTGGGACGAGATGCTCGCGCTCGGCGAGCCGCTGCGCGCCACCTTCGGGGCGAGCAACCCCCAGTTCATGCCGCTCTACCTGCCCGGCCAGCAGTGGTACACGCTGGCCAGCCTGATCTGGGACGAGGGCGGCGACCTGGCCGTGCCGGCCGGTGACGGCTGGAAGGGCGCGCTGTCGACCCCGCAGGGCCAGGCCGGCATCGCCCGCTACCAGCAGCTGTACTCGGCGCTGTCGACGGCGCCCGCCGACACCGACGAGGCCACGCCGCAGCAGTACGAGATCCTGTCCCAGGACGGTGCGGCGATGATGATCGGGCTGCCCTGGGAGCTGGCCAGCGCGGTCGAGGCCGCGCCGGAGCTGGACGGCAAGCTCGCCGTGTTCGCGCTGCCCAGCAAGACCGCGGGCAAGCCCGCCCCGCCGTTCGTCGGCGGCTCGGACCTGTCGGTCCCGCTCGGCAGCGACGCCCCCGACCTGGCGCGGGAGTTCATCGGCATGGTCGCGGGCACCGACACGCAGACCAAGCTGGCCGAGGCGGGGGCGATCCCGAACTCCAGCGCGCTCGCGGGCGCCGCGGCGGACAACGAGGTGCTGCAGACCGGCATCGAGGCGGCCGCCGTCGGACGGGCCACGCCGGTCGACCCGACGTGGGCCTCGGTGGAGACCGCGCCCAACCCGCTGAAGGACATGCTGACCCAGGTCCTGCAGGGCGTCCCGGTCCAGCAGGCGGCCACGGCCGCCGACGAGCTCATCACCGAGCGGATGAGTTCCTGACCGTGCGGCCCGTGACGACCACGTCGCAGGCGGCGCCGGTGCCGGCCCCCGTGACGACCCCGCCCGGTCGGGGTCCCGCGGGGCCGGTCCCGGCGCCGCCGGGCGGCGGTCGCCGCCGCGGCGGCTGGCTGCCCTACGCGCTCGTCGCGCCCAGCGTGCTGGCGCTGCTCGTGCTGCTGGGCTGGCCGGTGGTCCGCGACGTCGCCATCTCCTTCCAGCGCCTCGGCCTGGCCGAGCTGGTCCAACGCCGCACGGTGTGGATCGGTCTGGAGAACTACCGCGAGGTGCTCACCGACCCGTTCTTCTGGACCGTGGTCGTGCGCACCGTCCTGTTCACGGTGGTCAACGTCGCGCTGACGATGGCCCTCGGGCTCGCGGTGGCGCTGCTGCTGGCGGCGGTCTCGCGCGGCGTGCAGATCGGGCTGTCGGTGGCGCTGGTGCTCGCCTGGGCGGTGCCGCCGATCTCCGCGACGGTGATCTTCCAGTGGCTGTTCGACACCCAGTTCGGGATCGTCAACCAGGTCCTGACCGGGCTGGGCCTGGACTTCGCCGACCACTCGTGGTTCGCCACCGGGGTCTCCACCTTCGGCGTCATCACCGCGCTGGTCGTCTGGCAGGCGATCCCGCTGGTGGCGCTGAGCCTGTTCGCCTCGATGACCTCGGTGAGCACCGAGCTCTACGAGGCCGCGGCCATGGACGGCGCCGGCCCGTGGCGCCGGTTCACCGCGGTGACCTGGCCCGCGGTCCGGCCGATGGCGCTGGTGCTGACCTTCCTGTCGGTGATCTGGGACTTCAAGGTCTTCACCCAGGTCTACGGCATCCGCCAGGGCGGCCCCAACCGGGAGACGGTCACCATGGCGCTCTACGCCTACCAGAAGGGCATCGGCAGCCGCGAGTTCGGCACCGCCGCGGCCATCTCGGTGATCATGATGCTGATGCTGACCGCCGGGCTGGCCTGGTACGCGCGGATGATGGTGCGCAGCGCCGAGGAGGAGCAGTGATCCGCAGGCGCGGCGGCCGCACCGCGATGAACCTCGTCGGGATCGCCGTGGCGCTGGTCATGGCCTTCCCCGTCTACTGGATGGCCTCCACGGCGCTCAAGCCCAGCGGCGACATCCTGTCCACGACCCCGCACGTGCTGCCGTTCCCGCTGACCCTCGAGCACTTCCACACCGCGGTGACCAGGCCGTTCTTCCTGGACTACCTGCGCAACAGCCTGGTCGTTGTGCTGGCCGCGGTGGCCCTGTCCATCCTGACCGCGGCACCGGCCGCGCTGGCCGTCGCGCGCATGCGCTGGCGGGGGAGGCGGGCCTACCTGCTGCTGATCATCCTGGCCCAGACCGCGCCGCTGGAGGCGCTGCTGATCCCGGCCTTCCTGGTGCTGCGCGACGCCGGGCTGCTCAACCGGCTGCCCGCGCTGGTGCTCACCTACTTCATGGTCACCCTGCCGTTCACGATCTGGACCCTGCGCGGGTTCGTGGCGGCGATCCCCGTCGAGCTGGAGGAAGCCGCGATGACCGACGGCTGCACCCGGCTGGGCGCCTACCGGCGGGTCGTGTTCCCGCTGCTGGCCCCCGGTCTGGTCGCGACGAGCGTGTTCGCGTTCATCACCGCGTGGAACGAGTTCATGTTCGCCCTGGTGATCATGCAGGAGCAGGACAAGCTGACCCTGCCGGTGTGGCTGGCCACCTTCCGCACCGCGTTCGGCACCGACTGGGGCGGCACGATGGCCGCCTCGACGCTGTTCACGCTCCCGGTGCTGGTGTTCTTCCTGATCGTGCAGCGCAGGCTGGTGGCGGGGCTCTCGGCCGGGGCGGTCAAGGGATGACCCGGTCCCCGTCCCCGGAGTCGCTCTCCTCGGTCGTGGGCGACGACGAGCTGTCCCGCGCGGCGGCCGGGGTCGTGCTGGCCTCGTTCGCCGGTCCCACCCCGCCGCCCTGGGTGCTGCGCGGGCTGGCCGACGGCCTGGCCGGCGTCGTGCTGTTCGGCAGCAACGTCGTCGACCCCGAGCAACTGGCCCGGCTGTCGACGACGCTGCGCGCCGCGGGCGACGACCCCGTCGTCGCGATCGACGAGGAGGGCGGCGACGTCACCCGCCTCGCGCACGCGACCGGCAGCCCCTATCCGGGCAACGCCGCACTCGGCGCCGCCGACGACGTCGTGCTGACCCGGGAGGTCTACCGGGCGCTGGGCTCCGAGCTCGCCGCCGTGGGGGTGACCCTCGACCTGGCGCCGAGCGTGGACGTCAACACCGCCGCCGACAACCCGATCATCGGCACCCGGGCCTTCTCCCACGACCCGCACCTGGTCGCCCGGCACGGGGTGGCCGCGGTCGCCGGCCTGCACGACGCGGGCGTCGCGGCCTGCGTCAAGCACTTCCCCGGCCACGGCGCCACCCGCGAGGACTCCCATCTCGCGCTGCCCACCGTCGACGTGCCGCTGGACGTGCTGCGCGAGCGGGAGCTGGTGCCGTTCCGGGCCGCGATCGAGGCCGGTGCGCCGTGCGCGATGACCGCGCACATCCGCGTCCCGGAGCTGACCGGCGAGCTGCCCGCGACGCTGTCGAGCGCGGCGCTGCAACGGTTGCTGCGCGGCGAGCTGGGCTTCGCCGGCGTCGTGGTGACCGACGCACTGGACATGCACGCGGCCAGCGCCCGGGCCGGGATCGCCGCGGCCGCCGCCGACGCCTTCGTGGCCGGCGCCGACCTGCTGTGCCTGGGCGCCGAGCCCGGGCCCGAGGTCGTGGCCGCGGCCGTGGCGGCCGTCGCGGAGGCCGTGCGCGAGGGCCGTGCGCCGCGGGAGCGCCTCGACGAGGCCGGCGCCCGGATCGCCGCGCTGCGCCGCCCGCCGGGCGGCGGGGTGCCGGTCGACCGGACCGCCGCCCTGCGCGCCGCCCGCGCGGCGCTGCTGGTGCGCGGGGCCGCGCCCGCCCTGCGCCGCCCGCTCGTCCTGCAGCTGCACGCCCCGGCGACGATCGCCGCCGGACCGGTTCCGTGGGGCATCGCGCCGTGGCTGTCGCCGAACGACGGCGAGGTCCTCGACGTCGACGCGGCTGACCCGCGCCCGGGCGAGCTGCTGGCCCGGGCCGCGGACCGGTCGCTGGTGGTCGTCGTGCGCGACGCGCACCGGTACCCGTGGATGGTGGGGCTGATCGAGCGGCTGGTCGCCGAGCGGCCGGACGCCGTCGTCGTCGAGATGGGGCTGCCGGTCTGGCGGCCCCGCCACGCCGGGGCGTACCTCGCGACCCACGGAGCGGCCCGCGCCAACGCGGCGGCGGCGCTGGAGCTGCTCGGGGTGGACGCCCCCGCCGTGTGAGGGGCCGGGCCCGGTAGGTCGAGGACCCGGCTGGACGCGCGGCGGGCCGTGGGGTATCTCCGGGGGCGCGGCGGGCCTCCTGTGGTGCACTCGGACCCGCCGGGCCCGGAACCGTCGGCGGGGGAGTCGGACATGCTCACGGAGTTCACCGCGGTGCCCGGCTGGCCCGGCACCACCACCGTCGACGGTGGCGTCGCCGTGGCCGACCTCAGCGGCGACGGCCTCGTCGACCTGGTCGTCTTCGCGATCGACGCGCCGGCCGGCCCCAACTCCGGTCGCTACCGGGTCGGGCGCGGGTTCGTCGACGGCGAGGTGACCAGCGGGTGGGGGCCGTGGCAGGAGGTGCCGGACTGGCCGTTCTGGGAGAACGCAGGCGGCGGGATCGCGCTGGCCGACCTGGACGGCAGCGGCGCACCGGACCTCGTCCTGTTCGTCGTCGACGCCCCGGCCGGGCCCAACGTCGGGCTGGTGCGCGTCGCCCGCGGCCTCGACCGCGACGGCGCGCCCACCGGTGGCTGGGGGCCGTGGCAGACCGTTCCGGACTGGCCGTTCTGGGAGAACCACGGCGCCGACTGCGCGGTCGCCGACGTGGACGGCGACGGCCGCCCCGAACTGGTGCTGCTGATCGCGGACGCCCCGGTCGGGCCCAACGTCGGGCTGTACCGCACGGCCGCGCTGGCCGGCGACGGCACGGCGAGCGGGTGGGGCCCGTGGGTCGCGGTGCCCGACTGGGTGGGCACCGCCAACGCCGGTGTCGGGGTGACCGTCGGCGACCTCGACGGCGACGGCACCCCGGAGCTGCTGGTGTGCGTGGTCGACGTCGCCGAGGGCCGCAACGACGCCCACTACTGCGTCGGGTGGCGGCTCGACGGGCGCGGGCGACCGGCCGACGGGTGGGGGCCCTGGCGGACGGTGCCCGGGTGGCGGTTCCACGAGAACCAGGGCTGCGCGGTGACCCTGCTCGACGGCGACGGCGACGGCGACGGCGACGGCGACGGCGACGGCGACGGCGACGGCGACGGGGGCCCGGACCTCGTCGTGCTCGCCGTCGACGACCCGGTCGGCCCGAACGCCGGGCTCGTGCGGGTGGTGCCGGTCGAGACCGACCTGGGCGCCGCCGCCGCGGAGGGCGTCTGGCGCATCCTGGAGACCGACTCGCAGGTCCTCGCCGTGCACGCCGTGCTGCTGCACACCGGCGACGTCCTGCTGTTCGCCGGCTCCAGCAACGACCCCGACGCCGCGGCGGAGCGGCGGTACGGCACGCGGGTCTGGCACTACCCCACGCCCGCGATGAGCGCCCCGGACACCCCGGTCGACCTGTTCTGCTGCGGCCACGCCCAGCTGCCCGACGGGCGGGTGCTCGCCGCGGGCGGCACCGAGCGCTACGACCCGTTCGTCGGGCTGCGGCAGTGCGTCGTGTTCGACCCGGCCGGCGGGCCGGCCTCGGCGGCGAGCCCGACGGGCCGCGCGGGGGAGTGGGTGGCCGAGCAGGCGATGGGGGAGGGCCGCTGGTACCCGACGCTCGTCGCGCTGGCCGACGGCGACGTGCTGGCCGTGTCCGGGCTGGGGGCCGACGGGTTCCTCAGCCTGGTCCCCGAGCGCTTCGACGGGGCGGGCTGGACCGCGCTGCCCACCTCCCCGCCGTGGCCGATGTACGGGCACCTGTTCGCGCTCGCCGACGGCAGGCTGTTCTACAGCGGTGCCCAGTACGGCGCGAACAACGGCCAGCGCCCGGCCGTGTGGGACCCGGTCACCGGGTCCGTCGTCCGGGTCGACGGCCTGCCCGAGCCGCAGTTCCGCAACCAGGCCGCCAGCGTGCTGCTGCCGCCCGCCCAGGACCAGAAGGTGATGGTGGTGGGCGGGGGCGGAGCCGATGTGCACGCCATCGGGACGACCGGGTCGGCCGCGATCGTCGACCTGACCGCCACGCACCCGACCTACGCGCCCGCCCCGCCGCTGCACCACCCGCGGATGCACCTGTGCGCGACCCTGCTGCCCGACCGGACGGTGCTGGTCAGCGGCGGGTCGGGGATGGAGGAGAGCCACCACCACGCCTCCCCGCACGCCGAGATCTACCACCCCGCCACCGGCACCTGGCGGGGCGCGGCCGCGTCCCGGGTCGACCGGCTCTACCACTCGGTGGCGCTGCTCGTGCCCGACGGCCGGGTCGTCACCGCGGGCTCGAACCCCCAGCGCAAGGACGAGGAGCTGCGGATCGAGGTGTTCTGGCCGCCCTACCTCTTCGCCGGCCCCCGCCCGACCGTCGAGCCGGAGACCGAGCGCCTGCACTACGGCGACACCGTCGCCGCCCGGGTCGACGACGTCGAGTCGCTGCGCGAGGCCAGCCTGCTGCGCCCCGGCGCGACCACCCACTCCTGCGACGTCGAGCAGCGCCTGGTCGACCTGCCGATGCGCCCGACCGGCGCCACCACCGTCGAGCTGGCGCTGCCGGCGTCGGCCGGGCTGGCCCCGCCCGGCTGGTACCAGCTCGTGGTGGCCACCACGGCCGGCGTGCCGTCCGAGGGCGTCTGGGTGCACCTCTCGTAGGGCGAGCCTCACCTCCCGGTCAGGAGCACGCGGCGCGGCGACCGCATCGCGGTCGCCAAGGGCCGCTCGACTACTCCAGATGCGGCCCGAACTCCTCTAGAGTCGCCTCAGTACGGCTGATCCATCCACCGGATCCGGTGTTCCGCGCGGTCGGAACCACGATCACGGTGATCGCCGCAGAGCTGCGGTCGGAGAAGAGGAGCAGGAATGGCCGAAACGAACGGGGCGCCGACCCAGCCCGACGTCGACGTGGTCGTCGTCGGGGCCGGCTTCGCCGGGCTCTACATGCTGCACAAGCTGCGAGGGCTGGGCTTCACCGCGACCGTGCTCGAGACCGCCGACGACGTGGGCGGCACCTGGTACTGGAACCGCTACCCCGGTGCCCGCTGCGACATCCCCACCACCGACTACACCTTCGGGTTCGACCCCGACCTGGAGTCGGCCTGGACCTGGTCGGAGAAGTACGCCGCGCAGCCGGAGATCCTGCGCTACCTGCAGTTCGTGGCCGAGCGCTACGACCTGCGCCGCGACATCCGGTTCTCCACCAAGGTGACCGAGGCAACCTGGGACGAGACCGCGCGGCTGTGGCGCATCGGCACCGACCCCGGGCCGGGGCTGACCGCGCGGTACTACGTGATGGCCACCGGCTGCCTGTCGGTGCCCAAGGACCTCGACATCCCCGGCGCCGACCGGTTCCGCGGCGACGTGTACTTCACCAGCCGCTGGCCGCACGAGGGCGTCGACTTCACCGGCAAGCGGGTCGGCGTCGTGGGCACCGGGTCGTCGGGCATCCAGTCGATCCCGCTGATCGCCGAGCAGGCCGCCGAGCTGACGGTCTTCCAGCGCACCCCGAACTTCTCGATCCCCGCGCACAACGGCCCGCCCCCGCAGCAGAGCCTCGAGGAGATCGCCACCGACCGCGAGGGCTACCGCGACCGGGCGAAGTGGTCGCGGATCGGCGTGCCGCGCGAGCCGGCCACCGAGACCGCCGCCCAGCTGACCCCCGAGGAGCGCAAGGCCCGCTTCGACGCCGCCGTCGCGGAGGGCACGCTGGGCGGGATCCTCGCCCTGTGGGCCGACATGGGCACCAATCCCGAGGCCAACGACATGGTGCGGGACCTGATGCACGACCGGATCCGGTCGATCGTGCGCGACCCCGAGACCGCCGAATCGCTGTGCCCGAAGGACCACTACTTCGGCACCAAGCGGCCCTGCCTGGACACCGGCTACTACGAGACGTTCAACAAGCCGCACGTCACGCTGGTCGACCTGCGCAAGCAGCCGATCACCACGGTCACCGAGACCGGCATCGAGACCGCCGAGGCCTCCTACGAGTTCGACGCGATCGTCTACGCCACCGGCTTCGACGCGATGACCGGCGCCATCGTCGGCGTCGACATCACCGGGGTGGGCGGGCAGACGCTCAAGGACAAGTGGGCCGACGGCCCGCACACCTACCTCGGCCTGCAGAGCACCGGGTTCCCGAACCTGTTCCTGATCACCGGCCCGGAGAGCCCGTCGGTGCTGTCCAACATGGCGGTGTCGATCGAGCAGCACGTCGAGTGGGTCGCCGACTGCCTGCGCGACATGCGCGAGGCCGGCTTCACCACGATCGAGCCGACGCAGACCGCCGAGGACGGCTGGGGCCTGCACAACGGCGACTGCGCCGCGATCACCCTGCACCCCACGGCCAACTCCTGGTACATGGGCGCGAACGTGCCCGGCAAGCCGCGGGTGTTCCTGGCCTACATCGGCGGCGTCGACGCCTACCGCGCGGTCTGCGACGAGGTCCGCGAGAAGGGCTACCTGGGATTCCGGCTCAACGGCGCCGAGCGCGAGCAGGAGAACGACGGCGTCATCCGCCGCCTCCAGCCCGACGTGGCGATGGTGTTGGACATGATGGCCTCGCTGGGGCTGCCGCCGCTGGAGTCGATGACGCCGGCCGATGCCCGCGCGTTCATGGACGCGACCAGCGCCGACCGCCCCACCGGGCCCGAGGTCGGGGAGATCGTCGACGGGGTGCTGCCCGGACCGGCGGGCGACCTCGACTACCGCATCTACCGGCCCGACACCCCCGGCCCGCACCCGCTGGTCGTGTACTACCACGGCGGCGGCTGGGTGCTGGGCGGCCACGACTCCGACGACCCGCTGTGCCGCGACCTGTGCGCGCGCAGCGGCGTGGCGATCGTGTCGGTCGACTACCGGCACGGCCCCGAGGCCCGCTTCCCCGCCGCCCACGACGACGCGTGGGCCGCGCTGCAGTGGGTCGCCGCGCACGTCCCGGAGCTCGGCGGCATCCCCGGGCAGCTGGCCGTGGCCGGCTGGTCGGCCGGGGCCAACCTGGCCGCGGTGGTCGCCCAGCAGGCCCGCGACGCAGGCGGTCCGGAGCTGGCCGGCCAGCTGCTGCTCACCCCGGTGACCGACAGCGACATGTCCCGGCCCTCCTACACCGAGAACGCCGAGGGCTACGTGCTGACCAAGCCGCTGATGGAGTGGTTCTTCGACCACTACGTCGACCCGGCCGACCGCAAGGACCCGCGCATCGCACCGCTCCACGCGGACCTGGCGGGCCTGCCCCCCGCGGTGATCGTCACCGGCGAGTTCGACCCGCTGCGCGACGAGGGCAACGCCTACGGCGAGGCCCTGGAGCGGGCCGGCAACCAGGTGCGGCTGGTCCAGGCGCGCGGGCACACGCACACGTCGATGACGATGGTCGACGTGGTGCTCTCCGGGGCGTCCTACCGGGCGCTGATGGCCGAGGCGATATCGGAGTTCTTCTCCCGCGTCCCGGCCTGAGCGAGCGGGGACCACCAGTCGACGCGGTCACCGGACGGGGAGATCCTGCCGTCCGGTGGCCGCGGTCCCGACCCGGCCGCTCAGCGGAGGTGGCTGCTGAGCACCGGCAGCGCGCCCGTTGCCATGAGGGATCGAAGGACCTCGGGTGCGGCCGGTCGCTGGATGAGGTGCCCCTGGTAGGCGTCCACACCGATGCTGCGCAACACGTCTGGTTGCGCCGCACGCGCGTGGAGGTCGTGGAGTTCGCGGACGAGATCGGCGAGTGGTCCGGGTGGGAGATGGGGTCGACGCAGCCTGCCCAGCTCGATCGGCCTCCAACCGTCGGAACTTGTCAGCGGACGTCAGCATCTGGCCCGGATCAACCGATGTCGTCGTGCGCCGTCCGGAAACGGTCCCGGCAAGTCCCGAAGGTTTCTGCCCGCAACGGCGACCGCCGGGACGTGAAGGTCGCGGCGAGGGCTTCGCTCGCCGCATGGTGTCCGCCCGACAGGCGGTCGCCTCGGGCGCGCCGCGTGCCGGCTCGCCTCGTGGTGGCTGCGCCGTGGCTGCTCGGTGATCGAGAAGCGCTACCGAAGTCGACCGCAGGCGAGGGCGAACACGTGGGGCAGGACGGATGTGCGTCCACCGAGTGATCAAGTCACGGGCCTGGTAGCGGCCTCCAGGGAGGTGCCACCGAGCACGCCCACATGCGCCGGACGAGGTGGACCGCTGTGAGGTAGCGCCGGTCCGGGATGGAGCGGGCCGGCAGTGCCGTCCTCGCCGTCAGGTGCGGTAGACCTGCGACGTCAGCACGATGCGGGCCCGGATCGTAGGCTCGGCGGGTCCTGGCTCCGATCGGTGGGGAGGCGGCATGGGCATCCGGGTGGTGATCACCGGGGGCGCGGGGTTCCTTGGCGCGATGCTGGCGAGGCGGCTGCTGGCCGGGCCGCTCGCGGTGGGCGGTGCCGAGCCGGCGGACGTCGACGAGCTGTTGCTGGTCGACATCGTCGAACCGCCGTCCGACCTCGTGGCCGACACCCGCGTCCGCGCCGTCGTCGGCGACCTGCACGCCGTGCTCGACGGGGGCGGTGACACCGGCGGCATCGGGGAGGTCGACGCGGTGTTCCACCTCGCCGGGGTCGTCAGCGGCGCCGCCGAGGCCGACTTCGACCTCGGCATGCGCACCAACCTCGACGCCACCCGCGCGCTGCTGGAGTGGACCCGCCGCCACCGCGTCCCACCGGTGCTGGTGTTCACCAGCTCGCTGGCGGTGTTCGGCAGCGACCCGGCGATCGGCCCGCTCGGCGTGGTGGACGACGACACGCTCCCGCGCCCGCAGTCCAGCTACGGCGTGCAGAAGTTCATCGGCGAGCAGCTGGTCGCCGACTACACCCGCAAGGGCTTCCTGCGCGGGCGGTCGGTGCGGCTGATGACGGTGTCGGTGCGACCCGGCCGGCCCAACGCCGCGGCGTCGAGCTTCCTGTCCGGGATCGTCCGCGAGCCGCTGGCCGGCCAGCGCGCCGTCTGCCCGGTGCCCGCCGACACCCCCGTCGCCCTCTCGTCGCCCCGCCGCACGATGGACGGGATCCTGTGCGCGGCGTCCGTCGACGACGCGACATGGGGTAGCCGCACCGCGATGAACCTGCCCGCACTCAGCACCACACCGGCCGAGATGGTGGGGGCCCTGGCCCGGGTCGCCGGCCCCGAGACCGCCGATCTGATCGACTGGACCGACGACCCGACGATCGCCCCGATCGTGCGCAGCTGGCCCGCCGTCCTCCGCACCCCGCGCGCGGAAGGCCTCGGCCTGGTGCCCGAGGAGTCGTTCGACGACATCGTGCGCGCCTACCTGGCCGACAACCCGCGCCCGGGGGCATGAGCGCCGGGCGCGCAGCTCGCCTTTCGACGACCTCGGAACCGGTAGTTCGACCCGGGACGGACGCTGGCGCACGCACCGCACCGCCTTCAGCGGACCTTCAGCGCGCTCGGGCACCGTCGTGCTCACCGGACGCACCCCGCGCCGGGTCGACAAGGGGAACTCCAGATGCTGCACAACGACGCTCCGCGGACCGCCGCCTGGCTGATCATGGGCTCGACCGGGAGCACCCCGGGCGTGCTCGAGGTCGTCGGTGGCCACCTGCGCTTCACCGCCGCCGGCCGCGGCGCGCTGACCAGCGGCCAGCTCGCCGAGCTCGAGCGCCGCACCGGGCGGGCCGGGCTGGCCGCCGAGCTCGACCGGGGCAGCTCGGTCGTGCTGTTCGACGCGCCCCTGGAGGTCGTCGGCGACGTCACGTTCCCCTGGTACTACTTCGGCGGCGGGATGAAGCTGGCGGTGGCCGAGGCGCCCTACCGCTTCTCCTTCCTGCAGCCGCAGAACACCCAGGAGTGGCCCGGGGTCGACGGCATCCCGGGCGGGCGCGCCGCCGGGAAGCTCTGGCGGGCCGCGCTCGCGTCCGCCGGTTCGCGCCGCTGAGCCGCGCGCCGGACCGCGACAACCGGAGCGCCGCCGGGTAGACAAATCCCATGACCGCTACCGCGACCGTGCGCTCCCTGCACCGCTACCCCGTCAAGTCGATGCTGGGCGAGACGCTGGAGCAGGCGGTGCTGGGCCCGGCCGGAGTCATCGGCGACCGCGGGTACGCCGTCATCGACGCCGAGGACGGCACGGTCGCCAGCGCCAAGCACCCGCGCAAGTGGGCCCGGCTGCTCGACCTGCGCGCGGCCTACGTCGAGGAGCCCCGCGAGGGAGAGCCCCTGCCGCCGGTGGCGATCACCTTCCCCGACGGCGGCACGCGGCGCAGCGACGACCCGGCCGTCGACGAGGCGGTCTCGGCGATCGTGGGGCGCCCGGTCCGGCTGACGGCCACGGCGCCGGAGAAGCCGGTGTTCGAGGAGCAGTGGCCGGAGATCGAGGGGCTCGCGCCCGCGGAGTTCATCACCGGCACGACGTCCTCGCACACCGACGGCGAGCCGGTCAGCACCCTGCAGCTGGCCGCGCTCGCGCCGAAGGGCAGCTTCGTCGACCTGGCCGTGCTGCACGTGCTGACCACGGCCACGCTGCGCGCGCTCGCGGCGGCCGCGCCGGGCTCGTCGTTCGACCCGCGCCGTTACCGGCCCAACGTGCTGCTCGACGTGCCCGACGCCGCCTTCGCCGAGGACGAGTGGGTGGGCGGGGCGATCGACGTCGGCGGCGCGGGCATCGCGGTGCGGATGTCGACGATGCGGTGCGTGATGACCACGCTCGCCCAGGGCGAGCTGCCCGAGGACCGCGACACCCTGCGCACGATCGCCCGGCTCAACCGGCGCACCATCGAGGGGATGGGCCGGTGGGCGTGCGCCGGCGTGTACGCCGACATCGACCGCCCGGGCACGGTGCGCCGCGGCGACACCGCCGAGGTGCGCACCGCGCAGGGGTGAGCGCGATCCCTACAGCTCGGCCAGCGCCGACAGCGGGTCCTCGATCGCGTCCGCCACGAACCGCAGGAACCCCGCCGCGGTGCCGCCGTCGCAGACCCGGTGGTCGAAGACCAACGAGAGCTGGGTGATGCTGCGGGGCACGACCTCGCCGCGCACCACCCATGGCCGCGCCAGGATCCGGCCCAGGCCCAGGATGGCGACCTCGGGGTGGTTGACGATCGCGGCGCTGCCGTCCACGCCCAGCACGCCGTAGTTGTTCAGCGTGAACGAGCCGCCGGTCAGCTCCGCGGCGGTGGCCGAGCCGTCGCGCGCGGCGGCGGTGAGCCGGCGGATCTCGGCGTCCAGGGCGCGCATGCCGAGCCGGTGGGCACCGCGCACGGCGGGCACGAGCAGGCCGCGGTCGGTCTGCGCGGCGATGCCGAGGTTGACCCCGTCCAGCTCGACGACCTCCCCGCGATCGGGGTCGAACCGGGAGTTCAGGGCGGGGAACGCGGCCAGCCCGGCCACCGCGAACCGGGCCACGACGGCCAGCACGCCCGGGCGCGGGCGGTCGTCGGCGAGCGCGGCGCGGAACTCCAGCAGCGCGGTGGCGTCCACGTCGACCCAGGTGGTGGCCTCCGGGACCTCCCGGCGGCTGCGGGTCAGCGCCGCGGCCGTGGTCCGGCGCCCCCCGGTGAGCGGCACGCGCGCCCGGACCGGCAGGCCCGTGCGAGCGTCCCGGTCGGCGCCGGCGTCCGGGGCGTCCCGGGCCTGCGGGGGAGCGGGCGGTCGCGCCGCGGCGATGGCGGCCTCGACGTCGCCGCGGACGATGAGCCCGCCGGGGCCGGAGCCGGTGAGCGCGGCGAGGTCGATGCCGTGCGAGCGGGCCAGCTTGCGCACGATCGGCGACTTGACGGCCGGGCGCTCCGCGCCGCGCTGGGGGGCGGGCTGCGGTCGGGCCGCCGCCCGGCGCCGCCGGGAGCGGAGCGGCGCCTCCACGGTGCCGTAGCCGACCAGCACGTTCCCCGACCCCGCGCGCTCCTCCCGCCGGTACGCCTCGGCGGCCGGGTCGAGCTCACCGGGGTCGGCACCGGCGTCGGCGCCGTCCTCGACCGACACCAGCGGCGCCCCGACGGCCAGCGTCGCGCCCTCCTCGCCGTGCAGCTCGGCGATCGTCCCCGCGTACGGCGTGGGCACCTCCACCACCGCCTTGGCCGTCTCGACCTCGGCCACCGGCGCGTCCACCTCGACCGCGTCGCCCACCGCGACCAGCCACCGCACCAGGTCCGCCTCGGTGAGCCCTTCGCCCAGGTCGGGCAGGGTGAACACGCGCCGGCTCACGCGGCGTCCCACTGCAGCTCGTCGACCGCGTCGAGGACGCGGTCGACGCCGGGCAGGTAGTGCTTCTCCAGCTTCGGCGGCGGGTAGGGCACGTCGAAGCCGGTCACCCGGCGCACCGGGGCCTCCAGGTGGTGGAAGCAGCGCTCGGTGACCCGGGCGACGACCTCGGCGGCGACCGAGGCGAAGCCGGGCGCCTCGGCCACGACGACGGCCCGGCCGGTGCGGCGCACCTCGGCGCACACCGTCTCGTCGTCGAAGGGCACGATCGAGCGCAGGTCGACCACGCCCAGGTCGCGGCCCTCGGTGGCGGCCTGCTCGGCGGCCGACAGCGCGACCGCCACCGAGGGTCCGTAGGCGATCAGCGTCGCGTCGCGGCCCGCCCGGCGCACGACGGCCCGCCCGATGGGCGGCACGGCCACCGCGGAGTCCACCTCCTCGGTGTGGAAGTAGTGCTTCTTGGGCTCCAGGAACACCACGGGGTCGGGCAGCTCGATCGCGGCCCGCAGCAGGCCGTAGGCGTCGGCGTTGGTGGCCGGGGTGACGACGGTGAGCCCCGGGGTGTGGGCGTAGTAGGCCTCGGAGGAGTCGCAGTGGTGCTCGACGCCGCCGATCCCGCCGGCGTAGGGGATGCGGATCACCAGCGGCAGCCGGACGCGTCCGCGGGTGCGGTTGGCGAACTTGGCCACGTGGCTGACGACCTGCTCGAACGCCGGGTAGGCGAACGCGTCGAACTGCATCTCCACCACCGGGCGCAGCCCGTTGATCGCCATCCCCACGGCCAGGCCGACGATCCCGGACTCGGCCAGCGGCGTGTCGAAGCAGCGCTGCTCGCCGAAGTCGCGGGTCAGCCCGTCGGTCACCCGGAACACCCCGCCGAGCGGGCCGACGTCCTCGCCGAAGACGACCACCGTGCCGTCCGCGTCCATCGCGTCGCGCAGCGCGTCGTTGATCGCCTGCGCCATGGTCCGCTTCCGCGCCCCCGTCACGACCCCTCCAGCTCCAGCTCGGCGCGCAGCCCGGCGCGCTGCTCGACCAGCTGCGCGGTGGGCGTGGCGTAGACGTGCGCGAACATCTCGTCGGGATCGGCGGCGCGTTCGCGGTTCATCCCGTCGCGGACGCGGGCGGCCAGCTCCTCGGCCGCGGCGGCGCACTCGGCCTCCAGCGCGTCGGTCAGCGCGCCCTCGGCGAGCAGGTGGGCCCGCAGGCGCAGCAGCGGGTCGCGCCGAACCCATTCGGCGACCTCGTCGTCGTCGCGGTAGCGGCTGGCGTCGTCGGCGTTGGTGTGGGCCTCCACGCGGTAGGTGTCGGCCTCGACGAGGGTCGGACCGCCGCCCTCGCGGGCGCGCCGCACGGCCTCGCCCAGCACGACGGTCAGCGCGGCGAGGTCGTTGCCGTCGACCCGCACCCCCGGCATGCCGTAGCCGACGGCCTTGGCCGCCAGCGACGGCGCGACCGACTGGCGGGCCAGCGGGACCGAGATCGCGTACTTGTTGTTCTGCACGAGGAACACCACGGGGGCGGCGAACACGGCCGCGAAGTTGCACGCCTCGTGGAAGTCGCCCTCGCTGGTCGCGCCGTCCCCGCACAGCGCCATGACCACGGTGTCCTCGCCCTTGAGGCGAGCGGCGTGCCCGACGCCCACGGCGTGGGGCAGCTGGGTGGCCAGCGGCGTGGCCTGCGGCGCCACCCGGTGGGCGACGGGGTCGTACCCGCAGTGCCGGTCGCCGCGCAGCATGGTCAGCACCTCGACCGGGTCGACCCCGCGGGCCGCGATGGCGGCGGCGTCGCGGTAGGTGGGGAAGAGCCAGTCCCGCGCTTCCAGCACCGACACCGCCGCGACCTGGCAGGCCTCCTGGCCCCGCGAGGAGGGGTAGACGGCCAGCCTGCCCTGGCGCACCAGCGCTCCGGCCTGCTCGTTGAGCCTGCGGGCCAGCACCATGGCCCGGTAGCCGGCCAGCAGCTCGGCGGTGGGCGGCGGGGCACCCGCACCGGGCGCCAACCCGCCGTCCCGCTCGATGAACCGGACCGTCCCGGTCTCCACCAGGCCACCTCCCGCTGCGCCGATCGAGCTGAGAAGACGATGCGCCGAATCCTGTCCGGCCGACCGGTCGATCGACCACAATCAGGCCCGGGTCGCGGACGGATGGTCGCAGTGGCACCGGGGGGCGACCGTTCGTCCAGGGGAGCCGGTGCCAGGCGGGGAGGGACGAGACGGATGGCGCAGCCGGGGGCCGCGGGGCGCGCGGTCGACGACGTCGACCGGCGGATCGTGGCCGCGCTGCGGGCCGACGGGCGGCTGTCGGTGCGCGCGCTCGCCGAACGGGTCAACATCTCCCGCGCCGCCGCCTACGCCCGGTTGCAGCGGCTCACCACCACCGGAGTCATCACCGGTTTCACCGCGACCGTCGACCCGGTGCGCGTCGGGCTGGGCACCTCGGCCTACGTGACCCTGTCGGTGCGCCAGCACGTGTGGCGCGACCTGCGCGAGCGGTTGCGGGCGATCCCGGAGGTCCGGCACATGGCCCTGGTCGGCGGGGAGTTCGACGTGATCCTGCTGGTGCGGGCGGCCGACAACGACGCGCTGCGCCGGGTGGTGCTCGAGCGCCTGCAGGCGATCCCGGGCGTGCTGTCCACCCGCACGTCACTGATCTTCGAGGACATCGAGAACACCGGCGCCGGGTGAACCCGCCCGGGTGACCCTCAGCGGGCCGGGTCCGAGGGGCGCACCAGCACCCACGTGGCCACGCCCATCAGCGCGAGCAGGCCGAACAGCACCCACCACGACGGCGGCGCCGCGACCAGCACGAGGACGACCCCGATGACCGCCGCGACGACCGCCGGGCGCCGCCCGCGGGGTAGGGCCACGGTGGTGTAGCCGTCGCCGCGCATGCGGCGGGTGAAGGCCGGGTCGCTGCCGGCGAGGTCCTGCTCGATGCGCTCCAGCGCGCTGCGCTCGCGGGGAGACAGGTGGTGGTCGTCCGGGCCGGACGGGTGCGGGACGGGCATGAGCGGACCTCTCGCGTCGCTACCGACCGGACTCCCCTCGGCGCGCCGACCCGAAACCTCACCCGAGCGGGTTCACCCGTCCAGGGTCCCGGTCTCGCTGACCCGGCGGGCCACGTCCACCAGCTTGGTGTTGGTGTGCTGGGACCGCAGCCGCAGCAGGGTGAAGGCCTCCTCGGCGGTGATCCGGTGCTCGCGCATCAGGATGCCCTTGGCCTGCCCGATCAGGTCGCGGTTGGCCATGGCCACGCGCATCTGCTCGGCCAGCCGCGACTCGGCCAGCGCGATCGCGGTCAGCGCGGCCAGCAGCCGGGCCACCGGTTCGGCGCCCTCGCGGAACGCGCCGGGCTCGGTGCCGTAGAGGCTCAGCGTGCCCAGCACGTCGTCGTCGACGTAGAGGGGGAGGCAGAGCATGGTGGCGACGCCGAGCTCCGAGGCGACCTCGCGGAACCGGGGCCACCGGGTGTCGGCGGGGACGTCGTGCAGGCGCACGACGATCTGCTTGCGCGCCGCGGTGAGGCAGGGGCCGGAGCCGAGGTCCTGCTGCAGCTCGTCGAGCGTGCGGGGAACGGCGTCGGTCGTGGCGACGATCTCCATGTCGCCGCGCTGCCCGGTGACGATGACCCCGCAGCTGTGGGCCGCCTCGACCAGGCTGACCGCCTCGCTGGTGACGGTGGTGACGAGCTCGCGCGGGCCGGTGGCCGGCACGCGCAGCGTGCGGGCCAGCCGCTCGGCGATGGACCATGCGCGCACCGGCTCGGTCCGGCCGGGCCCGGCCCCGTCGTGCCCGGCCCCGTCGCGCCTGCTCCCGTCGTACTCGACGATCCCGTCGTGCCCGGCGCCGCCATGCTCGAGACCGAGGCCGGCCACGGCGTCGCGGACCGCACCCGCCTGCCCCCGCGGTTCCTGCATCGCCCGTCCTCCAGGTCCGTCCGGCTGTCGTTGCGACCGCGAGACCCTATCGGGCACCGGTCGGCGCCCGCGGTCGTCCGTTCGGGGCGCGCCTTCTCCGACATCGAACTACAGTCGAGCTCGCGGGCCCACCACAGCGCGCACCGGGTGCAGAATCGCCGCCCCTCGCCGAGCACGGAGGCGACGTGTCCGCAGCCGGTGCCACCCAGCTACGCCCGGCCCCGCAGCGCGGGTCGGGCTACGCCCATCTGAGCCCCCTGCTGCGGCGGATGGCTGAGCTCCCCGCGTCCGACCCGTTGCGCGCCGGCCTGCGCAACGAGGTGGTGCTGGCCCTGCTGCCGGTCGTGCGCAACATCGCCAACCGGCACGCCGCCGCGGTGCCCGCCGCCCGCGAGGAGCTGGTCCAGGTCGGCACCGTGGGCCTGATCACGGCGATCGACCGCTGGGACCCGGAGCTGTCCCCGGACGACGTGCTGGGCTACGTCGTGCCGTGCGTGCGCGGCGAGATGCTGCGCCACTTCCGCGACCGCACGTGGGCGGTGCGGGTGTCGCGCCGGCTCAAGGACCTCAGCGTGGCGATCAACCAGGCGCTCGGGCCGCTGGCGCAGAGCCTGGGCCGCCCGCCCAAGCCCAGCGAGCTTGCCGAGCGCATCGGGGTCGACGTGGCCGAGGTCGTGGAGGCGCTGGAGGCGCAGGACAGCAGGCACGCGACGAGCCTGGACGCCCTGCTCGACCCCGAGACCGGCACCGGCGACCGGTTCGGCGGCCCCGACCCCGCCCTCGACCACGTCGAGGACCTGCACGCGCTGGGCCCGCTGCTGGACGCCCTGCCCGAGCGGGAGCGCACGATCCTGATGCTGCGCTTCTTCGGCAACCGGACCCAGACCCAGATCGCCACCCAGCTGGGCATCTCCCAGATGCACGTCTCCCGGCTGCTCACGCGCACGCTGCGCGAGCTGCGCGGGGCGCTGCTCGGCGACGGCATGGCGGTGGGCCCGGCCTGAGCGCGACCGCCGCGCCCACCCGGCCGGTCCGGGCGCGCCGTCCGGCCCGGGTTGACGGCCGGTGCGGACCGGCGCGAGCGTGGGGTCGACCCTCGCAGCCGAGGGCGAGCGGAAGGGGAGCGCGACGTGGCCGAGACACCCAGCACCGACCTGACCGGGACCGCACCGCAGCGGGAGTTCTGGCGCGACCTCACGCCCATCGAGCAGGTGTTCCGGCCCGGGGCGCTGCCCGAGGCCTACATCGCCGACGCGCCGACCGAGGACGAGCGCTACTACGTGCCGTTCTCCGAGACGGTGGGCTCGCGGCCGCTGTGGATCTCGCCGAGCCAGAACCGCTGGTGCGACGTCCTCTACGCGCGCGGCGCCGGACTGGTCAACCGCCACTACCACCCGCAGCAGGTCTTCGCCTACACGATCTCGGGCAAGTGGGGCTACCTGGAGCACGACTGGGTGGCCACCGCGGGCGACTGGGTCTACGAGGCGCCGGGCGAGGCGCACACGCTGGTCGCCTACGAGCACGAGCAGCCGATGAAGGTCACCTTCAACGTCACCGGGCCGCTGATCTGGCTCGACGAGCGGGGCGAGCCGAACGGCACGTTCGACGTGTTCGACTACATCGCGCTCTGCCGCGAGCACTATGAAGCGGTCGGCATCGGCGCCCACGTGGTGGACGCGCTGATGCGCTGAACCGCCGCGACGGCTCGCCGATCCGGACGGGCTCCCCGCTGATCCGGCCGGACCGAGGTGACCGGCTGTGCCGCTCCCGCGGCCCTCGACCGGGCCCGGACGGTCCCAGGGCGGGGGGCGGGCGTCCTCGCAGAGGGGTGTGGTCTTCGCAGGGGTTGCCGCATCTGCGAGGACCACACAGACCCTGCGAGGAAGCTCCGGAGCGCCGGCGAGCGAGATCAACACCGGTCGAGAGCCACCTGCGGACTCCTCCGAGCGCCGGCCGGATCCCTGGCGTCCCCCGGGCCCTGCCCACCCGTGACGGTAGGGGCGAGCCCCTGGGTGCCCCGTGCACGACGACGGGCCCGTCCCCGGTGGGACGGGCCCGTTCGACTGCGGGTCAGGCCGCCTCGGACGCGGTCCCCTCGCCGGACTCCACGGCGGCCGGGGCGGACCCGGTCACCGGGATGCGCCGCGCGCCGGGCGCGTCGGCGTGCGCGCCGGCCACCCGGACGGTCAGGACGCCGGCGTCGTAGGACGCGGTGACCGCGTCGGCGCCGACGTGCGCCGGCAGGGTGAAGGTGCGGCGGAACGAGCCGTAGCGGACCTCGCGGACGGTGCGCCCGTCCCGGTCCTCGTCGTGCTCGTCACGGCGCTCGCCGCGCACGACCAGCCGGTCGCCGTCGACCGAGACCTCGACGTCCTTCTGCACGTCCAGGCCCGGCAGCTCCAGCCGGACCAGGGCGTCGTCGCCGTCGCGGGTGACGTCGGCGGCGGGGGTGAAGCCACCGGGAGCCTGGCTGAAGGCCCGGCGGACGAGCGAGTCGAACTCGCGGTCGAACGCGAACGGGCGGCTCCACAGCGAGAGCGTGCTCATGGTGTCTCTGCCTCCTCCTGCTTCCGGCCGGACCTCTCCGGCCGTCACTGGAGTAAACATGAGCGCCCCGCGCTCAATTCCCGGTGGCGTGAGCACCCGCCGCTCAGCGCTCCACGAGGTTCGTCAGCGGCTCGCCCGCCTGCAGCGCGTCCAGGTTCTGCTGGATCAGCGCCGCCGCCCCGAGCGGGCGTCCCCCGGCCGCGTGCGGGGTGATGATGATCCGCGGCTCGTCCCACAGCGGCGAGTCGGCCGGCAGCGGCTCGGTGGCGGTGACGTCGAGGGCGGCCCCGGCCAGCCGGCCGCCCCGCAGGGCCTCGAGGAGGGCCTGCTCGTCGACGGTGCTGCCGCGCCCGACGTTGACCACCCACGCCGCCGGGGGCAGCAGCGCCAGCCTGCGGGCGTCGAGCGCCTTGTCGGTCGACGGGGCGGTGGGCAGGATCATGATCAGGATGTCGGCGGTCGGCAGCACCGCGTCGACGTCGTCGACCACCTGGTAGCCGTCGACGGTCCGGGCCGAGCGCGCCACGCCCACGACCTCGGCGCCGAGCGCGCGCAGCAGCGGCGCGACGGTCTTGCCGATGCTGCCGAAGCCCCAGACGACGACCCGCGCGTCGCGCAGGGTGGTCAGGCCCCGGGAGTTGTCCAGCGGCTGCAGTCCGCCGATCTCGCGGGCCCAGCGGTGCCCGATCTGGGCCCGCACCGCCAGGTGCAGGTGGCGGGCGGCGGCGAGGGCGAGCGCGAGCGTGTGCTCGGCGACGGTCGCGTCGTGCAGGGAGCGGCCGGAGGTGATCGGCACGTCGGCGGCGAATCCCGCGCTCAGCGTGGCCCCGGGGCCGGCCGCGAGGTCCTGCACCCACCGCAGCCCGGTCAGCCTGCCGGCCGCGTCGCGCAACTGGTCGGCGGAGTTCCCCCAGGCCACCAGGGCCTCGGCGTCGGTGTGCTCCTCGGGGACGGGCTCGGTGGCGGAGTAGACGACGACGGTGGCGCCGCTGATCGCCGCGTCGTCGAGGGGGACGGTGTCCGGCACCAGGATCTTCATCGTGCTGTCCTCCCACGCCGGGGCTCCCGGGGCAAGCCCTGGCCGCCCCGGGGCGGCTACGACGGGGTCGTCGTGAGCAGGTCGTTGGTGAACCAGTCGGCCGGCTCCAGCCCGGCGGGCACCAGCCCGACCCGCGCGGACTCGTCGTATATCCGTTCCCAGCGCTCCGGCACCGTGCGCAGCAGGTCGCCGTTGGCCTGCCAGCTGGCGATGTAGTCGCGCAGGGTGGCCTTGGCCAGCTCCGGCTGCCCCAGGATGGGGATGTCGTAGTGCGTGCCGAGCTGCTCCAGCGTGCGGTCCAGCGACTCGTCCTCGATCACCGTCTGCATCGCGGCCCGGATGGCGCGCAGGTAGCGGGCCACCGCGTCGCGCCGGGCGGGGTCGGCCAGCGCGCGCTGCGAGGCGATGTACATCTGGGTGCCGGAGGCCGTCGAGTCGAACGGGTCGAGCACCACCGCGTCGGGTTCCTGCTGCTGCAGCAGGATCGCGTTGTCCATCGTGTCGACGTAGGCGTCCACGCGACCGTTGCGGACGTTGTCGAGCACGCCGGGGCCGAGCGCGACGGTCTGCTTGCGCACGTCGCTCTCGGCCACCCCGCCCGCGGCGGCGAGCGTGTCGACCAGGGCCTCGCTGGCCCCGCCGAGCGAGGCCAGCCCGACCACCCGTCCGCGCAGGTCGGCGGGGGTGCGCACCGGGTCGTCGGCCAGCGACACCACGCGCAGCGTCGAGCGCTGCGACGGCTGGGCCACGGCGGTCACCGCGTCGCCGCGCCCGCCGATGGCCGCCATCGCCTCGCTGTCGCCGATGCGGGTGACCAGCCCGGTGCCGCCGAGCACGTTCTGGATCGCGCCTGCCGAGCCCTGGACGTACTGGAACTCGACCCGCAGCCCTTCGCGCTCGAACAGCCCGGTGATGTCGGCGATCATCTCCGGCGTGTAGGTGAGGCTCTGGATCGGCACGACGTTGATGAACGTCACCGGGAACAGGACCGGCCGATCGGCCGTGGCCCGGGCCGGGGAGGCCCCGCCGCAGCCGGCCAGCACCACGGCCAGCGCGGCGGCCGACGCCGCCCACCCGGTTCGACGACGGACCGGGGCGTGGTCGCGGGGGACCGGACGAAGCACCATCGCGTCGGGGGAGCGCATCGGTGCGACCTCCTCTCTGCGCGGCAGCGGTGCGGCGCGAGGGTGATCGAATGATCGCCGGAGGGGTAGGAGTGGTGATCCGCGCGACACCACGGACCATTGACGGTCGTCCTGCACCGTGCGTGGCGGCCCGCGCCGCGACGGATGTCGCAATCCGCATCCGCCGCTCGGGCGGACGGGCTGCCCACCTCGACCGATGGTCGGGTGACGGTCGTCTCCGCCGCCACGGCGACGGCGTGGTGATTGCGCGCGCAAGGTGGCTGCGATGTCGGCTATCGGGTGATGTTCGGCCGGCCCCGGAGCGTCGTGCCGCGAAGGGCGACAGCAGGATCACCGGCAGTGACGACACGGGATCCGCTGCCGTGCCAGTGCACGATGTCCAGCGCGACCGCCACGGCCACGCTGTTCTCCCGGATCGGCCGGGGCAGCAGCTCGTCGGCGCGGGCGAGGCGGCGCAGCAGGGTGTTGCGGTGGGTGTAGAGCGCCGCGGCGGCCTGCGCGGCGTGGCAGCGGGCGTGGATGTAGGTGCGCACGGTGCGGCGCAGCTCGGGTGGGGCGGTGGCGAGGTCGCCGAGGGTGTCGGTGACGAAGCGGTCGGCGGCCTCGGGGTCGGTGGTGGCCAGCGAGACCAGCTGCACGGCGTCGAACGCGGCGACGCGCTGGTCGGAGCGCAGGCGGGCGATCAGGCGCTGGGTGGTGAGGGCATCGAGGTGGCTGCGGCGGAAGCCCTCCACGCCGTGGGCGGTCGGGCCGAGGGCCACGCGGACGCCGGGCAGCCCGGCGAGTGCGGCGTGCAGGCCGTCGGTGGACGGGGGACGGCCGGGAATCCAGGCCCAGACGGTGGCGGCGCGGGCGACCACGGCGAGCGGGCGCGCGGTCCGGTCCGGGCCGGCCAGCGCCTCGGCGGCGCGTTCGAGGTCGGCGAGGTCGGAGTCGTCGGTGTCGTTCCAGACGACCGCGGCGGTGTGCGAGCGGTCGAGCCGGTAGCCCAGCCGGGCCGACGCGCGGTCCGGGGTGATGGGTGCGCCGTCGAGCACGAGGGAGACCACCTCCCGCCGGTCGGCGTGGGTGCCCCCGGCGATGGCGTCGCGCTCGGAGCGCATCTGCGCCGAGATCGCCGCAACGGTGGCGTCGACCAGCCCGGCGATCGAGCGCGACGAGACGTCGAGCAGCTCGCGCAGCTCGTCGGGGTCGGAGGTGAGGGTGAACGCGACCGACATCCAACGCAGCCAGGCCGCGTTCTGGCCCTGCCGGTAGGCGTGCAGGACCGACTCGTCGAGCCCGCGGCGGACCAGGTCGCGGGCGATGCCGGGGGTGTCCGGACCGATGCTCGCCGGCACCGGCGCGCCCGGGTCGCGCTGGTTGGACAGCGCCCAGTGCCGCAGGCTCGAGCGCAGCGTCCGCCGGATGGCCGCGTTGAGCACGGGGTCGTCGGCGACCTGGCGCATGCCCGGACCGGCCAGGGTGGAGTCCTCGATCTCGGTGAGCCACTCCGGCGGGGCGTCCAGCGCGATCTCGGCCCCGCGGCGCAGCAGCCTGCGGATCGGTTCGGCGGGGCGCGTCCAGGCCACCGGACCACGGTACGCAGGTGGTGCGAACCGCACCAGCACCGGGCGCAAACCGGTGCGCGACGCCCTTGGAGCCGGTCGGTGCGGTGGCCACGATGGACGGCGACACCATCGACGACACCGATGGCGACACCGATGACGACGGCGAGCGGGGGAGCGGGCGATGACGATCCGCAGCACGGTCCGGTGGGCCGCGACGCACGGGGTGATGCGGGTGGCGACGGCGCGGCGGGCCCGCGCAGGCAACCCCGACGCCCGGCTCCTGGTCGACCCGGCGCAGCAGGCCGACCCCTACGCCCGGTACGAGGAGCTGCGCACCGACGCGCCGTTCACGGTAGGCGCGCTGAGCAGGCTCAGCGTCCACCACGACATCTGCACGGCGGTGCTGCGCAGCGACGACTTCGGCGTCCTGGCCCAGGACATGCCGGTGCCGGCGTCGCTGCGGCTGGCGCTGCGGCTGGCCGGGCCCTCGCCGCACATCGGGCCGCTCGACCCGCCGTCGATGCTGGCGGTCAACCCGCCCACGCACACCCGCTACCGGCGCCTGGTCACGCGCGCGTTCACGGCGCGGGCCGTCGCCGCGCTGCGCGAGCGCACCGAGGTCATCGCGGGCGAGCTCCTCGACGACCTCGAGCGCGCCGGGCGCGGCGGCGGGGGCCGCGTCGACCTCGTCGCGGGCTACGCCAGCCTGCTGCCGGTCACGGTGATCTCGGAGATGCTCGGGGTGCCGGTGTCGATGCGCGAGCAGTTCCTCGCCTGGGGCGACGGCGCGGCCGCCTCGCTGGACTTGGGCCTGGACCGGGCCCGGTTCGAGGAGGTGCAGGCCAACCTGGGCGCGATCGAGTCGTGGATGCGCGGGCACCTGCGCAGGCTGCGCCGCGATCCCGGCGACGACCTGCTCTCGACGCTCGTCGGGCTGACCGACGACGACGGCAGCGGGCTGACCGAGACCGAGCTGGTGGCCACCGCGAGCCTCGTGCTCGGCGCCGGGTTCGAGACCACGGTCAACCTGATCGGCAACGGCGCCGCGCTCCTGTTCGCCCACCCCGAGCAGCGCGCGCTGCTGGCCCGGCGGCCCGAGCTGTGGCCCAACGCGGTGGACGAGGTGCTGCGGGTGGAGTCGCCGGTGCAGCGGACCGCGCGCCGGGCCCGTCGGGCGACGACCGTGGGGGGCGTGGACATCGCGGAGGGGGAGCTGGTGGTGACGCTGCTGGCGGCGGCCAACCGCGACCCGAAGGTCTTCGCCGACCCGCACGCCTTCGACGTGACCCGGCCCAACGCCAAGGACCACGTCAGCTTCTCCAGCGGCGTGCACTACTGCCTGGGCGCCGCGCTGGCGCGGATGGAGGGGGAGGTGGCCCTGCGGGCGCTGTTCGAGCGGTTCGAGGGGCTGGCGCCCGCGGGGACGGCGCGGCGCAGGGGCACCCGGGTGCTGCGCGGCTACGAGACGATGCCGGTCGCGCTGGGCTCGCGGTCTTCGGTGCCGGGCTGATCCCACCGAGCCCCTGAACTCGGTGGCGCCGAGGTGGGGGCGGTCGGAGGATCGGTCGATGGGCACGTACGAGGACCTGGTCGCCGAGGGCGCGGCCGCGCCGGTCGAGGGCTGGGACTTCTCCTGGCTCGAGGGCCGGGCCACCGAGCAGCGGCCCTCGTGGGGCTACCAGCGCACGATCGCCGACCGGCTGCCGCGGGTGGCGGCCGCGCTGGACGTGCAGACCGGCGGCGGTGAAGTGCTGGCCGGGGTGCCGGCCTACCCGCCGGTCATGGTGGCCACCGAGGGCTGGCCCCCGAACGCGGCGCGGGCGGCCCGGCTGCTGCGACCCCGCGGGGTCGCCGTGGTCGCGGTGGCCGACGCGCCGGCGTTCCCGTTCGCCGACGCCCGGTTCGACCTGGTGACCAGCCGGCACCCGGTGCGGCCGTGGTGGGCTGAGATCGCCAGGGTGCTGCGCCCAGGCGGGCGCTACCTGGCCCAGCACGTGGGTCCGGCGAGCATGCTCGACCTGATCGAGTGGATGCGGGGGCCGCTGCCGGCGGTCGACCGGCACGACCGCGACCCCGAGGTCGAGGCCGCGCAGGCCCGGGCGGCCGGGCTGGAGGTGCTCGACGTCCGCTGCGAGCGGCTGCGGGTCGAGTTCTTCGACATCGCGGCCGTCGTGCACCTGCTGCGCAAGGTGATCTGGTGGGTGCCCGACTTCGACGTCGAGCGCGACGACCGGCAGCTGCGCGGCCTGCACGACCGCATCCGCACCGACGGCTCGTTCGTCGCCTGGTCGAGCCGCGTGCTGATCGAGGCGCGCCGGCCCGGCTGAACCGGCCGGGTCAGCCCCGGCCGATGAAGGGCATCGCCGTGGCGGTGATCGTCAGGAACTGGACGTTGGCGTCGAGGGGGAGCCCGGCCATGTAGCGGACGGCGTCGGCGACGTGCACCGGGTCGAACGTGGGCTCGGGGCGCACCGAGCCGTCGGCCTGCCGGGCGCCGGTGGCGATGCCTGCGGTCATGTCGGTGGCGGCGTTGCCGATGTCGATCTGGCCGCAGGCGATGCCGAACGGGCGCCCGTCGAGCGAGAGCGACTTCGTCAGGCCGGTGATCGCGTGCTTGGTGGCGGTGTAGGCGATGCTGCCCGGGCGCGGCGCGTGCGCGGAGATCGAGCCGTTGTTGATGATGCGGCCGCCGCCGGGCCGCTGGGCGCGCATCACCGCGAACGCCTCGCGGGCGCACAGGAACGAGCCGGTCAGGTTGGTGTCGACGGTGGCCAGCCACGCGTCGACGCCGATCTCGTCGGGGGTGCCTGCCGGGCCGAAGCCGCCGGCGTTGTTGACCAGCAGGTCGAGCCGGCTCCAGCGGTCGACGACGGCGCCGAAGAGCGCGGCGACCGAGGCGGGGTCCGCGACGTCGGTGGGCACCGGGAGCGCGGCGTCGTCGTGGCCCTGCGCGGTCGCGGCCAGCGGCTCGGCCCGCCGGCCCGCGAGGCCGACGCGCCAGCCGTCGGCGAGCAGGGCGGCGGCGATCACGCGGCCCAGTCCGCTGCCGGCACCGGTGACGATCGCGACGGGGTCGGGCACGGGGTCTCCTCCGGTTCGGGCGGCTGTGCACCCCGATCCTGCGTGAGCGCGCCCGCGCCCGCCTCGCGGGGGCGCGTCAGAGGGTGCGCAGACCGATGCCGCACGCGGCGAGCACCTCGGGCAGCACGGAGACGGTGAAGCGGTCGTAGTCCTTCTCGTCCTCGTCCAGCTCCGACCACGGCACGAGCCACGGCGAGGCGAACCGGGCGGGGGCGCGGGCGGCCAGCGTCCAGCCGCTCTGCAGGCGCTCGGCGGTGTAGCGGCCGTGCTCCATCTCGGCGAGGAACTCGCGCTGGTCCGCGGTCACCGTCGACGGCCAACCGGTGGGCAGCGGGCCGGGGGCGCCGGGGTCGATGCGCAGCCCGACCGCGGCCAGCTTCGTGGTGATGTCGTCGACCACGGCCCGGTTGGACTCGCGCAGCCACGGGGAGAGCTTCGACCACGGCCGCATCGAGGGGTCGTTGATGGCGCGCCGGTCGCGGCGGCGGGCGGTGTAGCGGCGGTGCAGCTCCTCGGCGATCCCGTCGCGCTCGTCGGCCGGGCCGGGCCAGCGGCCCGGGTGCAGGAACGCGCGCACGGTCGTCCGGTCGACCGGCAGCGGGACGACGCCCACGGCCCCGTTGAGCAGGGTGCGGGCCAGGTCGGGGCCACCGGGGAGCTGGACCCAGCCGACGGTGGCGCCGATGGCGCGGGCCAGCAGCACCTCGTCGGTCGCCGCCCCGGGCAGCACGAGGACGCGGACCGAGGCGGCGGCATGCCGCGCCCGGACGGCGGCCCCGAGCAGGTCCAGCAGGCGGGTGCGGCCGCGACGGTGGTCGTCGCCGGCGACGGCCGCCACCCCCGTCCCGAACCCGGCCGCATCCTGGGCCGTGCCGGTGGCGAAGACCCGTGGCGGGTCGAGCCGCTGGTCCAGGGCGGTGGTGAGCAGGTGGTGGGCCTGCTCGTCGAGCTGGTCCGGGTCGCCCAGCAGCACGACCGGGCGGTCGCCGACGTCGAGTCCGCCCGCGGGCGGCAGGGCCCGTCGCGCGTCGGTGTCGCCGAGCACCGCGCGTCGCAGCAGGACGAGGCGGTCGACGTCGTCGGTGGGGTCGACGGCGCGGTGGTCGCGGCCGAGCAGCGCGGCGTCGGTGCGCAGGCGGGCGACCTCGCACCACACCTCGAACGCGCGGTCGGACTCGCCCAGCGCGTCGGCCGCGGCGCGCAGCGCGGTCGGGTCGGTGAAGTCGATCCGCAGGCCGGCGCGGACGAGCGCGGCCGGGCGCTCGACCCCCAGCGCGTGCAGCAGCGCCAGCTCGGGGGAGTCGACCGGGACGAGCGCGCTGCGGCGCAGCGGCGCGCCCCGGGACGCGGTGCGCTCCAGCAGCTCCTCCGCCTTCCCGGTCCAGCTCCGCCGGTCGGCCTCGTCCAGCGCGTTCCACGTCGCGACGCTGCTCCGCGCCGGCACCGGACCGCGGGGCTCGGCCTCGAACAGGGCGCGGCCCAACCGTGCGACGTCGCGGTTCGCGCGCAGGGCGGGCAGGGTGTAGGCCCGCTCGGGGGCGGGGTGGAGCCGCAGCGACGACAGCGTGTCGCGGCGCTGGCGGGCCTGCCGGGCGATCTCCTCGCCGAACGGGTTGGACGCGGACTCGGTGACCAGCGCGACCGGCACCGGCGGGCCGAAATGGCGGGCCAGGGTCAGCGCGATGCCACCGCCCGCGAGGTCGGTCGGCACGGCCACGACCACCTGCCGCACCGGGCGGTAGCGGTGCAGGTGGCGGGTGGTGTCGGGGTCCAGCTCGACGGCCTGCGCGAGCTGGACCTCGAAGGGCTCCAGCTCGAGCAGCTGCAGCTCGCTGCCCAGCAGCCGGGCCAGCCCGGCGCAGCGCACCGCGGAGTCGGGGCCGAACACCGCGATGCGCGGCGGCGGGGCCCACGGCGCGTCGAGCAGCCGGACGCGCTGGCGGCGGTACAGCTCCAGCACGAACGCGTCCACCAGCGGGCCCGTCCCGAACAGCAGCACGGCCTCGCCGGGCTCGCCGGCGCGCGCGGGCGGTCGGTCGGGCACCAGGTCGAGCTCGTCGAGCACGTCGGTCGCGGTGAGCGTGGCGGCGTTGAACGTGTTGACCGCGACCCCGGTGCGCACGCCGCCCTGTTCGAGTGTGCCGGCCAGCCCCGGGTCGTCGACCTCGACGTGGATGTCGCGCACGGGCGGGCCCAGGCCCAGCAGCGCGGCGGCGACCGCGGAGTTGCGGACCGTGTCGCCGGTGATCACCGCGACCTCGGCCGCCCGCGCGACCGCCGCGGCGCGCAGGGACCCGGGGCCGGTCCCGTCGCCCACGACGGTGTGCACGAGCGGCCCGTCGATGCTCTCCAGGGCCTGCGGGTCGGGGTCGACGACGACCACGACGTCGCGGCGCCACCACCGCCTGCGCCAGGCCCGCCGCCACGCCGGCCCGGTGTCGGCGCCGGCGGTGGACGCGGCGACCAGGGCCGCGGCCCGCTCACCCGCGCCGAACACCACCAGCGCCGGCCGCGCGGCGAACCGGACCAGCGCGCCGCCGATGCGGTCGCGGAACAGCACGAGCACCCCGCGGGCCAGCAGCAGGGGCGCGAGCAGCGCGGCGACCCACAGCCACCACGGCGCCTGCGTGCCCTCGGGCAGGTCGACGTTGAGGGTGAACAGTCGCGCTCCCCGGTAGAGCGCCTCGGGCCAGGACAGGGTGCGCGGGTCGTCGGTGAGCTGGCGGAGGTTCAGGTAGCCGGACACACCGGTCGCGTAGACGGCGCCCGTGAGCGCGACCCACAGTGCGGCTCGCCGCCGGCCCGCACCCGGTCCGTGCGCCATCGTCACCGCCTTCCCCGTCCGGCTGTGGACTGTGGTCGCCGGCGCACTCTCCGTCGTTACCCCGGCGACGTCGCGTGACCGAGCCCGCCCAGCATGCCGCGCGCGGCGCCCGCGCGGGGGCGGATCACCGAGGATCTCGACCGCGGCCCGGCGCCGTGGTGGTATGGGGTGCGCCCGGCTGCGGGCCGCACCGGCGACAGCACCGACGCTGCTGCTGCGGAGGGAGGCCCGGTCGGATGGCCGATCAGATCCCGTTCGTCGACTACCTGGTCCTCGGCGACGAGCCGCACCTGGTGGCGCGGGAGTGCGCGGGCTGCGGCGCCCGCTACTTCGACCGCCGGATCGCCTGCGCGGCCTGCGGCACCCGCGACTTCAGCCCGGTGCCCGTCGCGCGGACCGGGGAGGTGCGGGCGTTCACGATCGTCACCTTCGCCGCGCCCGGGGTGCCGGTGCCGTTCGTGGCGGCGCTGGTGGACTGCGACGGCACGAGCGTGCGCGGCAACCTGGTCGGCGTGCCGCCCGACCCCGGGCACGTGCACCTGGGGATGAAGGTCGCGCTGACGACATACGTCGCGGGCACGGACGGGACCGGCGTGGACGCGGTCAACTACGGATTCGCACCGGTGGAGGCCTGAGCATGTCCGACGAGCTGTGGATCCTCGGCATCCACATGACGAAGTTCGGCAAGCACCCCGACCTCGACCTGGTCGACCTGGCGGGTCGGGCCGCGCTGGCCGCGCTGGCCGACGGCGGGGTCGCCATGGCCGACATGCAGGTGCTGGCCGCTGGCAACCTGCTCGGCGGCGCGGGCAGCATCGGTCAGCAGGTGCAGAAGCAGATCGGGCAGACCGGCATCCCCGTCTACAACGTCCAGAACGCCTGCGCGACCGGGGCCACCGCGCTGCGCACGGTGTGCATGGCGATCAAGGCGGGCGAGGCCGACATGGGCCTGGCCGTCGGGGTGGAGAAGCTGTCCGGCGCGGGCCTGCTCGGCGCGCGCCCGCGCACCGAGCAGGAGGGACCGTGGCAGCGCTCGGGCCGCTTCGGCGCGGTCGCCCCGATCGACGGGTTCATCGGCACCGAGACGATGGCCGGCGTGTTCGCGCAGGTCGGCATGGAGTACGGGCACCGCTACGGCGGCACCGACTTCGAGCTGTTCGCGCGGATCAGCGAGAAGAACCACGCGCACTCCACGCTCAACCCGCTGGCCGCGTACTCGAAGCGGATGAGCCTGGAACAGATCATGAACGACGTCATGATCGCCTACCCGAACACCCGCCCGATGTGCTCGGCGAACTGCGACGGCGCCGCGGCGGCCGTGGTGGTCAGCGGCGCGAAGCTGCGCACCCTGGACCCCGACCAGCGCCGCCGCGCGGTGCGGATCCGGGCGTCGGTGCTGACCTCGGACCCCTGGCAGGAGGCCTGCCAGGTGCTGCCCGACGTCAACACCCTCACGCGCAACGCCGCGACCCGGGCCTACGAGCAGGCCGGGGTCGGCCCGGAGGACCTCGACCTGGTGGAGCTGCACGACTGCTTCGCGACCGCGGAGCTGGTGCACTACGACAACCTGATGCTGTGCGAGCGGGGCGGCGCGGTCGACTTCTTCAACTCCGGGGCGACGTGGCGCGACGGGCGGATGCCGGTCAACGTCTCGGGGGGCCTGCAGTCCAAGGGCCACCCGATCGCCGCGACGGGCATCGCCAACGTCTGGGAGGTCGCCACCCACCTGCGCGACGAGGCGGGCCCGCGCCAGATCGAGGGCGCCCGGATCGGGCTCGCGCACGTCATCGGGCTGGGCTCGGCGTGCGGGGTGCACATCCTGGAGAAGGCCGCCTGAGACCGCCGACCGCGACCCCCGACCCGACCGCGTGGTGATCACGTCCGGGCCGTCGGCGCTGGCTACAGTTCGGGCCGGCGCGACGACGGGGGAGGGCATGGGCGGCGACGGACCCGCGGTCCTGCGGGTCGCCCGGGTGCCCGACATCGCCGCGGTGCTCGCCGGCGCGGGCGTCCCGCTGGGCGTGCCGGTGCTCGTCCTGGTCGGCGGCGCGGGCGACATGGACGACGAGCACGAGCGCCTGCTCGGGGCCCTGCTGCGCGACGCGGTGCTCCCGGTGGTGGCCGGTCTGGGCGCGGCCGTCGTCGACGGGGCCACCGAGGTCGGGGTCATGCGGGCGGTCGGTCGGGCGCGGGCCGCGGCGGGCGCGGTGTTCCCGCTGATCGGGGTGGCGGCCGAGGGCACCGTCGTCGCCCCCGGCCACCCGCCGCCCAGCGCCGACGCGGTGGCCCTGGACCGCCACCACACCCACGCGGTGCTCGTGCCCGGCACGGCGTGGGGCGACGAGTCCCCCTGGCTGGCCGACGTGGCCGGCGCGGTCGCGGGAACGCGTCCGTCGGTGACGCTGCTGGCCAACGGCGGGGACATCGCCTACCTCGACCTGGAGCACAGCGTGGACCGCGGGCGTCCGGTCCTGCTGCTGGCCGGCACCGGCCGCACGGCCGACGCCGTGGCGACCGCGGGTCCGGGCAGCGACCCCCGCGCCCGCAGGGCCGCCGCGTCGCGGCTCGTCGCCGCGGTCGGGATCGACGACGCCGTCGCGGTCGGGGCGGCCGTGCGCCGGGCGCTGGGCGCACCCGCCGGCTGATCGCCCCGCCCGCGCGTCGATACCGCCGCGCGTCGATACTGCGCCGATGGCGTACGACCTCGACCTGGTCCACCGGCTGCGCGAGATCCTGGCCGCCGAACCCGACGTCGTGGAGAAGCCGATGTTCGGCGGGCTCGGGTTCATGGTGGCCGGCCACCTGACCGTGACCGCCAGCGGCCGCGGCGGGCTGATGCTGCGCGTCGACCCGGCCCGGGCCCAGGACCTGCTCGCCGATCCGCGGGCGAGCCGGGTGGTGATGCGCGGGCGGGAGATGGCCGGGTGGCTGCGGGTCGACCTCGACGCCGCGGCCGATGACGACGACCTGGACCGGTGGGTCGGGCTCGGTCTGGCCCACGTCCGCACCCTGCCGCCCGAGTAGCCCGTCGATCACTGCGCGTCGAGGTGGACCACGGTCCCCGTGCGGCGGGCGCGTTCGGCGGCCCAGACGATCCGGTGGCTCCCGACGGACTCGTGGGGCCCGGACAGGATCGGTGCGGGGTCGCGGGTGGCGCAGGCGGTGACGAACGCGGCCACCAGGTTGCGGTCGCCGTCGGAGTGCGCGGAGACCGGGTCGAAGTCGGTCTCGCCCGGCGTGAGGACCTGCACCGGCGCGCGCGGGCCCCGACGGAAGTCGTGGACGGTCAGGCTCGCGCCGTCGCCGTCGATGCAGCCGTCGGTGCCGAAGATCCGGGTGCGCCGGTTGCCCATGTCGGTGAAGGCGGTGACGGTGTGGGTGGCGGTCACGCCGTTGGCGTAGTCCAGGGCGACGACCTGGTGGTCGACGACGTCGTTGTCGCAGTCGTAGACGCAGCGCCCGTAGGGCCCCTCCTCCAGCGCGGCGCGCACGGTCTCGGCGGTCGGGGTGGGGGTGAGCACGGCCAGCGGCCACCGGTCCCAGCCGCTCTCGCCCAGGCGGCTCGGGTAGAGCCGCAGCGCGGAGTAGGAGCAGTCCGGCTCGACCGCGCAGTCGGTGCACCGCGTGCCGGCGCCGGGCGGGCGGTTCTCCGGGCGGAAGTGGCTGAGCCGGCCGAACGAGGCCACCGAGGTGGGGTGCGAGCCGATGACGTGGCCGAGCCAGTCGAGGTCGTGGCAGCACTTGGCCATCAGCAGCGAGGACGACTCGTCCTCGCGGCGCCAGTTGCCGCGCACGTAGGAGTGCGCGAAGTGCCACCAGCCCACCGGCTCCAGGTGCTGCACCGACACGACCCGCCCGATCCGCCCGGACGCGACGAGGTCGACCAGGGCGCGGGTGTAGTCGGTGTAGCGCAGCGAGTGGCAGACGGCGAACAGCACGCCCGCCCGCTCGACGGCCTCGGCCATGCGCACGGCGTCGGCCTCGGTGGGGGCCATCGGCTTCTCGCACAGGATGTCCAGGCCCAGCGCGGCGAAGCGCTCCACCGGGTCGGCGTGGTCGGCGTCCTGGGTGGCGACGACCACCGCGTCGACGTCGGCCGGGGCGGCGTCGGCGAGCTCGCGCCAGCCCGGGAAGCGCGCGTCGACGCCGAACCGCTCGGCCAGGATCGCCCGCCGCCGCGGGTCGGGCTCGGCGACGGCGACGACCGTCCCGCCGGCCTGCTCGATGCGGGCGCTGTGGCCGTAGCCGCGGCTCCCGGCGCCGACGACGGCGAACCGGACCGGGCGGCGGGAGTCCATGCCCCGACGTTCGCAGAGGAGCCATCGCCTGTGAAGGACCCGGCTCGGTCGTCCTGCCCGCTCGACGGCCCACCTGTGCGGGGCGGGTCCGTGGCGGGTGAACATCGGCTGAACCATGGGGCCCGTCCGACCCTGCGCTGGCGGTCGGGGCGCCCGCCGCGCAGGATCGACCGAGGTGTGCCGTCCGGGCACCGGAACCGCGGGGAGGACCAGGGTGACGTCAGCAGACCAGGTGGTGGAGTCGTTCCGGTGGACGCCGCGGGCGGCCGGGCACTCCCAGCGCAGCCGCCACGAACTGCGGGCCGCGCTGAAGTCCGCCGACCTGCTGACCGGGCTCGACGGGCTGACCGTGCGCGAGCTCGACGACGACGAGACGCTGCTGCTGGGCCCGGACGGCCAGGAGATCGACACCTGGCGCCAGGACTACCCCTACGCCGAGCGGATGCCCCGCGAGGAGTACGAGGTGCGCAAGCGGGCGCTGCAGATCGAGCTGCTGAAGATGCAGTCCTGGGTCAAGGACACCGGCCAGCGGGTCGTCGTGCTGTTCGAGGGCCGCGACGCGGCGGGCAAGGGCGGCACGATCAAGCGGTTCATGGAGCACCTCAACCCGCGCGGCGCCCGGGTCGTGGCGCTGGAGAAGCCCACCGCGCGCGAGCAGGGGCAGTGGTACTTCCAGCGCTACTTCAGCCAGCTCCCGGCGGCCGGCGAGATCATCCTGTTCGACCGGTCCTGGTACAACCGCGCGGTCGTCGAGCCGGTGATGGGGTTCTGCACCCCCGCCGAGCACGAGGAGTTCACGACCCAGGTCCCCGGCCTGGAGTCCGCGCTCGTGGACAGCGGCATCCACCTGGTCAAGCTGTGGTTCTCGGTGTCGCGCGCCGAGCAGCGCACCCGGTTCACCATCCGGGTGATCGACCCGCTGCGGCAGTGGAAGCTCAGCCCGGTCGACCTGGCCGCCCTGGAGCGCTGGGACGACTACACGCGGGCCAAGGAGCAGATGTTCGCCCGCACCGACACGCCCGCGGCACCGTGGACGGTGGTGCGCAGCAACGACAAGAAGCGCGGCCGGATCGCCGCGCTGAGCTGGGTGCTCTCCGGACTGGACTACCCGACCAAGGACCTCGACGCGGTCGGCACCCCCGACCCGCTGCTGGTCGGGCCGCCTGCGCAGGTCTACGAGGCCAGCGAGCGCCTGCTCGCGAGCTGATCGTCCCGCGCGTTCGCCCGGTCGGGCGCACCGCTTACGGCGCCTCCGGCACGGTTGTGCTCCGTGGCCTCGGCCCAGGTGTGGTGGCGGGTCTTGTTCGCCTCCGGCGGCACCTCCGGTGGGGCCTCGGCCCCGGCTGCGGCAACCACGCTATTCGTTCGTCATCGCAGCAGGACCACTCACGGGAGCGAGCGAATGAAAGGACCGCTCGGCGTAGACGAGACGACGCCCCCGATGGCCCGCCCCCGACACGCCGGTGACGAACGCCGCCACCAACACCGAGTCCCCGACATCGAGCACGCGGTGCACGCGGCACCGCAGCGCCGTCCCGACCCCGCGCAAGCGGGGCTCGCCCTCGTCGGTCAGCTCCCACTGCGTCCCCGGACCGAACCGATCAACGCCGGGCGCAGCGAACCGGCGAGCGAGCGGCGCGTCCTCGGCGTCGAGCAGGTGCACGAGCACGGACGTGCCCCCCACGATGCCCGGAGTCGCGCGAGCCCCGGCCGTCAGTGAGAAGGACACCGCGGGCGGCCGCACCGACACCGAGGCGACCGAGGACGCGGTGACGCCGACGGGACCGTCCGCCGACAGCGCCGTGATGATCGCGACCCCGGCCGGGTGGGCCCGGAACGCGGCTCGGAACGCGTCGGCGACGGGGTGCTCGGCCGCCAGCGGCGCCCGGGTCACGATCGCTCTTCGCGACCCGTCGCACGGGCGAAGCGGGCCGCGGCGTCGGCCCAGTCGACGACGTTCCACCATGCGCCGACGTAGTCCGGCTTGACGTTGCGGTACTGCAGGTAGAAGGCGTGCTCCCACATGTCGAGCAGGACGATCGGGGTCTGCCCGGCGGGCAGCTGGGACTGCTGGTCGTAGAGCTGGTGGACCAGCAGCCGACCGCCGAGCTGCTCCCAGGCCAGTACGGCCCAGCCGGAGCCCTGGATGGTGGTGGCGGCGGCGGTGAAGTGGGCGCGGAAGGCGTCGAAGGAGCCGAAGTGCTCGTCCAGGGCGGCGGCGAGCTCGCCGGTGGGCTTGTCGCCGCCGTCGGGGGAGAGGTTCTGCCAGAACATCGAGTGGTTGACGTGCCCGCCCAGGTTGAACGCCAGGGTCTTCTCCAGTCCGACGATGGAGCCGTAGTCGCCGGTCTCGCGCGCGGCGGCGAGCTTCTCGAGGGTCTGGTCGAGCGCGGTGACGTAGGTGTTGTGGTGCTTGGAGTGGTGCAGCTCCATGATCTCGCCGGCGATGTGCGGGGCGAGGGCGCCGTAGTCGTAGGACAGGTCGGGCAGCGAGTACTCGGGCATGGCACGAGCCTGCGACCTCAACTCGGGTCGAGGTCCAGCCCGGTGTGACGGGGGTCATCGCGGGTGCCCTCGGGTCGAGCGCTCTTCACCCGAGGAGCGCGAAGATGCTCTGCACCCCGACCGCGAGGCCGACCGCGCCGATCATTACCGCGAACGCCCGGGCGAGGGTGGGTCCGGGCAGGCGGTCGGCGACCAGCTTGCCGGCGAGCGTGGCGACGACGGCGGCCAGCGCGAACGGGCCCACCACCGTCCAGTCCGGTTCCGGCCCGCCCATCCGCGGGGCCAGTGCCGCCGCGGCGTTGACCGCGATGACGACCAGCGACGTCCCGATCGCCCGCGGCGTGGTCAGTCGCAGCACGACCACCAGCACCGGCACCACCAGGAAGCCGCCGCCGACCCCGAGGAGGCCGGTGAGGAACCCGGTGCCTGCGCCCCACAGCGCGATCGGCACGAGGGCTCGCGCGCGCCGGGTGGCGACTCCCCCCGTCCGGACGTCGCCGGACGGGGCTTCGTCGACGGGCCCGGCCGGGTGCCGACGGGCGTCGAGCAGCATGGCCGCGGCGGCGGTGAGGGTGAGCGCGGCGACGCCCAGCAGCAGGACCGGTCCGGGCACCGCGCGGTTGGCCAGCGAGCCCAGCACCGCCGTGGGGATCCCGACCAGCCCGAACCCGAGCCCGGTCGGCCAGTCGACGTCGCCGCTGCGGGCGCGGGCGAGGCCGCCGACCAGCGCGGCCGCCCCGACTATCACGATGCTGCCGGTCGTGGCGTCCGGTACCGGCTGGCCGAGCAGGTAGACCAGCACCGGCACGGTGAGCACGCCGCCCCCGCCGCCCAGGCCGCCGATCACGCCCCCGACGAGGAGTCCCAGGCCGGCCGCGAGCAGCCCGATCACGTGGCCGGCCTCCTCGGGTGCGTCGCAGTCTTCCCAACTCGCGGGAGAATCCCCTTCAATGTCCGGTCATTTGCGCACGCCGTCAAGGACGGCGACTGTGACCTCGCCGTCGGGAGCGGGTTGCGGCTCCGGCTGCGGCGGTGGTGCACTGGTCGGGTGAGCAGGAGCCCCGAGCAGCGCCCCGGCTTCTGCCTGTGCCTGCTGGCGGCCGACCAGCTCTCGGTCGACGACCGGCGCTGTCGAGCGGTGCCGCTGCTGCCCTGACCCTCCGATGCGAGGCCGGGTGGCGCCGCCACCGCCCGCAGACACCGGAGGACCCGCCATGCCCGCCGCACCCGACGCCGCCCCCTACCGCAGGCAGCCGTCCCCACCGCCCGAGGCCGGCGGTGACGTGCCCGCCGCCGAGCCGGGGGAGCGGCCCGCCGCGGAGGCGGCCCCGGACGGCGTCCGCCTGCGCGACCGCATCGGGCGGGCCGTCCGTGCCGCGCACTCGGCGTCGGTGCCGTTCTGACCCGGCGCGTCACCCCGGCGGGCTCGACCCGCAGCGGGCCGGCCCCGGCCGCGGTCGTCGGAGTCCGCGGGCCTCACCCCGCGGGGGCGAGGCGGGCGCGGTAGTCGCTGGGCGAGCAGCCGTAGGTCGTGCGGAACGCCCGGCTGAACGCGGCGAGGTCGGCGAAGGCCCACCGGCGGGCGATGTCGGTGACCGAGTCGCCCGCCCGGCGCCGGTCGGTGAGCTCGCGGCGGCAGCGCTCCAGGCGCAGCCGGCGGATCCGCCGGGCCACGGTCTCCCCGGTGGCCGCGAAGAGCCGGTGCAGCTGACGGGTCGACACGAAGTGCGCCCGCGCGATGGTGTCGGGGCCCAGGTCGGGGTCGGCCAGGTGGGCGTCGATGTGGGCGCACACCTCCCGCAGCAGGGCCCGCTGCGGCGCGTCGGGCGGCGCCGACGGCTCGGCGTGCTCGATCGCCAGGGTCGCCACCAGCTCGCCGACCTCGTCGGCGACCCGCACGGCTCCGGCCGGGCTGAGCTGGGGCGCGGTGAGCAGCCCCCGCAGGACGCCGCCGACGATGCCGCTGAGGCCGTGCCCGCCGGGCAGCCGGATCGCGGTGGCCCCGGCGGACTCCGCGGCGGTGAGCCCGATCGCGGCCCGCGGCCAGGTGAACACGTCGAGCTCCCAGCGGTGGCTCAGGTTCCAGGAGAACGGGCGCCCGGTCTCGTAGACGGCGAAGTCGCCGGTCGCCAGCACGGTGCGCCTGCCGTCCTGGGTGAGCACGCCGATGCCCCGGGTGACCATCCCGACCTGCAGGAACTCCCGGGAGTCCGCGCCGGCCAGGCCGGGGGTGCGCCGGCAGACCTGCGGCACCGAGCGGACCCGGGAGACCTGCAGGTGACCGACGGTGGCGCTGTGGACCTCGCCGGTGAACTCGCCGAAGCGGCGGTCCGGGGCCATGTCGAGGGCGACGAAGTCGTGGCGGATCGCTTCGCGCCACTCGTCGAACCGACGGGTCGCGCGCACGCGCCCGTCGCCGGGTGCCGATCCCGCGGCCAGGACCACGCCACCACCTCCGCGCTCCCCGTCGGTGCCGTGGGACAGCGCACCACCAGCAGGTTCCCAGCGCGTTGCGGCCCGGTCAAACGGTCGCGACGCGATGGTCAGGTCGCTGGTCGCCAACAACCGGGCGCTGACGGCCTAACCGGGCCCGCGTGCGGGCGGGCGACGCTGGGGGTTCCCGGACACCACCACGCCAGGAGCCGCCATGACCCTCGCCGACCTGCCCCTCACCGACGTCAGCGAGCTGGGCGGGTCCGGTGTGCGACGCGCGGTGTGCCCGCACGACTGCCCGGACGGCTGCTCGATGCTCGTCACGGTCGAGAACGGCAGGGCGACCGGCGTGCGCGGCGACCCCGAGCACCCGTTCACCCGCGGCGGGCTGTGCGTGAAGGTCAACAACTACACCGACCGGGTGTACAGCCCGGACCGGGTGACGACACCGCTGCGCCGGACCGGGCCCAAGGGCAGCGGCCGCTTCGAGCCGATCGGCTGGGACGAGGCGATCACCACCGTCGCCGACCGGTTCACGGCGGTGGCCGCCGAGCACGGCCCCGAGGCGATCATGCCGGTCAGCTACCTCGGGACCCAGGGCACGATCAACGGCCTCAACGTCGGCGACCCCTTCTTCAACAAGCTCGGCGCCACCGTCGCCGAGCGCACCTTCTGCGACTCCGGCGCCTCCACGGCCTACGTGATGAGCCTGGGCCCGACCGCGGGCGTCGACCCGGAGAGCCTCGTGCACTCCCGCTACATCGTCATCTGGGCCTGCAACATGGTCTCCACGAACCTGCACCTGTGGCCCTACGTGCTGGAGGCCCAGCGCCGGGGAGCCAAGGTCGTGGTGATCGACCCGGTGCGCCACCGCACCGCGCGCCGCGCCGACTGGCACATCCCGATCCGGCCGGGCACCGACGGCGCGCTGGCCATGGCGATGATCCACGTGATCCTGGCCGAAGGGCTGACCGACGCGGAGTACGTCGCCGAGCACACCGTCGGGGCCGAGGAGCTGGCCGAGCGGGCCCGCGACTGGACGCCGGTGTGGGCGGAGGGGGAGACCGGGATCCCCGCCGCGGACATCCGCACACTGGCCCGCGAGTACGCCGCCGCGCAGCCGTCGATGATCCGGATCGGGGTGGCCATCGAGCGCGCATCGGGCGGCGGGCAGACCGTCCGGGCGATCTCCTGCCTGCCCGGGCTGGTCGGGGCCTGGCGGCGGCCCGGCGGCGGCCTGCTGGCCCTGCCGCTGTGGGCGTTCCCGGTGAACTGGGACGCGCTGACCCGGCCCGATCTGCTGCGCCCCGGCACCCGGGTGGTCAACCAGTACCACCTGGGTCGGGCGCTGACCGGGGAGATGGGTCTGGACCCCGGCATCCACGCGCTGACGGTCTACAACGCCAACCCGGTGATCGTCTGCCCGGACCAGGAGCGGCTGCTCGCCGGGCTGGCCCGCGAGGACCTGTTCACCGTGGTCAGCGAGCAGTTCCTGACCGACACCGCGCTCTACGCCGACATCGTGCTGCCGGCCACCACCCAGCTCGAGCAGCTCGACGTCATGTTCTCCTGGGGGCACCTCTACCTCGGGCTCAACCGGCCCTCGATCCCGCCGGTCGGCGAGGCCGTCAGCAACACCGAGCTGTTCCGCAGGCTCGCCGCGGCCATGGGCTTCGACGACCCCTTCTTCCGGCGCACCGACGAGCAGATGATCGTCGACGCCTACGACTGGTCGGCGCCCGCGCTGGCCGGGATCACCCCGCAGACCCTGGCCGAGACGGGCTGGGCGCGGCTGAACCTGCCCGACGCCGACCACTACGCCCCGCACGCCGAGGGCGGGTTCCCGACACCGTCGGGCAAGCAGGAGTTCGCCTCCGCCGCGGCCGCCGGCGGCAACTTCGTGCTCCCGCTGTTCCGCCAGGGCTCCACCGAGTTCCAGCCCGGCGGCGAGGTCGACCCGCTGCCGCACTACATCCCGCCGCGCACCGCCTCGCCCGCCTACCCGCTGAGCCTGATCTCGCCCAAGGCGCACGCGTTCCTCAACTCCAGCTACGCGAACCTGGCCGTCCAGCAGCGCAGGCAGGGCGAGCCGACCGCGCTGGTGCACCCCCGCGACGCCGCCGCTCGGGGGATCGCCGACGGCGATCTGATCCGGGTGTTCAACGAGCGCGGCGAGTTCGTCGTGCGGGCGGTGGTGTCCGACGAGGTGGCCGAGGGGGTCGTGCTGTCGTCGATGGGCGGCTGGCGGGCCCAGGCCAAGGGGCTGACCACGGTGAACGCGGTGAACCCCGTCGAGTTCGCCGACCTGGGCAACGCGCCGACCTTCTCCGACACCCGGGTGGACGTGGCACCGGCCTGACGGTGCGCGCGCTCACCGACGGTGGGCGGGCACGATCGACGACATGGGTGCTGACGACATCGGGCTGCTGCGCACCGCCGCGGAGCTCGCCATCGACCACGTGGCCGGGGTCGACGAGCGGGCCGCCGCACCGACCGCGGCGGCGGTGGCCGGGCTGGCCGCGTTCGACGAGGAGCTGACGGCGGCCGGTCGGCCCGCCGCGGAGACCCTGCGGCTGCTGGCCGAGGTCGGTGGCCCGGCCACCGTGGCCAGCACGGGGGCCCGGTACTTCGGGTTCGTCACCGGGGCCACGCTGCCGGTGGCCCTGGGCGCGGCGTTCCTGACCGACGCCTGGGACCAGAACGCCGCGCTGCCGGTGATGTCACCGGTCGCCGCGGCACTGCACGGCGTCGTGCGCGGCTGGCTCGTCGAGGTGCTCGGGCTGCCGGGGGCGACCGACGTCGGGTTCGTCACCGGCGCCACGATGGCGAACGCCGCCGGGCTGGCCGCGGCGCGCGACGCGCTGCTGGCCGGGGCCGGCTGGGACGCCCAGGCCGACGGCCTGTTCGGGGCGCCGCCGATCACCGTCGTCGTCGGCGGGAACGCGCACTCCACGCTGCGGAAGTCGCTGGGCCTGGTGGGGTTGGGGCGCGAGCGCGTGCTGGTGGTGCCCGCCGACGACCAGGGCCGCATGCTCCCCGACCGGCTGCCGGAGGTGGACGGGCCGGTGCTGCTGTGCGCCCAGGCGGGGGAGGTCAACACCGGGGCGTTCGACCCGTTCGAGCCGCTGGCCGACTGGGTCGCCGAGCGCCGCGGCTGGTTGCATGTCGACGGTGCGTTCGGGCTGTGGGCGCTGGCCGACCCGCAACGCGCCCACCTGGTCCGCGGCCTGGTCCGCGCCGACTCGTGGGCGACCGACGGGCACAAGTGGCTCAACGTCACCTACGACTGCGGCATCGCGTTCGTGGCCCGCGAGGGCGCCCTGCGCCGCAGCTTCGCCTCGGTGGCCGGGTACCTGCCCCCCGATGAGGGCTTCGAGGCGATGCACCACACCCCGCAGTCCTCGCAGCGCGCCCGCCAGATCGAGGTCTGGGCGGCGCTGCGCACGCTGGGCCGCGACGGGCTCGCCGAGCTGGTGCGGCGCACCTGCGCGGTGGCGGCGGTGGTGGCCGAGCGGCTGGCCGGCCACGGGTTCACCGTGCTCAACGACGTCGAGCTCAACCAGGTCCTGGTCCGCCCGCCCGCCCCCGTCGACGCCGCCGCGCTGGCCGCGGCGGTGCAGGCCGACGGGCGGGTGTGGTGCGGGCCGACGGACTGGCGGGGCGCACCCGCGCTGCGGATCAGCGTGTCGTCCTGGAAGTCGACCCCAGCGGACGGCGCCGCCGCAGCCGACGTCGTCGCCGAGTGCGCCGCTTCGCTCGCGGCCCACGAGTAGCGCGTTCCGGCGGATTCGCACGTATCCGGGACGTGTTCTCGGCCAATCGGGCCGGTGCATTCCATGATCGTTGTGAGGCGACGGGTGCGGTTCGGTCGCCGCGCGGTTGCTCCGCTTCCGTGCGGCACCTGGACCGTGTGGTGCTGGGGGTCGTGGAACGTCTGCCGAGATCGGCCGGGGCCGAACAGGCGCCGCCAAGTGCTCCCCGGGTATCTCGGATCTGTCGGTGAAAAGCGCTCACTATCTGCAGGAGAATCGGTACCCACGGTGACGCCTGGCGGTCGACCCCACCGGACGGTCGCTCAGGCGAGGCGCGCTGACCTGCAAGGACAACGATTCTCCCATGATCGGGCACTGGCCTTGCCTTCTCCGGGGCCGGTCCGGAACACTCGCGGGGCTGCCGGTGCGCCGCCCCCAGCGAACGCTCCCCATTGCGCATTCGCGCAGGAGAAAGGCTCGTCATGAACCTGACGCAAGTGGTGAACAATACCCTGAAAGCATTTCGGCGCGACGTCCCCGAATACCTGGCCTCCGGGGTCGTCGACCTCACGACGGGCATGCTGCTCGACGCGGACACCATCGACGACCACCCGCGCGACATCCTCGACATGCTCGCCGCGGCCACCGCCGACCTGTTCGAGGGGCGCACGATCACCCAGATCGAGCAGATGTGGCGGGAGCAGCGCGGCTCGCTCGAGGACGGGGGGCACTACTTCCAGGAGATCCTGATCTACAGCAACAACCTGGTGCACCTGTTCATCCGCAGCCCCTCCAACCCCGAGATCGTCGCGGCCGTGGTCTGCCGGCGCAACGTCAACATCGGCATGTTCTTCGCCACGGCCCGGCACGCCGTGCGCGAGCTGGAAGAGGCGCGCTGACCAGCGGCCAGGCCGTGCGGTGGGCCGCGGTGCGCGACGTACTGCGCCGTGCCGAGGACGGCGCGCTCGTCTTCGAGGAGTGGCCGTCCGGCGCGGTGTACCTGCTCGACGGCTGCGTCGCGCACGTGGAGACCTCCGACGTCCCCGACCTCGGCGAGCGCCTCGTCGCGGCGGGCAGGCTGTCGGCCGCGCAGTGGGCGGCGGTGCCGGCCGGCGTCGACGACGGGGATCGCCTGGCCGACCTGCTGTCCCGGCACGGCGTGGACCGTCACGAAGTGGCCGCGTTGACCGAGTCAGTACTCGTGGACTCGATCTTGGCCCTGCTGGCCGGGCCGACCGCGGGTGCCGGACCCGGCCGGTTCCTGGCCGGCGCCCGGCCCGCCGTCGACGCGGAGCTGCGCCTGGACGAGGCGGCCGTGCAGGACGTGCTCGCGCAGCGCCCGGAGGGTTCGATGCGCTCCGGCATCCGGTCGACCTCCGTGGTCGAACCGGCGCCGCCGGCGTGGCGCTGGCGGGTCCTCACCGCCGACGAGTGGCGCGTGCTGTGCCGCATCGGGGAGCGCGCCCGGATCCGCGACCTCGCCCGCGCCGAGGGCCTCGGCGTCTACGAGGTCGTCGACCAGGTGGCCGAGTTGGTGCGGGCCGGCCTGTGCGCGGTGCGGCCCGACCCGACCGGACCCGACCCGCGGCCCTGGTCGGCCGACGGGCCCCCGCGGCGGGAGGCGTCGGGCGCGGGTGGGAGCGGTGTCGTGGAGCCCGCGGTCGGGACGGTGGAGGGGTCCGTCCCGGCCGGCGGGGCTGAGCGCGCCGTGGACGGGCCGGTCGACGGGGACCCGCTCGCCGCGCTGCCCCGGCGGGTGCCGGGCGGAGCGCTCTCGCCCGCCACCGTGCTGCAGAAGTCGCTGGCGGTGCGCCCGCTCGGCATCGACGTGCCGGAGCCGGACGAGTGGACGCTGCGCCGGTTGCTCGGCAGCCTCCAGCAGATGGACTGAGCAGGGACGACGAGGACGGGAACGGTACGGCTCGCCATGATCACCACGGATGCGCTGCTGCGGCAGGTGGGCCGCCTCGACGGCGTGCTCGCGGCCTGCGTCGTCGATCCGTCGACGGGCACCGTGGTCGGGGCGACGCAGCAGCGCGCCGAGGTCGCCGTCCCGGTGGTGGCGGCGGGCGCGGCCGACGTGGTGCACGTGCTCGGCCTGATGACGGCGGGCCTGGCGCTCGGCGGCGAGGTGGAGGACGTCGTGGTCACCGCCACCGCGCACTTCCACATCCTGCGCGTGCTGCCGGTCGGCCCCGACCAGGGGCTGGTGCTGATGGTCACCCTCGAGCGCGCCCGCACCAACCTGGCCATGGCGCACCGCGAGATCCGCGCCGCGGCGGCACCGTGAGCGCCCCCGGGGTCGGGCGGCCGACCGAGTACCTGGAGGGCGGCCGCGCGATCGTCGAGGCGCTCGCCGCCGCGGCCGGGGCGGGCCGCACCGGGACGGCCTGGCTGATGGGCGGGAATGTCGGCTCCCTGTATTTCCGGAATGGCCTCGTGGTGGGCGCCGAGCTGGAGGGCGCGGCGTGGGTGCGGACCATGCTGGTCAACTCCGGACGGCTGTCCCCGGAGGCCTGGCACGATTTCGCGCGGGACGGGCCGGGGGGGCGGCCGGAGCCACCACCGCCGATGCCCGACGCCGTCGGTCTGGGTGCGGCGGAGTGGGCGGTGCTGAGTCGCGAGGCGATCGTGGAGGCCGCTTTCGAGCTGCTCCCGCCGAGCCGCCCGGAAGTCGCCGCGGACATGGTGTTCCAACCGGACGACATTCCCGCGTGGACCGCGTCCGGGGATCCCGTGGAATTCGTCTGGTTACGCCGGGAGATGGACCGACGCCAATCCGTCTTGGATCGCCTGCGGGCTGTCGTCACGCCCGAGTCGACGATCGCCCGGATGCCCGCGGAGCGGATCGGCCCGGTCCAGGTGTCGGCTCCGCAATGGCGGTTGCTGTCCGCGCTGTCCGATGGCGCGACCCCGCGCTCGGTGGCCCGCCGGCTCGGCGCCGGGGTATTCGCGACGACGATTCTCACGGTCCAGTTGATGCGCCTGGGAATGGTGGGCCGGCGCGACCGGTCCGGCGTGTGGCAACCACCGGCGCAGGCGTTCCCGCGGGCCTTGTTCGGGGTCGCGCCCGCGGCCGCGGGCGGCGCGGCGACGCCGCGGGGCTGACCCCGTCGGGAAGACCGCGGTCGCGGTGGCGGGCGGGTGGCGAGGTCGTCGACCGTCGCGGACCGAACCTCATCGATGCTGGTCAGGAAGCTGAACGGGCGGGAAGGCGACGACCCCGTGGCCGGAGCCACGGGGTCGCATGGGGGAGTACGGCGTGCGGAGCGGGACCGGCCGAGGCCGGGGGAGCCCGCGACGCAACTCTTCGACGTCCTCCCGGCGTCGTCGCCCGAAGGCTCGCCCACACCGGTTCCGGGCCGGTCGCCCGGCGGCGGAACGGCGCTGTGGACTAGACGCTCAGCTGGTTCTCGATCTGGCGCAGTTGGTGGCGGGCCATGGCCAGGTTCGCCTTGCCGCGGTCCAGCGCGAGGTACATGAAAAGCGACGCGGACCGGTTCGAGGTGAGCAGCCGGATCAGGTGGTACTGCCGACCGAGGGTGATCAGGATGTCCTCGATCTCGTCGTTCAGCTCGAGCGAGGCCATGGTGCGCATCTTGGCCCGGATCACCTCGGTGTTGCCCGCGGCGGCGACCTCGAGGTTCAGGTACCGGCCACCTCCGAGCGAACCCAGGGCCATACCGCTCTCGTAGTCGACCAGAGCCACGCCGAGCGCGCCCTCGATCTCCATGGCCTGCTTCAGCGAGGTTTCGATGTCCATACCAGTGGCTCCGTTCGGCGATACTTCCGGCAGACCGCGGGAGACTAGCATGAAACGTTGTGGGGTCCACTGGCCCTATACGCAGAACTGCTCGGCAACAACCCGTGATTGACCGGACCCGCAGCGTGACAACGGTCCGCCGGCGTCCGATAATTCGCCCCCGACAATTACCCGGAGGACTCGGGATGCCACACTGTCGGCGGTGGCCGGGCGGTCGGGGTCGGCCCGATCAGGAATGGGGGATGCGGTGGACGTCGAGACGCCTCGGGGATCCCGGTGATCACCTGGCCGGCGCTCGCCGACGCCGTGCGCCTGTGCGCCTCCCGCCCCGCGGGCGCCCTGCACGTGGCGGGGCGGCCGGGCGGGGTGATCCGGCTGCGCGAGGGTGCGGTGGTCAGCACGTGGACGGGCGGTACCCCGCTCGCCGTGCCGTCACCCACCCCCGGGTCGCGCCCGCAGGCGGCGACGGCGGGCCCGCTGGCCCGCCTCGCGATGACCGACGCCGTCTTCGTGATGGCCGCGGGCCGGGTCACCGCGCTGCGCACCGAGGACGACCCGGGCGCGGTGCCCGAGGGCGTCCGGATGGACCTGGACGTGCTGCTGCGCGAGGTCGACCGGCGCATCCGCCGGGTCATCGGCCCGGACGGGATTCTGCCCCCCGAGGAGACGGTGGTGCGCAGGCTGGGTCGCTCGGGGTCGTTCACGCTGTCCCCGACACCGCAGGAGAGCCGGCTGCTGGCGGCGCTGGACGAGCAGCGCCGCGGTGAGGCCGCGGCCGGCCCGATGGGCAGCGCGCCGCGCCTGGAGCCGGTGCGCGACGGGCGCACGGTCCGCGAACTCGCCTTCGCGCTGGGCCGCGGGGTGTTCGGGGTCCTGCTGGACGTGCAGCGGCTGGCGGCGATGGGCGCGGTGGCGCTGTCCGCGGTCCCCCAGTACGAGCCGGCCCCCGCCCTGCTGGTGCGGGCCCGCCGCGACCTCGACGAGCTGTCGGTCGCGACGGTGTCGGCTGCGCTGCGCAGGCGCCGCGCCGAGCTCGCCGGGCAAGGACGGATCCCCGAGCCGCCGGGGCCCTCGGCCCAGTCGGCCCCCACGCTGGTGAGGCGGGTGCCGGGCGCCGATTCGGCCGACCGGCCGCGCAGGCGCGCGCCATGGCACCCACGAAGGCTGCCGGACGAGGGGAACGGGAACGGGCAGTGAGCGGATCGGTGGCACGGGTGGGCGCGAGGAGCATGGTGATGGACACGGAGTCGTTGTGTGCCGAGCTGCGGGAGCTGCTCTCGGAGGTCATCGGGGTCTCCGGGGCGTTGATAGCCACCGGTGACGGCATGCTCATCGCCGCGGAGTGCGAGGACAGCCTGCACGCCGAGTCGATCGCCGCGCTCGCCGCGGCGACCTCCGGCGTGGGCGCCCAGTTCGCCTACCTCATGCGACTGGGCGAGCTGGGCGGCACGGTCGTGCAGGGCAACAAGGGCTGCGTCGCGGTGCACCCCATCGGCGAGAACGCGATCCTGGTGCTCTACGGCAACGACGGCCCGAACGTCGCGCGCCTGCACCTGGCGGTGCGCCAGGCGCTACCGCGCGTCGAGGCGGCCCTGATGGCCTACCAGCGGTGACGATCCACCTCCGCTGAGCATGATCAGCGGGGTTCGAGAGCGGGTCTCCTGCCGCTGGGCGGGACGAGACCCGCTCTCGCCCCCCATCCTCTGGGACGAGGGCCACTTCCGCTCCAGCGCCCGGCCCTTCCGGCGCTCCGCATGAGCGAACGGCGCACTTGCCCAACGACGCTGGGCCGCCGCGCCACTCGCCCGCGGTGGGACGAGAGTCGCGTTCGCTCCACCCCGGTGCGACGCGGCGCGGTCGCCCCACCTCGCTGAGGGAGAGCGCCGTTCGCTCGACGCGGACCCGGCCGAACCCAACGCCGACTCGTCCGAACCGCTCGATGCGAGGCTCAGGGCATGGGGGCCGGGGAGGGCAGCGACATCAGCTCCTCGCGCATCGCCGCGGTGTCGGGGTGGCTGTTGCCCAGTTGGCGCTCGCTCTCCTGGACGGCCTGCACCAGGGCGTCGCGCGCTTCGTCCACGCGCCCTGCGGCGGCGTGCAGGCTGCCGGCGCACGAGCACAGGGCGGTGGTCACCGCGTGGTGGGTGCCGTGGGCGGCGACGGCTTCGCGGAGGGCGGGCAGCACGATGCTCTCGGCGCCGCGCATGTCGCCGCTGTCGGCACGGGTGAGGCCGAGGCCCAGCCGGGAGAGCAGGGTGTGGGGGTGGGTGGGGCCGAGCACGGCGGTGCGTTGGGCGGTGACGCGCATCGACACCCGTAGCGCCTCGGGCAGGCGGCCGCCGAGGCGGTAGGCGGTGGCCAGGGCCTCGCGGGCGGTGAGGGTGCGCGGGTGGTCGTCGCCGAACTCGCTCTCGCGGGCGGCGACGTTCGCCTCCAGCAGGGCGATGCCCTCGGTCAGCCGGCCCGCGGCGACCAGCGCGGTGGCGGCGTTGCCCTCCACGACGAGCGTGTCGGGGTGGCGGGGGCCGAGGATGGACCGGCAGTCGGCGAGCAGCGGTTCGAGCACCGAGGCCGCGTCGGCGGCCCGCCCGGCGCCGAACTGGGCGACGGCGGTGTCGTTGTGGGTGGACAGCGGGTCGCGGCTGTCGGAGTTGTCGGCGCCCCGGCGGAAGGCCGCGCTCTGCGCCAGGAAGGGGGAGCCGGCGAAGCGGCCGCCGCCGGTCCTGAACTCGTCCCCGCGGGCCATGTCACACGTCCTCTGCCAGTAGGTGGAGCCGGCGCGCCGGCGCGCGCCCGCTCATCGGCGGATCGTCAGCGAGATCGCCGCGACGGTCGCCGCGACGCCTGCCACCAGCCGCTCCAGCGACGGCGGCAGGTTCTCCGCCAGCTCGGTGAACAGCTCGCGCTCGATGTCGAACTCGAAGGTCCGCTCCACGCCCAGTGCTCCGACGATCGCCGCGGTGACCGCCCCGGGAAGATCGAACTCCGTGGGGTGGCGCAGCATGTGCTCGAGCCGCAACCGAGGGCCGCTGGCCCGGAGCAGGTCCTGGGCCGGGAACCGCTCGGGACCCCGGCGCAGCATCGCCCGGTGCTTCTCGGCGCGGATCACGCCGTCGTCCAGGAGGCGCTTCACGACCAGGTCGAAGACTATCCCGCCGATGGACTCGGACCACACGCGCACGGTGTGTGCAGATTTCTGCCTGGCCACCGCGTCGAGCACGTAGAGATCGAGTTCTTCGTCACGCCCACCGGTGCGGTCGGTGACCACCACGCGATCGTCGACGATGTCGAGGTGGCCGGAGAGGACCAGGTCGGCGAGCTGAGCGGCGACCAGCCCGCAGTCGAGGAGCTCGCGGCTGATGGTCAGCTTCCCGGTGAACGGGTCGTGGACGATCAAGAAGAAGTTCTCGGCGAGGTGGCTGCGGCTCATGGTTGTGCGGTCCTCGGCAGTCTCGAGTCGGAGTGACGTTCGGTGACGGCGAACCGGAAACGGTCACCTATCGTCACGATGTTGACAGTACGCGGCCGAGCCGTTTCGCGTTGTTGATCGTGAACGTGTGCGGTGGCCCACGTTGGGCATCCGAACCCCCTTCTCCACAACCCGACGCACGGGGACTACCGTCTCGAACTCGCCCCCGATCGGATTGTGACAAGGAGCGCACGAATGGCCTACTCTTCCGGTCATCAGATTGTTTCGCAACTACGTCGTCGACGTCTGGGTGTGATCCATCTGGTGTTCTTCACGGTCGCCGCGTCGGCGCCGTTGACCGTCCTCGGCGGCGGTGTGACGACGGCCTTCGCGGTGACCGGGGTGCCGGGCGTACCGCTGGCGTTCCTGATCCTCGCGCTCTCCCTGGCCATCTTCGCCGCGGGGTACGCGGCGATGAGCCGGTTCGTGGCCAACGCTGGAGCGTTTTACTCCTACCTGGCGCAGGGACTGGGCCGAGTGGCCGGGGTTGCCGGCGCCTTTGTGGCCCTTGTCGCGTACAACGCGATCCAGATCGGACTGTACGGGCTGTTCGGCGCGACGATGGCCGACTTCGCCTCGACCACCTTCGGGCTGAACCTGGAGTGGTGGCTCTGGGCCCTGGTCGCGCTCGCTCTGGTGGGAGCGCTGGGCGTGCTGCGGGTCGACCTGAACGCCACCATCCTCGCGGTGCTGCTCGTGCTGGAGTGCGTGGCCGTGGTCCTGTACGACCTGGGCGCACTCGGCGACCCGGCGGACGGCACCGTCTCGTTCGCCGGCTTCCAGCCCGACCAGCTGTTCATCCCCGGCGTGGGTGCGGTCTTCGCCTTCGGCGTCGCCTGCTTCATCGGCTTCGAGTCCAGCGCCATCTACAGCGAGGAGTGCAAGGACCCGCAGCGCACCGTCGGGCGCGCCACGTTCGTCGCGGTGATCTTCACCGGCCTGTTCTACGCCTTCTCGGCCTGGGCCATGACAGTGAACGTCGGTCCGGCGAACCTGCAGGCCGCGGCGGCCGAGAACGGCCCGGGGCTGGTCTTCGGCGCGCTGGGCACGCACTACGCGCCGATCATGTCCGACGTCGCCGGCGTCCTGTTCCTCACCAGCGTCTTCGCCGCCCTGCTGAGCTTCCACAACGGCGTCGCGCGCTACTTCTTCGCGCTGGGTCGCGAGCGCGTCCTGCCCGACGTCCTGGACACGGTCGGCACGCGCTCCGGCGGCCCGGTGGCCGGCTCGCTGCTGCAGACGGCCATCGCGGTCGTGGTGCTGGCGATCTTCGTCGTCAGCGGCACCGACCCGGTGCTGGAGCTGTTCACCTGGTTCAGCGGAGTGGCCGCGCTGGGCGTGGTGCTGCTCATGGCCGGCACGTCGGCCGCGGTGGTGGGCTTCTTCCGCCGCCATCCCAACGCCCCGGCCTCGGTGTGGCAGCGGCTCATCGCGCCGGTCGTGGCCTGCGTGCTGCTGAGCGCCATCGTGATCATCCTGGTGGCCAACTTCGACGCGCTGCTGGGCACCGACCCGACCTCGCCGCTGCGCTGGATCCTGCCGGCACTGGTACTGGTGGCGGCGGCCGGTGGCGCCGTCTGGGCGTTGGTGCTGCGCTCTTCGCGGCCCGCGGTGTACGCCGGAATCGGGCATGTGGCGCTGGCCCCGGTGGAGGAGGAGCCGCGGCTCGATCTTCCTACCGTGAGCCGCCGACGGTAATGGATTCGGCACCGAGCGCGACGGCGGTGCCGCAATGAACGTGCAAATGAACGTGCACACGCGCGTGCGCCGGAGCGCGCATAGGTGTTCGCAATCCATCGGAAACACCTCGGAATGACCGGCACCGCCAACCGGCGGTGTCGGCGGCCGAGTCGGGGGTCCGCGCGGACGAACGTCGGCACGCGGAGTAAAAGAATGATCACCGGCGCGGTGGGCGCCGGCGAACCGCACCACCCCCCGGGTCGCCCCGTCCTAAGCTGATCGCCGTGGGCGGGGCACCGGTGTGGGTGGTGGCGGGCGCGCCGGGCGCCGGCAAATCGACTGTGGCGGCGCGACTGCTGGCCGCGCTGCGCCCGACCCCGGCGCTCCTGGACAAGGACACCCTCTACGGGGCTTTCGTGGCCGCCACGCTCGCCGCGGCCGGGCGGCCGCCCGGCGAGCGCGAGGGCGACTGGTACGACGAGCACGTCAAGGCCCACGAGTACGCCGGGATGACCGCGGTGGCCCGGGAGGTCCGCGGGCACGGCTGCCCGGTGCTGCTGTGCGGGCCGTTCACCGGGCAGATCCGCGATCCCGCGCGCTGGTGGGCCTGGGTGGACGAGCTCGGCGGCGCGCCGGTGCGGCTGGTCTGGGTCCGGTCGGACGCCGACACGCTGCGCGAGCGGCTGCGTCGGCGCGGCTCGCCCCGCGACACCGGCAAGCTGGCGGCCTTCGCGGAGTTCGTGGCCCGGATGCGCCCCGACGAGCCACCGCCGGTGCCGCACCTGGAGGTCGACAACCGGCTGTCGGCCCCCGACCTCGACGCGCGGGTCCGGGCCGTGCTGGTCGAGCGGGGATCAGCTCTCGGAGGCTGCGGACCGCGCGGAGGGTAGGTCGTCGACGCGCCCTCCGGGCGGCCCGCCGTGCCAGTCGATGCAGACCGTGGTGGCGTCGTCGCGCAGCTCGCCGCCGCTGGCCCGCAGCACCTCGTCGCCGAGCAGGTGCACGACCTCGCGGGAGTGCAGGCCCGCCGTGCGCTCGATCAGCGCGTTCAGGTCGACGCGCTCGTCGTTCTCGTACATGCCGTCGGTGATCAGCAGGATCCGGTCGCCGGGCAGCAGCGGGACGGGCTGCGGCCGGAAGGACCGGCCCGGCTCCAGGCCGAAGGGCATGTCGATGTCCAGCTCGATCTCCTCGACCCGGCCGTCGCGCAGCCGCAGCGGGAACGGGTGGCCCGCGTTGACGAAGGTTGCGGTCGCGGTGGCGCGGTCGACCCGCACGAGCTGGCCCGTGACGAACTGGCCGACCGTCGAGTGCGCGGCCAGTGCGTCGTTGGCGGTGGCGGCCTGGTCGAGCAGGTCGGCGCCGCGCCGGCGCCCGTTGCGCAGGCTGGCGACCAGGATCGTGGCCAGGGTCGCGGCGTTGACGTCGTGGCCGACCGCGTCGGTGATCGAGACGTGCAGGGTGTCGCGGTCGATGGCGTAGTCGAAGGTGTCGCCGCCGACGGCGTTGGCCGGCTCCAGCCATCCCGAGACGGTGAACTGGCCGGTCTCGCAGGTGAACGCGGTGGGCAGCAAGCGGCGCTGGATCTCCGCGGCCAGGGTGAACGGCAGCGTCCGCTGGGCCCACTCGAACAGGTCGGTGTGCCGGCGGCAGGCCACCGCCACGTAGGCCAGCGTGCGCGCGGCCGCGACGATGCCGGCGATCAGCTGCTCGTCGGGCGCGTCGGCCAGCTCCAGCTCCAGCACGCCGATCGCGTCGCCGCGGTCGGTCACCGGGACCATCACCATCGACCCGCCACCGGGCGCCGCGACGACCTCGACGCGCTGGTCGCGCAGGACCCGCTCGTAGTCGGTGCCGGGCAGGCGCTCGGCCAGCGCGTGCCGGGCGCCCTCCTGCAGCCTGCGCGCGGCGTTCCAGTCGGTGCCGCCGAAGCGCGAGATCAACCGGCCGCTGAGGTCGGCGATCAGGAAGCACCCCGAGCGTGCCCGCAGCATCCCGGCGAGCTCGTCGACCATGACGTCGATGGCCTCCACGGGGGACACCGTGGCGATCCGGTCGAGCAGGGCGTCCAGGTCGATCCGGTGGGCGCGTGCGGAGCTCCCGGCGAGATCCATGCGTGCACCCTGTCACGTCGGGGCGGGCCGTGTGACCTCGATAGGGTGTCCCCGGATCGGGTGCGCCGCCGCCGGCTCCCGTCGGGGGAACGGCCGGGGCCGGTCGCGGGGAGGGGGCCGAGGTGTCCGGGACGTCGATCCCGCTGACCGGGGACTTCGGCGACTACCGCATCGACGCCCGGATCGGCCGCGGCGGCATGGGCGTGGTGTATCGGGCCTGGCAGCGCAGGCTGGACCGCCCCGTCGCGCTCAAGGTGCTGCCCGCCGAGCTGGCCGACGACCCCCTCTACCGCAGCCGCTTCGGCCGGGAGGCCGCGGCGCTGGTGCGGCTGGACTCGCCGCACGTCATCCAGATCTACGACCACGGCGAGCACGACGGCAACCTGTACCTGGCGATGCAGCTGATCCAGGGCCCCGACCTGGGCGCCCTGCTCGCCGACGGGCCGTTGGCCCCCCGTCGTGCGCTGCGCATCACCGCCCAGGTGGCCTCGGCGCTGGCCGACGCGCACTCGGTCGGCGTCGTGCACCGCGACGTCAAGCCCAGCAACGTGCTGATCCGCCCGGCCGCGACCGCCGAGGACGAGGACTTCGTCTACCTCGCCGACTTCGGCATCGCGCGCCGCACCGCCGACGCGGCCGAGCCCACCGCGGGCGTGGAGACCGTCGGCGTCGTGGGCACCCTGGCCTACCTGGCGCCCGAGCGGCTCGACGGCGAGCCCGCACGTCCCGCGTCCGACGTCTACTCCCTGGGCTGCCTGCTCTGGGCCCTGCTGACCGGCGCCCCGCCCTACCAGGGCAGCCAACCGCAGGTGATCATGGGCCACGCGCAGGGCGCGGTGCCCCAGCTGGAGGCCCCCGACCAGCGCACCCGGATGCTGAACGCGCTGCTGGCGGGGATGCTGGCCAAACGACCGGGCGAGCGGCCCTCGCTCGGCGCGGTGCGCCAGCAGGTCCGCGACATCCTCGACACCCCCGGCGACGACCGCAGCCCCACCCGCAGGCCCGCGCCCACCCTGCCCGACGGCGGGCCGGTCCGCGCCCGCCGGCGCTCCTGGCGGCTGCCGCTCGCCGTCGCGGCCGCGCTGGCCGTCGTCGTGACCGTGGTCGTCGTGGTGGTCAACCTGGTCCTGCCCACGCCCGACGAGCGGCTGGACGCCAGCGAGCCGGTCGGCGCCACGTGCCGGCCGACCACCCCGTCGGCCGCCGCGTCGGACGCGGGGGTGCAGGCCCAGCGGGTGTGCGCGACCACCGACGACGTGGGCGAGCTGCGGCTGTTCGCGCTGCCCGGCGGCTCCGTCGAGACCTACCTGCGCACGGGCGCGGGCCAGGAGCCCACCGCGCTGCCCGAGGGCACCTGCCCGCAGGACCTCCCCGCGCGCCAGCGCTGGTCGCGCGACGGGCGCGGCGGCACGCTGCTGTGCTACGTCCTGGGCGAGAACACCCGCTACGCCTGGACCGTGGACGACCAGGACGTCGTCGCCGTGCTGGACGGGCGCCCGCAGGTCCCCTTCCCGCGCGACCTCGACCCGGTGGCCGAGTACTTCGCCGGTCTGCGGTACCCGACGTGAGCGTCGCCGTCGGGCTGCTCGGCGAGGTCACCCTGACCGTGGACGGCGAGCGCCGGGCCGTCGCCGGGGTCCGCAGGCGCGCGGTACTGGCGGTGCTCGCCGCCTCCGCGGGCTCGCCGGTGGCCGTCGACCGGCTGCACGACGCGGTCTGGTCGGACACCGGGTCCCCGGCCTCGCGCGGGACCCTGCAGGTCCACGTGCACGGACTGCGCCAGGAGTTGGCCCCGCACGCCGGCGTGCTCACCCACACCTCCGCGGGCTACCGGCTCGACGACGTGGAGGTCGACGTGCGGCAGGCCGAGGACGCGCTGCGCCGCGCCCGCGCCGCCGACCGGGCGGGCGACGCGGCGGGCGCCGAGGCCGCGTACCGGGCGGGGCTGGCGCTGTGGCGCGGCGAGTTCTGCGCCGACCTGCGCGACTTCGCCTACCTCCGGGCGGCGCGCAGCCTCTACGAGACGGTGCGGCTGGACGCGACCGAGGCGATGATCGGCGCCGCGCTGCGCACCGGGGCGCCGGGGCTGGTCGCCGAGCTGGAGGACCTGGTGGCCGAGCACCCGCTGCGGGAGCGGTTGTGGGGCCAGCTGATGGTGGCCCTGCACCGCGACGGGCGGCAGGCCGACGCACTGGGCGCCTACCACCGCGCGCGCAAGGTGCTCGTCGACGAGGTCGGGCTCGACCCCGGTTCGGCGCTGCGCAACCTGGAGGCGGCCATCCTGGGCCGGGCCGACACCGCCGAGCTGCTGCGCTTCGGGGAGCCGGGCACCGCGGGCCCGGTGCGCCCCGCGCTGACCTGGGTCGACGGCAGCGGCCTGCCGCGACGGCGCGACCTGCCGGCGGACGGCGAGCTGGTCATCGGGCGCAGCGATGCCGCCGACATCGCGCTGACCTGGGACGCGGCCGTGTCCCGCCGGCACGCGGCGCTGGTCGTGCGCGACGGCGCGGTGCTCCTGCGCGACCTGGGCTCGCGCAACGGCACCTTCCACAACGGTGACCGGCTCGACCCCGCCGGACCCGACGACCGCCTGCGCGTCGGCGACCTCGTCCGCTGCGGCGACACCGTCCTCGCGGTCACCGGACCGACCGCCCGGCAGGCCGGGCCCACGGACCCGACTCGGGACGACGCCCGCTGAACTACTACTGCAAGTGGGCTAGTGATCTGAGCCGATCAGGGCAAGAGCGATCACGAAAGGCTCACGGTCCGATCCTCGTGCATAGCGGACCCCGCTTTCGGGGACTCACCCCTCGAACGGGCCGGTCGTCGGTCCGACAGTCGTGTGGAGGAAATTGTGACCGTCACTGGGATCATCACGGCGATCGTCATCGGGGCGATCATCGGTGCGCTTGGTCGCCTGGTCGTTCCGGGCCGGCAGCCCATCCCGATCTGGCTGACCATCGTCGTCGGCATCGTCGCCGCCTTCATCGGCACCTTCCTGGCCCGCGCGATCGGCATCCCGACCGCGACCAGCGGCATCGACTGGCTCGAACTGCTGGTGCAGGTCATCGTGGCGGCCGTCGGTGTGGTGATCGCGGCCAACCTGTACGCGCGCCGCGGCGTCCGGCGCTAGACCGGACAACGGGTGCCGCCCAGCGGCCACCCGAGCACGCACACGACAGGGCCCGCTCCCCGCACCGGGGAGCGGGCCCCGTCGCGTTCACGCCGTCCTCCGCTCCGGCCCGCGCCGCCACGGCGGCGGGGGCCGCGCATCTGGGAGCATTCGGTGGACGGCCTCCTCCGGCGCGGCGGAGCGCGGGAGCAGGACGGGCACGAGGACGGGCGGAGCAGCCATGGCCATGGGAGAGCGGATCCCCGCGGCGGTCGCGAAGGTGCGGGCGGCCAACCGGGCCGTCAACCGGGCGATCGCCCGACCCTCGCCCTCCGGCGGGCGCGCCCCGACGCCCGCCGTCGCCGCCGCGGCGGCGCGCCGCACCGCGGTACGACCCCCGCCACCACGGCCGGAGGTGAGCCAGGCCGACGACGTCAAGGTGCTGGTGCCCCAGGGCCTGCGGGTCAGCGCGGCCATCGGGTGGCGGCTGCTCGTCGTGGTCGCCGCCCTGCTGGTCGTGGGCTTCCTGGTGTCCTACCTCGCCGCCGTCGTGGTGCCGGTCGCGATCGCCCTGCTGCTCTCGGCCCTGCTCGCCCCCGCGGTGAGCACGCTGCACGACAACGGCGTGCCCCGGGGACTGGCCACCGCGCTGGTGCTGATCGGCGGGCTGGCCCTGCTGGGCGGGGTGCTCACCTTCGTCATCGTCACGTTCGTGCGCGGCGTGCCCGACCTGGGCGCCCAGCTGAACACCTCGATCAACTCGATCATCACCTGGCTGACCACCGGGCCGCTGCACCTGAGCAACGACCAGCTGCGCGAGTTCCAGGACCAGATCCTGACCACGATCGACGCCAACCAGGCCTCGATCACCGCCAGCGCGCTGACCACCGCGACCACCATCGGCCAGACCGCCACCGAGGCGCTGCTGGTCATCTTCACGCTGATCTTCTTCCTGCACGGCGGCTCGTCCATCTGGCAGTTCCTGCTCAGCGCGGTGCCCGGCCGGGTGCGCACCCGGATCGACGTGGCCGGCAGGCGCGGGCTGGCCGCGCTGGTCAGCTACGTGCGCGCCACGGCGGTCGTGGCGGTGGTCGACGCCGTGGCCATCGGCATCGGCCTGGGCATCATGAACATCCCGCTGGCCGTGCCGCTGGCCGCGCTGGTCTTCCTCGGCGCCTTCATCCCGATCATCGGCGCGGTCGTGGCCGGCAGCGTGTCGGTGCTGATCGCGCTGGTCGCGCAGGGCCCGATCCAGGCCCTCATCGTGCTGGCCATCATCATCGCGGTGATGCAGCTGGAGGGGCACGTGCTGCAGCCGCTGCTGCTGGGCCGCGCGGTCAAGCTGCACCCGCTCGCCGTCGTGCTGGCGATCGCGGTCGGCCTGGTGGTCGCCGGGATCGCCGGGGCCCTGCTGGCCGTGCCGCTGCTGGCGGTGCTCAACTCCGGCATCCGCTCGCTGCGCAGCCCGGCCGACGAGCACGTCGACCCCGACCAGGTGCACACCAGCGAGCCGGAGCAGTCCGGCCCCGATGAGCCCGGCATCGACCGCCACGACGAGCTGGGCGGCCACGACGAGGACGAGGGCCGGCCCGACGCGGACGACGGCCCGGACGACCGGCGCGCCCGCGCAGTCGGTGGCGCGGACGACGAGCCCGACGGGAGCACGGCCGACCGCGGGCGCTCACCCGTCCAGTCGCCTTCGTCACCCTCCTCATCCGGGGGATAGCCGCCCGCGGCGGGGAGCGGGTAGACCTGGTCGGGTGAACGTCGTCGTGCGCACCCCTCGACTGGTCGTGCGGGACTGGACCGAGCAGGACGCGCCTGCCGCGCTGGCGGTGTACGGCCGCGCAGAGGTCGCGCGCTGGCTCAGCCCCGCCGTCGAGGAGATCGCCGACGTCGAGGAGATGCGCCGCACGCTGGCCGGCTGGATCGCCGACACCGCCGCGAGCGAGGCCGGGATCGGCCACTGGGCGGTCACCGTGGCCGAGACCGGGCAGGTCGTCGGCGGCGTGAGCCTGCACCTGCTCCCGGTCGACGAGCAGGACGTGGAGATCGGGTGGCAGATCGCCCCGGAGTTCTGGGGCAACGGCTACGCCACCGAGGCCGGTCTCGGCGTCTTGCGGCGGGCGTTCGCCAACGACGTCGACGAGGTCTTCGCGCTGGTCCGCCCGGCGAACCGGCGCGCGGAGGCGGCGGCGCGCCGGGTCGGGATGACCTGGGTGGGGGAGACCGAGAAGTACTACGGGCTGCGGCTCAACGTGTTCCGCGCCCGCCCGGCCGACCTCGCCGACGACGCCGCCGGCCCGGCCTGAGGTCCCGCCCGCTCAGACGCAGGCCCGCAGCCCGCCGGAGGCCCCGGCGGAGAAGGCGTCGGTGCGCTCGCGGGCGTCGCCGTGGCTGCTCGGGTCGGCCCAGGGGTACTCGTCGGCGACCGCGACGAGCGCGGTGGCGAGCTCGTCGGTGTCGCCCGGCTCCAGCCGGACCAGCCCGTCGTCCACGGCGCCCTGCAGGGTCGCCCCGGCCATGCAGTCGGCCTGCAGTTCGGCGGCCACCGACACCTGGGTGGCGCGCAGCCGGGCCTGCACCGCGTGCCCCCACTCGTGGGCGATGACGACGTAGACCCAGGCGTCGCCGATCTGCCGGTAGCCCGCCTCCATCAGCTGCTCGTCCCAGGCGAGGAAGTCGCCCGCGGGGCAGTAGAAGGCGTTGCCGGGCGGGGAGGGGGTGCCGCCGCAGGGCGGGCCGTCCTCCCCGACGTAGCCGCCCGCCACCCGGGGCGGGTCGTAGGGCGCGCGGCTCAGCTCGGCGAAGTGCCGCTGCCAGAAGGCGTCGACCACGTCGATCGCGTCCTGCTCGTCCTGCTGGCGGGTCTCGCTCGCGGCGCCCCCCGACGACGGCGTCCCGGCGCCCGTCCCGGCGCCGGACCCGGGGCTCGATCCGATCCGCACCGTGCAGCCGACCAGCAGCAGTGCGGCGGCGAGGACGGGGATCAGCTGGCGCGCGAACCGCGGTCCGGACACCCGAGCAGGCTCGCACGACCGAGCGCGGTCGGCATCCGCTGGTCCGCCGCTGCCGACCCCGGGCCGGGCTGGGAGGGTGGGCGGGTGAGCGATGCGGACGAGGGCTCGGTGCTGGCGGGTGGCTGGACGACGCTTCCGGGGGAGCGGTTCGCCCTCGGGGAGGGCTCCCGGCTGGTGCCGGGCCCGGACGGCGACCGGGTGGTGATGGTGGACATCCCGACCGGGCGGCTGCTGGTCACCGACCCGCGGCAGGTGCTCGCCGACCTCGACGTGCCCCTCGGCGCGGTGGCCCCGCTGGCCGACGGGTCCGGGTGGCTGGCCGCCGCGGGCACCGGCATCGCGGTGCTGGGCGCCGACGGCGCGGTCGAGTGGGTCGACCGCCCCGAGGACGGCGCGCCCGTGGCCATGCGGATGAACGACGGGGTGGCCGACCCCTCCGGGCGGTTCTGGGCCGGCTCCATGGCCGCCGACCAGTCCTCCGGCTCCGGTGCCGGCGCGGGCTCGCTCTACCGCGTCGACCCCGACGGGTCGGTGCACCGGGTGCTCGACGGGCTCACCATCCCCAACGGCCCGGCGTTCAGCGCCGACGGCACGCTGATGTACCTGGCGGAGAGCACCGCCGGGGTGATCCACCGGGCGCGCGTCGACCCGGCGACCGGCGCGCTGGGCCCGCTGGAGGAGTTCGCGCGGGTCGGGGACGGCAGCCCGGACGGGATGACCGTGGACGCCGAGGGTTGCGTGTGGTCGGCGGTGCACGGCGGCGGGCGGGTCGACCGCTACACCGCCGAGGGTGTGCTGCTGGAGAGCCTGCGGCTGCCCGCGGCCCAGCCGACCAGCGTCTGCCTGACCGCCGAGCCGCCTCACGCGGTCCTGGTCACCTCGGCGGCCACCGGCCTGCCGCACCCCGGCGACGCGGACGGCGCGGTGCTGGTGGCCCCGGTGCGCGTGGCGGGCCGACGGGCCGACACGGCGGCGCGGCCGGGCGGCTGAGGCCGGTGCCGGAGGTTTGTCGGCACGCGCGGGGGATATCACCGCGGACGTGACCTCCGGCACCTACTCTGCGCCCATGGCACGGTACTTCGACGTCCACCCGCAGGACCCCCAGCGCCGGGCGATCACGCAGGTCGTCGACGTGGTCCGGTCCGGAGGGCTCATCGCCTACCCCACCGACTCGTGCTTCGCGCTGGGCTGCCAGATCGGCGACCGGTCCGGCCTGGACCGCATCCGCAGGATCCGCGACCTGGACGAGAAGCACCACTTCACCCTGGTCTGCCGCGACTTCGCCCAGCTCGGGCAGTTCGTGCACATCGGCAACGCGGTGTTCCGCGCGGTGAAGGCGGCCACGCCGGGGCGCTACACGTTCATCCTGCCCGCCTCGCGCGAGGTGCCGCGCAGGCTGCTGCACCCGCGCAAGCGGACCGTGGGCGTGCGGATCCCCGACCACCGCGTCGCCCAGGCCCTGCTGGCCGAGCTGGGCGAGCCGCTGCTGTCGAGCACGCTGCTGCTGCCCGACCAGGAGGAGCCGATGACCGCCGGCTGGGAGATCAAGGAGCGCCTGGACGGGGTCGTGGACGCCGTCATCGACTCCGGTGACTGCGGCACCGAGCCCACCACCGTGATCGACTTCTCGGGCGACGAACCGGAGATCGTGCGCCGAGGAGCAGGCGACGTTACTCCTTTCGAGTAGTCCCGCACCGCGCGGCCGCGAGTCGCCGTGCCGGGGGCGCCGCCCGGCGACGGATCGACCCGCTCGGCTTCATCGCGCGTCCGGAGATCCGCTACGTTGCCTTCCGGTCCAGCGCTGGTCGTACGCTTCCGGGCCGTCCGTCGCACAGCGGCGCGCCCTGAGCGCAGCTTCGGTGCGCCCGGCCGGTAGTGGACGGGTGGCAGGTAGCGTGACCAGCCGGGACATGCGGTCAGAGTTGCTCGTCAGGGGACTTGCCGTCACCTCCACGCTCCCCGTGGGAGGGCGGCGGGGCCGCATCGACTAGTTCGAGAGGACCGACTGGTGGTCGACAGGATGTTCGCGTCCGGGGGTGACTCGGTGAACGTCGGACGCCTCGGGGCGACGGCGCACGCCGATCGCTGGGACGAGAGCCGCCCGGGGCACCCGTCGGGGGGCGACGAGGCGACCGCGTGGATGGCCCGCCGCCTGCAGGGACGCCTGGACCGCCAGCAGTGGCTGCTCGACCAGCACCTGCACTCCGAGCCGTCGGCGGTGCCCGAGCTCCTCGAGATCGCCCGCCGCATGCGCCGCGACACCGAGATCCTGCAACTGCTCAGCGGCGACGAGTCCGGGCTGCGTCCCGTGGCCTCGCGCCGGCTGACCGACGCCGTCACCGACGCCGTGTCCGCCGCCGAGGAGCCCAGCCGCGTCGCGGTGCGGTCCGCCCCGGCGGCCTCGGTCGCCCCGGACGCCTCGATCGAGTTCGTGCACGTCGTCAGCGCGGCCATCGACCACGTCACCACGGCCTACCCCGACGCCCGCGTCGACCTGGCCAGCCGGGTGGAGAACCTGGGCGGCATCACCGTCGACATCGGCGTGGACGGGGCGGTCCGCAACGACGGCGACGGCCCCGACGGCCGGTCGACGCACAACCTCGCCGAGCAGCTCGCCGGCCGCTCCCGCCAGGGCGTCGAGCTGCGCCGCCCCGCGGGCGGGCCGCCGTCGTCGGGCTCCGGGCTGGTGCTCAGCGTGCACTGCCCGGCCACCGCGGTCAGCGTCGACGAGCCGGTCTGGCCGTCGGCGTCGAGCACCGGCGACCGGTTCCGGGGCCGGGCAGGGGGCACCGGGGCGACCCCGCCGGTGCGCGGCAACGGCTTCAACCCCGCCTACGGCACCGGGTCGCACCCGATCGGTCGCAACGGCTTCGACCAGCAGTCCACCGGCGGGTACCCGGTGGAGCGCAGCGGCGGCTTCTACGGCGCGGGCCAGGCCCCCGGTGAGGCCACCGGCCCCGGCCGCGGCGCGGCCGCCTACTCCGACGGCTACGGAAGCGGCAGCTACCGCGGCGGCTACGACCCGCTCAACGACCCGCTGCCGCCCTCGTCGACCGGCGGTTTCCCGTCGACGTCGAGCACGGGTGGCTACTCGGCGACGTCGAGCACCGGGGGATACGCCGCGACCGGCCCGGCAGGCGGCGGCTTCGGCGACACCGGCTCCGGCTCCGGCTACGCGAGCGGCTACGACGACACCGGGTTCGCCGGCTCCGGCTACTCCGGGAACGGCTACGGCAGCGGCTACAACGGCGCCGCGGCGGGCAACGGCTACCCGGGCCCCGGCAACGGCTACGGCCCCGCCGGCGGCAACGGCTACAACGGCAACGGCTACAACGGCAACGGCCACTCCGGCAACGGGCGCAACGGGAACGGCCACACCGGCAACGGCTTCCCCGGCGGCGGGAACGTCGACTCGTCCTACGGCTCGTCCTCGCTGACCGGGCCGGCGCTGCCCGCCTACCAGCCATCGCGCTCGTCCGGGGTGGACGAGCTGTTCGGGCCGCTGCTCGACCTGCCCATCGAGCCGATGGACGACCGCTTCGCCACCCCGATCTTCGAGGCCATCGCGTCGGTGTGGTTCCGCGACGACGAGGACAACGAGGGCGGGCGCGGCTCGCTGGAGTGGGAGACGCCCAACGACGCCGAGTGGCGCGCGGCCTCCGAGCGGGCGGCCAGCGAGCCGGTCGCCGAGTCGCTGACCTCCACCGGCCTGCCCCGCAGGCGTCCGGGCAACCAACTGGTGCCGCCGCCGCTGTCGCGCCGCCCGGCGCCGGTCACCGGGCCGGCCGAGCGGGTGCCCGACCGCGTCCGCGACCGCCTCAGCACCTACCAGCGCGGCCTGCGCCAGGGCCGGCACCGCTCACCCGACGAGCGGTCCGAGTACGGCGAGTGGTGAACCGGGCGGCCGCGGCGCTCCGGAGCGCAGCCGCCCGATGAGCCGGGCCGACCGGCCGGCGGTGAGATCGGGCAGGTAGGCCCGCCCGATCGCCGACCGATCTTCTCCCCGCGCCGCGCCCCCGGTCGGGGCACGGCGGGCGGTCCGTTCGGACCGTCCGCGACGGGCGGGGTTCGTGCGAGGCTGACGAGCATGAGCGACCCCGCCACCGGCTTCGACGTCCCGGCGCTGCGTGCGCAGTTCCCGTCCCTGCGGGCGGGCTACGCGCACTTCGACGGGCCGGGGGGCTCGCAGACCCCGGCCCCGGTCGCCGAGGCCGTGGCCGCGACGATGACCTCGCCGCTGGCCAACCGGGGGCGGGTCAGCGCGGCCGAGCGCCGCGCGGACGACATCGTGCTCGCGGCCCGCGCCGCCGTGGCCGACCTGCTCGGCGCCGACCCCACCGGCGTCGTGTTCGGGCGCAGCATGACCCAGCTGACCTACGACATGGCCCGCACCCTTGCCGCCGGGTGGGGTCCCGGCGATGAGGTCGTCGTCACCCGGCTCGACCACGACGCCAACATCCGGCCGTGGGTGCAGGCGGCGCGGCGGGTCGGCGCGGCCGTGCGCTGGGTCGACTTCGACCCGGCGACCGCGGAGCTCGACCTGGACGGGCTGGCCGGGGTGCTGTCGCGGCGCACCCGGCTCGTCGCGGTCACCGCGGCGTCGAACCTGGTGGGCACCCGCCCGGCCGTGCGCACGGCGACCGACCTGGCCCGCGAGGCCGGGGCGCTGAGCTACGTCGACGGCGTGCACGAGACCGCGCACGCGCCGGTCGACGTGGCCGCGCTGGGCGCGGACTTCTACGCCTGCTCGCCCTACAAGTTCCTGGGCCCGCACTGCGGGGTCGTGGCCGCGGCGCCCGCGCTGCTGGAGACCCTGCACCCGGACAAGCTGGCCCCGTCCAGCGACGCGGTGCCCGAGCGCTTCGAGCTGGGCACGCTGCCCTACGAACTGCTGGCCGGCACGACCGCCGCGGTCGACTTCCTGGCCGGCATCGCGGGCTCGGCCGGGGAGCGCCGCGAGCGGCTGGTCGCCTCCATGACGGCGGTCGCCGCGCACGAGGACCGGCTGCGCGAGCGGATCGAGGCCGGCCTGACCGCGCTGCCCGGCGTGACCGTGTACTCGAGGGCCGCGCGTCGCACGCCCACCCTGCTGCTGGAGGTGGCCGGGGTGGCGTCGCCGGACGTGCACCGGTTCCTGGCCGAGCGCGGCGTCAACGCCCCGGCGGGCTCGTTCTACGCGCTGGAGGCCTCGCGCCACCTGGGGCTGGGCGACACCGGCGCGGTGCGGGTGGGGCTGGCGCCCTACATCGACGACGACGACGTCGACCGGCTGCTCGCCGGGCTGGCCGCGCTCGTGGAGTCCGTGCCGGCCGCGGCAGCGGGGCGCTGACGGCGGAACAGCGGCGGCAGGAACCGCAGCATCAGGATCGACCAGGTCAGGTGGGTCAGGATCGGGGCCTGGATGCCGCCGGAGGCCCGCCGCTGCAGCCCGAACAGCGCCCCCATGGCCCCCGAGGCCAGCACCAGGGCCGGGTTGCGGGTGGCCACGGTGGCCAGCACGTAGACCCCGGTGGACACGGCCACCGGGCTGCGGCGCCCGACCGCCGCGTAGAGCGCGCCGCGGAAGAACACCTCCTCGGCCGCGCCGTTGGCCAGCGTGGTGATCAGCACCAGCCGGTCGGAGCCCTGGAAGGCGTACTGCAGCACCGACCCGATGGCCCGGTCGAGGACCGGGATCCGGCGCGCCACGAGCGCGGCGGCGTAGAAGGCGGCGAAGGCGCCCGCCCCCACCAGCACCGGCACGACGACCGGGCGGGCCAGGGTGGCGTCGCGGCGGGCCTCGTGGCCCAGGTGCAGCTTGCCCGAGGCGAGCCCGCCGATCACCCAGGTGGCGGCGGTGGCCCCGGTCAGGCCGTAGAACTCGGGGGAGTCCGGCCTCGCCGACAGCCCGGCGCCGAGCAGCCCGGCGCCGGTGAGCGCGGTCGCCGCGACCACCTTGCGGCGCTTGCGGAACGCGTCGTCGGATTCCTGGTGGTCGCGGGGGACCTGCTCGGCGATCCAGCGGGGGAGAGCGGTGACGGCGCGGTCGCGCAGACCGGGGCGGAGGAGGCTCATCGGGTGCGGCCCGCCCGCTTCTCCGCGGCGCGCTCGGCGAGTGCGGCGAGCACCGCGCTGTCGTAGTCCATCGGTTCGAAGGGTACGAGCCTGCGGATGCTGTCGTCGCGGACCACCACCTCGTTGGTCATCGACTCGATCAGCGACCGGCCGGTCTGCCGGTCGACGCTGGTCACCAGCGCGAGCCAGCGCGCGGACAGCCCGGGGGTGAGCAGCGGCACCGGCACGATCAGGATCCGCCGGCCCTGGATGTCGGCGACGCGGCGCATCATCTCCAGGTACTCCAGCACCTCCGGGCCGCCGACGTCGAACGAGCGCCCGGCGGTCGCGGGTTCCTCGAGCACACCGACGAGGTAGCGCACCACGTCCGCGACGGCGATCGGCTGGGTCCTGGTGTGCACCCAGCGCGGGGCGACCATCGCCGGCAGGTGCTCGACCAGCTGGCGGGTCATCTCCCAGGAGATGCCCCCGTGCCCGACCACGATGCCGGCCCGCAGCGCCGTGAGCGGCACCCCGCTCTCCCCGAGCAGTTGCTCGACCTCGCGACGGCTGCGCAGGTGCTCGGACAGGTCGTCGCGGTCGTCGCCGAGCCCACCCAGGTAGATGATCCGGCCGATCCCGGCGTCGGCGGCCGCGACGGCGAAGTTCCGCGCCGCGGCGGCGTCCCGCTCGGCGAAGGACGCGTTGTCCAGCGAGTGCACGAGGTAGTAGGCCGCATCGCAGCCGGCGAGCGCCTCGCGCAGCGAGTCGGCGTCGGCGACGTCGCCGGGCACCGGCGTGCCGGCGCCGGAGTAGCTCTCCGGCCGACGGGTCATCGCCCGCACCTCGTGGCCGGCCTTCTCCAGGGCCGGCCCGAGCCTGCCCCCGATGAACCCCGATGCTCCGGTCAGCAGCACGCGCATGGGCCAACCCTCTCGTGTCCGGCGCCCACCCGCGCGCTGGAGCCCCACCCCACCCCGTCGAGAACGAACTTGCCGTCGTCTTGGACCGGTCCAAGCGGCGACAGCTTCGTTCTCGACGGGGTCAGAGGCCACCGCGGGCGCGGATGTGCTCGAAGATGAGGTTGGTCTCGGTGCCGGCGACGGCGGGGTCGCGGTTGAGCACGTCGCCGACGAACCGGCGCAGCTCGTCGGTGCTGGGCGTGGCCACGTGCACGAGGAAGTCGTTGGCCCCGGCGACGAAGTACACCTCCAGCACCTCGGGGCGCGCGCTCAGCGCGGCGATCGACTCGTCGATCGCGTCGCGGGCGTCGGGCTGCAACCGCACCGCGATCATCGCCTGCAGGTCGTGGCCGAGGGCGCGCGGGTCGACGTCGGCGTGGAAGCCGCGGATCACCCCGTCCCGCCGCAGCGCGCGCACCCGCGCCAGGCACGTGGACTGGGCGACGCCGACCCGGTCGGCGAGGTCCTTGTTGGACATGCGGGCGTCGGCGCTGAGCACGGCGAGGATGGCGCGGTCGATCGCGTCGAGCGGGCGAACATCCTTCGGCCCGAGCCGCCGTGCGGCGGCAATCCCCGCAGGAGGCAACGGCATCAGGCGAGACTACCGAATCTTCTGCGGACTTCTTGCCGGTCCGCGGCGCATTTCTTCACCATGATGCCATGCGGATCGGCGTGCCCAGTGAGGTCAAGAACCACGAGTACCGCGTCGGCGTCACCCCGGCCGGGGCGCACGAGCTCGTCCGCGCCGGGCACGAGGTGCTGGTGGAGCAGGGCGCAGGCGTCGGCAGCTCCTTCGCCGACGCCGACTACAAGGAGGCCGGCGCCGCGATCGTCACCGGCGTCCACGACGGCGCGGCCGCCGACGAGGTCTGGGCGAGCGCCGACCTGCTGGTGAAGGTCAAGGAGCCGGTCGAGTCGGAGTACCACCGGCTGCGCGAGGGCCAGGTCCTGTTCACCTACCTGCACCTGGCGGCCTCCCGCGCGTGCACCGAGGCGCTGCTCGCCTCCCGCACGACCGCCATCGCCTACGAGACCGTCCGCCTCCCGGACGGCTCGCTGCCGCTGCTCGCCCCGATGAGCGAGGTCGCAGGTCGGCTGGCCCCCCAGGCCGGGGCGGGCGCGCTGATGAAGGCCGCCGGTGGTCGCGGCGTGCTGCTCGGCGGCGTCCCCGGCGTCCGCCCGGGGGAGGTCGTGGTGCTCGGCGCGGGCGTCGCCGGCCAGAACGCCGTGGCGATGGCCGTGGGCCTGGGCGCCGAGGTCACCGTCCTGGACGTCGACGTGACCAAGCTGCGCAAGCTCGACGAGCGCTACGCAGGCCGCGTGCGCACCGTGGTGTCGAACTCCCACGAGGTCGAGCGGGCCTGCCTGACCGCCGACCTGGTGATCGGTGCCGTGCTGGTGCCCGGGGCGCGGGCCCCGCGGCTGGTGAGCAACGACCTCGTGCGCCGGATGAAGCCGGGCTCGGTGCTCGTCGACGTCGCGATCGACCAGGGCGGCTGCTTCGAGGACTCGCGGCCCACCACCCACGCCGAGCCCACCTACACCGTGCACGGCTCGGTCTTCTACTGCGTCGCGAACATGCCCGGTGCGGTGCCGCACACCTCCACCCTGGCCCTGACCAACGCCACGCTGCCGCACGTGCTGCGGATCGCGGACCGCGGCTGGCAGGCCGCCCTCGCCGCCGACCCCGCCGTGGCCGCCGGGCTGTCCGTGCACCGCGGCGCTCTGACCAGCGCGGAGGTGGCGCGGGCCCTCGAGCTACCGCACACCCCGTACGCCCCCTGAGCCCTCCCTCCCAGAGCGGGACCGCCGCCGCCCGGACAGCGACGGCGGTCCCGCTCGTCCACGTCGGGCGCCGCGACCGGCCGATGACCCGGCGCGTCCGGGACCGTCCGTCCGGTGCGGTGACCCGCGGTGATCTAGGGTGCCGCCGTGATAGCGGACTGGGTGCTCATCGTCCTCGTGGTGCTGGCCGTCGTGCTGGCGACCGCGGCGCTGGCGGTGGCGTTGAGCCGGCGGCCCGCCGCGGCCCCGACGGAGTCGGCCGAGACCGGCGACGACCGGCAGCGGGCCGCGGTGGTGGCCAACCCGACGAAGGTCGCGCCCGGCACCCGGGCCGAGGTCACGCTGGTCTGCGTCGACCTGGGCTGGCGGGAGCCGCTGTGGCTGGAGACCACCGTCGACGATCCCGGCACCGGGCAGACCGAGGAAGCCCTGCGCCAGGGGGTCGACGTGGTGCTCGCCTGCGGCGGCGACGGCACCGTGCGCACCGTCGCGGAGGTGCTGGCCGGCACCGGCACGCCGATGGGGCTGCTCCCGGCGGGCACCGGCAACCTCCTGGCCCGCACCATCGGCACCCCGCTCAACAGCATCGCCTCGGCCACCCGGGTCGCCCTCAGCGGCAACGACCGCAAGATCGACGTCGGCCGGATCAGGGTCGACGACGAGCCCGACGACCGGGTCTTCCTGGTCATGGCCGGGATGGGCTTCGACGCGGCGATCATGCAGAACACCCCCGAGGCGCTCAAGGGCCGCGTCGGCCCGCTGGCCTACGTGATCTCGGGGCTGCGCGCGATCCGCGGCAGGCGCACCCGGGTCCGCCTCCGCTTCGACGACGGCCCCCTGCTCGACCGCCAGACCCGCACCGTGGTCGTCGGCAACAGCGGCACGCTGCTGGGCGGGCTGGTGCTCATGCCCGAGGCGCACATCGACGACGGCCGGCTCGACATCGTCAACCTGGCCCCCAAGGGCATCCCCGGCTGGATCGCGGTGGCCGGCCGGGTGATCACCCGCACGCGCCGCGGGCACGCCAGGGTGGAGCACTGGCAGGCCCGCGAGATCGAGATCGAGGCCGAGTCCCCCCAACCCTCCCAGCTCGACGGCGACCCCATCGGCGACGTCAGCAGGCTCAGCATCCGGGTGGAGTCGAGCAGCCTGGTGATGCGCGTGCCGATCCCCCCGCCCTCCGACACCCCCGACCCCGGCTGAGCGCGCCGTGAGGCGGGGCGGCGGGTGAGCGCCGAAGGCGCGAGCCCCGATGGCGCGAAGCGCCCATTCCTCTCCCGAGGCCCCTGCCGTCACGTCGGCGCGCTCAGCGTGCACGCCCGCAAGGCCCCCCGCACCCCTCGATGCCAACCGCAGCCCGTGCATGCCAACCGTGCGGGGGCTTTTCCGGGCGTGCAACCCTGGGCGGGTCGACGTGACGGCAGGGGCCGAACCCCTGCTCGATCCGAGGTCGCCCGCCGCGCAGGCGCCACCTTTCCCGGGTCCGGAGCTGGGCGCGTCGCCCACGACAGCCACTGTTCAGGGCGCCTCCGGCGGCACCTCCGGTGAGGACCTCAGCTCCAGCAGGGGGTGCGAAGTGCTCCCCCTGCCGCCGCCTCGACCCGCCCATCGAAGCACCTCCGTCACCGACCCACACCCCACCACCACCCGCTGACGCGGGCGCCGGTCAACGCCGCTTCCCGGCTCCGCTTCGCTGCGCCGTTCGCGGCTCCGGGGATGTGGTGGGGTGCGGGTCGGCGCCGGAGGCGCTGCGCCGTGCGTGCCGAGGCGACGGCAGGGGAGCACTTCCGGGGGTGGGGTGGGCGCTGCGCGCCCGCCGGGGCTCGGCCCGGCTCGCGGCGCTGCGCGCCGCCTCGCCCGGGGGAGCGAGTGCGACTTTCGTTGCGTCGTGTGGAGCGAGCGCGACTCTCGTCCCACCGTGAGCGAGCGGCGCGTCCGCCCAGCCTCGTTGGGCGAGCGCGATTCTCGTTGCACCCCGTGGAGCGAGCGCGACTTTCGTTGCGCCTGGTGGAGCGAGCGCGACTTTCGTCCCGCCGGGCCAGCGAGTGGCGCGTTCGCCCCGCCTGGTTGGGCGAGGGGGTCGTTCGCTCACGCGGGCGTCAGCCACCCGCCCGGCCGGGGCGAGAGCGGCTCTCGTGCCACCTCGTCGAACGGGAGCGGCCCTCGTCCCACCCGGCGGGTCCTACGGCTTCTCGTACTCGGCGCGCACGCCCAGCAACCGCACGGCTCGCCCCCGGCGGAACCGGTCGAGCACCTCGAGGGCGGCGGCTTCGAAGGCCGTGGCGTCGGTGGTGGGGGTGGGGAGGGTCTTGCTGCGGCTGCGGGTGGTGAACGGGACGAACCGCACCTTCACCGCCACCCGCAGCGCCGGGCGGCCGTCGGCGGTGATGTCGTCGGCGACGCGGCGGGCCAGGGCGGCGGTCTCGGTGCGGATGCGGTCCCAGTCGTCGAGGTCGGTCTGGAAGGTGGTCTCGCGGCTGCGGGAGCGGCGCACCCAGGGCGTGGCGCTGACCTCGCGGCGGCCGATCCCGCGGCCCAGCTGGACGTACCAGGGGCCGAGCATGGGGCCCAGCTCGGCGGCGAGCGCCTCGGGGTCGGCGGCGCCGAGTTCGCGGACGGTGGTCAGGCCGCGCTCGGCCAGCGCGGCGGCGGTCTTGGCGCCGATGCCCCACAGGGCTCGGGTCGGGCGGTCGCCCATCACCTCGTCCCAGGTGTCGGCGGTGAGCCGGTGCACGCCCGCCGGTTTGCCGAAGCCGGTGGCGATCTTGGCCCGGAGCAGGTTGTCGCCGATGCCGACGGTGCAGTGCAGCCCGGTGCCGTCCAGGACGGCCGCCTGGATGGCGCGGGCGGTGGCCTCGGGGTCGGCGGTGCGGACCCCGACGAACGCCTCGTCCCAGCCCATCACCTCCACGACGGCGCCGGGGGTGTCGCGCAGGATCGCCATGACCCGCTCGGACACCTCCTCGTAGTGGGGGTTGTCGGCGGGCAGGAAGACCGCGTCGGGGCAGCGCTTCGCCGCGGTGCGCAGCGGCGTGCCGGCCCGGACGCCGTGCTCGCGGGCCGGGTAGGAGGCCGCGGCGACCACCCCGCGCTGGGTCGGGTCGCCCCGGCCGCCGACCACGACGGGCCGCCCGGCCAGCTCCGGGTGGCGCAGCACCTCGACCGCGGCGAGGAACTGGTCGAGGTCGACGTGCAGCACCCAGGCGGGGTCGGCGTCCGGCGGGCCGCTCACCGGACCAGTGTGCCCCGGTCGGGCCTCAGCGGCGCGGCTGCGCGCTGAGCTGGCGGACGACCGCGGAGGCCATGCGCAGCTCGCCGATGCCGGTGGGGTGGAACGGGGCGACGTCGGCCAGGCCCTGGATGTCGGGGCCCAACCCGTCGGGGCGCTGGGCGCACAGCAGCTGCAGCGGCGGGTCGACCACGGCGAAGCCGTACTTCTCGGCGCCGGTGCGCAGGACCTCGTTGAGCCGGTCGTTGCGGGCGGCCAGCAGGTCGAGCTTGGTGGGGTCGAGGCCGGGGTAGCCGTCGCGGCGGAGGTCGGGGCAGTCGGCGTCGGCGTCGGGCTCGAACGCCCCGTAGGAGGTCATGACGAGCACCTGCGGGCCGTCCGGGAGGCCGTTGAGGTCGACCAGCAGGTCGCCGTACACCCGGTCGAACGCGGCCAGCCGGTAGTCGAACTCGCCCTGGGTCAGCTGGTCCGAGCAGTCCGCCACCCCGTAGCAGTACTGCAGGAAGTCGCTCCAGCCCAGGTCGTTGGGGCCGATGGCGAGCACCACGAAGTCCAGGTCGCGCACCTGCTTGAGCAGCCCGACCTGGGGCGGCAGCACGCGGTCGCGGCGCTGCTGGGGCCCGCGCAGCCCGGTGGTGACGGTGGCGTCCGGGCAGGCCAGGTTGAGCACCCGGGTACCGGACAGGTTGCCGATCTCCACGGCGAGCGAGTCGGTGCTGCGCTCGCAGGCCGCCGCGTCCGGGGTGGCGTCGGGCAGCGGCGGCCCGCCCAGCCGGACCACCCGCGAGTCGCCGATGACGGCCCCGTCGAAGCCGGTGACCGGCGGACCGACCGGGTCGGGGGAGAGGTGGTTGGCCCCCACGAGCTGCGACAGCGAGCTGACGTTGCTCAGCCCCCGCACCGACCCGGCGTAGGCCAGCGCCCCGGACGCGAGCCAGGCCAGCACCGAGGCGAGCACCGCGACGAGCGTCATCCGGCGGGCCGCCCGCGCGCAGTAGGACCAGATCTCGTGCAGCGGCGCGTGCTCGCCGGTGGCGCGGCTCTGCCTGCGCAGCACCAGCAGGGTGCGCAGCGCGGTGGCGCCGGCCGCGGCGGCCAGCGTGAACACCAGCAGGCCCGCACCGGCCAGCAGGTACCAGTCCACGAACCCGGTGACGACCGACTCCACCGCCGCCTGCCCGGCCTGCGGGGCGCGCTCGGCGTCGAACACGGCCGCCGCGGCCTCGCTGCGCTGGACCGGGCCCATGGTCAGCTGGGGGCGCAGCGGGCCCCAGACGGTGAGCCGCTCGACGTCGAGCTCGGTGTTGCCCACCTGCACCAGCCGGGCCGCGCCCGACAGCGTCGGCTGCGGCGGGCGCGCGCCCACCGCCAGGTTCTGGCCGAACGCCTCGACGGACTGGGCCGGGGTCAGCGCGATCGTCGTCGGGATGCCCGCGAGCAGGCAGAACAGGGTGAGCGCGATGGTCGGCCACGCCCGCGACCGCAACGCGGGCCCGGCGGTGGTGCTCGTGGTGGTGCCGGTGGCGGTGGGGGCAGCGTCGTCGCTGTCGCGGGCGGGGTGCCCGCCGGTCACCGCGCGGCCCGGATCGCCAGCAGGGCGACGTCGTCGTCGAGGGCCTCGGCGGAGAAGCGCTCCACGGCCTCGCGGACCGCGGCCACCACCTGCTTGGCCGATCTGCCCGCCGCCTCGGCCGCCACCTCCAGCAGCCGGTCGGGGCCGAACTGCTCGCGGCCCCTGCGCCGCTCGGTGACCCCGTCGGTGTAGGCCAGGAAGACGTCGCCGGGGTCGAGGTGGTGGGTGGTGCACTCCAGGCGCATCTGGGGGACCAGCCCCACCGCGCTGCCGAACGTGCCGACCAGCGAGGCGGTGCCGTCGGCGCGGATGAGGACCGGCTGCACGTGCCCGGCCAGCAGGAGCTCGACGTCCAGGCCCGCGGTGCCCGGGCGCGACCGGCTCACCATCGCCGCGGCCAGCGTGCAGAACTGCAGCGGGTCCTCGGCCTCCATCATCACGTCGTTGAGCATCTCCACCGCGCGCGGCAGCGGCCGCCCGTCGCGCACCAGCACGCGCAGCACGTCGCGGACGAGCCCGGTGCGCGCGGCCGCCCGCGCGCCCTTGCCGCAGACGTCGCCGATGGCCACGTGCCAGTGGGTCGGGTCGACGGTGAGCACGTCGTAGAAGTCGCCGCCGACGTCGCTGCCCGAGCTGGCCGACAGGTACTCCGCGGCGAACTCGACGCCCGGCACGACCGGCAGGGCGCGGGGCAGCAGGGCGTGCTGCAGGGCCTGCGAGACGTCGACGTGCGCGGCGGTGCTCTGGGCGTTGTGGATCGACAGCGCCGCCCGCCGGGCGACGTCGCCGGCCATCATGATGTCCTCCGGCGTGTGCGGGCGGTCCTGTGGACGGCCGACGATGAGCGTGCCGATCGTGGTGCCGCGGGCGCGCAGGGCCAGCGCGATGCCGTCGGTGGGTACGGCGAAGCGCACCGGCGCCGACCCGTCGCGGACCAGCCCGGCCAGCCGCTGGGCCAGCTCGGGGGGCAGGCCCGGCGTGGCGTCCGGGTCGAGCACCGCGCGCAGCTCGGGCAGCCGGTCCTCGTCGGCGTGGGTGAGCGCGGCCAGGCGCAGCTGGTGGGTCGGGTCGACCAGGTGCACGGCGCACCAGCGGCCCAGCCGGGGCACCACGACCTGCGGCACGACGGCCACGGCCAGCTCGACGTCCAGGGACTGGCCGAGCAGCTCGCTGGTCTCGGCCAGGTAGGTCATCCAGGCCCGGCGGCGCTGGTCGACCCCGCGCAGCCAGCGCGCCTCGACGGCCATCGCCACCCGGTTGGCGGTGAGCTCCACCAGGTCGCGCGTGCGCTCGTCCTCGATCTCCGAGCCCGACACCCGCAGCGAGCCGCGCAGGGGCGCGGTCATCGGCAGGCGCACCTCCAGCGCCGCGGCCAGCGCGGCGCCGGTGCGGGTGGGGCGCTCGGCGCCGTCGCGGACGAGCTCCGCGCTGCCCGCGCCGTCGGCCTCGTCGACCTCGACCGCGACCAGGTCGGCGCCCAGCAGCTCGCGCAGCCTGCGGACCAGCTCGCCGACCAGCTCCAGCGGTTCGAGCCTGCCGGCCAGCCCGGGTGGCACGTGCAGCAGCCAGCGGGCCTGCTCGGCCGCGGCGAACACGCGCTCGTTGTCCGAGACGGGCTCCAGCGGCACGGTGCGGTCGGGTCGCACGCGGCGGACCATGCTGAACCAGACGGTGTGGCGGCCGTCGTTGTCGTGGCGCGTGCCCCAGGCCGTGGCCAGGCGCTGGACGAGCGCGAGCCCGCGACCGTGGGTGGCCGCGCGCCCGTAGCGCTGGCGGGGCTGGGACAGGTGCAGCTCCAGCGGGCCGGCCCCGCGGTCGGCCACCGCGACCACCACCTCGTCGTCGGTGATGGTGACCGTCACCTCGAACTCGGTGCCCGCGTGCAGCACCGCGTTCTCGCAGAGCTCGCTGGCCAGCAGGATGGTGGTGTCGGCGAGGTCGGCCTCGCGCTCGGGGTCGAGCTCGCCCAGCGAGGCCTGGACCATGCGACGCGCCCGCCCGGCGGAACGGGCGTCAGGCGGCAGCCGAATCCGCCGCTCGAGCTGAACGGGCACGGGTGCAGTCTGCCAAGAGCGGCCGGCGCGTGCTCGCCCACCACCCGCAAGCCGCGCGGACCGCGTCCGGGGCAACGGCGACCACCCCATCGACTACTGTTTGCCGTCGGTGGGACGCGCCGGTGCGGTGGCGCACGTGCCGGAACCTCCGCCCGGTCGGACGCACGGGAGGACCTGATGAGCAGCACACGCCGGGTGGGCGCGGTCGGCGCCGACGGCGTCGGGGGCCCGAGCGCCCCCGCCACCCCCGAGGCGGTGCTCGCCGACCTCGCACAGGCACTGGGCCAGGTCCGCCGCGGCCGGTTCGACGTGCGGTTGACCCACCGCGACGGCGTCGGGGCCGAGGCCGTCGACGAGTTCAACGAGATGCTGGCCGTCCTGGAGCGGCGCAACCGCGACCTGCTGCGGATCAGCCGGGTGGTGGGCCGGGAGGGCCGCACCGCCGACCGGTTGGACGAGGAGTCCTACGACGGGTCATGGGCCACGGGCCTGCGCGCGGTCAACGCCCTGATCGACGACCTGGCCGAGCCGACCGCGGAGATCGCCAGGGTCATCGAGGCGGTGGCCGAGGGCGACCTGTCCCAGCACATGGCGCTGGAGATCGAGGGCAGGCCGCTGCGCGGCGACTTCCGGCGGATCGGCCGGACCGTGAACACGATGGTCGACCAGCTGTCCTCGTTCGCCGACGAGGTCACCCGGGTGGCCCGCGAGGTGGGCACCGAGGGCGAGCTGGGCGGCCAGGCCGACGTGCGCGGGGTGTCGGGCACCTGGCGGGTCATGACCGATTCGGTCAACACCATGGCCAGCAACCTGACCGGCCAGGTGCGCTCGATCTCCTCGGCGGCCACCGCGATCGCCCGCGGCGACCTGTCGCGCACGATCACGGTCAACGCCCGCGGCGAGGTCGCCGAGCTGGCCGACACGATCAACGCGCTCACCGCCACGCTGCGCCTGTTCGCCGACGAGGTCACCCGGGTGGCCCGCGAGGTGGGCACCGACGGCCTGCTCGGCGGTCAGGCCGCGGTGCCGAACGTGGCCGGCACCTGGAAGAACCTCACCGACGCGGTGAACCTGATGGCCGCGAACCTGACCACCCAGGTGCGCGGCATCGCCCAGGTGGCGACCGCGGTGGCCTCCGGCGACCTGACCCAGAAGATCACCGTCGACGCCCGGGGCGAGATCCAGGAGCTGAAGTCGACGGTGAACACGATGGTCGACCAGCTGTCCTCGTTCGCCGACGAGGTCACCCGGGTGGCCCGCGAGGTGGGCACCGAGGGCAAGCTGGGCGGCCAGGCCCAGGTCCCCGGCGTGGCCGGCACCTGGCGCGACCTCACCGACAACGTCAACCAGCTCGCCTCGAACCTCACCGACCAGGTGCGCAACATCGCCCAGGTCACGACGGCGGTGGCCAAGGGCGACCTGTCGCAGAAGATCACCGTGGACGCCCGGGGCGAGATCCTGGAGCTGAAGTCGACGGTGAACACGATGGTCGACCAGCTCTCGTCGTTCGCCGACGAGGTCACCCGGGTGGCGCGCGAGGTGGGCACCGAGGGCAAGTTGGGCGGTCAGGCCGAGGTGGCCGGCGTGGCCGGTACCTGGCGCGACCTCACCGAGAACGTCAACCAGCTCGCCGGCAACCTGACCGGCCAGGTGCGCAACATCGCCCAGGTCACGACGGCGGTGGCCAAGGGCGACCTGTCGCAGAAGATCACCGTGGACGCCCGGGGCGAGATCCTGGAGCTGAAGTCGACGGTGAACACGATGGTCGACCAGCTCTCGTCGTTCGCCGACGAGGTCACGCGCGTGGCGCGCGAGGTGGGCACCGAGGGCAAGCTGGGCGGCCAGGCCCAGGTGGCCGGGGTCGCGGGCACCTGGCGCGACCTCACCGACAACGTCAACTACATGGCGTCCAACCTGACCGGCCAGGTGCGCAACATCGCCCAGGTGACCACGGCGGTGGCCAAGGGCGACCTGTCGCAGAAGATCACCGTCGACGCCCGGGGCGAGATCCTGGAGCTCAAGCTGACGGTGAACACGATGGTCGGGCAGCTGTCCTCGTTCGCCGACGAGGTCACCCGGGTGGCCCGGGAGGTGGGCACCGAGGGCAAGCTCGGGGGCCAGGCCCAGGTGACCGGCGTCGCGGGCACCTGGCGCGACCTCACCGAGAACGTCAACCAGCTCGCCTCCAACCTCACCGACCAGGTGCGCAACATCGCCCAGGTGACCACCGCCGTCGCCCGGGGCGACATGTCCCAGAAGATCACCGTGGACGCGCGCGGGGAGATCCTGGAGCTGAAGTCGACCGTGAACACGATGGTCGACCAGCTCTCGTCCTTCGCCGACGAGGTCACCCGCGTCGGACGCGAGGTCGGCACCGACGGCAAGCTGGGTGGTCAGGCCGAGGTGGCCGGCGTGGCCGGCATCTGGCGCGACCTCACCCAGAACGTCAACCAGCTGGCCTCGACGCTGACCACCCAGCTGCGCGCGATCGCGGCGGTGTCGACCGCGGTGGCCAGCGGCGACCTCACCCAGGCCATCCAGGTCGAGGCGGCGGGCGAGATCGCCGAGCTCAAGGACAACATCAACCAGATGATCGTGGCGCTGCGCGAGACCACGACCGCCAACGCCGAGCAGCGCTGGTTGGACTCCAACCTCGCCCGGCTGGGCGGGCTGCTGCAGGGCCAGCGCAACCTGGCCGAGGTCAGCCAGATGATCATGGATGAGATCACCCCGCTGGTGAAGGCCCAGGTGGGCGCGTTCTTCCTGGCCGCCGAGGCTCCCGGGGTGGGGGCCGAGGGCCCGCACTGGGTGCTGTCGGGCAGCTACGCGCTGGGCACCGCGGGCACCGAGCCGATCGAGTTCGCCACCGGCGAGGGGCTGGTCGGGCAGGCCGCCGCGACCCTGCAGACCGTGCGCATCGAGCACGTCCCGGTCGACTACCTGGCGATCCGCTCCGGCACCGGCGGCGCTGTCCCGGGGGAGGTGGTGGTGCTGCCGGTGCAGTTCGAGGGCGAGTGCCTCGGCGTGATCGAGCTGGGCTCGGTGCGCCCGTTCTCCGCGCTGCACCTGGCGTTCCTGGAGCGGATGGTGGCCGCGATCAGCGTCGCGATCACCACGATCCGGGCCAACCGGCGCACCGAGGAGCTGCTGGCCCAGTCCCAGCGCCTGGCCATGGAGCTGCAGGACCAGTCGGCCGAGCTGCAGCGGGCCAACGCCGAGCTGGAGGAGAAGGCCGAGCAGCTGTCCTCGCAGAACCGCAACGTCGAGATCAAGAACATGGAGATCGACGCGGCCCGGCGCGGGGTCGAGGAGAAGGCCCAGCAGCTGGCCTCGGCCAGCCAGTACAAGTCGGAGTTCCTGGCCAACATGAGCCACGAGCTGCGCACCCCGCTCAACTCGCTGCTGCTGCTCTCGCGGCTGCTGGCCGAGAACCCCGACCGCAACCTCACCGCCAAGCAGATCGAGTTCGCCAGCACCATCCACAGCGCGGGCTCGGACCTGCTGCGCCTGATCGACGACATCCTCGACCTGACCAAGATCGAGGCCGGCCGGGTCGACGTCGACCTGGCCGCGGTCCGGCTGTCGGACGTGTGCTCCGGGCTGGAGCAGTCGTTCCGCCCGCAGGCCGAGGACAAGGGCCTGGAGATGCGCGTCGAGCTGGCCGACGACGTGCCCGAGGAGATCACCACCGACGCCCAGCGGCTGCACCAGGTGCTGCGCAACCTGCTGGCCAACGCGGTCAAGTTCACCGACCGCGGCCACGTCACCCTGGAGATCGGGCTGGCGCCCGCGGCCGCGCTGCACGGCGTGCCGACGCTGGACGCCGCCCGCCACGTCGTCGCGTTCGCGGTGCGCGACACCGGGATCGGGATCCCGGGGGAGAAGCTGGACATGATCTTCGAGCAGTTCCAGCAGGCCGACGGCACCACCAGCCGCAAGTACGGCGGCACCGGGCTGGGACTGTCGATCTCCCGGGAGCTGGCCCGGCTGCTCGGCGGCCGCATCGACGTGACCTCCGAGGTCGGCGTCGGCTCGGTGTTCACCCTGCTGCTGCCCGACGAGCTGGGCACCTCCGGGGCCACCGCCCGGATGCTGCCCCGCCAGCTGCCCGTCGAGCCGATCACGGGGCCGATGTCGAACCCGGGGGCGCCGCCCATCTTGCGCGACCGGAACTCCGCGGCCGGCGCCCGCCCGACCCCGGAGCTGACCGGGGCCACCGTGCTCATCGTCGACGACGACGTGCGCAACGTGTTCGCGCTGACCAGCGCGCTGGAGCTGCGTGGGCTCACCGTGCTCTACGCCGACAACGGACTGGAGGGGATCCGGCTGCTGACCGAGCACCCGGAGGTCGACGTGGTGCTGATGGACGCGATGATGCCCGACCTCGACGGCAACGAGACCACCCGCCGGATCCGGGCCCTCCCGCAGGGCCGCGACCTGCCGGTGGTATTCCTGACGGCCAAGGCGATGCCAGGCGACCGGGAGTCCAGCCTGGCCGCGGGGGCCACCGAGTACGTGACCAAGCCGGTCGACCTGGACGACCTGCTCACCCTGATGGCGGCCTGGATCGCCCCGGCCGGGGCCGCGGGCGGAGCGGCGCGATGAGCGGTCGGCAGTTGGCCCGGGTGCTCGCCGTCGACGACCGGCGGGAGAACCTGCTGGCCCTGCAGGCGATCCTGGAGGGCCTCCCCATCGAGATGGTCGCGGTGACCAGCGGCGAGGACGCCCTCAAGCGGCTGCTGGTGGAGGACTACGCGGTCATCCTGCTCGACGCGCACATGCCCGGCATGGACGGCTTCGAGACCGCGGGGCACGTCAAGCAGCGCGAGCGCACCCGGCACATCCCGATCCTGTTCCTGACCGCCGTCGACTACGACCCGCACCTGGCTTTCCGCGGCTACCAGGCCGGCGCGGTGGACTACATCACCAAGCCGTTCGACCCGTGGGTGCTGCGTTCGAAGATCGCGGTGTTCGTCGACCTGTGGACCACCCACGCCCGGCTCACCGAGCAGGCCGCCGAGACGGCGCTGCTGCGCGCGGCGATCGACGATGCGGTCGAGGTGCTCGACCGGGGCGAGCCGGGGGCGGCGGCGCGCGCCAGGGAGCGGCTGCACGGTGCCCGGGTCGAGCGGGTGCAGCGGCGCGTGGGGTCCTGACCCGCGGGGGTGTCGCGAGGGGGCTACTTGCGGAAGGCGTCCTTGACCTTCTCGCCGGCCTGCTTGAGGGTGCCGGCCACGCGGTCGGCGCGGCCCTCGGCCTCGAGGTCCGGGTCGTCGGTCGCCCGGCCGACCTGCTCCTTGGCCCGGCCCTTGAGCTCCTCGGCCTTGTTCTGGAACTTGTCCTCGGTCGCCATGTCGCGCCTCCGCGGTGTCGTGGCGGTCGCCCGCCCAGGTCGCTGTCCCGGCAGAGGTACCCGACCCGCTCGGACGGCACACGTGGTCGACGTGCGGGCGAGCTACTTCGCGCGTCCGTGCGGGCGCAGCACGTAGCCCGCGTAGCCGTAGTCGTCGCCGTGGGCCCGCCGGACGTCGATCTCCCTGGCCACCTCGTCGAGGACGGCGGGGTCGACGCCCCGGGCCCGCAGCGCGTCGATCCGGTCGGCCAGCGGTCCGTAGTAGGCCGCCCAGTCCGAGTCGGGCAGCAGGTAGGTCGCCCGCACGGTCCACCCGGCGGCCTCGGCGGCGGCGGCGTTGGCCGCGGTGCTGCGCATGCCCGGGTAGGCCGGGTCCCAGAAGGCGCGGGCCCCGGCCGCGGGCTGCGGGGTCGTCCACACGGCTTCGGTCAGCACCAGCACGCCGTCCGGGGCGAGCAGGCGCCGCCACTGCGCCAGCGCGGCGTCGAAGCCCATCAGGTAGGCCGACCCCTCGGCCCAGAGCAGGTCGGTCCCGCCCGCCGGCAGCGGCAGGTCCTGCATCGCCGCGTCCAGGGTCTCGATCCGCTCGGCCAGCCCGGCCGCCCGCGCCTCGGAGCGCAGCCGGTCGAGGAAGGGGGCGTGGGTGTCGACCGCGACCACCTCGCCCCCGGTGGCCGCGGCGAGCGGCAGCGAGGCCGCGCCCGTGCCGCACCCGATGTCGAGGATGCGGGGCCGGTCGGGCAGCGGCGCGGCCAGTCCCAGCAGGAGCTCGGTGGTGGCCACCGATCCGGGGGCCTGCCGGGGGAGGCCGTCGTGGGCCATCCAGAACACGTCGGCCGGGCCGGGGGAGTTCGTCACGACCGGCATCGTGCCGGGACGCCTCAGCGGCGGGCGAACCAATTCAGCCAGCGGAGGCGGTCGGGGCGCGCCACGGGTCGGGACGGGAGCGGGCCGCCCTCGCGCCGGGGGTGCGGCGGGGCCGGGTGCCCGCCGGCGCGACCGGGCACCGCACCCTGTCCGCGGCGCGTGTCGCCCATCGCCGGGACGCGCGGGGGGTGCGGCGCGCCCAGCCAGACCCGTCCCATTCGGCACCCCCGTATCCGACGGCCGCATGGTCGTGGAACGACGACGGCGTCGTCAGGGGTGCTTCCGCTGAACGGAAGGCGAAAGGGGATGCGTTGGTCACACTGCGTTGGCCGCCCGCTTCGGTCACCCCGCGTCGGTCACACCCCGGGAGCGGGGCCGGCGCCGCGCCCGGCCGCGAGCCGGGCGAGCAGCGGCGCCACCAGCAGCATCGCGATCACCCGCAGCACCTGCCCGGCCACGACGAACGTGACGTCGCCGCCGGAGGAGATGGACGTGGCCAGCACCGCGTAGACGCCGCCGGGGGTGGTGGCGAGGTAGCCGTCGAGCAGCGTCGCCCCGGTCGCCGCCGACAGCAGCAGGCCCAGCCCCGCGCAGGCCCCGATGACCGCCAGGATCAGCGCCGTGGCCGACGGCAGCACCCCCACCACCAACCGCAGGCTCGGCCGGGTGAACCGCACCCCGGCCTGCCACCCGATGACCGCGTAGGCCAGCTCGACGAGCAGGTCGGGTGGCTGGGCCCCGAACGACCACCCGGCCAGGTTGAGCGCGATGGCGACGGTCATCGGGCCCAGCAGCCCGCCTGCGGGCAGCCGGGCCAACCGGGCCAGGCCCAGCCCGACCGCGGCGCAGACCACCACGAAGACGAGGTCGACGCCCCAGGGCGCACCGGCGTCGGGGGCCGGGGCCGGACCGGCCCCTGCCGACGCGCCGAACACCACCGCGGCCAGCAGCGGCATGAGGCCGGTGACCACGCCCACCCGCAGGTACTGCACCACGGCCACGACCCGCTCGTCGGCGCCGAGGTCGCGGCTGATCGCCACCAGGCCCGACGCCCCGCCCGCGGTGAGCGCCAGCATCCCGGTGAGCGCGGACACCCCGCGGCGCAGCCCCAGCAGCAGCCCCGCCGCCATGCTGACCGCCAGCGTGGCCAGGGTCACCAGCAGCACCGGCAGCCACTGCGGGGCCAGCGCGGCGAGCGTGCCGGGTTGCGCGAGCACCCCGATGACGACCCCGATGACGGCCTGCGCGGCGGTGGTGGCCGGGCGCGGCACCGACCGCGGGGCCGCGCCCAGCAGCGCCAGGGCCGTGGCCGCGATGAGCCCGGCGAACAGCGCGGGGGAGGGCACGTCCAGCGCGGCCATCCCCGCGGTCAGCGGGGCGGTCAGCAGGACCAGCCAGAACCAGCCCGCCCACCGCCGCACCCGGCCATCCTGCACCCGCCCGCGTCCCGGGCGGGGCCGGTGTGGGTCACTCCACGGCGCCGTCGGTGGGCGTCGTCGCGGCGATCCACACCGTCTTGGCGTTGACGAACGCCAGCGGCCCGAACTGGGCCAGCTCGCGGCCGTAGCCGGAGTTCTTCGCCCCGCCGAAGGGCACCTCGGGGGTGGACTCGGTGAACTTGTTGATGTAGATCATGCCCGTCTCCACCTCCTCGACGAAGCGCCGCTGCTCGTCCTGGTCGGCGGTCCAGGCGCTGCCGCTGAGCCCGAACGGCGAGTCGTTGGCGATGCGGATGGCGTCGTCGAGGTCGCGGGCCCGCCACAGCGTGGCCACCGGCCCGAACAGCTCCTCGCGGTGCGCGGGGGAGCCCGCGGGCACGTCGGCCAGCAGGGTGGGCGGGTAGAAGTGGCCGGGCCCGTCCAGCGGCTTGCCCCCGGTGACCAGCCGGGCGCCCGCGGACACCGTGTCGCGCACCTGCTGGTCGATGGTCTGCACCGCGTCCGCGTTGACCAGCGGGCCGAGGTCGGTGTCCGCGGCGGTCGGGTCGCCGACCTTCTTGGCCTCGAACCGGCGGGCCACCCCGCGCTCGAACTCGTCGGCGATCGACTCGTGCACGATGAACCGCTTGGCGTTGACGCAGGACTGGCCGTTGTTCAGCAGCCGGGACGCCACCGCGGCCTCGAGCGCGGCGTCCACGTCGGCGGAGGGCATGACGATGAAGGCGTCGCTGCCGCCCAGCTCCAGCACGCTCGGCTTGATCGCCTCACCGGCCGCCGACCCGACCTGCCGGCCGGCGGGCTCGCTGCCGGTCAGCGTGGTCCCGCGGACCCGGTCGTCGGCGACGATCCCGGCGACCTTGCCCGAGGACACCAGCAGCGTCTGGAAGGCGCCATCGGGGAAGCCCGCCCGCAGCAGCACGTCCTCGATCGCCAGCGCGCACTGCGGCACGTTCGAGGCGTGCTTGAGCAGCCCGACGTTGCCGGTCATCAGCGCGGGCGCGGCGAACCGGAAGACCTGCCAGTACGGGAAGTTCCACGGCATGATCGCCAGCACCGGGCCGATCGGCTCGTAGCGGGTGAACACCCGGGCCCCGTCGCCGCCGGCCGGCTCGTGCGGGACGTCGGCCAGGATCTCCTCGGCGTGGTCGGCGTACCAGCGGCAGCCCTTGGCGCACTTGCCCACCTCGGCCACCGCCGAGGCCAGCGTCTTGCCCATCTCGGTGACGGCGATGCGGCCGAGCCGCTCCGCCTCCTCGTCGAGCAGGTCGGCCGCGCGGCGCAGCCAGCCGGCCCGTTCGGCGAACGTGGTGCGCCGGTAGGTGCGGAAGGTGTCGGCGGCGCGCTGCAGCCGAGCGTCCAGCTCGGCGTCGGTGAGCTCGTCGAACTCCTGGAGGGTCTCACCCGTCGCCGGGTTCGTCGTCGCGATGGCCATGGTGTGGTGCTACCCCCTCGCAGCGCTCGGCAACACCCCCCGACCCGTGTGTTCCGCCCGCGGTCAGTCGCACTCGGACAACCTGGCGGTCAGGAACGCGCGGTCGGCGTCGTTGCCGGCCAGCTCCAGCGCCCGCGCGTACTGGGCCCGGGCGGCGTCGGCGGCGCCGAGGCGGCGCAGCAGGTCGGCCCGGGTGGCCGGGAGCAGGTGGTAGCCGGCGAGCCGGTCGTCGAGGCCGTCGAGCAGGTCCAGCCCGGCCGCCGGGCCGTCCACCTCGGCGACGGCGACGGCCCGGTTGAGCCGCACCACCGGCGAGCCGGTGCGCGCCTCCAGCACGGCGTAGAGCCGCGCGATGCGCGACCAGTCGGTGCCGGCCGCCGTCGCGGCCCAGGCGTGCTCGGCCGCGAAGGCGGCCAGCAGCACGTACGGCCCGGCGGCGGGCAGCGCGACCCGGCGGGCGGCCGCGCGGGCCACGGCCAGCCCCTCGGCGAGGGCCGCGGCGTCCCACCGCGAGCGGTCCTGGTCGGCGAGCAGCACCAGCCGTCCGTCGCCGTCGACGCGGGCGGCGCGGCGGGCGTGCTGGAGCAGCAGCAGGGCGTGCAGGCCCAGCGCCTCGGGCTCGTCGGGCAGCAGCGCGGCCGCGGTGGCGGCCAGCCGGACCGCCTCCGCGCACAGGTCGGCGCGCACCGGCGCGGCGCCCGCGCTGGCCGAGTGGCCCTCGGTGAAGATCAGGTAGATCACCCGCAGCACCCCGGCGAGCCGGTCGGGCAGCTCCGCGCCGGTCGGCACCCGGTAGGGGATGGCGGCGACCGCGATCTTGCGCTTGGCCCGGGTGATCCGCGCGGCCATGGTCGCCTCGCTCACCAGGAACGCCCTGGCGATCTCCGCGGTGCTCAGCCCGCCCAGCATGCGCAGGGTCAGCGCGACCCCCGCCTCGACCGACAGCGCCGGGTGGCAGCAGGTGAACAGCAGGCGCAGGCGCTCGTCGGGGACGGCGTCCACCTCCGCACCCCCTTCGTCCGGGCCGGGAACCGTGCCGGGCTCGGCCAGCAGCGGCAGCTTGCGGGCCAGCGTCGCCTCCCGGCGGAAGCGGTCGGTGGCCCGGCGCCGGGCCACCGACAGCAGCCAGGCCGCCGGGCGGTCGGGGACGCCGTCGCGCGGCCACGTCGCGACGGCGGTCGCGAAGGCGTCCTGCAGGGCCTCCTCGGCGGCGTCGAGGCCGCCGAGCTGGCGGGTGAGCAGGGCGAGCAGGCGCCCCCACGACTCGCGGAGCGCCCGCTCGACCTCGCCGGCCGGATCCTGCCGCCCGCTCACCCGCCTGCCCTCACTTGGCCGGGCGCACCTCGATGCGGTCGCTGGGCAGCAGCGGGATCTTGCGCGCCCACTCGACCGCCTCGTCGATGGTCCCGACCTCCAGCACGTAGAACCCGCCGAGCTGCTCCTTGGTCTCGGCGAACGGGCCGTCGGTCACCGTGCCGTCCGCGCCCAGGGTGCGGGCGGTCGACGGCGGCGCGAGCTCGGCGCTGTAGGGGATCGCGACCCCGGCCGCCTTCGCCTCGTCCATGAACGCGATGTGCCCGGCGTACATCTCCTTGCCGGTCTCCTCGTCCAGGGCGCGGTACGCGTCGTCGTCGCCGACGATCGTCAGTACGAATTCCATCCGTGTCCTCCGGGGTCGCAGTGGTGTGTGCTTCCACCTCGATGACGAGCGGAGGGGCGCCGGATCGACGACCCGGGTCAGTCGACCACGCGGATCCGCACCCGGCGGTTCTGCCGGCCCTTGTTCTCCACCTTGACCACCCGCAGCCGGCCGATCTGCTTCGTCGAGGCCACGTGCGTGCCGCCGTCGGCCTGCACGTCCAGGCCGGTGATGTCGACGATCCGCACCTCGGTCTCCTCGGCGGGCACCAGGTTGGTCTGGGTGCGGATGATGTCCGGGATGGCCATGGCCTCGTCGCGGGGCAGCACCCGCACGTCGACCCGGCGGTCGGCGACGACCTCGGCGTTGAGGGCGTCCTCGAGGGTCGTCTTGAAGCCGTCGGGCAGCTGGGGGAGGTTGAAGTCCATCCGGGCCTCGCCCGGCTCCATGTTGCCGCCGGTGACCAGCGCGCCGTGATCGCGGAACACCACCCCGCACAGCACGTGCAGACCCGAGTGGGTGCGCATCAGCAGGGAGCGGCGCGGGTCGTCCACGGCGCCGGTCACCGCGGTGCCCACGGGCGGCACCGGGTCGCCCTCGGCGGGCACGAGGTACGGGTCGTCGCCCTTGACGGTCCCGACGATCCGGGTCTGCACGCCCTGCCAGAGCAGGACGCCGTGGTCGGGCGGCTGCCCCCCGCCCCCCGGGTAGAACGCCGAGCGGTCGAGCACGATGCCGCGGTCGGGGTCGACGCCCACGACGGTGCACTCCCACTCGCGCAGGGACGGGTCGGCGAGGTCGAGCCGCTGCGTGCGGCCGTGCTGCGAAACACCCACACCGCACCCTAGCCACCACCCCGCCGCCTGCGGCAGACGGCCGAGGGCGGCGGGGGAGCGGGACGTCCCGCTCGTTCGGCGAGAGGGCCGAAGGGCTGGGGAGCGGTCAGACGGGCTTGACGGACTCGGTCGGCCGGCGGCGGCCGCCGCGGGTGAACCCGGCCGCCTCGGCGGCCTCCGGCGTGGTGAACCACACCTCGGCGCGGGTGCGGGAGTAGTACGGCGACTCCGGCTCGTGGTAGCGCTTCGAGCCCGCGTTGCCCTTGACCGTGAACTCCGGGCCGGGGGCGGCGCCGCCGGCGACCGGCAGGGCCGATCCCGGGCCGAACGGGGCGGCGCCGGCGACCGGGGCGCGGTCGGCGGTGGCGGCGTCGTTGCGGCGGGTCGCGGCGCGGCGGGGCGCCGTCGTCCGGCGGGTGGAGGTCGCGGGGGGCGCGATCGGGGCACCGGCCGTCCCGGTCGCGGGCGCCTCGACGGCCGGCGTCTCGGCCGCCGGGCTGTCGGCCGCCGGGCTGTCGGCCGCCGGGCTGTCGGCCGCCGGGCTGTCGGCCGCCGGGCTGTCGGCCGCCGGGCTGTCGGCCGCCGGGCTGTCGGCCGCCGGGCTGTCGGCCGCCGGGCTGTCGATGACGGGGCCGGTGGCCGCCGGGGTGTCGGTCACGGAGGTGCCCGCGGTCGGGGCATCGACCGCGGGGGTCTCGACGGTGGCCTGCGCCGCGGGCGGCGCCGGGGGTGCGACGTCGTCGGTCGCCGGCGTGCTGCCGTTGGCGGCGGGCTCGTCGGTCGCGGGGACCTCGGGAGTGGTCTCGGGGGTCGGGGCGACGGGGGTGGAGCCGTTGCGCGAGGTCCGCGGGGCGCGGGGCGCCCTGGTCCTGGTCCGGGCGGGCGTGGCCGCGGTGGCCTCGGCGGCGGGGGTGGCCTCGGCGGCCGGGGCCGCGGTGACGCCGGTGTCGGTCGGGGAGGTCGGCTCGGAGGTCGGCTCGGTGGCGGGAGCGTTGACGGTCTCGACCGGGGTGGCCTTGGCCGCGGTCCGCTTGGCCACGCCGTTGCGCGAGGCCCGCGCGGCGGGGGCTGCGTCGGCGGGGGCTGCGTCGGCGGCGGCGGGGGTCTCGACCGGGCCGGCCGGGACCGCGTCGGTGGCGGGGACCTCGGTGGCGGTCTCGGGCGCGGTCTCGGCGGCGGTCTCGGCGGGGGCCTCGGCGGCGGCCGGGGTGGTCCCGTTCGGCGAGGTGGTGGCCGGGGTGGTCGCGGTCGACTTCGCCTCGACCGGCGCGGCCTCGTCCTCGGCGGGGGTCTCGTCCGCCGTGGGGGTCTCGTCGGCGGCGGGGGTCTTGTCCGCAGCGGGGGCCTCGTCTGCCGCGGGGGTCTCGTCGGCCGCCGGGGCCTCGTCCGCGGCAGCGGTCGGCTGCGCGGGCCCGATCCCGGCGGTGTCGCCCTTCGTCACCGGGGCGGCGGCGGTCTGCGGGGCCCCGGTGACGGCACCGGCGGCCGGGGAGCGGCGCTGTCGCAGCAGGCCCAGCCCGAACCAGCCCACCAGGACGCCGGCGGCGAACGCGATCAGAATCCAGAGCCAAGTCACGGGCTGGTCCTCCAGGACGGATGTGCGGCGACCGGGCGGTGTTCGGGGACCGCCCGGCCGGGGAGCGGACGTGCGCGAAGGTGGCAACCGTCCTGCGTCGAGGTCACGGGGTGGTGACGGGCCGGCCACAGGGCGTTCAGCGGTCGCCGGCGACCGGCGGATGGTAGGGGTGCGGCGGCGCCGGTGGGGCGGGTGTGCGCCGATCGGGCGCCCCCGCACGGTGAAGCGTGCGATCCGGTGGTGGTGCCGCGCACACCTGCCCGTCGTTCGCCCGCCCGCGCCGCCCCGGGTGCGAGGATCAGCGCCGGAGCGGGGTCCGGGCGGCCTCCGGTGCCCCGGCCTCCGACGGCGCGATCGTGACCGACCCGACCTTCGACGACGAGGAGCACCCCGATGACCGCAGCCCAGGACCCGCAGCGCGTGGCGATCGTGACCGGGGCCGCGCGCGGCATCGGGGCCGCGACCGCGCTGCGGCTGGCCGCCGACGGGTTCGCGGTCGCGGTGCTGGACCTGGAGGAGTCGGCCGCGGAGGGCACCGTGCGGGCCGTGGAGGCGGCGGGCGGTCGCGCGCTGGCCGTCGGGGCCGACGTCGCCGACTCCGGGCAGGTGTCCGCGGCGGTGGAGCGGGTGGCCGCCGAGCTCGGCGCGCCGACGGTCCTGGTGAACAACGCCGGCGTGACGCGGGACAACCTGCTGTTCAAGATGACCGAGTCCGACTGGGACACCGTCATGGGCGTGCACCTGCGGGGCTCGTTCCTGATGACCCGCGCCGTCCAGCAGCACATGGTGGCCGCGAAGTGGGGGCGCATCGTCAACCTGTCCAGCACGTCGGCGCTGGGCAACCGCGGCCAGGCCAACTACTCCACGGCCAAGGCCGGGCTGCAGGGGCTGACCAAGACGCTGGCCATCGAGCTGGGCAAGTTCGGGATCACCGCGAACTGCATCGCGCCGGGCTTCATCGTCAGCGACATGACGCGCGCCACGGCCGAGCGCATCGGGCAGGACTGGGACACCTACCTCGCCGCGCGGGCCGCGCAGATCCCGGTCAACCGGGCCGGGCAGGTCGAGGACATCGCCCACACCGTGTCGTTCTTCGTCAGCGACGGCGCGGGCTTCGTGTCCGGACAGGTGATCTACGTGGCCGGTGGTCCCAGGGCGTGACGGGCGCTCCGCCCGATCGGTGCTGAATCGGTACAGCGGCGGGTAGGCTCCTCCCCGTCGACCCGGAAGGAGCCCGCGTGCGCTTCATCTTCCGCCCGCCGGCGACCCAGGCCGCCGGGCTGCTGTCGCTGCCGTGGGACGTCCCGCTGGAGGACTGGCGCGACGACCACGTGCTGGAGGTCGCGCACCGCGGCATCTCGCGCCACGTGGTGCGCTTCGTGGAGGTCGACGGGCTGGTCTACGCGCTCAAGGAGATCGACGAGCGGCTGGCCCGCCGGGAGTACCGGCTGCTGGGCGAGCTGGAGTCGATGGGGATGCCGGCGGTGTCGGTGCTCGGGGCGTGCGTGGAGCGCCCGCACGACCTGGACGCCATCCTCGTCACCCGGTTCCTGGACTACTCGATGTCCTACCGGTACGTCTTCTCCCACGGCCACACCAGCCGCCCGACCGACCAGCTGATCGACGCCATGGTCGAGCTGCTGGCCCGGCTGCACCTGGCCGGGCTGTTCTGGGGCGACTGCTCGCTGTCGAACACCCTGTTCCGCCCGGACGCCGGCCACATCGTGGCCTACCTGGTCGACGCCGAGACCGCCGAGCTGCACGAGCGCCTCAGCGACGGCCAGCGCCGCTTCGACATCGACTACGCCGCCGAGCGCGTCGGCGGGGAGCTGTTCGACCTGCAGTCCGGCGGCCTGCTGCCCGACGACGTCGACCCGGTGCAGATCGCCGCGGAGCTGCCGCAGCGCTACGACGCGCTGTGGGACGAGCTGACCCGCGAGGAGCTGTTCCGCCCCGACGAGCAGCGCTACCGCGTGGCCGAGCGCCTCGAGCGGCTCAACGACCTGGGCTTCGAGGTCGACGAGCTGGAGCTGATCACCACCGACGACGGCGTGCGGCTGCGGGTGCACACCCAGGTCGCCGAGACCGGCCGCGACCGCCACCGCCTGTTCGTGCTGACCGGGCTGGAGGCGGGGGAGAAGCAGGCCCGCAGGCTGCTCAACGACGTGGTCAGCTACCGCGGCTACCTGGAGCAGCGCGAGGGGCGCCCGGTCCCGGAGACGGTGGCCGCGCACCGCTGGCGCTCCGAGGTCTACGACCGGGTGATGGCCATGGTCCCCGCCGAGCTGGGCGACCGGCTCGCCCCGGCCGAGGTGTTCCACGAGATCCTCGAGCACCGGTGGTTCCTGTCGGAGAAGGCGGGCAAGGACGTCGGCACCACCGCGGCGGCGCGCTCGTACGTCTCGGGGATCCTGCCGCGCACGCCGGCGACGATGACGATCCTGCCCGGTGCCGACGGCCTGCCCGGCGCGCCGTCGTGACCCGGCCGCTCAGACGGTGGCGCTGACGAACTCGCGGCCGTCCTCGTTGCGCACCACGACCCCGGCGACGTCCTCGGCGGCGACGATGGCCGAGCCGTCGACCGTGGCGCCCGCCGGGTCGGCGCCGGTGAGCCAGCCGCCGGCGAACTCCTCGGTGCCGTCCTTGGCGATGACCACGAGCTCGCAGCGCTCGCCGGCGGGGATGCCGCTGACGTCCGCGGACACCCGGACCCACCCGCGGGCCGGGGTGATCGAGGCGACGAGGCGGACGCCGCCGTCGCTGCCCTCCAGGACGCGGGTGCCCGGCTCGGGGGCGGAGGGGGCCGCGGTGACGGTGGTCTCCGGGGCGGTGGCGCGGCCGATGGCCACGGCGCCACCGGCCAGCGCGACGCCGGTGACCGCGGCGGCCACGCCCAGCGCGAGCCTGCGCCGCCCGCGCCGCGTGCGGGACTCGCCGCGGACCCGCCACAGCGCCCGCTGCAGCACGACGTCGGCGTCGGGGTGCGGGGGACCGTCGAGGAACATCTCCGGCGGGACCGCGTCGAGCATGTCGCTGGTCTGGCGCAGGTCGACCCATTCGCGGTGGCACTGCGGGCACACCGCGAGGTGGGCCTGGACCCGGGCGGCCTCCGGGCCCTCCAGCAGTCCGAGGGCGTGCGCCGCGACGTCGCCGCGGTCGTGGCCGTCGTTCACGGCGCCACCCCCTCGCTCTGGTCGATCGCCCTGCGCAGGGCCCGCAGTGCATAGTACGACCGCGACTTGACCGTGCCGGGCGGAACGCCGAGAGCCGCGGCGGCTTCACCCAGGCTGCGGCCGTGGAAGTACAGCTGCTCGAGCACCCCCCGGTGGTCCTCCGTGAGGGTGTCCATCGCGGCGCGCACGGTGACGGCCGTCGCGACCGAGTCGGCGTGGTCGCGCTCGACCGCGGGCTGCTGCGGCGACTCGGCGACCTCCAGCGGGCGGGCCTGCTTGGCCCGCATCCGGTCGATGACGAGGTTGCGCACCACCGTGAGCAGCCAGCCCCGGGTGGACCCCTTGCCGTTGGTCAGCACCTGCGGGTTGCGCCACGCCCGGACCAGGGCCTCCTGCACGACGTCCTCGGCCGCGGCCCGGTCGCCCAGCAGCCGGGTCGCGTAGGCCAGCATCGCGCGTCCGTGCTCGGAGTACACGGCATGCACGAGTGCCTCGTCGCTCGTCCCCGCCACTCACGGAAACGTAGTGGGGGCCACTGAACCCCTCTGCTGCGGGATCCGTGTCGGGGGCATGAGAACCGCGCCGCTGATGACACTCCTGGCCGTCGGCGTTCTGGGTGGCGCGCTCTTCGTGGCCAACACCGTCGGTTCACAGGAGTCACCCGCCGCCGAGAACACGACCGCCGCCGCGAACACCGCGGCGACCGCCCCACCGGCCGCGCCCCCACCCGCCGCCGCCGAGGGTGAGGCACCCGCCGCGCCCGAAGCGACCGGCCGTGAGGTCGACCTGTCGGGCGTGGAGGTCGCCGGCGCCGGGGAGGGCGGGGCCGAGGACGCGGCGGACGGCGAGGACGCCGCGCCCGCCGAGGAGGAGGCGCCCCCCGCCGAGGAGGACGCGCGCCCGCCGGAGAGCACGTTCGCCGGCGAGTCGAACGACGGGGCGTTGACCGTGGCCATCGCGGTCAACGGGAACGACGCCGCGGCCGTCGTCGCCGACGGCGAGACCGAGTTCGTGCTCGACGGCTCCGCCACCGCGAACGGGCTGGCCCTGAAGGACCGCACCGGCAAGGTCAAGCTCGACGGGGACAACCCCGGCGACGGGTTCACCGGTTCGGTCACCCTCGACGGCGAGCGGGTCCGCTACACCGCGGACCCGAGGAGCGTCGCGCAGGCCCGGGCCGACGGCCGCGCGGACGTGGGCGACGCCGCGGACCGGGTGGGCCTGTGAGCACCGGTACCGGCACCGGGACCGAGACCGACGCGGCGGCGCAGGGCGAGGCGACCACCCGCCTCGGGACCGGCCCGGACGGCGGCGGCGCCCGGGTCGACGACCCGACGGCGGTGACCCAGCCGATCCCGCTGGTGCCGCGGGGCCTCGGCGACGGGGGCCCGCCACAGCCCGCCGACGCCCCGCGAGGGCGCGGCGCTCCCCGCGGGACGCTGCTGATCGCGCTCGCGCTGGGCATCGGGGTGAGCGTGGGGCTCGGCGCCTACGGCCGCTTCCACGAGGCCACCGGGTCGGCGCTGAACCTGGCCGGCTTCTCCAGCGGCCTGGCCGCCAAGGCGTGGCTGGCGTCGCTGGCGTTCGTGTTCGTGCTGGTGCAGCTGGTCTCCGCGCTGCGAATGTACGGCAAGCTCGGTCGCGGCGGTGCCCGGACGGCCGCGCTGCACCGCTGGTCGGGCCGGGCGGCGGTGCTGGTCACCGTGCCCGTGGCCGTGCACTGCCTCTACGCGCTGGGGTTCCAGGACTTCGACACCCGCGTGCTGGTGCACTCGGCGGCGGGCTGCTTCTTCTACGGCGCCTTCGCCGCGAAGATGGTGCTGGTCAGCCGGGACGGCGCGCCGAAGTGGGCGCTGCCGGTGTTCGGCGGGCTCGTGTTCACCGTCCTCACCGCGGTCTGGACGACCTCGTCCGTGTGGTTCTTCAGCACGTCCGGGCTGGTCTTCTGATCGGGTCGCGGCCGCTCCCGCGCCGGCCGCTGCGGTCGTGGTGGTGTCCGGTTCCCGCCGTCGTCGCGCGTCGCCCGCGACTTCACCGGATCCTGCTGCGGCGCGTGGTGCACTCGAGGTGCTTCACCGTTCAACGCTTGGCCGTTCAACTTCTCGCTCTCCCCACCCGACCACCCCGAACCGATCCCGTGGAAAGGGCATCCCACCACCATGCCTGCCCCGTCCGAGACCCTCTCCCGCCGCTCCGTGCTGGCCGGTGCCTGCGTGACCTGCGCGGCCGCGGTCGCCGGCTGCGCCACCTACGGCCCGCCCACCGCGCCCGCCCCGGCTCCGGCGCCCTCCGCCGCGCCCGGTGCGGCCGCCCCGCCCGCGGGCGGTGCCCCCGCGCTGGCCCAGGTCGCGGACGTGCCCGTCGGTGGCGGGCTGATCGTCGGCGACACCGTCATCACCCAGCCGACCGCGGGCGAGTTCAAGGCGTTCTCCACCGTCTGCACCCACCAGGGCTGCGCGGTCAGCGAGATCGCCGACGGCACGATCAACTGCCTGTGCCACGGCTCGAAGTTCTCCGTCGAGGACGGCGAGCCGACCGACGGCCCGGCGAACACGGCGCTGCCGGCCAAGGAGATCACCGTCGAGGGGGAGTCGATCACCCTGGCCTGACGCGATCTCCGGGCACCCGTGGGTGCGCCGATTCACGGCGCGCACACGGGTCCGGGGCCGATGGGGCCTCTAGACTGCGTACCCATGGTCAGCGGCGCCGCGGGCAGCGCACGGGCGGGCAGCACAGGGGCGAGCGGACCGGACGGCGCCGCCACCGGCACGGTCGCCGCCCGGGCGGAGCCCGCCGAGCCCGAGCGCCTCGCGCTGGCCGCCGAGTTCCCCGCGGTCGGTCGCGACGACTGGCTCGACGAGGTCGACAAGGTGCTGCGCCGCACGGGCCGGATCGGCGCCGACGCCCCCCGCGGCGCCGGGTTCGACGCGCTCGTCCGTCCCACCCTCGACGGCATCCCGGTGGGCCCGCTCTACACCGCCGACGACATCGCCGGAGAGGCCGCTCCCGCCCGGACCGGCGTGCCGGGCGCGGCACCGTTCGTGCGCGGATCGCGCGCCCGCGGCCCGGTGCCCGACGGCTGGGACGTCCGCCAGCGCCACGCCCACCCCGATCCCGGGGCCGCCCGCGCCGCGGTGCTGGCCGACCTGGAGAACGGCGCCACCTCGGTGTGGCTGGCGGTCGGCGAGGGCGGCACGGCCGTCGCCGACCTGGCCACCGTGCTCGACGGCGTCCACCTCGACCTGGCCCCGGTCGTGCTGGACGCGCCGGACGCGCCGACCGCGACCGCGGCGGCCGAGGCGTTCCTGGCCCTGGCCGCCCAGCGCGGGGTGGCACCCGATGCCCTGCTCGGCTCGCTCGGACTCGACCCGGTGGGCGTGCGCGCCCGCACCGGATCCGGCCCGGGGCCGGACTCCGTCGTCGCGCTGGCCGAGCGGGTCGCCGGGGAGCACCCGAAGCTGCGCGCGATCGTCGTCGACGCGTTGCCGGTGGCCGGGGCGGGCGGGTCCGACGCCCAGGAGCTGGGGTTCTCGCTGGCCGCGGGAGTGGCCTACCTGCGCGCGCTCGTGGACGGCGGGATCGCCCCCGACCGGGCCGCCGAGCTGCTGGAGTTCCGCTACGCGGCCACCGTCGAGCAGTTCCCGACGATCGCGAAGCTGCGCGCCGCGCGCCGGCTGTGGTCGCGGGTGCTGCAGGCCAGCGGGATCGACCAGCCCCGCGGCCAGTTCCAGCACGCCGTCGCCGCGGCGACGGCGCTGAGCAGGCGCGATCCCTACGTCAACCTGCTTCGCGGCACCGTGGCCTGCGTCGCCGCCGGCGTCGGCGGCGCCGACGCGGTCACCGTGGCCCCGTTCGACGCCGCGATCGGCGCCGCCACGCCGTTCTCCCGGCGGATCGCCCGCAACACCCAGTCGCTGCTGGTCGAGGAGTCGCACCTGGCCCGGGTGCTCGACCCGGCAGGCGGCTCGTGGTTGGTCGAGTCGCTCACCGACTCCCTGGCCCGGGCGGGCTGGGCCTTCTTCCAGGAGCTCGAAGCCGCGGGCGGGGTCGTTCCCGCGCTCGACTCCGGCCTGCTGGCCGAGCGGGTCAGCACGATCCGGGCGAAGCGGGAGGCGGCCGCGGCCACCCGCCGCGCGCCGATCACCGGGGTCAGCGAGTTCCCCGACCTGGCCGAGAAGCCCGTCGAGCGCGAGCCGCTGCCCCCGGCCCCCGGGGGCGGGCTGCCGGTGTACCGGCCGGCGGCGGCCTTCGAGGAGCGGCGCGACCGCTCCGACGCCGCACTGGCCGCCACGGGTGCCCGCCCGCGGGCCTTCCTGGCCACGCTCGGCCCGCTGTCGGCCTACGCGGTGCGCGCCGGGTTCGCCCGCAACCTGCTCGCCGCGGGCGGTGTCGAGGCGGTCGAGGCCGGCCCCACCACCGGCCCGGACGAGGTGGTGGCCGAGTTCGCCGCGGCGGGCACCCCCGTCGCGGTGCTCTGCTCGACCGACGCCCTCTACGCCGAACGGGCCGCGGAGACGGCCGCCGCGCTGCGCGAGGCGGGCGCCGGGCTCATCCTGCTGGCGGGCGCGGCCGACGTCCCGGGTGTCGACGGGCGCCTCAAGGCCGGCGGCGACGCCCTGGCCACCATCGACGCCGTCTACGCGGCCATCGACGCGAGCAGCGGCACAGCCACCGGTACCACCGCCGACCGGGCTCTGGAGGAGTCATGAGCATCCCCGACTTCACCCGGGTACCCCTCGAGGCCGACGCGCCGCCGGGGGGCGGCCCGCCCGCGGCGAGCTGGGAGCAGGCGCTGGCCGGGGCCGAGCCGCCGCCGGTGTGGGAGGCGCCGGAGGGCGTCGCGGTCTCGCCGCTCTACACCGCCGACGACCTGGCCGACGTCGACTTCCTGGGCACCTACCCCGGGCTGGCGCCGTTCCTGCGCGGCCCGTACCCGACGATGTACACGACCCAGCCCTGGACCGTGCGCCAGTACGCCGGGTTCTCCACGGCGACCGAGTCCAACGCCTTCTACCGGCGCAACCTGGCCGCCGGGCAGAAGGGCCTGTCGATCGCGTTCGACCTGGCCACCCACCGCGGCTACGACTCCGACCACCCCCGCGTCGGCGGCGACGTCGGCATGGCCGGAGTGGCCATCGACTCCATCTACGACATGCGCCAGCTCTTCGACGGCATCCCGTTGGGCGAGATGTCGGTGTCGATGACGATGAACGGCGCGGTGCTGCCGGTGCTGGCGCTCTACATCGTCGCCGCCCAGGAGCAGGGCGTGGCGCGGGAGAAGCTGACCGGGACCATCCAGAACGACATCCTCAAGGAGTTCATGGTCCGCAACACCTACATCTACCCGCCGCAGCCCTCGATGCAGATCATCTCCGACATCTTCAGCTACACCTCGCGGGAGATGCCGAAGTTCAACTCGATCTCCATCTCCGGCTACCACATCCAGGAGGCCGGCGCGACCGCCGACCTGGAGCTGGCCTACACCCTGGCCGACGGCGTGGAGTACCTGCGGGCCGGGATCGACGCCGGGCTCGACGTCGACCGGTTCGCGCCCCGGCTGAGCTTCTTCTGGGGCATCGGGATGAACTTCTTCATGGAGGTCGCGAAGCTGCGCGCGGCCCGGTTGCTGTGGGCCAAGCTGGTGAACCGGTTCGAGCCGAAGAACGCCAAGTCACTCTCGCTGCGCACGCACTCGCAGACCTCCGGCTGGTCGCTGACCGCGCAGGACGTCTACAACAACGTGATCCGCACCTGCGTGGAGGCGATGGCCGCCACCCAGGGCCACACCCAGTCGCTGCACACCAACGCCCTGGACGAGGCGCTGGCCCTGCCCACCGACTTCTCGGCCCGCATCGCCCGCAACACCCAGCTGCTGCTGCAGCAGGAGTCGGGCACCACCCGGGTCATCGACCCGTGGGGCGGCAGCTACTACGTCGAGCGCCTCACCTACGACCTGGCCCGCCGGGCCTGGGCGCACATCGAGGAGGTCGAGGCGGCCGGCGGCATGGCCCAGGCCATCGACGCCGGCATCCCGAAGCTGCGCGTCGAGGAGGCCGCCGCGCGCACCCAGGCCCGCATCGACTCCGGGCGCCAGCCGGTGATCGGGGTCAACAAGTACGTCACCGACGTCGACGAGCAGGTCGACGTGCTGCGCGTGGACAACGCGGGCGTGCGCGCCGAGCAGCTGGCCAAGCTGCGCCGTCTGCGCGAGGAGCGCGACGACCGCGCCGTGGACGACGCCCTGCGCGCGCTGACGAACGCCGCGGCCGCGATCGCCGAGGGCTCCACGCGCACCGACGCGCAGAACCTGCTGGCGCTGGCCGTCGACGCCGCGGGCGCGATGGCCACCGTGGGCGAGATCTCCGACGCGCTGGAGAAGGTCTTCGGGCGCCACGCCGGCCAGATCCGCATCATCTCCGGGGTGTACTCCGAGGAGGCGGGGGCGAGCCCCGCGATCTCCAGGGCCCGCGAGCTGGTCGACGCGTTCGCCGCCGACGAGGGCCGCCAACCGCGCATCCTGGTGGCCAAGATGGGCCAGGACGGCCACGACCGCGGCCAGAAGGTGATCGCCACCGCGTTCGCCGACCTGGGCTTCGACGTCGACGTGGGCCCGCTGTTCCAGACCCCGGCGGAGGTGGCCCGCCAGGCCGTGGAGGCCGACGTGCACGTCGTCGGGGTCAACTCGCTGGCCGCCGGACACCTCACCCTGGTCCCGGAGCTGCGTGCCGAGCTGGCCGGGCTCGACCGCGCGGACATCATGGTCGTGGTGGGCGGGGTCATCCCGCCCGACGACTACGCGACGCTGGAGGAGATGGGCGCCGCGGCGATCTTCGGGCCGGGCACGGTGATCGCCGAGGCGGCGGTCGACCTGCTGGAGAAGCTGATCGCCCTGCACGGTGCCGATGACGCCGACGGTCCCGATGGGGCCGACGGCGCCGGCAGCGGCGGCACCGGGCGCTGATGGCGCGGAAGGTCGACGTCGCCGCGCTGGCCAAGGGTGTGCTGGACGGCTCGCGGTCGCTGCTGGCCCGGGCCATCACGCTGGTCGAGTCGCACCACCCCGAGCACCGCAGGGCCGCACAGGAGCTGCTGATGGAGCTGCTCCCGGCGGCGGGCGGGGCGCACCGGGTGGGCATCAGCGGGGTCCCCGGCGTCGGGAAGTCCACGTTCATCGAGGCGCTGGGCACCCGGCTGACCGGGGCCGGGCACCGCGTCGCCGTGCTCGCGGTCGACCCGTCCTCCACCCGCACCCGCGGTTCGATCCTGGGCGACAAGACCCGGATGACCGCGCTGTCCACCGACCCCGACGCGTTCGTGCGCCCCTCGCCCAGCGCGGGCACGCTGGGCGGGGTCGCCCGGGCCACCCGCGAGACGATCGTGCTGATGGAGGCGGCGGGCTACGACGTCGTGCTGGTCGAGACCGTCGGCGTCGGGCAGAGCGAGATCGCCGTCGCCGCCATGGTCGACACCTTCCTGCTGCTGACCATCGCCCGCACCGGCGACCAGCTGCAGGGGATCAAGAAGGGCATCCTGGAGATCGCCGACGTCGTCGCGGTCAACAAGGCCGACGGCGAGCACGAGGGCGACGCCCGCAGCGCCGCCGCCGACCTGGCCTCGGCGCTGCGCATGATGGCCCCGGCCGGCGAGTCCGCCGCGATCGACTGGCGCCCGCCCGTGCTGCCGTGCAGCTCGCGCACGGGCGCCGGCCTCGACGAGGTGTGGGAGGCCGTCGAGCGCCACCGGGCGGCGCTCGACCAGCACGGCGAGCTGGCGGGCAAGCGGGCCACCCAGCAGGTCGACTGGATGTGGGCGATGGTGCGCGACCGGCTCCTCGACCGGCTGCAGTCCGACCCCGGGGTGCGGGAGGTGCTGCCGCGCCTGGAGCGGGAGGTGCGCGCCGGCGAGCGCACGCCCACCCTGGCGGCGCAGGACATCCTCGACCGCCTCGGCCTCTGAGACCCCACCGGCGCCACGGCATAGGCTCGGGGTGTGACCGACCCGATCCCCGCCCGCGACCTGCGCGTCTCCGACGACGAGCGGCGCCACGTGATCGCGCTGCTGGAGCGCGCCACGGGGCGCGGCGTGATCGACCTCGACGAGTTCACCTCCCGGGTGGACACCGCGCTCGCCGCCCGCACGCGGGGCGAGCTGAACGCGGTGCTGGTCGACCTCCCCGGTCTCGTGCACCCCGATCGCCCGACCGGGCCCCCGGCCACCCGCGCGGCGGCGCCGCAGCGCCGCGCCGCCCGCGCGCCGGTGCCCGGGGGCGGGGAGCTGCTCAGCGCCCAGCTCGGGTCGGTGAACCGTCGCGGCCGCTGGGAGGTGCCCGGGCACCTGCGCATCCAGGTCGCCATGGGCACGGTCGAGCTCGACTTCACCGAGACCGACGTGCCCGCCACCGTGGAGATCGACTTCGACGTCACCGCGGGCTCGGTGGAGCTGCGCCTGCCCGAGCACGCCCGGGTCGACCGGGACGGGATCTCGGCCACGCTGGCCAGCATCGAGGAGAAGCTGCGCGGCGGCGACGGCAGCGGCCCGCTCTTCGTGCTGCGCGGGTCGGTGCGGGCGGGGTCCGTGGAGGTGAAGGGCCCGCGCCGCCGGTGGCTGCGCAAGCGCTGACGGTCCGGCGGGGCGCGCCGCCATCCGCCGCCCCGTCACCCCGGCGCGTCGTCGTCGTGGTGACGGTCCGTGTCCGTAGGGTCGGTGGTGTGCTCGGGGTAAGTCATGCAACGTCGGGTGCGGTCGTCGGGCTGGCGGTGGCGGGGTACGCGCCGCAGGTGGTGGGGATCGAGCCCAGCGCGGGCACGGTGGTGACCTTCGCCGCGGTGTGCGCCGGGGCCGCTCTGCTGCCCGACCTCGACCACCCCAACTCCATCGCCACCCGCCGGTTCGCGGCGGCGTCGTGGCTGGCCAGCCACGTGGTCCGGCCGCTGTCCGGGCTGCTCTACGACCTCACCCGGGGCCGGCGCGACACCGGGAAGGGCACCCACCGCGGCATCACGCACACCATCCTCGGCGCCGTGGCGCTCGGCATGACGATCAACCTGGCCTCGGCGCGCTGGGGCACGCCCGTTCTGGTGGGCACGCTGTTCATCTGCATCGCCCTGGCCATCAAGGGCCTGGACGCGCTGGTCCCCGGCCCGCCGTCGCTGGTCATCGCGGCCGGGCTCACCTACCTGGTGGAGGACGTCGTGCCCGGTGGCACGGTGGGCACCGCGGGCTGGCTGGGCACGGCGGTGACGATCGGCATGGTCGTGCACTCGGTGGGCGACGCCATCACCGAGAGCGGGGCCCCGCTGCTGTGGCCGCTGCCGATCCGGCGGCGCCGCTGGTACCCGGTGGGCAGCCCGCGACCGCTGCGGATGCGCACCGGCGGCTCGGTGGAGGCCTGGGTGGTCGCACCCGCGCTCACCGTCGCCACGTTCGTGCTCGCCGCGCTCGTCGTGCCCGGGCTGGCCCCCTGGCTCACCGAGGTGGGCCAGCAGGCCTACCGACTCGTGTCCGGCGCCTGACGGGGGAGAATGGCGCCATGGCCGCACGTGAGCTCCCGTCCCGCCCCGTCGTCGGCGTCCTGCACCCCGGCGCGATGGGATCGGCGGTGGGCTCGGCGCTCAAGACCAGGGCCTCCGCGGTGATCTGGGCGGCGGCGGGGCGCAGCGTCACCACGTCGCGGCGCGCCGAGCTGGCCGACCTGGTCGGCGTGGCCGACCTGGCCGCGGTCGCCCGCCGCGCCGACGTGATCGTGTCGGTGTGCCCGCCGCACGCGGCCCGCGACGTCGCCGAGCAGGTGGCGCGGGCCCTCGACGGCCGCCCCGAGCGGCCCCTCTACCTCGACGCCAACGCCGTCTCCCCGGACACGGTCCGCGGCATCGGCACCCTCCTCGGGCCCGAGCACGTCGTCGACGGCGCGATCATCGGCCCGCCGGCCTGGGAGCCGGGACCGGCGCTGCTGTGGCTCTCCGGCCCGGCCGCGCCGGTCCTCGAGCGGCTGTTCGCCGGCACCGCCTTCCCGGCCCGGGTCCTGGACGCCGAGCTGGGCACGGCGAGCGCGCTGAAGGCCTGCTTCGCGCTGCAGAGCAAGGCCCTCGCGGCGCTGCGGCTGGCGATGGCGGACGCCGCCGAGCGCTACGGCGTCACCGCCGCGCTGCGCGAGGAGCTGGTCCGCACCGGCGGCGAGCAGCTCGCCGACGGCGTGCCCCCCGGGCTGGCCTCGAAGGCGTGGCGGTTCGAGGGGGAGATGCGCGAGGCGGCCGCGGCGCTGGCCGCCGTGGGCGTGCCCGACGGCTTCTCGCTGGCCGCGGCCGAGGTCTACCGCGGGCTCGCCGCGGTCGACCCGACCGACCGCGCCAACGAGTGGGGCCTGCGCGGCTGAGCGGTGCCGGCCGGGCCGCCGGTCAGGGGTCGACCGCCGCCGCGCCCGAGGGCGGGTGGGGCGGCGGCGGTCGCCGACGAAGCATCCGCGGTCGCCGGGCAGGGTGCGGCACGGGGACGGTCCGGGGACGGCGGGGCCGGCAGAGTGCACGCGACCAGCTCGGCCCGGTCGCGGACACCCGTCGCGCACCCGGGACCGATGCCACCCGAAGGTGTCGAGCGGACCTGGTGGCTCGACACGCTGGGTCCACCAGGTGATTGATCTCGTTGGTCAGGCCCGGGAGGCTTCCCGCGCCCCGAGGTGTGGGAGCTGAGGGGCACCGTCCAGGCGACGCGGTAGTCGTCCGGGTCGATGTCGTAGGCCTGCGGTGAAGTGCGGACGTGAAGGCCGGTGACGATTTCCGCGACCTGTTGGCGCTGCTCGGGGGACAGTTCGCCGCCCGTTGCCAGACAGGCGTCGACGACCGCGGTCAGTCCGTGGTCGTCGGGGCCCGACGACGCCCGAACCGTCCGCGGGCATCCTGCCGGCCCCGATGCATACCGCAGCGCATGGAGGGCGGCTGCCTGGGTGCGGTCTCCGAACCACTGGTGCAAGCTCGTCGGATCGGGGTCGTCCTCGCGCGGGCTGCGCCGACCATCGCCCTTCTCCTGCTGCCTGCGGTTCGCGTACTCCTGCTGCGCCACCGAGCGGGAGAACCTGCTCCGGCTGAGGATGTCCAGTGCCCGCAGCAGGGCGTCCTCATCGTGCTGGTACGAGCCGGCCACCTCCTCCAGGAGGCTGAGCGTGGCGTGCCGGCCGAGCGGCTGGTGACTCACGGCCGCGACGGTATCCCGGCCGTCCATCACCCGGCCAGGCCTGCGCGACAGCCGCTAGCCCGTCGGCCCGAACCGCTCCACCCGGATCGCGGGCACCGGGACCCCGGCCTCGACCAGCACGGCCGTGGCGGCGTCGGCGAAGCCCGGGGAGCCGCACACGTAGACGTCCTCGCCCCCGCGGACCAGCCCGGCCAGGTCGGCCACGGCCAGCCGGCCGGCGGCTCGCCCCGCGCCCGGCGGGGCCTGGCGCGTGTAGAGCACCGTGGTCTGCGGCCCGACGATCTCCTCGGCGTAGTACAGGTCCTGCGGTGAGCGCGCCGAGACCACGAGCCGGACGAGGTCGGCGCGCCCGGTGAGCCGGGCCTGGCGCAGCATCGACATCAGCGGGACCACCCCGGACCCGCCGCCGACCAGCAGCGCGGGGGACGTGCCTGCCCAGGCGAAGAACCCGCCGATCGGGCCGCGGACCTCCAGCTCGTCGCCGGGCTCGACGACGTCGCAGAGGTAGCCCGAGACCTCCCCGTCGGCGAGCCGCTCGACGGTCAGCTCGATGTGCCCGACCGGGGGCTCGTCGAAGCCGTCGGCCGGTGCCGAGGCCACCGAGTACGACCGCGACGCGGTGTACCCGTCGGGCGCGGTGAGGCGCACGACGTAGTGCTGGCCGGCCAGGTGCGGGCGCGCGGTGGGCAGCTCGAGCCGCAGGGTGCGCGCGGACCGGGTCTCGTCGCGCACCGAGCGCACCACGGCGTCCTGCCAGCGCAGCGTGGCGCGGTGGGTGGTGCCGTACGGGGTGGTGCTCACGGTCCTCCGGTCGTCCGGTGGCGGCGGGCCCGGATGGACCGCTAGTCGCCCTGGTAGCGCTGCTCCTGCCAGGGGTCGCCGCGGTCGTGGTAGCCGTTGCGCTCCCAGAAGCCCTGCTCGTCGTGGTCCATCAGGCGCAGCCCGGAGACCCACTTCGCGCTCTTCCAGAAGTACAGGTGCGGCACCAGCAGCCGGGCCGGGCCGCCGTGCTCGGTGGTCAGCGGCGCGCCGTCGGCGTCCCACACGACCCAGGCCTTGCCGTCGGTGACGTCCTCCAGCGGCAGGTTCGTGGTGTAGCCGGTGTGCGAGACGGCCATCACGTGCGTCGCCGTGGGGAGCGGCCCCGCCGCCGCCAGCAGCGTGTCGACCGAGACGCCGTCGAAGGTCATGTCGAACTTGGACCAGGTCGTCACGCAGTGGATGGCGCCGGCGTAGCGCGAGGGCGGCAGCGCGTGGATCTCGTCCCAGGTCCAGCTGACCTCGTTCTCGACCAGCCCCTCGACGGTGAACGTCCAGCGCTCGGTGCCGATGCGCGGGGTGGCCTCGGCGTGCAGCACCGGCCAGTCGTCGCGCGCGTCGTACTGACCCGGTGGAAGGCGCGGGTCGCGCTGCGCCCTCGACCGGCCGAGGAACCCTCGTGTGGTGGCCATGTCCGCTCCCTCCGGGCCGGGACGCCCCGACCGAAGACCTTGCCAGCACCGGGTGCAGCGCGCGAGGGGGTGTGATGTGTTCCCGCGGTCGGGTCGTGCGGTCGCTACCCGTCGGTGCGGCGGGCCCCGAGCCAGGCGAGCAGGGCGGCCAGCGCGTCCTCGGTGACGGCGCCGGGGCGGTCGGAGCCGAGCCGCTCGGCGGCCGCGGCCCGCGCCCGCACGGCCAGGAAGGCGGTGCCGACCGCGGTCACCAGCCCGATCACCGCGGGCACGGCCGGGTCGTCGCCGCCGCGGGTGGCGACCGCGCCCGCCACCACGGCGCCCGCGGCGGCACGGGGGAGCAGCGCGGGCAGCCCGGTGCGGGTCGGGGTGGCCGGCAGCTTGTCGCCGACGAGCTCGCCCGCGGCCGCGAGTGCGCTCAGCGCGGTGCCGGTGCGCCCGCCGAGCCTGCCCGCCACGGCGCCCCGGTCGCCGGGCCCGGACGTGGCGGCCAGCGCGGCGATGCCCGCGGTGCTGCGCGAACCGCTGGCCGCCCCGAGCGCGACGGCGCGCAGCAGCGCCGCCGGTCGCGGCGGGCGCACCGGCTCGCGCTGCTCGGCGACGCGGGCCACGGCGGCCAGGGTGGCGTGCGCGGCCAGCCCGAACAGCAGCGCGCCCGCCGCTCCGGCGACGCGCCCGGCGCCCGAGCGCGGCACGGGCAGCGGCCCGGCCCCGGCCAGCACCGCGGCGGCGGCCAGCAACGGCCCGCCGAACACCACCGGTGGGCGCACGCCCGCGGCGCGCAGCACGCCGGCCAGCCCGCCGACGGCGACCCCCGAGACGGGGCCGGCCAGCGCGCCGAGCGGGGCGAGCGGACCCTTGGGCCCGTCGGGGGTGGTGACGCGGTCGGCGGCGACCAGTCCGGCGGCGGTGAGCGCGGCCGTGCCTGCGGCGCCGGCGGCGGCCCCGCGCGCCAGCCCGCGGGTGATCGAGGTCATGGGGCGAGCACCTCGTTTCCGGTGGTGTCGGTCAGGTCGGTGGCCAGCAGCCGGTCGATGAACTCCGCCTGGGCGGGCACCAGCTTGCGGCGGGCGGTCTCGGGGTCGAACCAGGCGGCCCGGTCGATCTCGGGGAAGCTGCGCCGCTTGCCCGACCGCGGCGGCCACTCCAGCTCGAAGGTGCCGGGGGTGATGTGCTCGGCGTCGAAGTCGGCACCCAGGGCGAACACGGTGATCTGCTTGCGCCCGCTGCGCTGCTGCACCGAGCCCAGGTCGTGCAGCGGGCCGGCGGGCGGCGGCGAGCCGAGCTCCTCGGCGAACTCCCGGACGGCGGCGTCGCGCGGCTCCTCGTCGGGCTCGTGCTCGCCCTTCGGGATGGACCACGCCCCGTCGTCCTTGCGGGCCCAGAACGGCCCGCCCATGTGCCCGAGGAGCACCTCGATGCCCGCGCCGTCGCCGGCCGGCCGGAAGAGCAGCAAGCCCGCGCTGAGTACCGCCACCCGCAGCAGCATTCCAGACCGACCGGGGGTGCGCGGGACCGGCGGTCAGGAGCGGCGCTCGTCCCGCCAGGCGATCCACTCCTTGAGCAGCCCCAGGTCGTAGTCCGGGCCACCGACGCCCACGGTGAACAGCGTGGCCCCCGCGGCGACGAGGTCGTCGGCGACCTCGCTCGGCGCCTTGCCCACCCCGATGGACCGCTCGATCCGGCCGGGGTCGCGGCCCACGTCGGCGCAGTGGCCGTCGAGGATGCCGTTCTTGCGGACGAGGGTGTCGACGTCGCCGAAGCTGTGCCAGATCTGGGCGTGCTCCGCGGTGTAGCGCAGGGTCTTGCGCTCGCCCCCGCCGCCGATCAGGATCGGGATCTCGCGGGTGGGCGCGGGGTTGAGCTTGGCCCACCGCGACCGGATGCGGGGCAGGGCCTGGGCGAGGTCGGCCAGCCGCGAGCCCGCGGTGCCGAACTCGTAGCCGTACTCGTCGTAGTCGCGCTCGAACCAGCCCGCCCCGATCCCCAGGATGAGCCGGCCCCCGCTGATGTGGTCGACGGTGCGGGCCATGTCGGCCAGCAGCTCCGGGTTGCGGTAGCTGTTGCAGGTGACCAGCGCGCCGATCTCGACGCGGCTGGTGGCCTCGGCCCAGGCGCCGAGCATGGTCCAGCACTCGAAGTGCTCGCCGTCGGGCTCGCCGTAGAGCGGGAAGAAGTGGTCCCAGTTGAACACGACGTCGACGCCGGCCTCCTCGGCCTCGGCGACCGCGCTTCGGATGCGGGCGTACTCGGCGTGCTGGGGCTGCAGCTGGACACCGATCCGGACGGGATGCGTCATGGAGATCATCCTTTCACCCGGACGTGCCGACGGCTCGGCCGGAGCGTGCCCGTATCGTGCTCACCCGGGGTCAGTGTCGGTGCACCGCCGGTTCCCGGGGCGGTGGGCGGACGGCTCGAGCACGGCAAGGAGCACGGCTGCATGAATCCCGAGGAGAGCGCCGACATGTTCGGCGGGGGAGCGTCGGGCACCGAGCGCCCCGGGCGCCGCGGCCCGACCATCGGGTCGGACGGTGCGGTGACACCGTCGGGCGGCACCACGGGCGGGCCCCTCCTGCCCGCTCAGGGCTTCGGCACCGACCTGCCCGCGGTCCCCGGCACGAGCTGGGCCTGGGACGGCGGTGTCCTGCCCGCGTCGATGCCGGCGCTGCCCGAGCAGCGCGCCGACTCCTCGCCCGCGGGCCTCCCGGAGGACGAGGAGAGCAGGCTGGGCGCCGGACCGACCTCGGTCGTGCGGCCCTACGTCCGCACGGGCGGACGCACCCGCTCCAGCCTCGACCTCTCGCTGGAGACCCTGGTCTCGGTGCTGCCCAAGGACGTGCCCTACCAGCTCCCCCTCGACGAGCACGCCGTGCTGGAGATCTGCCGCGAGCAGTCGCGCTCGGTGGCCGAGGTGGCCGCGCTGCACCGGATCCCGATCGGCGTGGCCAAGGTGATCATCGGGGACCTGGCCGCGGCCGGGCTGCTGGCCGTGCACCGCTCGTTCGCCGCGACCGGCCCCGACCTGGCGCTGATGGAGCGCGTGCTGGGCGGGCTGCGCCGCATCTGAGCCGGACCCGGGCGGGTCAGGACTCGGCGGCGGCCTCCGCGGTGGCCTCGGCGGTGCTGCCCTTCGGTCGTCCGCCGCGGCGCATGTTGCCGTTGGTGGTGCGGCGGGTGGGGTCGATCAGCCGCTTCCACTTGCCCTGCGCGGCCTGCCGGCTGCTCAGCTGCGCCTGCACGGCGTCGGCCACCTTGGCCCAGGTCAGGCCGTCGGCACGGAGCTTGCGGATGAGGTCGCGCTCGTAGTAGTCGGCGAGGCGCCGCATCTCCTGGCACAGGGCGTACCAGGCGGCGGCGCCGTCGTGGGTGAGGTCGCCGAGCTTGGCGCGCTCCTTGAGCTCGTCGAGCTGCTCGGTGATCGACTGCCGCTTGCGGGCGATGGCGGGGTCGGCGCGCTCCAGCCAGCGCTGCGCCTCCTCGTAGTTCATGAGTCAATCTTACATTGACGCCGTCTTCCTGTCGATCTTTCGACGACATCGACCCCCGGCACCGGGGGAGGGAGGGCTGGTCGGCGCGCGGGGAGCGGGCCATGATCGGACCGGCAATGGATCGAGGAGGAACACATGACCGGTGACGAGATCGTGCTCGGCGCCCTTCCCAAGGGCATCACCCTCGCCGGCGAGGGCATGGAGAAGAAGGTGTGGAACGTGCTCGGCCACACCTACTACATGAAGGCCGCCAGCGGCACCAGCTTCGCGTTCGAGACCTACGACCCGCCGGGCACCGGCGTCCCGCCGCACGTGCACCCGCGCCAGGACGAGCACATCTACGTGCTGGAGGGCGTCTTCACGCTCTACCTCGACGGCGCCTGGGAGACCGCGGGCCCCGGTGAGACGGTCCGGATGCCCATGGGCCTGCCGCACGCCTACTACAACCGTGGCGAGGCGCCCACCCGCGGGCTGTTCTGGGTGAGCCCGGCCGGGCGGCTGGCCGAGCTGTTCGACGGCCTGCACAACCTGCAGGACCCCGACGAGGTCGTCCGGCTCTCGGCCGCCCACGACGTCGAGTTCCTGCCGATGGGCTCGGTCGAGGGCGCCTGACCGCGCCCCCGACCTGCTGGGGGCGGACTACGGCCCGCCGAGCGGGGCCACGTCGGTCACCCAGACGACCGGCGTGCCCTGCTCGTCGCTGGCGGCCAGGTCGATCTCGGCGGTGACCGCCCAGTCGCGGTCGCCCGCGGGGTCGTCCAGGACCTGGCGCACCAGCCAGCGCTCGGGCTCCTCGGTGATCTGGATGAGCTGCGGGCCGCGCGCGTCGGGCCCGGTGCCGATGTCGGCGTGCTCGGCCCAGTAGGGCTCCAGCGCCTCGCGCCAGGCCCGGGCGTCCCAGCCCGCCTCGGCGTCGAGCTCGCCGAGCAGGTCCCAGCGGCGCAGCGCGGCCAGCTCGACGCGGCGGAACAGCGCGTTGCGCACCAGCACCCGGAACGCCCTGGCGTTGGCGGTCACCCTGGCCGGGCCGGTGTCCAGGCTCGGTGGCGTCGGCTCCTCACCGGTGCCGGCCCCCGCGGCCAGGGCCTCCCACTCGTCGAGCAGGCTGGAGTCGACCTGGCGGACCAGCTCGCCGAGCCACTCCACGACGTCGATGAGCTCCTCGGTCTTGGCCTCGTCGGGGACGGTCTGGCGCAGGGCGCGGTAGGTGTCGGCGAGGTAGCGCAGCACCAGGCCCTCGGAGCGGGCCAGCTGGTAGTGCCCGACGTACTCGACGAACGTCATCGAGCGCTCGAACATGTCGCGGGCCACCGACTTGGGCGACAGCCGCGCGTCGGCCACCCACGGCGCGCCGCGGCGGTAGGTCTCCAGGGCCGCGGTGAGCAGCTCCTCGAGCGGCTTGGGGTAGCTGACGTCCTCCAGCAGCGCCATCCGCTGCTCGTACTCGATGCCCTCGGCCTTCATCGCGGCCACGGCCTCGCCGCGGGCCCGGTTCTCCTGGGCGTAGAGCACCTGACGGGGGTCGTCGAGGGTCGCCTCGACGACCGACAGCACGTCCATCGGGTAGCTCGGCGACTCGCGGTCGAGCAGCTCGAACGCGGCCAGCGCGAACGGCGAGAGCGGCTGGTTGAGCGCGAAGTCGAGCTGCAGGTCGCCGACCAACCTCACCTGGCGGCCCTCGGCGTCGGGCTCGTCGAGCTGCTCGACGACGCCCGCGGCCAGCAGCGCCCGGTAGATCGCGATGGCGCGCAGGATGTGCTTGCGCTGGCGGTTGCGCGGCTCGTGGTTGTCCTCGAGCAGGTGGCGCATCGCGGCGAAGGCGTCGCCGGGGCGGGCGATGACGTTGAGCAGCATGGCGTGGGTCACGACGAAGTGGCTGGTCAGCGGCTCGGGTTGGGCGTTCTGCAGGCGCTCGAAGCTGGTCTGGGACCAGCCGACGAAGCCCTCGGGGGGCTGCTTGCGCACGATCCGGCGGCGCTTCTTGACGTCGTCGCCCGCGCGGGCGAGCAGCCGGGCGTTCTCCACCTCGTGGTCGGGGGCCTCGGCGACGACCGTGCCGATCGTGTCGTAGCCCGCGCGCCCGGCCCGCCCGGCGATCTGGTGGAACTCGCGGGCCTTGAGCGGGCGGGTGCGCTGGCCGTCGTACTTGCTCAGCGCGGTGAACAGCACCGTGCGGATCGGCACGTTGATGCCGACGCCGAGGGTGTCGGTGCCGCAGATGACGCGCAGCAGTCCGGCCTGGGCCAGGGTCTCCACCAGCCGCCGGTAGCGCGGCAGCATCCCGGCGTGGTGCACGCCGATGCCGTGGCGCACCAGCCGCGACAGCGTCCGGCCGAAGCCGGCGGTGAACCGGAAGCTGCCGATCAGCTCCGCGATCGCCTGCTTGTCCTCCTTGGACGTCACGTTGACGCTCATCAGCGCCTGCGCCCGTTCCACGGCGGCCTGCTGGGTGAAGTGCACGACGTAGACCGGGGCCTGGTTGGTCTGCATCAGCTCGGAGATCGTCTCGTGCAGCGGGGTGAGCACGTACTGGTAGACCAGCGGCACCGGCCGCTGCACCGAGGTGATCACCGAGGTCTCCCGGCCGGTGCGCCGGGTCAGGTCGTCGCGGAAGAACGACACGTCGCCCAGCGTGGCGCTCATCAGCAGGAACTGCGCCTGCGGCAGCTCGATCAGCGGCACCTGCCACGCCCAGCCGCGGTCGGGGTCGGCGTAGAAGTGGAACTCGTCCATCACCACGCTGCCGACGTCGGCGGCCCGGCCCGAGCGCAGCGCGATGTTGGCCAGGATCTCGGCGGTGCAGCAGATGATCGGGGCGCCCTCGTTGACCGCGGCGTCGCCGGTGAGCATCCCGACCTTCTCCGGGCCGAAGACCTCGATCAGCGCGAAGAACTTCTCGCTGACCAGCGCCTTGATCGGCGCGGTGTAGAACGTGCGCCTGCCGGCGGCCAGCGCGGCGGCGTGCGCGCCGATCGCGACCAACGACTTCCCCGAGCCCGTCGGGGTGGAGAGGATGACGTTGGCCCCGGTGACCAGCTCCAGCAGCGCCTCCTCCTGGGCGGGGTAGAGCGACAGGCCGCGCTCGTCGAACGCCCAGTCGGTGAACGCCTCGACGAGGGCGTCGGGGTCGTCGGTGCCGGGCGGGAGGCGTTCGGTGAGCGTCATGGTGCACCGATCGTGCCCCACGCCCGATCCGGGCGCTCCCGGCACCCGACGCGGGGCCGTGCGGCGTGCGCGCGGTCGGGTCGGTGGGACTACCGTGATCGCCGTGAGCGGGCGGCCTACGCCGGGCGCGATGCCCGACCTCGTGCCGCCGATGCGGCCCTCGACCGGTTCCGGGCAGCCGCCGAACGGCCCCGACTGGGTGGTCGAGCTGGACTGGACCGGCTACCGCTGCATCGCCTACGTGGAGCCGGGCAGGCGGGTCCGGTTGCTCAGCGCGAACAACGTCTCGATGACCGCGGCCTACCCGGAGCTGGCCGAGCCGCTGCTGCGCCGCTCCCCGCCGGGCGGGATGGTGCTCGACGGCACGCTCGTCGCCCGCGGCGAGGAGCACGCCGCGCGGGCCCGGCTGCTGCTGCGCCGCGGCGGCCGGTTCCGGCCCTCCGAGCAGCACATCCAGGCGGTGCCGGTCGACTTCCAGGTCGCCGACCTGCTCTGGCTCGACGGGCACGCCACCACCGAGCTGGCCTACCGCGACCGGCGCGGCCTGCTGGAGGGCCTCGGGTTCGACGAGGCGCCGGTGTGGACCACCTCACCGATGCCGGTCTCGGAGCTGGCCGCGATGCTGCGCATCGCCGACACCAAGGGCGTCGACGCCCTGCACGCGCGCCACCTGGGCTCGCGCTACAAGCCCGGCGGGCGCTCGCCGCTGTGGCTGAAGGTGCCCGTGCGGCGGGTGCGCCAGGTGGTGGTGGGCGGCTGGACGCCGACCGACCCCGCGCACCCGGACACCATCGCCAGCCTGCTGGTGGGCGTGCCCGAGGGCGGTGGGCTGCGCTACGTGGGCCGGGTGGGCGTGGCGGGGGAGGAGCGCAGGCGGGCCGCGGAGCTGCGCCCGCTGCGCCGCTCCGACCCGCCCTTCACCGGTGCCGGCGCGACCGTGCCCGCGGCGCACGCCCGCGACGCGATCTGGGTGCGGCCCCGGCTGGTCGGGCTGGTGGAGTTCACGGGGTTCACCGCCGACGGGCGGCTGCGGCTGCCGCGTTGGCGCGGGCCGGTCGACCCTGCCGAGGTGGACGAGCCCCGCTGGGCGCGCCCGACCGACCCGCCGCCGCGGCGCGACGCCCCGCCCGCGGAGCCCGCGCCGGACCGCTCCCCGGCGACCGCGCCGGCACGGGAGCCCGAACCCGCCCCGGACGGCGTCCGCGAGCGGCGCCTGGAGCAGCACTTCTTCTACAACTCGCTGAACACCATCGGCGCGCTGATCCGCTCCGACCCCACCCGGGCGCGCGAGCTGCTCTTCGGCTTCGCCGACGTCTCCCGCTCGGCCGACCTGCCGGAGGACTCCACCAGCACGCTCGCCCGCGAGCTCGACGCCGTGCGCGGCTACCTGCAGCTGGAGCAGGCCCGGTTCGGCAGGCGCCTGCGGGTGCGCCTGGACGTCGACCCGGACACCCCGCCCCTCGACGGCGTCGCGGTGCGGCCGCTGCAGGTGCTGGCGGTCGTGCGGACGGTCGTGCAGGGCGAGATCGAGCCGCTGCCCGATGGCGGGGAGCTGACGGTGTCCGTGCGGGCGGCCGTCGACGGCTGCCGGGTCGACGTGCAGGGCCCCGGCGGCCCCCCTTCCGAGATCGTCCTGCCGGCGTCGGGAGCCTCTCTGCCAGGCTGAACGCCCCGAAGGCGGGACGGCGGGATGAACATCGACCAGCCGCGCGGCCGCCTCGTGGAGCAGTGGGTACGGTTCGCGCATGCTCGGCCTTCCCGACGGCACGCGCGCGTGCCTCTTCGACCTCGACGGTGTGCTGACCGACACGGCCAGCGTGCACGCCGCGTCGTGGAAGCAGATGTTCGACGACTTCCTCCGCGCCCGTTCCGAGCGCGACGGCACGCCCTTCGTGCCGTTCGACGTGAAGGCCGACTACGGCCCCTACGTCGACGGCAAGCCGCGGTTGGCCGGCACCGACTCCTTCCTGCGCTCGCGGGGGATCGTGCTGCCCCAGGGCGGTCCCGACGACGCTCCCGGCGCGGAGACCCTGCACGCGCTGTCGACGCTCAAGAACGACCTGGTCCAGGAGAAGATCCGGACCGTCGGGGTGGAGGTGTACCCCGGCTCGGTCCGCTACCTGCACGCGGCCAAGGAGGCCGGGCTGATCACCGCCGTGGTGTCCTCCTCGGCCAACGCCGAGCAGGTGCTCGAGGTGGCCGGGATGACCGAGCTGATCGACCACCGCATGGACGGCGTGACCGCCAAGCAGCGCGGCCTGCCCGGCAAGCCCGCCCCGGACACGTTCCTGGCCGCCGCGGCCGACCTGGGCGTGGACAGGTCGCAGGCCGTGGTGTTCGAGGACGCGCTGGCCGGCGTGGCCGCCGGCAAGGCGGGTGGGTTCGGCTTCGTGGTGGGGGTGGACCGCCTCGGCCACGCCGACAAGCTGCGCGAGAACGGGGCCGACGTCGTGGTCTCCGACCTCGCCGAGCTGCTGGAGGACCGGTCGTGAGCCCCGACCCCGCCCGGCCGTTCACCGTCGAGCCGTGGCTGGTCCGCGAGCCGAAGCTCGACCTGGACGCCCTCGGCCAGGTCGAGTCGGTGTTCGCGCTGTCCAACGGCCACATCGGGCTGCGCGGCAACCTCGACGAGGGCGAGCCGCACGCGATGCCGGGCACGTACCTCAACTCGTTCTACGAGCGCAGGCCGCTGCCCTACGCCGAGGGCGGCTACGGCTACCCCGAGTCCGGCCAGACGATCATCAACGTGACCAACGGCAAGATCATCCGGCTGCTGGTCGAGGACGAGCCGTTCGACCTGCGCTACGGCCACCTGCACCGCCACGAGCGGGTGCTCGACCTGCAGGCCGGCACGCTCACCCGCGAGGTCGAGTGGGAGTCGCCCGCCGGCCGCGCGGTCAAGGTGCGCAGCACCCGGATCGTCTCGCTCACCCAGCGCGCGATCGCCGCCATCTGCTACGAGGTCGAGGTCCTCGACGCGCCCGCGCTGCTGGTCGTGCAGTCCGAGCTGGTCGCCAACGAGCAGCTGCCCTCCCGCGGCGACGACGACCCGCGCGTCGAGGCGGCGCTGACCGACCCGCTGGTCGCCGAGCAGCACCGCAGCGACGAGGCCGGCGCCACGCTGCTGCACCAGACCCGCCGCTCCGGGCTGCGGGTGGCCGCGGCGATGGACCACGAGGTCTCCGGGCCGAACGGCTTCAAGACCACCTCGGAGGCCACCGAGGACATCGGCCGCACCACGATCATCGCCCGGCTGGCGCCGGGGGAGAAGCTCTCGATCGTCAAGTACGTGGCCTACGGCTGGTCCGCGCGCCGCTCGCAGCCCGCGCTGCACGACCAGGTCCGCGCGGCGCTGGCCGCGGCCCGCTACACCGGCTGGCAGGGCCTGCTCGACGAGCAGCGCGCCTACCTCGACGAGTTCTGGACCACCGCCGACGTCGAGATCGACGGCGACGCCGAGCTGCAGCAGGCCGTGCGGGTGGCCACCTGGCACGTGCTGCAGGCCGGCGCCCGCGCCGAGCGCCGCGCGATCGGGGCCAAGGGCCTGACCGGCGAGGGCTACGACGGGCACACCTTCTGGGACACCGAGACGTTCTGCCTGCCGGTGCTCAGCCACCTGGCCCCGGAGGCGGCGGCCGACGCGCTGCGCTGGCGGCAGTCGATCCTGCCGCTGGCCTACGAGCGCGCCGAGCAGCTGGGGGTCAAGGGCGCGGCGTTCCCGTGGCGGACCATCCGCGGGCAGGAGTGCTCGGGGTACTGGCCGGCGGGCACCGCGGCGTTCCACATCAACGCCGACATCGCCGACGCCGTGCGCCGGCACGTGCTGGCCACCGGCGACGTCGAGTTCGAGCGCGAGGTCGCCCTGGAGCTGCTGGTGGCCACGGCGCGGCTGTGGCGCTCGCTGGGCCACCACGACTCCGCGGGGGAGTTCCGCATCGACGGGGTCACCGGCCCCGACGAGTACACCGCCATCGTGGACAACAACGTCTACACCAACCTGATGGCCCAGCAGAACCTGCGGGTGGCCGCGGACACCGCGGCCCGCCACGCCCGCGCGGCCGCCCGGCTCGGCGTCAACGCCGAGGAGATGGCCAGCTGGCGCGACGCGGCGAAGTCGATGCGGATCCCGTTCGACGAGGTGCTCGGCGTGCACCCGCAGTCGGAGGGCTTCACCGACCACCAGGTGTGGGACTTCGAGTCCACCCCGGCCAAGATGTACCCGCTGCTGCTCAACGTCCCCTACTTCGACCTGTACCGCAAGCAGGTGATCAAGCAGGCGGACCTGGTGCTGGCGATGCAGCTGCGCCCGGACGCGTTCACCCCCGAGCAGATGAAGCGGAACTTCGCCTACTACGAGGCGCTGACGGTGCGCGACTCCTCGCTCTCGGCGTGCACGCAGGCCGTCGTCGCGGCGTGGACCGGGCACCTCGACCTGGCCTACGACTACCTGGCCGAGGCCGCGCTGGTCGACCTGAACGACCTGGCGGGCAACTCCGACCACGGCGTGCACATCGCGTCCATGGCCGGCACGTGGACCGCGGTGGCGGCGGGCTTCGGCGGGATGCGCAACGACGGCACCGGCCTGCAGTTCTCCCCCCGGCTGCCCCCGGCGCTGTCGCGGATCTCGTTCGGGCTGCGCTGGCAGGGCCGCCAGCTGCGCGTCGAGATCCGGCCGGAGGAGGCGGAGTACCGCCTGGTCAGTGGCCCGCCGATGCGGCTGCGCCACCACGGCGAGCCGCTGGCGCTGGCCGAGGACCCGCAGATCCGTCCGATCGGCCCGGTCGAGTGGGTGGAGCCGGTCGAGCAGCCGCACGGCCGCGCCCCGCGCGCCCGCCACCCCGGGTGAGCCCCGGCGGGTGGTGGCGGGGCGGCGGGGTGTGAGCCCGCGCCGGCCGGGGTATGCACCGGGGTTGAACGACCGCAAGGAGGACCCGTGAACCCCGATCACGCCCGTGAGCTGCTGACCACCGAGCTGGCCGAGCTCGACGAGCGAGCCCGCTTCGCCGGTGAGACCCGCGAGGAGGCCTCCGCCGACACCCTCGGCCAGGAGGGCGCCATGGGTCAGCACCCCGGCGACTACGGCACCGAGGTCGCCAACACCATGGAGGCCGAGCTGCTCGTCGACACCGTCGCCGTCCAGCGCCGGCGCATCGAGGCCGCGCTCGCGCGGCTCGACGAGGGCACCTACGGCACGTGCTCGGTGTGCGGCACCGAGATCGACGACGAGCGCCTGGAGGCCCGCCCGGAGGTCGACACCTGCCGCGAGCACGCCGACACCCCCGTCACCGCCTGACCCCACCCCGTCGAGAA
>NZ_JAGSOV010000058.1 GCF_023898865.1 Pseudonocardia humida
GGCCAGCAGCGGCCAGGTGTAGCGCGACACCGTGGCCAGCGACGGGCCGGTCAGCGCGGCCACGGCCAGCTCGGCGGCCCGCCCGGCGCGTCCCCCGGCCAGCAGGACGTGGGCGCGCAGCCGGGGCAGCACCAGCGCGGGCGCGGCGCCCAGGTCGGCCGCGGCCAGGCCCTCGACGTCGGCCAGCAGGTGCTCGGCCAGCTCCAGCTCGCCGCGGTGCACCGCGATCTCCGCGCGCAGGCTCAGCAGCCTGCCGTGGTCGTGCGGGGGCGGCACCAGCTGCACCGCGTGCTCGATCGACTCCTCGGCCGCGTCCCAGCGCCCGGCGGTGACCAGCGCCGCGGCCAGGTTGACCGCGTGGGTGCTGCCGGCCGAGCGCGCCAGCCCCAGCCCGGCGGCCATGTCGAGCCCGGCGCGGGCGGCGCGCTCGGCCGCGGCCGGGCGCCCGAACCCCAGCAGCAGGTGCGACTCGCGGTCGAGCACCCGCAGGCCCCGCTGGTGCGCGCCGACCGCGCGGGCGATGGCGGCCGCCCTGGCCAGGCGGGGCAGCTGCGCGTCCAGCTCACCGACGCGGGCGTCCAGCGTGGCCAGGGTGACCAATGCCCCGGCCTCGGCGGGGTCGTCGCCGGTGTCGGCGGCCTCGGCCATGGCCTGCTCGGCGGCCGCGCGGGCGCCCCGCGGGTCGGGCACGTCCATGAGCACCGCGGCCAGCGCGTTGAGCAGGTAGGGGCGGATGGGCCGGTGGTCGGCGGCGGCGTCCAGGGCGGCGCGCAGGTCGGCGACCGCGCCCGGGCGCCCGGCCCGGACCCGGGCCTGGGCGCGCAGCTCGAGCAGCGCCGCGGTGCGCACACCGAGGCCTTCGGGCTCGGGCTCGGCCAGCGCCGCGCCGGCCAGCTCCTCGGCGCGCCCCGGCTCGCCCGCCCACAGCGCGGCCGTCGCCGCCCGTTCCAGCACGGCGGCCCGGTCGGCCCCGACCAGCTCGGCGGGCCGCGGCACCGACGCCCACCAGCCCAGCACCCGCTCCAGCAGCTCCAGCTCCTCGGCGTGGGCCAGCGCGCGGCGGGCGCGCAGCGCCGCGGCCCACGCCGCGGCGACCGCGCCCGGCCCGTCGCCCGCCCCGGTGAGGTGGTGGGAGAGCTCGGCGTCGGACCCGCCGCCCGCGCCCAGGCCGGCGGCGAAGCGGCGGTGCAGCTCGACGCGCTCGCCGGGCAGCACCGTGCCCAGCACCGCGTCGCGGATCAGCGCGTGCCGGAAGCGGTAGCCGCCGCCGTCGACGACCAGCACCCCGGCCGCGACGGCCGCACGGACGGCCGCGGGGACGTCGGAGCCCGCGCAGACCGCGCTCAGCAGGGAGTCGCTGACGCGCGCCCCGCCCACGGCCGCAGCCCGCAGCACGGCGCCCACCCGCGGACCGAGCCGCTCGATGCGCGCGGTAAGCAGGTCGGCCAGCGAGCCGGGGACGCCGGGGCGCCCGCCCGCGTCCAGCAGCGCCTCCACGAACAGCGGGTTGCCGTCGCTGCGCCGGTGCACGTCGGCGGCCAGCGCCGGGTCCGGCGGCCGGCCCAGGATCGCGCCGGCCTGGGCGGTCACCTCGGCCCGGGTCAGCGGGCCCAGCTCGACCCGGCGCACCCAGGCCAGCCGACCCAGGCCGACCAGCAGGTCGCGCAGCCCGCGGGGGCCCGGCTCATCGGAGCGGTGGGTCAGCACGACCAGGGCGCCGGGGGCGGTGCGCTGGTTGCGGACCAGGAAGTCGAGCAGGTCGAGGCTGGAGCGGTCGGCCCAGTGCGCGTCCTCGACGACCAGCGCGACCGGCCCGTCGGCGGCGAGGCGGGCCAGCAGCGCGAGCACGCCCTCGAACAGCCGGGGCCGGGACTGCTCGTCCGGCGGGGCGGGCGGGTCGGCGAGCCCGGGCAGCAGCGGCGCCAGCCGGGCCCGCTCGGTGGGCGCCAGCCCGGCGCCGCGACCGCGCAGGGCGGCCACGAACGGCGCGAACGGCAGCCCCTCTGCGCCCAGCTCGACGCACCCGCCGGTCAGCACCGTCCCGGTCAGCCCGGCGGTGAAGGCCTCGACGAGCCGCGTCTTGCCGATCCCGGCCTCCCCGCCGACCAGCACAGTCGCCACGCCGCCCGCGGCCGCCTCGGCGGCCGCGGCGTCCAGGACCCGGCGCTCCCCGGCCCGCCCGACCAGGTCGGCGCTCCGCACGTACGCGCTCATCGCGACCGGAGCGTAGTACCGGTGGAGCGCCGCCGATCCCCGTCGAGGGCTACCCGCACTCGGCGAGGCGGTCGCGGACGGACGCGCGGTCGACGCCGAGCCGGTCGACCAGCTCAGCCACCGGGTCGGCGAGCTCGGCCTACGCTGCGGTCCGTGGCGAGGGCTGACCGGGAGCGCTGGGACCGCCGGTACGCGGACGCGGGGCCGGTCGAGCCCGCCCCGCCGCTCGCGCTGCGCGGCCACGAGGACCTCCTGCCGCCCGCCGGGCGCGCCCTCGACGTGGCGTGCGGGCGCGGTCAGGTCGCGGTGTGGCTGGCCCTGCGCGGCCTCACCGTCGACGCCGTCGACGTCTCCCCGGTCGGGCTCGGCGCGGTCGCCGAGCTGGCCGAGCGCCACGGGGTGGCCGACCGGGTGCACCGCCACCACCACGACCTCGACGCCGGTCTGCCCGTGCCGGGGGCCTACCAGGTGGTCGTCTGCCAGCGCTTCCGCGACCCGGCGCTCTACCCGCGGCTGACCGGCGCGCTCGCCCCCGGCGGCCTGCTGGCGGTCACGGTCCTGTCCCGGGTCGGGGGCGACGGGCCGTTCCGGGCCGAGCCCGGCGAGCTGGCCACCGCCTTCGCCGGGCTGGAGGTGCTCGACCACCGCGAGGGCGACGGCGAGGCGGTGCTGCTGGCCCGCGCGCGCTGAGGGCCCTCAGGCCGGGGTGAGCTCCTCGCGGCTGGCCACGACCGCGGCCAGGCCGGTGGTGATCGGCACCGAGGCGACCAGCCCGATGCTGCCGACCAGCGTGCGGACGATCTCGGTGGCCACGTCCTGGGAGGTGACGACGTCGCCCAGGTTCCGCCCGGACAGCGAGAACAGCAGCATCAGCGGCAGCGATGCGCCCGCGTAGGCCAGCACCAGCGTGTTCACCGCGGAGGACACGTGGTCGCGGCCGATGCGCATGGCCGCGCCGAACAGCGCGGGCGCGCCGAGGCCGGGGTTGGCCCGGCGCAGCTCCCACACGGCGCTGGTCTGGGTGACGGTGACGTCGTCGAGCACGCCCAGCGCGCCGATCACCACCCCGGCCAGCAGCAGGCCGCGGGCGTCGACGCCGGTGCCCAGCGAGGCGATCAGGTTGGCCGTCTGGTCGTCCAGGCCGGTCAGCGAGGCCAGCGCGGCGAACAGCGTGCCCAGCGCGCCGATCACGGCCAGCGACAGCAGCGTGCCCAGCACCGCGACCGATGTGCGCGCCGAAGGCCCGTGGGTCAGGTAGAGCACCGCGAACATGATCAGCCCGGAGCCCACCACCGCTACCGCGAGCGGGTCGCTGCCGGACAGGATGGCCGGCAGCACGAAGAGCAGCAGCACCGCGAAGGTCAGCGCCAGCGCGGCCAGCGCGGCCAGCCCCCGCCATCGCCCCAGCACCAGGACCGCCGCGGCGAACAGCGCCGCGAGCCAGATCAACGGGGTGCCCCGCTGGAAGTCGACCACCTGGTAGGAGCCGGGGTCGTTGGGGTCGCCGCCGGAGTAGCCCAGCACCACCTCGTCGCCGACGGCGAAGCGCGGCGTGCTCGGCTCCACCGGCACGACCTGGACGAGGTCGCGCCCGGGCATCGGGCCGTCGGCCATGGCCAGCAGCAGGGTCAGGCAGGCGCCGTCGCCGGAGCCCGGGCTGCAGTCCGACGCGGCCGTCTGCGTGACCGTGGCCCGGACGGGCTGCTGCGACAGCGCGCTCGAGGGTTCCGGCGGGCTGCCCGGCCACAGCAGCACCACCCCGGCGAGTGCGGCGATCGCGCACGGCACGAGCAGCGCGGCGATCAGGATGCGGACGCGGCGGCCGGCCGGCGCGGCGGGGGAGTGGCCGTGCCCGTGGCCGTGCCCCACCTCGGGCGGGGCCGGTCGGGCGGCACGCCCGGAACCCCGGGTGGCCCTCGTCGCGGTCGTGCCGCCGGTCTTGCGGGGGGTTGGGGCCGCCGTGGTCGCGACGTCGCTGTCCGGAGCCGCCGCGGGCTCGTCGGCGGCGTCCTCGGCGGTGGTGCCCGGTGCCCGGGTCGCGGCCTCGGCCGCTTCGGCGGCCTCCCGGAGGGCGCGCTCCTGGGCGCGGGTGCGCTGCGTCCCGGTCGCGGTGGCCGACGGCGCCGCGCCCGCGGTCCGTTCGCCGGCCCGGACCGGCGCGACGGCCGGGACGCCGATGGGGTCGGTCGGGGGCGCGTCGGCGTCCGGGGACCAGCCGCGCGCCCCGGCGCGGCCCGGGGCGGGGTACCCGCCGGAGTGCGGCCCGCCCGGGCCGGGCGGTCCCGCGGATCCGTGCCGACCGGTCGCGGCCCGCCCGGCGGGCGCCGACGGGCGCCGACGGCGCCCGGGATCGTCGGGCGGCCCGCCGGGACGGGCGTCCGATCGGTACCCGGGGTCGTCCATCGGCATCGGGCCATCCTGCCAAGGTGCTGCGCCCGGCGGAGCGGCCCGGCCCTGAACGGCGCAGACCCGCCGCGACCCGTGGGTCAGACGATCGCGGAGAGCAGCACCACCGCCACCAGCAGCACCACGCCGACCTCGAAGAACAGCGGCAGGCCGATCAGCGCGGCCACCCCGGCCAGCGCCCCGGGCAGCGCCCGCGGACCGACCCGCGAGGTCACCGCCTCCACGAGGCGGTCGGCGCCGCCCGAGTCGGGGAGCAGACGCCGATCATCGGGCCCAGCGCGATCAGAACCCCGACGCCGCCGACCGTGCCGCCCACGCCGTCGAGGAGCTATCGATGGTGCCCGCGGGGCCCAGCCCGCCCACGATGCCGAGCGCCGCCGAGCCGAACACCAGCGCCAGGAACGGGTGCACGTGCAGCCAGGAGATCAGCATCACGATCACCACGACGCCGAGCACGGCGGCCGTGATGAGCAGAGCGGGCGGCGCCGGCGGCCCCGTCGCGAACGATGCCGGCAGCGCGGTTGTCAGCGGTCTCCCGTGGGTCGCGGCGGCGGGGTCGGGGCGGTGGTCGTCGCGGCGTGGGTCTGCTCGGGCACGTCGAGATCGAGCGCCTCGAGCGCGGAGCGGGCCACCGCCGCCTGGTCGCCGGAGGTGTCCACCGCGACGCCGGGCTCGTCGGCCCCCAGGGGCTCGAGCGTGCGCAGTTGGCTCTCCAGCAGCGACGGCGGCATGTAGTGGTCCTTGCGGGCGCCGATCCGCTCGGCGATCAGCTCGTCGGAGGCGGTCAGGTGCACGAACCGCACCGACGGGTGGCCGTCGCACAGCAGGTCGCGGTAGGCGCGCTTGAGCGCCGAGCAGGTGACCACGGCACCCCGGCCCGCCGCCTCCCACTCGCCGATCCACTCGGCCAGCGCGCGCAGCCATGGCCAGCGGTCGTCGTCGTCGAGCGGGTGGCCCGCGGCCATCTTGTCCCGGTTGGCCTGGGTGTGGAACTCGTCGCCCTCGGCGAACACCCAACCCGTGGCCGCGACGAGCTCGGCCGCCACCGAGGACTTGCCGACCCCGGACACACCCATCACGACCAGGGTCAGCGGCTCGTCCCGCTGCCGCGGATCGGTCTGCGAATCGGTCATCGCGCACCTGCCATGGCCAGCAGCCTCGCTCATCCGGAGCGGCTTCGCCGGGTCTGCGATCGACTTGCCATGACATCGAACATGTGTTCGACTCGGGTCATGCGGTGGAGCGGTCAGCAGGTCCTCGACACGGGCGTCGGCGAGTCGGCCGCGCTGCCCGGGATGCGCGGTCTGCTGCGCACGGTGCGCACACCGGAGTTCGCCGGCACGGTCTTCCACGAGGTGGAGGCCCGCTCGGCGCTCAACCGGGTGCCCGGCCCGTCGGCCCTGCCCTTCGAGTGGACCGTCAACCCCTACCGCGGCTGCTCGCACGCCTGCGTCTACTGCCTGGCCGGACCGACCCGGGTGCTGCTGCCCGACGGGCGCACCCGGCCGATCTCCCGGCTGCGCGTCGGCGACGTGGTCCTGGGCACCGAGCCGGCCGGCGCGGAGGGGGATGGGCGCCGCTACGTGCCCACCGTCGTGCTGGCCCACTGGTCCACCACGAAGCCGGCGCACCGGCTGCGGCTGCGCGGCGGCACCGAGATCGTCGCCAGCGGGGAGCACCGCTTCCTCACCGACCGCGGCTGGCGCCACGTCAGCGGCGGCTGGTGCCGCTCCGGACGGCGCCCCCGGCTGCGCCCGGGCGGTGCGCTGCTCGGCCCCGGCCCGGGTGGCCCGCCCGCCGGACACGACGGCGAGCACGGCGCCGAACGCGGCGCCGAGTACCGCGCCGGGTACCTGTGCGGCCTGGTCGACGGCGACGGACCGCGGGCCTTCCCCTCGCCGCGGTTGGAGCTGGAGGTGCTCGGCCGCGCGCACCACTTCCTGTCCCGCTTCCCGGTCCGCCCCGCGCCCGTCGCGGCGACCGTCGAGCCCGGCCGGGTGCCGCCGGGGCGCGGGCTCGCCGCGCTCACCGATTTCCTGCGCCACCCGATCGACCCCGACGACGACTGGTGCGCCGGTTACCTGGCCGGCGTGCTCGACGCGCGCGGCGAGGCCGGCCCGGCGGGCGGGTTCGTCGTCCGCCACCCCGACGACGCGGTGCTGGGCCGGGTGGCCGGGGCGCTGCACCGGCTGGGCTTCCGGTTCGCGGTCACCCGCGGCGAGCGGGGCGTCGGCATCGGGCCGGCCGGCGGGTCCGGGGAGCTGCTGCGCCTCCTGCGGGTCGTCGACCCCGCGGTCACCCGGGATCGCGGCCTGACCGGCGCGGCGGTCGAGGCGGTGGCGGGCATGGAGGTCGAGTCCGTCGTGGACCTCGGCGGCGAGCTGGCGATGTACGACATCACCACCGGCACCGGCGACTTCGTGGCCGAGGGCGTGGTCAGCCACAACTGCTTCGCCCGCAACACCCACACCTACCTCGACCTCGACGCCGGGGCCGACTTCGACAGCCAGATCGTGGTCAAGGTGAACGTGGCCCGGGTGCTCGACCGCGAGCTGCGCTCACCGCGGTGGACCCGCGAGCCGGTGGCCATGGGCACCAACACCGACCCCTACCAGCGCGCGGAGGGCCGCTACCGGCTGATGCCGGGGGTGATCGACGCGCTGGCCCGCTCGGGCACCCCGTTCTCCGTCCTGACCAAGGGCACCGTGCTCACCCGCGACCTGCCGCGGCTGGTCGCCGCCGCGGCCGACGTGCCGGTCGGGCTCGGCGTCTCGATCGCGCTGCTCGACCGGCCCCTGCAGGAGCGGCTGGAGCCGGGCACGCCCTCGCCCGCCGCCCGGCTCGACATGGTCCGCCGGATCGCCGACGCCGGGCTGGCCTGCGGAGTGATGGTGGCCCCGGTGCTGCCGCTGCTCACCGACTCGCCAGAGGCCCTGGACGCGCTGCTGGCCCGCATCGCCGCGGCCGGCGCGAGCGGGGCCACCGTGATGGCGCTGCACCTGCGCCCGGGCACCCGGGAGTGGTTCACGGCCTGGCTGGCCCGCGAGCACCCCGCCCTGGTGCCGCGCTACGAGCGGCTCTACCGCCGCGGCGCCTACGTCGACCCGGCCTACCGCCGGGCGCTGGCGGAGCGGGTGGCCCCGCTGCTGCGCCGCCACGGCCTGGTCACCGGCGCGGGCACGCTCCGCGGTCGAACCGCGCCGGAGGGTGATGGCGCCGTCGATCCGCCGGGGGAGCAGTTGAGCCTGCTGTAGGGGGAAACCTGCTGGCCGGGCACCCGGGGCCGCCGGATAGCCTCGCAGCGTGATGCGCACCCTTCCCGCCGGCACCCTCCGTGCCGAGCACGCCGGACAGACCGTGACCCTCGCCGGGTGGGTGGCGCGCCGCCGCGATCACGGCGGGGTCATCTTCATCGACCTGCGCGACGCCTCCGGCTCCGCGCAGGTGGTCTTCCGCGAGGGCGAGATGGCCGAGCGCGCCCACCGGCTGCGCTCGGAGTTCTGCGTGCAGGTCGTCGGCGAGGTGTCGCGCCGCCCCGCGGGCAACGAGAACCCGGAGCTGGCCACCGGCGACATCGAGGTCACCGCCACCGCGCTGACGGTGCTGTCGGAGTCGGCGCCGCTGCCGTTCCCGGTCGACGAGCACGCCGAGGTCGGCGAGGACGTCCGGCTCAAGCACCGCTACCTCGACCTGCGCCGCCCCGGGCCGGCCGCGGCCATGCGGCTGCGCAGCGCGGTCAACCGGGCGGCCCGCGAGGTCCTCGACGCCCGCGACTTCGTCGAGGTCGAGACCCCGACGCTGACCCGCTCCACCCCCGAGGGCGCCCGCGACTTCGTGGTGCCCGCCCGGCTCAAGCCCGGATCCTGGTACGCGCTGCCGCAGAGCCCGCAGCTGTTCAAGCAGCTGCTCATGGTGGGCGGCCTGGAGCGCTACTACCAGATCGCGCGCTGCTACCGCGACGAGGACTTCCGCGCCGACCGCCAGCCCGAGTTCACCCAGCTCGACATCGAGATGAGCTTCGTCGAGCAGGACGACGTCATCGAGCTGGCCGAGGCGGTGCTGGCCGCGCTGTGGCAGCTGGTCGGCCACGAGCTGCCGCGCCCGATCCGGCGGATCAGCTACGCCGAGGCGATGGACCGCTACGGCTCGGACAAGCCCGACCTGCGCTTCGACATCGAGCTCACCGAGCTCACCGAGTACTTCGCCGGCACCGGGTTCCGGGTCTTCCAGAACCCCTACGTCGGCGCCGTCGTGATGCCCGGCGGGGCGAGCCAGCCGCGCAAGCAGCTCGACGCCTGGCAGGAGTGGGCCAAGCAGCGCGGCGCGCGCGGGCTGGCCTACGTGCTCGTCGATGAGGACGGCACGGTCAGCGAGAAGGGCCCGGTCACCAAGAACCTCTCCGAGACCGAGCGCGCCGGGCTGCCCGCGGCCGTCGGCGCCAACCCCGGCGACTGCATCTTCTTCGCCGCCGGGCGGCCCAACGAGGCCCGGGCCCTGCTCGGCGCGGCCCGCGGCGAGATCGCCCGGCGGATCGGCGCGATCGACGAGAGCGCGTGGTCGTTCGTGTGGGTGGTCGACTTCCCGCTGTTCGAGGCCACCGCCGAGACCCAGGACGTGGCCGTCGGCGGCGGCTCGTGGACGGCGCTGCACCACGCGTTCACCTCGCCCACCCCGGACTGGATCGACAAGTTCGAGTCCGACCCCGGCAACGCGCTGGCCTACGCCTACGACATCGTCTGCAACGGCAACGAGATCGGCGGCGGCTCGATCCGTATCCACCGCGCCGACGTGCAGAAGCGGGTCTTCGAGATCATGGGCCTGGGCGAGGCGGAGGCCCAGGACAAGTTCGGCTTCCTGCTCGACGCGTTCAGCTACGGCCCGCCGCCGCACGGCGGGATCGCCTTCGGCTGGGACCGGATCGTGGCCCTGCTCGCCGGCGTCGACTCGATCCGCGAGGTGATCGCGTTCCCGAAGACCGGCGGCGGCTACGACCCGCTGACCGCGGCCCCGGCCCCGATCACCGCCCAGCAGCGCAAGGAGGCCGGGGTGGACGCGAAGCCCGCCCCGGCGGCGGACTCGGCGTCGCCCACCGCACCCACCGGGGTCGCCGCGCGCTGACCGCGCGCCCCGGTGGTCCCGAGGGGCCACCGGGGCGCTTCCGGCGCATCGGTGTCGACCCCGCGCCCGGCAGCGTTGTCGTCCTCGTGCGTCGCAGGCGGCCTCAGCACAGCAAGTCGGGGTTGCGGCGCTCGGGCAGGGGGTAGGGTCGCCAACGATGGGACACGACCTGGGCAGCTTCCCCAGGCCGGTGCTCGCTGCGCTCGCAGCCGCCGAGCGGCTGCTGACGCGCAGGTCGGGTGCCGGCATCGTGCTCGCCGACCCGGAGGACCTGGGGGGCAGCGAGCGTTCGGTGGTGGCCCGTGCCCGCGTGGCGCGCAACCCGTTCTCGCTGCCGCGCACGCTGGTCGTCAAGCACTACCTGGCCGCGCCCGATCCCGGCCGCCCCGACCCGTTCCACTACGAGGTCGCCAGCTGCCAGCTGTTCACCGCGCTGCCCGCCGACGCCCGGCCCAGCCCGGTGCTGATCGCGCACGACCCGAAGGCCCGGCTGCTGGTCCTGGAGGACCTCGGGCGCAGCTCCACGCTGGCCGACAAGCTCTTCGGGCCCGACCCGGAGGCCGCCCGCCGCTGCCTGCTCAGCTGGGCGCGGGCGCTGGGGCGCATGCAGGCCGCCACCGCGGGCCGGGAGAGCGACTTCGGGGCGCTGCTGCGCCGCCTGGGCGAGCGCGCCTGGCGCGACCCGATGGCCGAGGACGCCCGGGCCGCCGTCGCCGGGCTGCCCGCGCTGCTCGAGCACGAGCTGGGGGTGAAGGTCCCCCCGGACGCCACCCTGGAGGCCCACGAGACCGTCAAGCTGCTGGGCGCCACCCGCTACCGGGCGTTCAGCCCGTCCGACACCTGCCCGGACAACAACCTCGTCACCAGCCGCGGGGTGCGCTTCGTCGACTTCGAGTGGGGCTGCTTCCGCGACATCGCGCTGGACGCGGCCTACTTCCGGGTGCCGTTCCCGGGCTGCGAGGCCAGCTTCGCGCTGCCCGACGGCATGGCCGAGGCGATGCTCGACGCGTGGCGCAGCGAGATCGTCGAGGTCTGGCCCGACCTGGACAGCTCCGAGCGGCTGGAGAAGCGGCTGCGCCAGGCCCAGCTGCTGTGGGTGTGGCTGTGCACCTGGTGGATGCTGCCGCGCATCCGCGGCCGCGACATGCCCGTCGGCGCGGACGCCACCCGCTCGCCGCGGATCAGCACCGCGCTCGGGCACTACTGGCGCCAGGTCGCCGCGGTCGCGGCGAGCTCCGGCATGCCGGGCACCGAGGAGCTGGGCACCGAGATCGCGCTCGCGCTGGCCGAGCGCTTCCCGGACGCCCCCGGCTCGCTGCCGCTCTACCCGGCGTTCCGCTCGGTGGCCTGAGCGCGCTCGTCGCCGAGCCGGGGTCAGGCCGCGGGACGCAGCGGGGTCGGTGCGGTCGGGGCGGTGGGCGAGGCCACGCTCAGCAGCGCCTCGATCCGCCACAGCTGGGCCCGGGTGCAGGTGGGGCAGATCCAGGTGACCGCGCCGTCGGTCTCGTGCTGGCTGCTCCACACCAGCCCGGCGACGTCGGCGGGGGTGCGGCGCCGCGCGCACAGCGGGCAGGAACTCGTCGGCATCGGAGTGTTCTCCATGGACGACGAGCGTTCCGGGCCGAGGTTGCCCGTCGGTGAACCCGGCGAAAAGACCGCGGTGCGTGGACGACCGACCACCGCCTGGCCGACCAAGTGCAGTATCGATGCTCAGAGACGGCGCAGGAAGCGGTCCATCCGGACCAGCGCCTCCTCCAGCTTCGGCAGCGCGGTGGCGTAGGAGCAGCGCACGTGGCCCTGGCCGGACGGCCCGAACACGTCGCCGGGCACCACCGCCACGTGCTCCTCGTGCAGCAGCCGCTCGGCGAAGGTGGCGGAGTCCAGGCCCGACGAGCGGATCGACGGGAACGCGTAGAACGCCCCGCCGGGCTCGGGGCAGTCCAGCCCGATCTCGCGCAGGCCCTTGACGAAGACCCGCCGGCGGCGGTCGTAGTCGGCGACCATCCCGGCCACGTCGGCGTCGGCGTGCTCCAGGGCCTCCACCGCGGCCAGCTGGGACACGTGCGGGGCGCAGAGCATCGTGTACTGGTGCACGCGCACGCACAGCTCGGCGACCGCGGCGGGGGCGCAGATCCAGCCGACCCGCCAGCCGGTCATCGCGTGCGCCTTGGAGAACCCGCCGAGCACCACCGTGCGCTCCCGCGCGCCGGGGAGCGTGCCGAGGCAGGTGTGCGCGCCGGTGTAGGTGAGCCGGTCGTAGATCTCGTCGGAGACCAGGTAGAGGTCGTGCTCCTCGGCCAGGCGCACGAGCGCCTCCAGCACCGCGCGCGGCTGCACCGCCCCGGTCGGGTTGGCCGGCGAGCCGAGCAGGACCGCCTTCGTCCGGGGTGTCACGGCCGCCCGCACCACCTCGGCGTCCACCGCGAACCCGTCCTCCCCGCGGGTCGGCACCGGCACCGGGACACCCCCGGCGAAGCGCACGCACGGCTCGTAGGCCACGTAGCAGGGCTCGGGCACGATCACCTCGTCGCCCGCGTTGAGCAGCACCCGCAGCGCCAGGTCGAGGCCCTCGGAGACGCCGGTGGTGATCAGGCACTCGTCGCCGGGGTCGTAGTCGGCCCCGTAGCGCGCGGCCAGGTCGGCGCAGATCAGCTCGCGCAGCCGGGGCAGGCCCGCGTTGGAGGTGTAGGTCGTGTAGCCGTGCTCCAGGGCGTAGATCCCGGCCTCGCGCACCCGCCACGGGGTGACGAAGTCGGGCTCGCCGACGCCGAGGGAGATCACGTCGTCCATCTCGGCGGCGATGTCGAAGAACTTCCGGATGCCCGAGGGCGGGCACGCGGCGATGGTGGCGTTGAGAGGGCGCACGGCGGTGTCAGGGGGTGACCGGCAGGCGGTGGTCCTCGGCCGGCCGGTCGAAGGCGTCGCCGTCGCGCTTGTAGGTCTTGAGCACGAAGTGCGTGGCCGTGGAGCGGACCCGGTCGATCGTGGACAGCTTCTGGGACACGAAGTCCGACACCGCGCGGATGGTCGGGCCGGTGACGGTGCAGCGCAGGTCCTGGCTGCCCGACACCAGGTAGACGCTGCGGACCTCGTCGAAGCGGGCGATGCGCGTGGCGACGTCGTCGAACCCGACGCCGCGCGCGGGTGCGACCGAGACGTCGATGAACGCGGTGACCGTCTCCCGGGTGGGGTCGGGGTCGACGGCGTCCCAGTCGACCACGGCCTTGTAGCGCCGGATCGCCCCGGACGCCTCCCAGCCGGCGATGGCCGCGCTCACCTGGGCCACCGGCAGGCCGGTCATCGTGGCGATGGTGTCGTGGGAGAGCTGGGCGTCGCGCTCCAGGAGTTCGAGGATCTGCCGCACGGCCCGACCCTACGTCGACCGACCGCGCCCGGAGGGCACCGCCAGCACGGTGGCGAGCCGCCGCGCCGCTTCGCGAAGCACTTCCGGCGGGTGGGAGGCGAAGCAGCAGCGCGCCGCGGACGGCAGCGCCCCGCCGACGGCGAAGGCGCTGCCCGGCACGAACCCGACGCCCGCCTCCAGCGCCCGGGGCAGCGCCGCGGTGGTGTCGGTGCCGGCCGGGAGCTCCAGCCAGCAGAACATCCCGCCGGTGGGCCGCGACCAGGTGGCGCCGGGCAGCAGCTCGGCGACCGCGCCGGTGAAGGCGGCGGCTCGGGCCGCGCCCGCCCGGCGCAGCGTGTCGAGGTGCCCGGCGAACCAGTCGTGGTCGGCCAGCAGGTCGGCCGCGATGGCCTGGGTGAGGGTGGAGCCGCACAGGTCGGCGCCCTGGCGCAGCAGCTCGACGGCCGCGGCGATCTCGGGCGGCCCGACGAGCCAGCCGACCCGCAGGGCGGGGGCGAGTACCTTCGACGCGCTGCCCAGGCGGACCACCCGCTCGCCGTGCGCGGCCACCGGCTCGGGCGGCGGCCCGTCGAAGGACAGCAGGCCGTAGGGGTCGTCCTCGACGACCAGGAAGCCGTGGCGCTCGGCCAGCTCGGCCAGCGCGCGGCGCCGCTCGGCGGCCAGGGTGACCCCGCGCGGGTTGTGGAAGCTGCTCACGGTGTGCACCAGCCGGGGGCGCAGCCCGGCGGCGAGCCGGTCGGCGAGCTCGTCGACGCGCATGCCGTGCTCGTCCAGGCCCACCGGGACGACGCGGGCCCCGGCGGCCTGGAACACCTGCAGCGCCCCGACGTAGCCGGGGTCCTCGATCACCACCGCGTCGCCGGGGTCGAGCACGGCGCGGGCCAGCAGGTCGAGGGCCTGCTGCGACCCGCTGGTGACGACGACGTCCGCCGCGCGGACGGGGCCGCGCGCGCCGCCGGTGCCGCGCCCGGTCTCGTGCGCGGCGACGACCTCGCGCAGCCGGGCCAACCCGGCCGTCTCGCCGTACTGGACGGCGCCGGGGTCGGTGAGCGCCTCGGCGGCGGCGCGGGCGATCCGCTCGCGGGGCAGCAGGTCGGCGGCCGGCAGCCCGCCGGCCAGGCTGATCACGTCGGGTCGGGCGGTGAGGGTGAGCAGGTCGCGGATCGCCGACCCGCGCACGCCCGCGGTGCGCGCGGAGATCGTGGGGGCGGACGAGGGGGACGGGGTCATCGGGGGCTCCGGTCGACGGACGGATCGGGCTCGTCCTGGATCGACAGGGCGGAGGGCGCCGGGGTGGGGCGCAGGTACGAGGATGCCCAACAGTCCCGGCCAGTGGAAGCCGTTTCTCGAATACTGGGAAGGTGTGCTCCGGGCCGTGGAACTGCGGGCGCTCGGGCCGGTCGAGGCCCTCGTCGACGGCCGCCCGGTGGACCTCGGCGCTGGTCACGGTGGCGCCGGGGTACGTGCTGCGCACCGCCGGAGCCGTCGTGGACGTCCGGGACCACGCCCGGCTCGACCCGCTGATCGCCGCGGCCGGCGACACCACCCGGCCGCCTGCCGAGCGGGCGCCGGTGCTGCCGAGCGGCACGAGCTGATCAACGCGCACCTGGACCGCGAGGAGGCGACGCGGTCCCGCTGATCCGCGCCCACGTCACCGGGGCCGAGTGGGAGGCGCTGGGCCGGCGCGCGGCCGCCGAGATCGGGCGCCGCAAGCTCCCGACGTCTACGGCTGGGTTCGCCGGCGCCGCCTCCGACGAGCTGCGCGCCGGGGCGCTGGCGACGGTGCCGCAGGTGGTGCGGGTGCTGCTGCGGCTGTTCTGGTGGCCCGCCTACCAGCGCCGCGCCCGCAGGCTCTCCGGCGAGGACGCCCCGGTGGCGATCTCGCGGCGCCTCTGACCGGCCCGCCATGGCGGCGGGCGGGCTGTCGGTGGTGGGTGGCAGGCTGGCGGTGATGGACACCGACCCCGGACTGTTCGACGACGACGGCCTGTTCGGCACCGGCGCGTCCGGCCCGGGCGCCGAGGAGCCCGCCGCGCCCACCGGGCGGCCCACCGCCTCGACCCCGCTGGCGGTGCGGATGCGCCCGCGCACGCTCGACGAGGTCGTCGGCCAGGGCCACCTGCTGCGACCGGGAGCCCCGCTGCGCCGGCTCGTCGAGGGCGGCGCGGCGGCGTCCGTGCTGCTCTACGGCCCGCCCGGGACCGGGAAGACCACGATCGCCCGGCTGCTGGCCGGGGTGGGCGACCGGCACTTCGTGGCGCTGTCGGCGCTGTCCTCCGGGGTCAAGGAGCTGCGCGCGGTCATCGACGACGCCCGCCGCCGCCGCGACCACCGCTCCCAGCAGAGCGTGCTGTTCGTCGACGAGGTGCACCGGTTCTCCAAGACCCAGCAGGACGCGCTGCTCGGCGCGGTGGAGGACCGGGTCGTACTGCTGGTCGCGGCGACCACCGAGAACCCCTCGTTCTCGGTGGTCTCGCCGCTGCTGTCGCGCTCGCTGGTGCTGCAGCTGCAGTCGCTCACCGAGGACGACGTGCGCGCGCTGCTGCGCCGCGCGGTCTCCGACCCGCGCGGGCTGGACGGCGCGGTCCGGGTGACCGGGGAGGCGGAGGACGCCCTGGTGCGGCTGGCCGCGGGCGACGCCCGGCGGGCGCTGACCGCGCTGGAGGCCGCCGCCGACGGCGTGCTCGGCGACCCGACCGCCCGGCCCGTCGAGGACGGCGTCGACGGGGACGAGGACGGAGACGGGGCCGAGCCGGCTCCGCCCGAGCTCGACATCGCCGCGGTCGAGCGCGCCGTCACCGAGGTCGCCGTGCGCTACGACCGCGCGGGCGACCAGCACTACGACGTGATCAGCGCGTTCATCAAGTCCATCCGCGGCTCCGACGCCGACGCCGCCCTGCACTACCTGGCCCGGATGCTGGTCGCGGGGGAGGACCCGCGGTTCATCGCCCGCAGGCTGATGGTGCACGCCAGCGAGGACGTCGGGCTGGCCGACCCCACCGCGCTGCCGGCCGCGGTGGCCGCGGCCCAGGTCGTGCAGCTGGTCGGGCTGCCCGAGTGCCGGCTGGCGCTGGCCCAGGTCACCGTGCACCTGGCCACCGCCCCGAAGTCGAACGCGGTGATCACCGCGATCGGCGAGGCGGAGGCCCAGGTGCGCGCGGGCGCGGTCGGCGCGGTGCCCGCCCACCTGCGCGACGGCCACTACGCCGGGGCGCAGGACCTCGGCAACGCCGTGGGCTACCGCTACCCGCACGACGTGCCCGACGGCGTGCTCGCCCAGCAGTACCCGCCCGACGAGCTGGTCGGGGTCGACTACTACCGGCCGACCTCGCGCGGGGCGGAGCGGGCGCTGGCCGAGCGGCTGCCCCGGTTGCGCCGCGCCGTGCGGGGCCGTCGCCCCGAGGAGGGCTAGTCGGCTCCCCCGGCCGGCCTGGGCCGGCGCCCGACCAGGTGCAGCGCGAGCTCCCACGGGTCGTCCGGCTCGCCGGGGACGATCGGTCCGAAGGTGGCGTCGGGCCCCGTGCGGGTCGGTCCGCCCGGGATCGTCCGGGCGATCTCCAGGGTCGCCGCGACCAGCTCGTCGTCGGGGCGGTGGGGCCGATCGAGCGCCGTGGCCACGTCCCAGCCGTGCACCACCGTGTCGAGCAGGTGCATCCCGAGCAGGGTGGGGGCCGGGATCCGGCCGAAGGCGGCGAACTCGGCCAGCAGCACCGTGCGGCCGTCCGCGACGGCCGCGGCCAGGGCGTCGCCGACCCGGGTCGCCGAGGCCGCCCACTGCGCGGCCGGGTCGCGCACGGGTCGGTCGGCGAAGGCCTCGATGCCCACATCGCTCTCGGCGGCGTCGGCGAACCCGTGGTTCTGGCCGATCATGTGCGCGAGGAGCTGGGCGAGGTCCCAGCCGGCGCAGGGGGTGGGGCGGGCGAGGTCGGCGGGGGAGACGGCGGCGAGGAGGTCGCCGACCTGGGTGAGGGCGCGGCGGTGCAGGGTCGGGGTCGCGGTAATCGTAGACACAGGTAGACCATCTACTGCGGTAGACGATATGTCAAGGCGACTACCGTGGTGGCGTGCCGCAGCCCGACGACCGCCGCGACGACCTGGGTGCCCTGCTGCACCGGCTGGTGCGCCGGGTCCTGGAGCTGGAGACCCCGCTGCTGGCCGCGCGGGGCGTCGAGATGTGGGACTACGCCGTGCTGGCCGCGTTGGAGTCCGGTCCGGCCCAGACCCAGGCGCGGCTGGCCGCCGCGATCGGGCGCGACAAGACCCGGCTGATCGCCAGCCTCGACCGGCTGGAGGGCCGCGGGCTGGTGGCCCGCGAACCCGACCCGGCCGACCGGCGCAACCGCATCGTCACCCTCACCCCGGACGGTCGGGCGCTGCTGGCCGGGTGCCGGGCCGACGTGCGGGCCATGGAGGAGGGCCTGCTCGCCGACGTCCCGGCCGACGACCGGGCAGCGTTCCTGCGCACGCTGCTGCGCGTCGCCCCACCGCCCGCGGGCTGAGCGGCGCTCAGACGGCGGCGCGCTGCACCGGGCAGCTCATGCACCGCGGCCCGCCGCGGCCCCGGCCCAGCTCGCCGCCCGGGATCTCCAGCACCTCGATGCCGTTGCGGCGCAGGAAGGTGTTGGTCGTGACGTTGCGCTCGTAGGCCACCACGACCCCCGGCGCGACGGCCAGCGCGTTGCACCCGTCGTCCCACTGCTCGCGCTCCGCGGCGTGCACGTCCTGCTCGGCGGTGAGCACGCGGACCGCGGGCAGGCGCAGCGCCGCGGCGATCGCGTCGTACATCGCGTCGGGGGCGTGGTGGGTGACGCGCATCCCGCCGCTGCCGTCGGGGCGGACGGTGTAGGCGGGCAGCAGCCCGAGCCCGGCGTAGGCGGTGAAGGTCTCCGGGTCGACCATGGTCATGACGGTGTCGAGGTGCATCAGTGCGCGGGTCTCGGGCAGCCGCAGCGCCACGATCCGGTCGACCTCGCCACCGGCGAACAGTGTGCGGGCCAGCCGCTCGACCCCCGCGGCGCTGGTGCGCTCGCTGATCCCGACCAGGACCGCGCCCCCGCCCAGCACCATCATGTCGCCGCCCTCGGTGGTGGCCGGGCCGTTGGCCGAGCCCTGCGACCAGAACGCGAACCCGCTGCCGGCGAACTTGGGGTGCCAGCGGTAGACGGCCTCGTAGTGCACGGTCTCGCGGACGCGGGCCTTCTTGCGCATGCTGTTGATCGCCACGCCGCCGTGGATCCAGGCCGAGGTGTCGCGCGTGTAGAGGTGGTTGGGCAGCGGTTCGAGCACGAAGTCGTCGGCCTCGAGCACGTGCAGCGCGATCGAGCGCGGCTCCGGGATGCGGTCGAGCAGCTCGCGCTTGGTGATGCCGCCGATGAGGTGGTCGGTGAGCGTGTCGAGGTCCATCGCGTCGAAGCAGGCGCGCAGCGCGTCGACGGCCAGCGGCCCGTAGACGCGGTCGTCGAAGATGCTGTCGAGCACGTGGTCGCGGGCCTCGGGGATCGCCACCGTCTCGCGCAGCAGCTCGCCGAACAGGTGCACCGTCACGCCCCGGCCGCGCAGCAGGTCGGCGAACGAGTCGTGCTCCTGCTGCGCGCGGTGCACCCACAGCACGTCGTCGAACAGCAGGCGGTCCTTGTTGCCCGGGGTGAGCCGCATCAGCTCCCGCCCGGGGCGGTGCAGCACGACCTGCGAGAGCACTCCGACCTCGGAGTCGACGCGGTACATGGGCCCCATCCTGCCGGACCGGCAGGATGGGCGCGTGCGCCTCGACCGCCTCGACCAGGCCCTGATCGCCCTGCTGACCGAGGACGCCAGGGCCAGCTACGCCGAGCTGGGCACGCGGGTGGGGCTGAGCGCCTCCGCGGCCAAGCGCCGCGTCGATCGGCTGCGCGCCGAAGGCGCGGTCACCGGCTTCACCGTCCGGCTCGACCCGGCCGCCCTCGGGTGGGCGGTGGAGGGCTACGTCGAGCTGTTCTGCACCCACAGCACGTCCCCGCGGGCCATCCGCGACGCGGTCCGGCGGTTCCCCGAGGTGGTCGACGCCAGCACGGTGTCCGGCGACGCCGACGCCGTGCTGCGGATCCTGGCCGCCGACATGCGCCACTTCGAGCGGGTGCTGGAGCAGATCGGCGCCCAGCCGATCGTCGCGCGCACGCGCTCGGTGCTGGTGCTGAGCCCGCTGCTGCGCCGTCCGGCGGTCCCGCGGCCCGAGTGAGCGACCGGCGCAACGGATCGTCGGAGTGCGCCGCGGCTGCGCAACGATCCGGCGCCGGTGGGCAGCGTTGGCCGGTTGTCGGGGTGCCGCGCGGTTCCTAGCGTTGCTCCCGTCCGGCGCGGTGCCGTGTCGCCCGTCCCATCGGCCCACCCCTGGAGCGAGCCCGTGACCAGCGTCCTTCCCCAGCCGAACGCGACCGCGGCGCACGAGCGGATGACCGCGGCCCACTCGGCGCACAACTACCACCCGCTGCCCGTCGTCGTGGCCGAGGGCGAGGGCGCCTGGGTGACCGACGTCGAGGGCCGGCGCTACGTGGACTTCCTGGCCGGGTACTCGGCGCTCAACTTCGGCCACCGCCACCCCGCGCTGGTCGCCGCGGCGCACCGCCAGCTCGACCGGGTCACCCTGACCAGCCGGGCGTTCGGCAACGACCAGCTCGGCCCGTTCTGCGCCGAGCTCTCCGGGTTGCTGGGCAAGCGGATGGTGCTGCCGATGAACACCGGCGCGGAAGCCGTGGAGAGCGGGCTCAAGGTGGCCCGCAAGTGGGGCTACGAGGTCAAGGGCGTCGCCCCGGACCGGGCCCGCGTCGTGGTGGCGGCCGGGGGCTTCCACGGCCGCACGATCAGCATCGTCGGGTTCTCCACCGACCCCGAGGCCCGCGGCGGGTTCGGCCCGTTCACCCCCGGCTTCGACGTGGTCGACTACGGCGACGCCGCCGCGCTCGCCTCCGCGGTCACGCCGGACACGGTCGCCGTGCTGGTGGAGCCGGTCCAGGGGGAGGCGGGGGTGGTGGTGCCGCCGCCGGGCTACCTGGCCGCCGTGCGCCGCACCTGCGACGCGGCCGGTGCCCTCATGATCGCCGACGAGGTCCAGTCCGGGCTCGGGCGCACCGGGCACCTGCTGGCCACCCGCGCCGCGGGCGTCGACGCCGACGTCTACCTGCTGGGCAAGGCGCTCGGCGGCGGCGTGCTGCCCCTGTCGGCGGTGGTCGCCGACGCCGACGTGCTCGGCGTGCTGCGCCCCGGCCAGCACGGCAGCACCTTCGGCGGCAACCCGCTGGCCTGCGCGGTCGGTCGCGAGGTGATCACCCTGCTGGCCGACGTGGGGCCCGAGGGCGTGCTGGCCCGGGCTCGCGACCTCGGTGCGGTGCTGCGGGCCCGGCTGACCGACCTCGTGGGGCGCGGCGTGGTCGGGCTGCGCTGCGCCGGCCTGTGGGCGGGCGTGGACGTCGACCCGGCCGTCGGGACCGGGCGGGAGGTCAGTGAGGGGCTCGCCCGCCGCGGGGTGCTCGTCAAGGACACCCACGGGTCGACGGTGCGCTTCTCGCCCCCGCTGGTCGTCACCGAGGACGAGATCGCCGTGGCGGTCGCCGCATTGGGCGAGGTGCTGGCCAACGGGGTGTGACCGCCCGGCCACCGGGCTCACCACCCCGACCGCTCGACCCGTGTGATCGACCGCACGGCGATGATCGCTGTGTCGGCGGTGGTTGAGCGCTGTATCGGCTCGCCCGCCGGTCTCCGCGGAGCACGCGTTCGCCGAGCGGGGGACGCCTCGCGCGACGGGCCGCGACCGGGGTTTCGGCTACGGAGCGTGATGGCCGGGCGGGCCGGTCACCAGCCGTCGACCGGGTCGGGTTGGGCCGTCCCGGTGGTGTCGAGGATCGCTCGACCGGGTCCTGGGGGTCCACCGAGCGCGATGTCGTCGCCATTCCGTTGGTCCGGGCAGGGCGCGCCGCCACCGCGTCGTCGGCCCGATTCCCGGCCGGTCCGGCGGCCCGCGAGGAGGCAGACTCGATCTTTTCCGGTGTTCGTTCCCGTCGTCCGCCGGGTCGGCCGGGCGGGAGGTGGAATGCGCCGACGGGTCGCAGGGCTCGGATGAGCAGGACTTTCGACTCCGGCGGGCCGGGCCGGGAGGCGATCGGGCGCTGCCGCCCGCCGCCGATGTCGGGTCGCCGCCGTGTAAGCAGGCCCCCGGACGCCGCCGCGAGCAGGGCGGATGCGGTTCCGTCGCTGGTCGGCGGGGGAGCGGCCACGGGACCCCTGGCGAATCGGGGTCCGGTGGCCCCCGATACGGTGACCGGACGACCGGTGGGCGTCAGTCCATGGGACGCCCCCGGGCGGCCCAGTCGAATGAGCCGCTGACCGGGCGTAACCATTTCGAGGCCTGGGCCCGCTTGACTCCGTGGTCGACGGTCACCCAGGATGCTTACTTGAAGGTCGAATGAACTCCTCGATCGGGGCCGGGCACAGCCGCGATGGGGGAGTCGACCGGAAGGGCACGAGCAGGAGGAGCGGGCCCGCCACTCGCCGAGGGCACCGGCGAAGGACGGGCAGCAGGTATCGACGGATACGCCGCCGCCTCCTGAGTACGAGCAGTGACATGTCGGTGGGCCGTCACGGCGCGCCGCGTGAATCGTTCATTGCCGGCCGTCCGGGTCGGCAAATCGGGGAGGGGTCCCATGAAGTCTTCCGTTGTGGACGGCTGCGCCGTCCTGACCGATCAAACCAGCCGATGAGCGCCCTCGGGCTGGTCGAACCGCCCACGCACCCGGCCATCGAGCCCGCGGTCGTCGGGCGGTCGGCCGCCGGTGCGGCACCGCAGACGGCGTCGGACGCGGTTGCCGCCGTGCCCGGCCCGCGGGCCGCGCAGGTCGCCCACCCGGCCGCTCCGGCCGCACCGCCCGTCCAGTCCGTCCAGTCCGTCCAGCCGGTCCCGCCCGGGGTGGCCGTGGTCGAGACCACCCCGATGGCTCCGGTCGTGCCGGCCGCCGAGGCGGCGGTCGAGATCAGCCCGGAGACCATCGCGGCGCTGACCGCCCCGGCGCGTCCCGCGCCGCAGGCCGACGCCCCGCTGCTGGAGCGGCTGGTCGCCGACGCGGTGGCCGGCAGCGTGCCGGCCCGCGAGCGGCTGCTGGCCGAGATCCACCCCTTGGTCTTGCGCTACTGCCGCGGCCGGCTGGGCCGCCAGGAGACGGTGATCGGCTCGGCCGACGACGTCGCCCAGGAGGTCTGCCTGGCCGTGGTCGGGGCGCTGCCCAGCTACAAGATCAAGGGCCTGTCGTTCCGGGCCTTCGTCTACGGGATCGCCGCGCACAAGGTCACCGACGCGTTCCGGGCCATCGGCCGCAACCGGTCCGAGCCGATGGCCGAGCTGCCCGACGTCGCGGTGACGAACGACGGTCCCGAGCACCGGCTGCTGGCCGGGGAGCTCGCCGAGCGGCTCGGCGGGCTGCTGCACCGGCTCACCCCGCGCCAGCGGGAGGTGCTGATCCTGCGCATCGTCGCGGGGCTGTCGGCCGAGGAGGTCGCGCACATCGTCGGGTCGACGCCCGGCGCCGTGCGCGTCACCCAGCACCGGGCGCTCAACCGGCTGCGCGCGGTCATGTCGGGCTCGTCGGACATGGGCCGCTACGGCGACGCGTGAGCTGATCACCCGCCGGTCGCGGGCGGGTGCGGAGCAGGGCACAGCACCGCACCAGACCCGACCGGCGGTCGGACGTCCGCGAGGCGCCGACCGGGCCACTGCCCGGTCGGCGCCGCGCGCCCTCCCCGGCCCGCCCCTGGTCGTCGTACGGGTCCGGC
>NZ_JAGSOV010000059.1 GCF_023898865.1 Pseudonocardia humida
CCCCCGCGGGGGGGGGGGCCGCGGGCGCGCCCCCCCGCGGCCCCCCCCCCCCCCCCCCCCCTCGCGCCGTCCCGGGCCCGCCCGTGATCTTCGTCCGGGTCCGGCCGCCCTGCTGACCGGGCGACACGGCCCGAACCCGGGGGCGGGGCCGCCGGGCCCGGGAGTAGCCTGTGCACGTTCCGCCGGCCGGGTTCTCCGCGCCGGCGCATCCAGCTGGAGTACGGGGAGGCTACGTGTCGGTGGGCCAGATCGCGGCGCTGATCGCGGCGGGGGCCTTCGTGGTCCTCGTGCTGTTGCTGGCCGTCCCGTTGCTCAAGCTGGGCCGCACGCTCGACGAGGCCACGGTCGCCATCCGCAAGGCGCACGAGGGCAGCGCCCCGCTGCTGGAGGACGCCCAGACCACGCTCAGCGTGGTCAACACCCAGCTCGAGCGGGTCGACGGGATCACCTCCAGCGCCCGCGCGGTGACCAGCAACGTCTCCGTCCTGACGTCGCTGTTCACCGCCACGCTGGGCGGCCCCCTGGTGCGGGCCGCGGCGTTCTCCTACGGGGTCAACAAGGCGGTCAAGGCGCGCCGCGCCGCCCGCGACGCGGGCGACGCCCGTCCGGGCGGGCGGCGGAACCGGCGGCGGCGGTGAAGCGGCTGTTCTGGCTGGGCGTCGGCCTGGCCGCCGGGTCGTACGTGGCCCGGCGGGCCAACGCGGCGGCGCAGGCCCTCACCCCGGCCGGCGTCGGGGCCAACCTGGCCGACGGCCTGCGCGAGCTCGGGGCCGGTCTCGGCGCCTTCGGTGCGGAGGTCCGGGCCGGGATGAACGAGCGCGAGCAGGAGCTCTCGGCGATGGTCGAGCGGCAGACCGGGGCCCGGCTGCCCACCTACGTCGACGCGCTGCAGGAGCCCGCTCGCAGTGCACCTCCCGCCGTCCGCGGCCGGCGGCCCGCGCCGCGCGCACGAGCGCGCCGGGCAGGGGCGTGACGCCAGGCGTCCGTGCCCTGCCGTTCCGCTGCCCTCCCCGGTGGGCCCGGTAGGTCGCCCACCGTCCATCACCAGACGAAGGCACCACCGTGCAGACCCACGAGATCGCCCGCCGGTTCACCGAGCACTTCGTGACCGCCGGGCACACCCGCGTCCCCAGCGCCTCGCTGATCCTCGACGACCCGACCCTGCTGTTCGTCAACGCCGGCATGGTCCAGTTCAAGCCCTACTTCCTGGGTGAGGCCCCGCCGCCGTACCCGCGGGCCACCTCGATCCAGAAGTGCGTGCGCACCGGCGACATCGACGAGGTCGGGCGCACCACGCGGCACAACACGTTCTTCCAGATGGCCGGCAACTTCTCCTTCGGCGACTACTTCAAGGCCGGGGCGATCGAGCACGCCTGGAACCTGGTCACCGGCAGCCGCGACGCCGGCGGCTACGGCTTCGACCCCGACCGCATCTGGCCGACCGTCTACCGCGACGACGACGAGGCGTTCGAGCTGTGGCGGCGGATCAGCGGCCTGCCCGCGGAGCGCATCCAGCGCCGCGGCGGCAAGGACAACTACTGGGACATGGGCGTGCCCGGTCCCGGCGGGCCCTGCTCGGAGATCTTCTACGACCGCGGGCCCGAGCACGGCCGCGAGGGCGGCCCGGTCGCCGACGAGGACCGCTACATCGAGATCTGGAACCTCGTGTTCATGCAGGACGTCCGGGGCGAGCTCAGCCCCAAGGACGAGCACCCGCCGATCGGCTCGCTGCCCAAGAAGAACATCGACACCGGGATGGGCATCGAGCGGGTCGCGTGCCTGCTGCAGGGCGTGGACAACGTCTACGAGACCGACCTGGTCCGCCCGGTCATCGCCCGCGCCGAGGAGTTCTCCGGGCGCCGCTACGGCGCCGACCACGAGGACGACGTGCGGTTCCGGGTCATCGCCGACCACGCCCGGTCCGGAGTGATGATCATCGGGGACGGCGTGACGCCGTCCAACGAGGGCCGCGGCTACGTGCTGCGCCGGCTCCTGCGCCGCATCGTGCGCTCGGCCCGGCTGCTGGGCGTGCGCGAGCCGGTGCTGCCGGCCTTCGCCGAGGTCGTGCGCGACGCGATGGCCCCGTCCTACCCGGAGCTGGCCACCGACTTCGAGCGCATCCGGGCCGCGGTGCAGGCCGAGGAGGAGGCCTTCCTGCAGACCCTGACCGCGGGGTCGCGGATCTTCGACACGGCCGTGGCCGAGACCAAGCGCCAGGGAGCGCTCGTGCTGCCCGGCGACCGGGCCTTCCAGCTGCACGACACCTACGGCTTCCCGATCGACCTCACCCTGGAGATGGCCGCCGAGGCCGGGCTGCAGGTCGACCGCGACCGGTTCGCCGCCCTGATGGACGAGCAGCGCACCCGGGCCAAGGCCGACGCCCGCTCCCGCAAGGTCGGCCACGGCGACGGGTCGATCTACCGCACCGTGCTCGACCGGGCAGGCGACACCGAGTTCCTCGGCTACACCGACCTGGCCGCCGAGGCCACCGTCGTGGGGCTGCTGGTCGACGGCGCGGCCTCGGCCGCGGCCCACGAGGGCGACAGCGTCGAGGTCGTCCTCGACCGGACCCCGTTCTACGCCGAGTCCGGCGGCCAGCAGGCCGACACCGGCCGGCTGCGCGGCGCCTCGTTCACCGTCCGGGTGGACGACGTCCAGTCGCCGGTCCCGGGGCTGCGGGTGCACCGCGGCACGGTCGTGGCGGGGGAGGTCGCGCTCGACGCCGCGGTCGTCGCCGAGGTCGACCGCGCCCGCCGGGCCTCGATCTGCCGCTCGCACACCGCGACCCACCTGGTGCACGCCGGGGTGCGCGGCGCGCTGGGCCCCACCGCCGCCCAGGCCGGCTCGCTCGACGCGCCCAACCGGCTGCGCTTCGACTTCACCTCGCCCTCCGGCGCCGTCCCCCCGGCCGCGCTGGCCGAGATCGAGGACGAGGTCAACACGGTCCTGCAGGAGAACCGCGAGGTCCAGGCCTACGAGACGTCCATGGACGAGGCCCGCAGGATGGGCGCGATGATGCTGTTCGGCGAGAAGTACGGCGACCGGGTGCGCGTGGTCGACATGGGCGACTACTCCCGCGAGCTGTGCGGGGGCACGCACGTGACCCGCACCGGCGAGATCGGCATGGTCAAGGTGCTGTCCGAGGCCTCGATCGGCTCGGGCGTGCGGCGGGTGGAGGCCCTGGTCGGGCTGGACGCCTTCCGCCACCTGTCCAAGGAGCACCTGCTGGTCTCCACCCTGGCCGACCAGCTCAAGGCCCGTCCCGAGGACCTGCCCGACCGGGTCGGGGCGCTCGTCGAGCGGCTGCGCAACGCCGAGCGCGACCTGGAGAAGGTGCGCGCCGACGCGGTGCTGTCCTCTGCGGGCGAGCTGGCCGCGGGGGCCGAGGACGTCGGCGGTGTGGCCCTGGTCGCGGTGTCCGCCCCCGACGGCGTCGCGGGCAACGACCTGCGGGCGCTGGCCTCGGACGTGCGCGCCCGGCTGGGCGCCCGCCCCGGTGTGGTCGCGCTGTTCTCGGCCGACGGCGCCAAGGTCTCCTTCGTGGTGGCCACCACCGCCGCCGCCCGCGACCGCGGGCTGGCCGCGGGCAAGCTGGTCCCGTCGTTCGCCCCGGCCGTGGGCGGGCGCGGCGGCGGCAAGCCCGACCTCGCCCAGGGCGGGGGCACCGAGCCCGCGGGCGTCCCGGCCGCCGTGGAGGCCCTCCGGGCCGCCGTGCGCGGCTGAGGCCGGCCGTGGCCGAGGGAGCCGCCGCGGTCCCGGGCCGCGGTCGGAGGCTCGGGATCGACGTCGGGTCCGTCCGGGTCGGGGTCGCGCTCTGCGACCCGGACGGCCTGCTGGCCACCCCGCTGGTCACGGTGCCGCGCGACGTCGAGGGCGGCACCGACGTGCGCGCGATCGCCGACCTCGTCGCCGAGCACGAGGTCGTGCAGATCGTCGTCGGGCTGCCGCGCACCCTCGCCGGCCGGGAGGGTCCGGCCGCCGAGGCCGCCCGGGCGTTCGTCGACGGGCTCGCCGGTGTCGTCGGCGTGCCGATCGTGCTGTCCGACGAGCGGCTCACCACCGTCGTGGCGACCCAGCAGATGCGCGCGAGCGGCCGCAAGGGCCGTCGCCAGCGCGCCGTCGTCGACCAGGCGGCGGCGGTCGCCATCCTGCAGGGGTGGTTGGACTCGGGACGGTCACGCTGAGCGCGCGCAGTTGACGTCTTGACGACATGAGCGTGCCCGGATCGGCGCGGCGCTGCGGCACCTCTTATGTTCGGCGGGTGCAACCGGACAGATGGGACCCGCCCGCGCCGCACCACGGCGGTGGTGGCCCCGGGGGTGCCGGCCCGTCCGGACGCGGGCTCGTCGAGCCGACCCCGATCCGCGGCCGCCGCGCCGGGGGCGGCGGCCCCGCCTGGAACCCCGCTTGGGACGCCCCCGACGAGGCGCCCACCGGCCCGATCCGGATGCCCGACGGCGGCGCTCGCGCCGCGCGCGGCGACGCACCCGGTGAGCCCGCCGACGCGCTCGGCGTCGACGACCCCGCCGACGGCGGCTACGAGACCCACGACGAGTACGGCGAGTACGACGACTACGGCGGGGTCGACGACGAACCCCCGCGCCGGCGCGGGTCCGGCGGCGGGCGCCGCGGTCGCGGCCGCCGGTCCGCCGTGCTGCTGGCCGCGGTCCTGCTACTGCTCGGCGGCCTGGCCGGCGGCGGGTACTACGTGTACTCGTCGTACTTCTCCACCCCCGACTTCACCGGCGACGGCGCGGGCGACGTCATCATCGAGGTCCAGTCCGGCGACTCGACCACCCAGATCGGGCGCGAGCTGCAGGAGCGGGGCGTGGTGGCCAGCGTGGAGGCGTTCACCGACGCCGCCAGCGACGAGAGCCGCATCCGCTCCGTGCAGCCCGGCTTCTACCAGCTGCGCGCCGAGATGTCCGGGCGCGCCGCGGTGGCCCGGCTGCTCGACCCGGTGGCCAGGGTGGGCCAACTGGAGATCCGCGGCGGCGTCCAGCTCGACGACACCAGCGCCCCCGACGGCACCGTCGCCCCCGGCGTGCTCAGCCTGATCTCGAAGGCGAGCTGCACCACCGTCGACGGCGCCGAGCGCTGCGTCTCGGTCGACGACCTGCGCGCCGCCATGGCCACCACCGACCCGGCCACCCTCGGCGTGCCCGAGTGGGCGCTGGAGGACGTGGCCAGGGCCGACCCGAACCGCAGGCTGGAGGGCCTGCTCGTGCCGGGCCGCTACAACGTCCTGCCCAGCACCTCCCCGCAGGAGGTGCTGCAGGACCTGCTGGCCGCCTCCGCGTCGAAGCTGGAGGCCACAGGCCTGGTCTCCGGCGCGCAGGCCATCAGCTCCACGCCCTACCAGGTCCTGACGATCGCCTCGCTGGTGGAGAAGGAGGCGATCACCCCGGACATGCCCAAGGTGGCCAGGGTGGTCTACAACCGGCTGGGCGCCGGCCAGCGCCTCGAGCTCGACTCGATGGTCAACTACCCGCTCGACCTGCAGGCCCTGCGGACGACCCCGGAGGACCGGGCCCGCCCGGGGCCCTACAACAGCTACCTGGTCACCGGGCTGCCGCCGACCCCGATCTCGGCGCCGGGCCCGGAGGCGATCGCGGCGGCGCTCGCGCCGGAGCAGGGCCCGTGGTTCTTCTTCGTCCGCTGCCAGAACGACGGCGTGTCCTGCTTCGCGACCACCTTCGACGAGCACCAGCAGAACGTGGTGCTGGCCAGGCAGAACGGGGCGTTCTAACCGGAGCGCCAGCGGCCGGTCACCGGCCCGGCGGGCGCGGTGGCCAGGTGCCGGGCGCGGTGTCGGGGTCGTCGGGGACGCAGACCGCCAGCGCGGCGGCCGCCACGAGCATCGCCCGACCGCGCGCGGTGAGCCGGCGGCGCCAGCCCGCGAGCGCCGCGGTCAGCGCCTCGACGCCCCCGGCCGCGCGGATCTGCTCGACGACCGGAGCGATCTGGGCGAGCGGGTACCCGCCCCGGCGCAGCTGGTGCACCAGGCGGGCGTCGCGCACGTCCGCGGTCGTGTAGGTGCGGTAGCCCGTGCGGGGGTCGCGGGCGGGCACCACGAGCCCGGCGCGCTCCCACTTGCGCAGGGTCGCGGGGTGCACGCCCAGCCGGTGGGCAAGCGAACCGACGAGCAGGCCCGCCGGTACCGCCTCCGGCGCGGCCGCGCGGTCGGCGAGGGCGCGCACGGCGCGGTCGACCGCCGCGAGGGTCTCGCGGTCCTCCCGCAGCCGGGCGTGGCCGTCGTCGACGAGGGCGAGCGCGGTGTCGACGTCGCCGCCGTTGACCGCGCGCATGATCGCCGTGGCGGTCGCGTGGCCGTGGGCCGGGACGAGGGCGAGGAAGGCGCGCAGGGCGTCGGCGTGGTGGGGTCGGTAGACCCGGTAGCCGCTCGGGGTGCGCTCGGACGGCGCCAGGACCCCGTCGGCCTCGTAGTTGCGCACGGCCTGGGTGGACAGCCCGTGCTCGCGGGCGAGGTCGACCGGGCGCAGGCGGGGTCCGTCGCGGTCCACGTTCTCCTCCCGGTTGCGGGCTCCGGCCGCGCATCCTGCCGTTCTGGCGACCAAGTCTCAACAGAGGGTTCAACGATACGGTCGAAGCCATGACCGATGCTGACCAGCTGGCCACCGCGACCGGACCACGGCTCGCCGACGTCGGGTGGCGACTGGGCGAGGGCGCCGACGACCTCGCCGAGGCGCTCACCTCCTTCCTCGACGGGCTGGCGCGCCCACCGCGCCTGCTGGGCCTGGGGGAGCCCACTCACCTCGCCGAAGAGCTGCCCCTGCTGCGCAACCGGGTGTTCGAGCAGCTCGTGGAACACGCCGGCTACCGGTCGATCGCGCTCGAGAGCGACTGCCTCGCCGCCCTGACCGTCGACGACTACGTGGCAGGCGGCCCGGGCGAGCTCGACGAGGTCGTGGCGGCGGGGTTCAGCCACGGCTGGGGCGCTGCCCCGTCCAACCGGGAGCTGGTGGCCTGGATGCGGAGCTGGAACGCCGCGCACGACCCGGACGACCGGTTGAGGTTCGCCGGCTTCGACGGGCCACTGGAGATCGCCTCCGCCCCCTCGCCCCGGGCCGCGCTGCTGGGTGCGCACGGATTCCTCGCCGCGCACGTCGACCCCGCCCTGCTGCCGGCCCACGCGGCCACGATCGAGCGGCTGGCCGGCGCCGACGACCGGTGGGCCCGGTCCGAGGCGATGATGGACGCGGCGCGCTCGATGGGTGGCGACCCCGAGGTGGCCGAGCTGCGCCTGATCGCCGACGACCTCCTCGGGCTGTTCGTCTCGCAGCTCCCCGAGCTGGTCGCGGCCACGTCGGCGCGTGCGGTGGACCGCGCGCTCCTGCACGCCCGCACGGCCGCCGGGCTGCTGCGCTACCACGCCACCATGGCGGTGGACTCCCCCCGGCGGATGAGCCGGCTCAGCGGCCTGCGCGACGCGATGATGGCGGACAATCTCGCCGCGCTGGTCGAGGCCGAGTCCGACCGCGGGCCGACGCTGGTGTACGCGCACAACACGCACCTCAAGCGCGAGATCAGCACCATGCAGCTGGACTGGGGCCCGTTCACCGAGAAGATGCTGTGGTGGGGCGCCGGGGCGATCACCGCGACCAGGCTGGGCGAGGACTACGCCTTCGTCGCGATGACCGTGGGGTGCGGCCCGGAGCGCGGGCTCGGCGCTCCCGAACCGCGGACCGTCGAGGGCGAGCTGGCCGCGCTGGGGGAGGGGCCCGTCCTGGTCGACGCCCGGCGGTTCGCCGCCGCCCTGCGCGCGAGCTCCCGCCGGCCCGTGGCGCGCGAGGACACGACCACCGACCGCGGCTACTTCGGATTCGACCCGGAGCACCTGGGCAGCGTGCAGGGCATCGTGCACGTCGAGCGGATCGGACCGATGATCCCCTCGCCGTACTGAGGGCTCAGCGGGCTCAGCGGGCTCAGCGGGCTCAGCGGGCTCAGCGGGCTCAGCGGGCTCAGCGGGCTCAGCGGGCTCAGCGGGCTCAGCGGGCTCAGCGGGCTCAGCGGGCTCGGCCGAAGAAGCCGGGCGGGGGCAGCGGCGAGGGCGTCGCCGCCCGGTCCCCGGGGGCCGTCGCCCCCGCCGCGAACCGGGCCAGCGGCTCGCCGGTGAGCACCCGGGCGGGGAACGGGTCGGCGGCCACCCGGCGGGCCAGGTCGAGGGCCGGCACCTCGCCGTTGCCCCCGACCAGCACGAGGTTGCCGAACCGCCGCCCGTGCAGCACGTCGGGGGAGGCGACCACGGCCACCTCGGCGAACACCCCCGCCGCCGCGGCGACCTGCGTGCGCGCGAACGCCAACGCGCCGCCGTCGGCGACGTTCGCGGCGTACACGCCGTCGACGTCCAGCATCGCCGCGGCCGCGCGCACGAACTCCGCCGACGTGAGGTGCGCCGGCGTCCGCGCCCCGGCGAACACGTCGAGCACCAGCAGGTCGACCGACGCCGGGGCGATCCGGGTGAGCGCCGCGCGGGCGTCGCCGACGAGGACGTCGATGCCCATGCCGTCGGCGGGGAGCCGGGAGCCGACCAGGTCGACGAGCGCGCCGTCGATCTCCACCACCCGCTGCGGGGAGCCCGGCCGGGTGGTGGCCAGGTACCGCGGCAGGGTCCACGCCCCGCCGCCGAGGTGCAGCGCGCGCAGCGGGCGCCCGACCGGGGCCAGCAGGTCGACCAGGTGCCCGAGTCTGCGGACGTACTCGAACTCCAGGTGGGTGGGGTCGTCGAGGTCGACGTGGGACTGCGCGGTGCCGTTCACCAGCAACGTCCAGCCCGCGGGGCGGTCGGGGTCGCCGACGAGCTCGGCGTGCCCGTGGTCGACCTCCGCGCGGACGACCGCCCGCGCGACCCGTCCTCCCCGCGACCGCATCCCTCGATCCTTCCCCGTCCGGCCGGCCCGCCGCACGGCGGCACGGACGTAACACCCGCGACACGCACCCGACACTCTGCGTTCTTAGCGTTGCCGGGCGGATGATCGCGCCGGCCGATCCCCGACCGGAAGGAGCCGAGGTGCTGCTGTCCCCCCACGAGCAGGAGCGGTTGCTGCTGCACGTCGCCGCAGGTCTGGCGCAGCAGCGCCGCGACCGCGGCCTGCGGCTGAACTACCCGGAGGCCGTCGCGCTGCTGAGCAGCTGGGTCCTGGAGGGCGCCCGTGACGGGCGCAGCGTCGCCGAGCTGATGACCGGCGGGCAGCAGGTGCTCACCCGCGACGACGTCATGGACGGCATCCCGGAGATGATCAGCTCGGTGCAGGTGGAGGCGACCTTCCCCGACGGCACCAAGCTCGTCACCGTCCACCGGCCGATCCCGTGATCCCCGGCGGGTACGAGCTGGCCGACGAGCCGGTGCCGATCGACCGCGCGCGCACCGCGATCACCGTGGTCAACTCCGGCGACCGGCCCGTGCAGGTCGGCTCGCACTACCACTTCGCCGCGGCCAACCCGGCCCTGCTGTTCGACCGGGACGCGGCCACCGGGAAGCGGCTGGCCGTCCCCGCGGGCACGGCCGTCCGGTTCGAGCCGGGCATCGAGCGCACGGTCGAGCTCGTCGAGCTGGGCGGCACCGCCACCGTCCCGGGCCTGCGCCTGCCCGAGGGGTGGCGGCCGTGACCGGTCCGGGACCCTGGGTCGTCGACCGGGCCCGCTACGCCGAGCTCTACGGGCCCACCACCGGCGATCGCGTGCGGCTGGCCGACACCGACCTGCTCGTCGAGGTCACCGAGGACCGCTGCCGCGGCCCGCACGGGGGCGACGAGGTCGTCTTCGGCGGCGGCAAGGTGATCCGCGAGTCGATGGGCCAGGCCCGCGCCACCCGCGCCGAGGGCACCCCGGACCTGGTCATCACCGGTGCGCTGGTGCTCGACCACTGGGGCGTGGTGAAGGCCGACGTCGGCGTGCGCGACGGGCGGATCGTCGCGCTGGGCAAGGCAGGCAACCCCGACATCATGGACGGCGTCCACCCCGACCTGGTGATCGGCCCGTCCACGGAGATCATCGCGGGCAACGGGATGATCCTCACCGCGGGCGGGGTGGACTGCCACGTCCACCTGATCTCGCCCACGCAGATCCCCGAGGCGCTCGGCTCCGGGATCACGACGTGGATCGCCGGCGGCACCGGCCCGGCCGACGGCACCAAGGCCACCACCGTCACCCCGGGCGCCTGGTACACGGCCCGGATGATGCAGGCCCTGGACGGCTGGCCGCTCAACGTCGCGCTGCTGGGCAAGGGCAACACGGTCGGCGTCGAGGCGCTGCGCGAGCAGGTGCTGGCCGGCATCGCCGGGTTCAAGCTGCACGAGGACTGGGGCTCCACGCCCGCGGCCATCGACGCCTGCCTGCGGGTGTGCGACGAGTCCGGCATCCAGGCCGCCATCCACACCGACACCCTCAACGAGGCCGGCTACGTGCAGGACACGCTGGCCGCCATCGCCGGGCGGGGCATCCACGCCTACCACACCGAGGGTGCGGGCGGCGGGCACGCGCCCGACATCATCACCGTGGCCGGGCAGCCGCACGTGCTGCCCAGCTCCACCAACCCGACCCGCCCGCACACCGTCAACACCGTCGACGAGCACCTCGACATGCTGATGGTCTGCCACCACCTCAAGCCCAGCGTGCCGGAGGACCTGGCCTTCGCCGAGAGCCGGATCCGGCCGTCGACGATCGCGGCCGAGGACCTGCTGCACGACATGGGTGCCATCTCGATGATCGGTTCGGACTCGCAGGCCATGGGCCGGGTCGGCGAGGTGCCGCTGCGCACCTGGCAGACCGCGCACGTGGGCAAGAAGCGCTGGGGCGCGCTGCCCGGCGACGGGCCGGCCGACAACCTGCGCGCCCGCCGCTACGTCGCCAAGTACACGATCTGCCCGGCCGTCGCGCACGGGCTCGACGCCGAGGTGGGCTCGGTCGAGGTCGGCAAGCTCGCCGACCTGGTCCTCTACCAGCCCGCGTTCTTCGGCGTCCGGCCGTCGCTGGTGCTCAAGGGCGGCATGATCGCCTACGCCGCGATGGGCGACGCCAACGCCTCCATCCCCACCCCGCAGCCCGTGCTGCCGCGCCCGATGTTCGGCGCCGCCCCGAGCGCGGCCGCGGCCACCTCCATGCACTTCGTGTCCCAGGCCGCGCTCGACGACGGCCTGGCCGACCGCCTCGACGTCGCGCGGCGCCTCGTGCCGATCAGGGGCACGCGCGGGGTGGGCAAGGCCGACATGCCCGGGAACGACGCGCTGCCCCGGATCGAGGTGGAGCCCGACACGTTCACCGTCCGGATCGACGGCGAGGTCGTCGAGGCCGCGCCGGCGACCGAGCTGCCCATGGCCCAGCGCTACCACCTGTTCTGAGGCGGCGATGACGAGCGTTCCGATGGGGTTGCTGCTGCTGGCCGACTCGCGCCTGCCCGCCGGCGGGCACGGGCACTCCGGCGGGATCGAAGCGCTGGTCGACCGCGGCCTGCTGCGCTCGACCGACGACCTGCACGCCGTGCTGCCGGCTCGGGTGCGCACCACCGCCGCGGTACCCGCCGGCGCCGCCGCCGCCGCGTGCGCGCTGGCCACCCCGCCCTCCCGACGTCAGGAAAGCCACCATCAGGACACCCGGCGTCCTGATGGTGGCTTTCCTGACACGGGGCAGGGGTGGCGGCGGTGGGACGCGGCGGGGTCGGTGCGGATGGCGCCGGCGGCCGCGCTGCGCGACGCGTCGCGGGCGCAGGGCGCGGCGCTGCTGCGCACGGCCGGGGCGGCCTGGCCGAGCCCTGCGCTGGACGCGCTGCGAGCGCTGCGCCGACCGCACCACGCGCTGGTCCTCGGGGCGGCCGCCGCGGCGGCGGGGGCCACGCCGGCACAGGCCGCCGCGCTCGCGGTCCACCACTTGATCGGGGGCGCCTGCACCGCGGCGGTGCGCCTGCTCGGCCTCGACCCGCTGGCGGTCGGCGCGCTGGCCGCGCGGGCGGGGCGGCAGGCCGAGCCGGTGGCCGCCGGGGCCGCGGACGCCGCGCTGGCGGCGGTCGCGGCCGACGACCCCGCCCTGCTCCCGACCGACGGCAACCCGCTGGCCGACGTGCTGGCCGAACTGCACCACCGATCGGAGGCGACCCTCTTTGCGTCGTAAGCACCGTGACGACCTGCTCACCGCCCACGTCCCCACCCCGCTGCCGGCCGGTCCGGCCGGACCGCTGCGCGTCGGCATCGGCGGCCCGGTCGGCGGCGGCAAGACCGCGCTGGTCGCGGCGCTGTGCCGGGCGCTGCGCGACCGGATGTCGATCGTCGTGGTGACCAACGACATCTACACCACCGAGGACGCCGACTTCCTGCGCCGCCACGGCGTGCTGCCCGACGAGCGCATCCGCGCGGTGCAGACCGGCTGCTGCCCGCACACCGCCATCCGCGACGACATCACCGCCAACCTCGACGCCGTCGACGAGCTGGTCGCCCGGCACGACCCGGACCTGGTGCTGGTGGAGAGCGGCGGGGACAACCTGACCGCGACCTTCAGCTACGGCCTGGTGCACGCCCAGATCTTCGTGCTCGACGTGGCGGGCGGCGACAAAGTGCCGCGCAAGGGCGGGCCCGGGGTCACCCGCTCGGACCTGCTGGTGATCAACAAGATCGACCTGGCCGAGCTGGTCGGCGCCGACCTGGACGTCATGCGCCGCGACGCCGCCGAGGTCCGGGGCGAGCGGCCGACGGTGCTCGTCTCGCTGCGCCGCCAGCCCGACGCCGGGCCCATCGCCGACTGGGTGACCGGCCTGGTGGCCGCGCGCCGCGGATGAGCGCACCCCCCGCAGCCCCCACCGGGCGGACCGCGCTCACCGCCGCCGCGACGCTGCGCGCCGAGCCGGCCGCGGGCCGCCCGCGGCTGCGCTGGTCGCAGGCCTGGCCGGTGGTCATCCGGGCCACCGGCGCCGACCGCGTCCACCTGGTGCACGGGGCGGGCGGCCCGCTCGGCGGCGACGACTTCTCCCTCGACGTCGAGGTGCTGGCCGGGGCGTCGCTGCGGGTGCGCAGCGCCGCGGCGACCCTGGTCCAGCCCGGGGCGGCGGGCGGACCGGCGCGCTGGGGCGTCGCCGCCGACGTCGGCGCGGGCGGGTTCCTCGACTGGGCGCCGGAGGCCACGGTGGTGTGCGACGGCGCGACCATGCGCTCGCGCCTGCGGGTGCGCCTGGACGCGACGGCCGGGGCCGTGCTGCGCGAGCTGGTGGTGCTCGGCCGCCACGGCGAGCGCGGGGGGCGGCACCGCGGCGAGCTGCTGGTCGACGTGGCGGGCGAGCCGCTGATCGCGCACACCACCGAGCTGGACGGGGCCGACGAGGTCCTGCGCGGCCCCGGCGGCACGGCGGGCGCCCGGGCGGTCGGGACGCTGCTGGTGGCCGGGACGGCCCACACGGCACCGCACACGGGGACCCACATGGCGACCCACGCGGTGGCCGACGCCGCGGCTCCGGCGGCCGAGCGCGGCGGGGAGGCCCCGGGCGTGCGCTGGGCGTGGACCGAGCTGGCCGGGCCGGGCCGGCTGCTGGTCGCGGTGGGGGAGCCGGGCGCGGTGGGCGCGCAGCTCGACCGGCAGGCCTCGGCGCCGGCGCGGGCTCAGCGGTCGTAGGCCACCGGGTGGCGGGGCTCGTAGAGCGTCATCTCCCCGGCCCCGGGCACGTCCAGCGCGATGGTCAGCCCCCACCCGTCGTCGCGGACCGGGCGGGTGAAGCGGGCGCCCTTCGCGGTCAGGTCCGCGACGGTGCGCTCGATGTCGTCGCACATGAGCGTCACCTGGTGGTGGGCGGGGGCGCCCGGCGCCGGTGGACCGGCCGGGTGCGCGGCCAGCTCCGACGGACCCGTCGCGAAGATCAACCAGCCGTCGCCGGCGTCGACCGCGGGGAAGCCGAGCACGTCGCGGAAGAAGGCGCGGGCGGCGTCGGCGTCCTCGGCGTGGACGAGGGCGTGCACAGCGGTGATCACGCTGCGGAGCGTAGCCGCAGCGGGGCGCCTGGTCAGCCTCGTGCCGGTGCCGGATCGGCGGCGTTGGCTCCACGCCGAGCGCCGCCGCTGTACCACAGCGGGCCGACGTTCCGGCCGATGCCGGCGTTCCCGCGGCGTGCCCGTCCCCAACCGCCGGGTTGTCCACAGCCCGGCGGGACCAGCTGGCCCCGCGCGCCGCCCCCGCCCACCATCGACGGCACGCCGCGGTGTGGGCCGTGGTAGCCGGGGATCGGGGGAGTGATGGCGGGGAACGTGCTGGTCGTAGCGCTGGTCGGGGGCATCGGGGCGGTCGTGGGAGCGGCCGCGGGGTGGGTGGCGCGCCGCCTCCTGGCCCGGCTGGCGCGGGGAGTCGTGCTGCGCGGACCGTGGTGCGAGGTCGCGCTGGCGGTCGGGTGGGGGGCCGTCGGGACCGGGTGGGCGAGCGGGCGGGTGCCGGGCCCGTGGCTGCCCGCGCTGCTCGGGCTGGGCTGGCTCGGTGTCGCGGTGGCCGCGGTCGACCTGCGCCACCGCCGCATCCCCGACGCGCTCACCCTGCCCGCGCTGCCCCTGGCGCTGCTGTGCACGCTGCCGCTCGGCGTCGGTGTCACGGCCCGCGCGGCGGCCGGGGCGGCGGTCGCCGCGGCCGCGCACGCCGCGGTCCACCTGCTCTCGCGGCGGGCGCTGGGGGCAGGCGACGTCAAGCTCGCCGCTCCGCTGGGCGCGGTCCTGGCCGCGGCGGCCTGGCCGGCGGTCCCGCTGGCCGCGCTACTGGCCGCGCTGCTCACCGCGGGTGCCGGGGTGGTCGGCCTGGTCAGCGGGTCCGTGCGGCGGGGCGCGGCGATCGCGCACGGCCCGTCGATGGTGCTGGCCGCCGGTCTGGTCACCGCCTGGCTCGTGACCACCCCGACCGGGCTGCCCCCGCCGGGGTGACGACCGGTGCCCGGTCGGGCGAGCGGCGGACCCGGTCGGGGCGGGTGAGAGACTGGGCGCCGTGCTGCGCTGGATCACCGCCGGGGAGTCCCACGGTCCCGCACTGGTCGCCGTGCTCGAGGGCATGGTGGCCGGGGTCGGGATCACCACCAAGGAGCTGGCCGCCGAGCTGGCCAGGCGCCGCCTCGGCTACGGCCGCGGCGCCCGGATGAAGTTCGAGGCCGACGAGCTCGAGGTGATCGGCGGCATCCGCCACGGCGTCACCCAGGGCGGGCCGGTCGCCGTGCGCATCGGCAACTCCGAGTGGCCCAAGTGGGAGACGGTCATGGCCGCCGACCCGGTCGACCCCGACCTGATCGCCAACCGGGCGCGCAACGCCCCGCTCACCCGCCCCCGCCCCGGGCACGCCGACCTGGCCGGCATGACCAAGTACGGCTTCGACGACGCCCGCCCGGTGCTGGAGCGGGCCAGCGCCCGCGAGACCGCGTCGCGGGTGGTGCTGGGCACGGTGGCCAAGGCGTTCCTGGCCCAGGCGTTCGACGTCGCGATCGTGTCGCACGTGGTGGCGCTGGGTGCGGCCGAGGCGCCCGACGACGCGGCGCCGGGCCCCGGCGACCTCGAGCGCGTGGACGCCAGCCCGGTCCGCGCCTTCGAGGAGGCGACGACGGCGGCGATGGTCGCCGAGGTCGACGCGGCCCAGAAGGACGGCGACACCCTCGGCGGCGTGGTGGAGGTGATCGCGTACGGGCTACCGGTCGGCCTGGGCTCCTACGTGCACTCCGACCGCCGCCTCGACGCCCGGCTGGCCGCGGCGCTGATGGGGATCCAGGCGATGAAGGGGGTGGAGATCGGCGACGGTTTCCGCACCGCGCGGCGGCGGGGCAGCGCCGCGCACGACGAGATGGTGCCCGGCGACCCGGTGAAGCGGCTGTCCAACCGGGCGGGCGGCATCGAGGGCGGCATGACCAACGGCGAGCCCGTGCGGGTCCGGGCGGCGATGAAGCCGATCTCCACGGTGCCGCGGGCGCTGCAGACGGTCGACGTGGCCACCGGGGAGGCGGCCACGGCCATCCACCAGCGCTCGGACGTGTGCGCGGTGCCGGCGGCGGGTGTCGTGGCCGAGGCGATGGTGGCGCTGGTGCTGGCCGACGCGGCGCTGGAGAAGTTCGGCGGCGACTCGCTGGCCGAGACCCGGCGGAACCTGCGTTCCTACCTCGACACCACCGGCTGACCGGGGCGGGCCCGGCGCCGCCGGGCCCGTTGGTGTCGGGCCAGGTGCCGGGCGGCGCTCAGGTGCGGGGGCGGCGGGGGTGCTGGCCGGGGCGGCGCCCGCGGCGGGTGGCGGCGCGGAAGGCCGCGGCGCGGTCCGCGGCACGCTCCGGGCGCACGACGCGCTCGGCCGGGTCGGCGGGCACGGCGGCCTCGGGCTCGCCGGGCACCCCGGACCGCTCGACGGGCCGGTCGGCGAGCCCGCCGGGACCGCGCTGCAGGGCCTGGCCGAGCCGGCTGGAGAACGCCGTCGGGCCGGTGGGCTCGGCCGCCTGGTCCTCGGTGGCCGTCGGCGCGGCGAACGCCGAGAACGGGGTGCCGTCTCCCGCTCCGCCGCGCTCGCGCAGCTGGGGCTCGAGGTGGGCCTGCTGCCGGCGGCGGGGCAGGGGCAACTGCTCGCGGGCGGGGGGCAGCGGATCCTCGGTGGATCGGGGTCGAGGGTCGAGGGGCTCGGGCCCGCGGATCACGAGGCACTCCTCACTGCCGTCCGGGTATGGCTGGGGACCGTACCGGTCGGCGCCAGGTCGTGCTCGACCTGCGCTCGGCGCGTCTTCCGGCGTTCGTCCCCCGCGGCGGCGATCCGCTGCGGTCCCGTTGCCGGGAGCCCCGACCCAGTGCCCGCCGGAACCGAACGAACGGTGCCCGACGGCCCGTTCCCCCGTATGCGGACAGTAGCCGATGGCCCGGACGGGGGGCACAGGTCCCGGGCGCCGGATGCGCTGAGTGAGCGGGGTCCGTCGGCGGTCGGTCGGCCACCGGGAGGAGCGGTAGCGATCAGTAGGGTGGGCGGTATGACGACCCCGATTCGGCCCGTAGTGGTGCTGGTCGGTGCCCCCGGTGCCGGCAAGACGACCGTGGGGCGGGTGCTGGCCCGCCGTCTCGGGGTGGGCTTCACCGACGTGGACGCGGTGATCGTGGAGCGGATCGGCAAGCCGATCGCCGACATGTTCCTGGAGGAGGGCGAACCGGCCTTCCGGGAGCTGGAGCGGGCGGTGGTGGCCGAGGCGCTGTCCGAGGTCGACGGCGTGCTGGCGCTGGGCGGCGGGTCGGTCCTCGACGAGCGCACGCGGCTGCTGCTGCGCGGGCACCGCGTCGTGCACCTCACCGTCGGCCTGACCGACGGCCTGCGCCGCACCGGGATGTCCACCGCGCGCCCGCTGCTGGCCGGGGTCAACCCGCGGGCGACGTTCCGCGCGCTGCTGGAGGCCAGGGCCCCGCTCTACCGCGAGGTCGCCACGATCGAGGTCGACACCACGCGGCGCAGCACGAACCAGGTCGCCCGGGCCGTGCTGGAGGCGATCGGGGAGAGCCCGGCAGGCGCCGACGATCCCGCCGACGACGGCGTCGACGAGTCCGGCGACGCCCTCCACGACACCTTCCACGGGCCCGAGTCGGCGAGTTCTGCGGCGACCGACCACGCGCACGCGCAGGACCTGGGGATGCCGGCCGTGGTCCCGGCAGCCGACCCGGCCCGGCGGGCCCGGTGAGCGGCCCGGCGCGGGGAGCGCTGGACGAGGTCGTGACCATCGAGGTGGCCTCGGCCCAGCCCTACCCGGTGCTGATCGGCCGGGGGGTGCGCGCCGAGCTCACCGCCACGGTGACCGGCCTCGGCGCGGCCAAGGCCCTGCTCGTGCACCAGCCGCAGCTGGCCGGGGTGGCCGAGGCGGCCCGCGCCGAGCTGGTCGCGGCCGGGGTCGACGCGCACCGCGTCGAGATCCCCGAGGCCGAGGACGGCAAGGCGCTCGCGGTGGCCGGGTTCTGCTGGGAGGTCTGCGGCCGCGTCGGGCTCACCCGCCAGGACGTCGTCGTCTCGCTGGGCGGGGGCGCGGCCACCGACCTGGCCGGCTTCGTGGCCGCGACCTGGATGCGCGGCGTCCGGGTGGTGCACGTGCCGACCACGCTGCTGGCCATGGTCGACGCCGCGGTCGGCGGCAAGACCGGCATCAACACCGCGGCGGGCAAGAACCTGGTAGGCGCGTTCCACGAGCCGTCCGCCGTGCTGGTCGACCTGGCCGTGCTGGACACGCTGCCCCCCGCCGAGCTGGTCGCGGGCAGCGCGGAGATCGTCAAGACCGGGTTCATCGCCGACCCGGTGATCCTCGAGCTGATCGAGGCCGACCCGGGCGCGGCCCTGGACCCGGCGGCGCCGGTGCTGGCCGAGCTGGTGCGCCGCTCGATCCGGGTCAAGGCCGACGTGGTCGCGGCCGACCTGCGCGAGTCGCACCTGCGGGAGATCCTCAACTACGGCCACACCCTCGCGCACGCCATCGAGCGCCGCGAGGAGTACCGGTGGCGCCACGGCGCGGCGGTCAGCGTGGGGCTGGTCTTCGCCGCGGAGCTCGCGCACGCCGCCGGCCGGCTGGACGCGGCCACGGCGCGGCGCCACCGCGGCGTGCTGACCTCACTGGGGCTCCCGGTCGGCTACCCGGCCGAGGCGTTCCCCGAGCTGCTCGAGTCGATGCGGGGCGACAAGAAGGCGCGCGCGGGCACCTTGCGCTTCGTCGTGCTGGACGGGCTGGCCGAGCCGGGCAGGCTGGAGGGCCCGGAACCGGAGCTGCTCGAGCGCGCCTACGCCGCCGTCGCCACCGGGGTGGCCGGGTGAGCGCCCAGGACGCCCAGGAGGCGCTGGCGGCCCAGCCGCGTCGGGTGCTGGTGCTCAACGGGCCCAACCTGGGTCGGCTGGGCCGCCGCGAGCCCGCCGTCTACGGCGCGACCACCCACGCCGACCTGGTCGCGCTGTGCGAGCGGGCCGGGGCCGAGCTGGGGCTGCTCGTGGAGGTGCGCCAGACCGACCACGAGGGCGAGATGATCGGCTGGCTGCACGAGGCCGCCGACGCGTCGCTGCCGGTCGTGCTGAACGCGGGCGGCTGGACGCACACCTCGGTGGCCCTGCGCGACGCCTGCGCCCAGCGCACCGCCGACCTGGTCGAGGTGCACATCAGCAACGTGCACACCCGCGAGGAGTTCCGCCACCACTCCTACATCTCCGCGGTGGCCAGCGGGGTGATCGTCGGGCTGGGCGTGCCCGGCTACGCGCTGGCCCTGCGCTGGCTGGCCGAGCAGCCGCGGGCCGACCCGGCCTGAGCCGGCCCCACGGCGGCGCGGTCAGGTCAGCCAGGTCAGTACTGCTCGCGGCGCTCGACGCGCTGCTGCGGGTACTCCTCGCGCACGACCGGCTGCTCGTGCAGGGTGGGCTCGCGCACCACCCGCTGCTCGCGGACCACCGGCTGCTCCACCGCGGGCCGGCTGCGCCGCATGAGCGACAGGCTCACCACCAGCCCGACCACACCGACGGCGGCGAGGATCCAGCCCACCAGGGCCAGGTCGACGCCGCTGATGATGTCGTCGACGGCCAGCGCGAGGACCAAACCCACCGCGATCAGGCCGATGCTCGATCCGATTCTCATGGGCACGATTACCCGGACCCGGCCGGTCGAACACATGCGGCGACCGCGACGGCGGGAAGGCGCCCGGGACGGTGCGGGGACGTACGGTGGGGAGATGTTCGCGAGCCGCCGCGCGGCGCTGCGCCGGGCCATGGAACCGGAGGGCGTGGACGCCCTGCTGGTCACCGACCTGGTGAACGTCCGCTACCTGACCGGCTTCACCGGCTCCAACGCCGCGTTGCTGGTGCACGCGGAAGGCGAGGCAGGCAGCCGGTTCTGCACCGACGGGCGCTACCGCGAGCAGTCCGCCGTCGAGGTGCCCGACCTGGCGCGCCTGGAGGACCGGGCCTGCGCGCTGCGGCTGGCCGCCGACGCGGGCGGCGGCGGTGTCGACCGGCTGGGCTTCGAGTCCGACGCGGTGACGGTCGACGCCCACTCGGCCCTCGTCGACGCCGCGGGCCCGGCGCGCCTGCACCGCGCGCCCGGTCTGGTGCAGCGGCTGCGCGCGGTCAAGGACGACTCCGAGATCGCCGCGCTGCGCGCCGCCTGCGCCGCCGCCGACGCCGCGCTGGCCGATCTCGTCGCCGCGGGCGGCCTCGCGCCGGGGCGCACCGAGGTCGAGGTCGCGCTCGACCTGGAGAACCGCATGCGCGGGCACGGCGCGCAGGGCCCCTCGTTCGACACGATCGTGGCCACCGGGGCGAACTCGGCCGTGCCCCACCACCGCCCGACCGCGGCCGTGCTGGCCGCGGGCGACCTGCTCAAGCTCGACTTCGGCGCGCTGGTCGAGGGCTACCACTCCGACATGACGCGCACCTTCGTGCTCGGTCGGGCCGCCGACTGGCAGCGCGAGCTGTACGCGCTGGTGGCGCGGGCCCAGGCCGCGGGCACGGCCGCGCTCGCTCCGGGCGCTGCCGTGTCCGCCGTGGACGAGGCGGCCCGGTCGGTCGTGCGCGACGCGGGCCGGGGCGAGCAGTTCCTGCACGGCCTGGGCCACGGCGTCGGACTGCAGATCCACGAGGCGCCCGCGCTCGCCGCGTCCGGCGCGGGCACCCTGGCCGCCGGCATGACCGTCACGGTCGAGCCGGGGGTCTACCTGGCCGGGCGCGGCGGGGTGCGGATCGAGGACACCCTGGTCGTCGCCGACGGCGCCGCCGCCGACCTGCTCACCCTGACCACCAAGGAGCTCGTCGAGGTCTGAGGCGCCCCCGGGTGGGCCGTCGGCCCCGGGCGGCGCGGGTCGCGGACGCCGAGGCGGTACCCTGGGGCACGGACGAGCGCGCCGCAGCGGCGCCGCTCACGAGCACACCCGGCGCCCACCGAGCCACCGGCATCCCGACCGCCGGACGCCGGCCCACCCGCGCCCCGCACAGACCCAGGAGACACCCGCACGTGGCCACCACGAACGACCTGAAGAACGGCTTGGTGCTGAACCTGGACGGCCAGCTGTGGTCGGTCACCGCGTTCCAGCACGTCAAGCCGGGCAAGGGCGGCGCATTCGTGCGCACCACCCTGAAGAACGTGATGACCGGGAAGGTCGTCGACAAGACCTTCAACGCCGGCACCAAGGTCGACACCGCGGTCGTCGACCGCCGCGACATGACCTACCTCTACCGCGACGGCTCCGACTTCGTCTTCATGGACGGCGACACCTACGACCAGATCCCGATCCCGGAGGCCACGGTCGGCTCCGCGGCCGACTACCTCCTGGAGAACCAGGTCGCGATGGTGGCGCTGCACGAGGGCGTGCCGCTGTACGTGGAGCTGCCGGCCTCGGTGGAGCTGCTGGTCTCGCACACCGACCCCGGCCTGCAGGGCGACCGGTCCACCGGTGGCACCAAGCCCGCCACCCTGGAGACGGGCGCCGAGGTCCAGGTGCCGCTGTTCCTGAGCACCGGCGAGAAGATCAAGGTCGACACGCGCGACGGCCGCTACCTGGGCCGCGTCTCCAACTGATGATCAGAGCTCGGACGAAGGCCCGGAAACGGGCGCTCGACATCCTCTTCGAGTCCGAGGCCCGCGGCGACGACCCGCTGGTCGTGCTCGACCAGCGGCGCTCCACCGACGACGCCCCACCGGTGTCGGACTACGCGGCGATGCTGGTGCGCGGGGTGGTCGAGTACCGGGAGCGGATCGACCAGCTGCTCGCCGAGCACGCCGAGGGCTGGACCGTGGCCCGCATGCCCGCGGTCGACCGGACCCTGCTGAGGATCGGCGTGTTCGAGCTGCTGTGGGTCGACGAGATCGACGACCCGGTGGCCATCACCGAGGCGGTGGAGCTGGCCCGGTCGCTGTCCACGGACGACAGCCCGCGCTTCCTCAACGGCGTGCTCGGCCGGATCTCCGACATCGCCGAGCACCTGCGGGCCACCCGCTGACGGTCCCGGGCCGGTCCGGGCCGTCGTGCGCCCGGGTGTCCGATTCCACCGATCGTCCACGATCGGGACCCATCCTTCGGGTCAGGCCGGTCCGCGTCTCCCGCGGACCGGCCCTGCCGGCTCAGCCCGCCGGCCGGGCCTCGGGGGGCAGCACGCCCCAGTTGATCAGCTGGTCGGTCAGCTCGCCGGGCGTCATGTCGTAGATGATCGACAGCGACCGCAGGTCCTCGGCGCGGATGCTGAGCACCTTGCCGTTGTAGTCGCCGCGCTGGCTCTGGATGGCCGCGGCGTACCGGGCGAGCGGGCCCACCTTGTCCGCAGGTAGCTGCTGCAGGCGCTCCAGGTTGATCACGATCTTGGTGGCCGGCTCGGATCCGGACGGGACGCGGCCCTCGGGCAGCAGCTCGGCCACCGGGACGCCGTAGAAGTCGGCCAGCTCGGCGAGCTTCTGCACGGTGACCGCGCGATCGCCGCGCTCGTAGGAGCCCACGACGACCGCCTTCCAGCGGCCGCCCGACTTCTGCTCGACGCCGTGCAGCGACAAGCCCTGCTGCTGCCGGATGGCGCGGAGCTTTCCGCCGAGCGCCTTGGCGTAGTCGCCCATGTGGCGATCTCCTCACTTACGTCCTGTCGGTCGAGGACCGACCTCATGCGTCGCTACTTCGGTACTGCGGTGTGCCCCGGGGCGGTGCCGTCTTCGCCGACCGCACCGGTCGGTTCTCGTGGTGGGGTCGTGCTCAGGGGGGATGGTCGGGGGGTCTTGGTCGGGCGTCCAGTCGGGCGTCCAGGTCGATTCGTACTGGTTCGTACAACTTCGTACAGCATCTGTACTACATCGGTGCGATCTGGCCGCCGCATCGGTACTGCAATGCCACTTCCGTGGATCCACCGCTCCGGTCGGACCGGTGGCCGAACGGGCCGGTCGTGCGGAGGAGTTCGGCGGTGCCCGGGCCGGCCCTGTGGACCGCTCCCGACGCCGTTCTCCCCGCATCGTCGCCGGCCCGGAACTGGGGTCGATTTCGATACGGAGAGTAATCTTGCGCTTGCTCTGCCCATCGGTCAAGTCACCCCCGTACCTAGATCACTCGAACGGCTGATCGACACTGTCCGGTCAGGCGTTACGTCGTGCAGGTGAGGGCCTTGCGATCGATGATGGTATGCGCGGTGAGGCACCTGGGGTACGAGTGGGGGGCGCCGAAGTTCGACGCGGTGTGACATCCGCGATGGATGGCGGTCGGGTGCGGGGGGCTCGCTGATAGCGTCGCGCCGTCGGCGTGTCGCGCCCGCTGCGGAGGCGGGCACCCGCGCCGGGCCGATCTCGGTCGGTGATGATTCCTTTAAGGGCCCGTCCGGTGAGGCGGGGAAGGAGTGACTCGTGGCGGACGACCGCCGCGGGGACGTGACCGGCGCGAGCCCTCCCTCCCGGGAGCTGCTCAGCGCGGCCGACGTGTCCCGCACCATCGCGCGCATGGCGCACCAGATCATCGAGAAGACCGCGGGGGCGCGCGACGTCGTGCTGATCGGGGTGCCCACCCGCGGGTCCGTGCTGGCCGCCCGCCTGGCCGCGGCCATCGGGGACTTCGGGGGGTCGGCGCCCGCGGTGGGCTCGGTCGACCCCACCCTCTACCGCGACGACCTGCGCCGCCGTCCGGCCCGCCCGCTGGCCGGCACCACGCTGCCCGACGTCGGGCTGGACGACGCGCTGGTCGTGCTGGTCGACGACGTGCTGATGTCGGGCCGGACGGTGCGCGCCGCCCTCGACGCGCTCGGCGACCACGGCCGCCCGCGGGCGGTGCAGCTCGCCGTGCTGGTCGACCGCGGGCACCGCGAGCTGCCCATCCGCGCCGACTACGTGGGCAAGAACGTGCCCAGCGCGCGCGACGAGCAGGTGCTGGTGCTGCTGGCCGAGGCCGACGGCCGCGACGGCGTGCTGCTGCGCCGCGGTGCGGGCGCGCCCCGGCCCGAGCAGGGCGGTGCCGGGTGAAGCACCTCCTGTCGGTCACCGACCTGGACGCCGCCGCGGCGACCGGCCTGCTGGACACCTCCGACCGGCTCAAGCAGGCGCTGCTGGGCCGCGAGGTCCGCAAGCTGCCCACGCTGCGCGGCCGCACGGTGATCACGATGTTCTACGAGAACTCCACCCGCACCCGGGTGTCGTTCGAGATCGCCGGCAAGTGGATGAGCGCGGACACCGTGAACGTGAGCGCCTCGGGCTCGTCGGTGTCGAAGGGCGAGTCGCTGCGCGACACCGCGCTGACCCTCTCGGCGATGGGCGCCGACTGCGTCGTGGTGCGCCACCCGGCCTCCGGGGCGGCGCACCGGCTGGCCGCGTGGATCGACCGCGACGCCGCGGCCACCGGCACCCACACCGCGATCGTCAACGCCGGCGACGGCACCCACGAGCACCCCACCCAGGCCCTGCTGGACGCGGCCACCCTGCGCGAGCGGCTGGGCTCGATCGCCGGTCGGCGGATCGGCATCGTCGGCGACGTGCTGCACAGCCGCGTGGCCCGGTCGAACGTGTTCCTGCTGGCCACGCTGGGCGCCGAGGTCGTGCTGGTGGCCCCGCCGACGCTGCTGCCGGTGGGGGTGCAGCAGTGGCCGTGCCGGGTCGGCCCCGACCTGGACGCCGAGCTGCCCGGGCTGGACGCGGTGATGATGCTGCGGGTGCAGGCCGAGCGGATGCACGGCACGTTCTTCCCGTCCGCACGGGAGTACGCCATCGGCTACGGCCTGTCGACCGCGCGGGCCGCGCTGCTGCCCGAGCACGCCGTGGTGCTGCACCCGGGCCCGATGGTGCGCGGCATGGAGATCGCGCCCGCGGTCGCCGACGGGCCCCGCTCGGCGGTGCTGGCGCAGGTGTCCAACGGGGTGCACATCCGGATGGCCGTGCTCTACCACCTGCTGGCCGGAGCCCCCCAGTGAGCCGCCCCGCGATCGACCCCCAGAAGGAGCACGTGAACGCACCGGTGGACGACCTGCTGATCGTCGGCGCGCGCCCGTACGGCGAGGACCCGGTGGACCTGCTGGTCCGCGGCGGCGTCGTGGCCGAGATGGGCGCCGGTCTCGCCGAGCGCCACGACCGCGACGGCGGGCCGGGGGGCGGCCCGCGCCGGCTGGAGGCCGACGGGCTGGTGCTGCTGCCCGGCTTCGTCGACCTGCACACCCACCTGCGCGAGCCGGGGGGCGAGGAGTCCGAGACCATCGAGACCGGCTCGGCCGCCGCCGCGCTGGGCGGCTACACCGCCGTCTTCGCGATGCCGAACACCGACCCGGTCGCCGACTCGGCCGTCGTCGTCGAGTACGTGCGCCGTCGCGGCGAGGAGGTCGGCCTGGTCGACGTGCACCCGGTCGGCGCGGTCACCGTCGGCCTGGAGGGCGCGAAGCTGGCCGAGCTGGGCACCATGGCCCGCTCCGCGGCCCGGGTGCGGCTGTTCAGCGACGACGGCCGCTGCGTGAACGACCCGCTGGTCATGCGCCGGGCGCTGGAGTACGCCTCGGCGCTGGGCGTGGTGATCGCCCAGCACGCCGAGGACCACCGGCTCACCGCGGGCGCGCAGGCGCACGACGGCGTCGTCGCCTCCCGGCTGGGGCTGGCCGGCTGGCCGGCCACCGCCGAGGAGACGGTGGTGGCCCGCGACTGCGCGCTGGCCCGCGAGGCCGGCGCCGCGCTGCACGTGTGCCACGTCTCGTCGGCGCGCACCCTGGCCGTGCTGCGCGCGGCCAAGGCCGACGGGGTGCGGGTGAGCGCCGAGGTCACCCCGCACCACCTGCTGCTCACCGACGCCGCGCTGACCGCCTACGACCCGGTGCACAAGGTCAACCCGCCGCTGCGCACCGCGGAGGACACCGCGGCGCTGCGCGCGGCGCTGGTCGACGGCACGATCGACGTCGTCGCGACCGACCACGCGCCGCACGCCGCCCAGTACAAGGACACCGAGTGGGCCGCGGCCCGGCCGGGGATGCTGGGCCTGCAGACGGCGCTGTCGATCGTGGTGCACGCGCTGGTCGAGCCGGGCCTGCTGGACTGGCGGGGCGTGGCCCGGGTGCTCTCCGAGCGCCCGGCGGCCATCGGCGGGCTGCCCGACCACGGCAGGCCCATCGCGGTCGGGGAACCGGCCACCTTCGCGCTGGTCGACCCGGACGGGGTCTGGACGGTGCGCGGGGCAACGCTGGCGAGCCGGTCGGCGAACACTCCATACGAGGGCATGCGGCTGCCGGCGACGGTGGCCGCGACCGTGCTGCGCGGCCGCATCACCGCGCGGGACGGCAGGGTGGCCCACCACGACGACGGACGGGGGACCCCATGAGCGGCACGACCGCCCTTCTGGTGCTCGAGGACGGGCGGATCTTCCGCGGCGAGGTGTTCGGGGCCGCGGGGACGGGCCTGGGGGAGGCGGTCTTCGCCACCGGGATGTCCGGCTACCAGGAGACCCTCACCGACCCCTCGTACCACCGCCAGATCGTGGTGCAGACCGCGCCGCAGATCGGCAACACCGGCTGGAACGACGAGGACGACGAGTCCGCGCGGATCCAGGTGGCCGGCTACGTGGTGCGCGACCCGTCGCGGATCGCGTCGAACTGGCGCTCGCGCCGCTCCCTCGGCGACGCGCTGCGCGAGCAGGGCGTCGTCGGGGTGGCCGGGATCGACACCCGCGCGCTGGTGCGCCACCTGCGCGAGCGCGGGGCCATGCGGGCCGGTGTCTTCTCCGGCGACGCGCTGGCCGCGGACGACGAGCTCGTCGAGCGTGTGCGCGACTCCCCGCAGATGGCCGGCTCCGACCTGTACGGCGCGGTGACCACCCGGGAGCCGTACGTCGTACAGGCCACCGTGGCCAAGCGGTTCACCGTGGCCGCGATCGACGTCGGCATCAAGTCGAACACCCCGCGGATGCTGGCCGCGCGCGGGATCGAGACCCACGTGCTGCCCGCGGACACGACGATCGAGCAGATCGAGGAGCTCGGCGTGGACGGCGTGTTCCTGTCCAACGGGCCGGGCGACCCGGCCACCGCCGACGGCCCGGTGGCGCTGACCCGGCAGGTGCTGGAGCGGCGCATCCCGCTGTTCGGGATCTGCTTCGGCAACCAGATCCTCGGGCGCGCACTGGGCCGGGGGACGTACAAGATGCGCTACGGGCACCGGGGCATCAACATCCCGGTCATCGAGCACGAGACCGGGCGGGTGGCCATCACCTCGCAGAACCACGGCTTCGCGGTCGTCGGGGAGGCCGGGGAGCGGTTCGACACCCCGTTCGGTCCCGCCGTCATCACCCACACCTGCTCCAACGACGGCACCGTGGAAGGCATGCGGGCGCTGGAGGTGCCCGCGTTCAGCGTGCAGTACCACCCGGAGGCGGCGGCCGGGCCGCACGACGCCGCCGACCTGTTCGACCGCTTCGTGGACCTGATGGGCGAGGCGACCGGGCGCGGCCGCCACCGGCTGTACGACCCGCCGCCCGGCGTCGCCCCGCCCGCGGAGCCCGCCCCGGAGCCCGAGCAGTCGGTCGTCGAGCCCGCCGTCGCGCCGGACGTCGAGTCGCCCGTCGTGCCCGTCGCGCCGGGCACCGCGCCGGCCGTCGAGCCCGACGTCGCCGACGCCCCGTGGGTCGAGCCCCTGGCGCCGCGGGTCCCCGGGCCCGCCGCGGCCCCGGTGCCCGAGGTCGTCGCGCCGCCGGTGCCCGAGCCCGGCGCGCCGGTGCCCGACGCCGTGGACCAGCCGCCGATGCCCGCGGACCCCGCCTCTCTCGCCGCGCCGCTCCCAGCGCCCATGCAAGCGCCCATGCAAGCGCCCATTCCCGCGCCCCTTCCGGCGCCCCTGTCCGACGAACCCACCCGGCCCATCCCGCTGGACACGGTGCGGCTCGCCGCGCAGAACGCCACCCCCGACCCGGCCGTCGGCGACGACGCCCCCTCGGACGGCGACTGGTTCGCCACCAGGTCCGAGGACGACCCGCCGGAGGGCGAACGCCCCGGCCCGACGGACGGGGGGCCGCGCTGATGCCGCGCCGCCAGGACATCCAGCACGTCATGGTGATCGGCTCCGGGCCGATCGTCATCGGCCAGGCCAGCGAGTTCGACTACTCGGGCACCCAGGCCTGCCGGGTGCTGCGGGCCGAGGGGATCCGGGTCTCCCTGGTCAACTCCAACCCCGCCACGATCATGACCGACCCGGAGTTCGCCGACGCGACCTACATCGAGCCGATCACCCCGGAGTTCGTCGAGCAGATCATCGCCGCCGAGCGCCCGGACGCCATCCTGGCCACCCTGGGCGGCCAGACGGCGCTGAACGTCGCCGTCGCGCTGCACGAGAACGGGGTGCTGGAGCGCTACGGCGTCGAGCTGATCGGCGCCGACATCGAGGCCATCCAGCGCGGCGAGGACCGGCTCAAGTTCAAGGAGATCGTCCAGTCGGTGGGCGGGGACGTGCCGCGCAGCGCCGTCTGCCACTCGATGGACGAGGTCCGCGCGGCGGCCGAGCAGCTGGGCCTGCCCGTGGTCATCCGGCCCTCGTTCACGATGGGTGGCCTGGGGTCGGGGATGGCCTTCGACCAGACCGACCTCGACCGGCTGGCCGGCGCGGGCCTGGCCGCCTCCCCGGTGCACGAGGTGCTCATCGAGGAGTCCGTGCTCGGCTGGAAGGAGTACGAGCTCGAGCTGATGCGCGACCGCAAGGACAACGTGGTCGTCGTCTGCTCGATCGAGAACCTCGACCCGATGGGCGTGCACACCGGCGACTCGATCACCGTGGCGCCGGCCATGACCCTGACCGACCGCGAGTACCAGCACATGCGCGACGTCGGCATCGCCGTGCTGCGCGCGGTGGGGGTGGACACCGGCGGTTGCAACATCCAGTTCGCGGTGCACCCCGACACCGGACGGCTGGTCGTCATCGAGATGAACCCGCGCGTCTCGCGCTCGAGCGCGCTGGCCTCCAAGGCCACCGGCTTCCCGATCGCCAAGATCGCCGCGCGGCTGGCCGTGGGCTACACCCTCGACGAGATCCGCAACGACATCACCGGCGAGACCCCGGCGGCCTTCGAGCCGACCCTGGACTACGTCGTGGTGAAGGTGCCGCGGTTCGCGTTCGAGAAGTTCCCCGGCGCCGACCCCGAGCTGACCACGACCATGAAGAGCGTCGGCGAGGCGATGGCGCTGGGCCGGTCGTTCCAGGAGGCGCTGAACAAGGCCCTGCGCTCGATGGAGACCACCGCGGCGGGGTTCTGGACGCTGCCCGACCCCGACGACCCGTCCTGGACCGCCGAGCCTGCGCTGCGCACCCCCACCGAGGGGCGCATCTACGCCGTCGAGGGGGCCCTGCGGGGCGGGGCCACGGTCGACGAGGTGGCCGTCGCCTCGGGGATCGACCCGTGGTTCCTCGACCAGATCTCCCAGCTGACCGAGCTGCGCGCGGAGGTCCTCGACGCCCCGGTGCTGGACGCGGCGCTGCTGCGCCGGGCCAAGCGGGCCGGGCTGTCCGACCGCCAGCTCGCCGCGCTGCGCCCCGAGCTCGCCGGCGAGGACGGGGTGCGCTCGCTGCGCCACCGGCTGGGCGTGCGCCCGGTCTACAAGACGGTGGACACGTGCGCGGCCGAGTTCGCGGCGCGCACGCCGTACCACTACAGCGCCTACGAGTCCGACCCCGACGCCGAGTCGGAGGTCGAGCCGCAGACCACGCGCCCGAAGGTGCTCATCCTGGGCTCGGGCCCGAACCGGATCGGGCAGGGCATCGAGTTCGACTACTCGTGCGTGCACGCGGTGATGGCGCTGCGCGAGGCCGGGTTCGAGACCGTCATGGTCAACTGCAACCCGGAGACCGTGTCCACCGACTACGACACCGCCGACCGGCTCTACTTCGAGCCGCTGACCTTCGAGGACGTCCTGGAGGTCGTGCACTCCGAGCAGCAGTCGGGCACCGTCGCCGGGGTGATCGTGCAGCTGGGCGGGCAGACCCCGCTCGGGCTGGCCCAGCGGCTCACCGCGGCCGGGGTGCCGCTGGTGGGCACCAGCGCCGCGGCGATCGACCTGGCCGAGCACCGCGGCGAGTTCGGCGAGGTGCTGCGCGCGGCGGGGCTGCCGGCGCCGGCGTTCGGCACCGCGGTGTCCTTCGAACAGGCCCGCGGGATCGCCGAGCGGATCGGCTACCCGGTGCTCGTGCGGCCGTCGTACGTGCTCGGCGGGCGCGGCATGGAGATCGTGTACGACGAGGCGACGCTGGCCGCGTACATCGCCCGCTCGACGACGATCAGCGCGGACCGCCCGGTCCTGGTCGACCGGTTCCTCGACGACGCCGTGGAGATCGACGTCGACGCCCTCTGCGACGGCGACGAGGTCTTCCTCGGCGGCGTGATGGAGCACATCGAGGAGGCCGGGGTGCACTCCGGCGACTCCTCGTGCACGCTGCCGCCGATCACCCTTGGCCGCGGCGTGCTGGAGGTCATCCGGCGCTCCACCGAGGCCATCGCCCACGGGATCGGGGTGGTCGGGCTGCTCAACGTCCAGTACGCGCTGCACGGCGAGACCCTGTACGTGCTGGAGGCCAACCCGCGCGCGTCGCGCACGGTGCCGTTCGTGTCCAAGGCGACGGCCGTGCCGCTGGCCAAGGCCGCGGCCCGGGTGATGCTCGGGGCCTCGATCGGCGACCTGCGCGCCGAGGGCCTGCTGCCCGCCGACGGCGACGGCGGCGACCTCCCGCCGGACGCGCCGATCGCGGTGAAGGAGGCGGTGCTGCCGTTCAACCGGTTCCGCACCCGCGAGGGCAAGGGCGTCGACCCGCTGCTCGGCCCGGAGATGAAGTCCACCGGCGAGGTGATGGGCTTCGACGCCTCCTTCGGCGCGGCCTTCGCCAAGTCGCAGGCCGGCGCCTACGGCTCGCTGCCCACCACCGGGCGGGTGTTCGTGTCGATGGCCGACCGCGACAAGCGGGCGATCATGTTCCCGGTGCTGCGCCTGGCCGACCTGGGCTTCGAGCTGCTGGCCACCGAGGGCACCGCGGACGTGCTGCGCCGCCACGGGCTGGCGGTCACCGTGGTGCGCAAGTACAGCGAGGGCGTCCGCGACGGCGGCGAGACGATCGTCGACCGGATCCTGGCCGGCGGCGTGGACATGATCATCAACACCCCGTACGGCAACTCCGGGCCGCGGATCGACGGCTACGAGATCCGCGCCGCCGCGGTGTCGCGGGGCGTCCCGTGCATCACCACCGTGCAGGGCGCCTCCGCGGCGGTGCAGGGCATCGAGGCGCTGGCCGCGGGCCGCATCGGGGTGCGCTCCCTGCAGGACGCCCACGCCGCGCTGCGCAAGGCGCGCTCGTGAGCGCAGGGAAGCCCACCACGGCGGCCGCGGCGGACTTCGGGACGCGGTTGGTCGCCGCGGTGGCCGCGCACGGCCCGCTGTGCGCGGGCATCGACCCGCACCCCTCGCTGCTGGCCGAGTGGGGGCTGACCGACGACCCCGACGGGCTCGACCGCTTCGTCGCGGCCTGCGTCGAGGCGCTGGCCGGGCACGTGGCGGTGGTCAAGCCGCAGTCGGCGTTCTTCGAGCGGCACGGCTCGCGGGGGATCGCGGTGCTGGAGCGGCTGCTGGCCGGCTTCGCCGGGTCGGGCACGCTGACCCTGCTGGACGTGAAGCGCGGCGACATCGGCTCGACCATGGACGGCTACGCCGACGCCTACCTGGCCGTGGGTGCCCCGTTGGGCGCCGACGCGGTCACGCTGTCGCCCTACCTCGGCTTCGGCTCCCTGGAGCCGGCGCTGGCCGCGGCGGCCGACGCGGGGCGCGGGGTGTTCGTGCTGGCGCGCACGTCCAACCCGGAGGGCGGTGAGGTCCAGCGGGCCGCGGTCGCGGGGCGCAGCGTCGCCCAGGGCGTGGTGGACGCCGCGGCCGAGCGCAACGCCGGGGCCGACCCGCTCGGCGCGGTCGGCGTCGTGATCGGCGCGACCCACGACCACGGGCTCGACCTCTCCCGGCTGCACGGGCCCGTGCTGGCGCCGGGCGTCGGCGCGCAGGGCGCGGGCCCGGCCGAGATCGCCGCGCGGTTCTGCGGCCTGGACGGGCTGGTCATCCCGGCGGCGGCGCGCTCCGTGCTGGCCGCGGGCCCCGACCCGGCCGCCGTGCGGGCGGCCGCGCACGCCCTGCGCGACGACCTGGCCACCACGGTCTGACCGGGCGCCCGGCGCCGCGGGTGAGGCGCAACTCACCGCAGGTGAGCGTCGGATCGCCGACGCGGCCGTCCGCTCGACGACCGCCGAGTCGGCGCGTCGGTGTCGCGGTGGCGCCATCGGCGGTCCCGGCGGGCACCGGCGGAGCCGCGCCGCGGCCGCGGGGAGATCGACTTTTCGTCCGTTCTGCCGGTTTCCGCCGGGCGCGTCGTGCCCGGAGCGGTCCCCGCCGTGCGCTGAGCGGGCGGTTCGAACGACCTGCCGAAGTGGATGGCGTGGTATTTCACACTCGCGAGTGCACCCCGCGGACGTTCCCACTGGTTGCACCCCCGTTCACGTCCCCGAACGGGGCGTGAGTACGTTCGATGAAGCCGAGCGGCTGGTCCGCGAGGTGATATGACGCGCCCTGGATCTCAGGCCGCACGAACCGAAAGACGGAGGAGACCGTGGCCCTTCCCCAGCTGACTGAGGAACAGCGTGCTGCCGCATTGGAGAAGGCGGCTGCGGCGCGCCGTGCCCGGGCCGAGCTGAAGGACAGGCTCAAGCGCGGCGGCACCACGATCGGTGAGGTCCTCAAGCAGTCCGACACCGACGAGGTGCTGGGCAAGATGAAGGTGTCGGCGCTGCTGGAGGCGATGCCCGGGGTCGGCAAGGTCCGCGCCGCGCAGATCATGGAGCGGCTCGAGATCGCCCCGTCCCGTCGCCTGCGCGGGCTGGGCGACCGGCAGCGCAAGGCGCTGCTGGCCGACTTCGAGTCCTGAGAGCGCAACCGTGGTGAACGGCGTCGGTAGGGGTCGGCTGGTCGTGCTGGCCGGCCCCTCCGGCGTCGGTAAGTCCAGCATCGTCGCCGAGCTGCGCTCCCGCCTCCCGGAACTGTTCTTCAGCGTCTCGGCGACCACGCGCGACCCCCGTCGCGGCGAAGTCGATGGCCGCGATTACCACTTCGTCGGCCCCGACGGGTTCGACCGCCTCATCGAGCAGGGCGCCCTGCTGGAGTGGGCCGAGATCCACGGCGGCCTGCAGCGCTCCGGCACCCCGCGCGAGCCGGTGGAGCGGGCGCTGGCCGAGGGCCGTCCGGTGCTCGTGGAGGTCGACCTCAACGGGGCCCGGGCCATCCGGGAGACCGTGCCCGAGGCGGTCACGGTCTTCGTCGAACCGCCGTCCGTCGCCGAGCTCGAGCGTCGCCTGCGCGGGCGCGGCACCGAGTCCGAGGAGCAGTACCGGCGTCGGCTGCGCACGGCCACCGAGGAGCTGGCCGCCCGTGACGAGTTCGACGTGGCGCTGGTGAACGACGACGTGCGGGCGGTCGCCGCGGCGTTGGTAGAGTTGTTGGTCGGACCAGGCGATGCCATTCAGGCGCCGGCCGTCCGCACGTCCTCCCAGGAGTCTTCTTCGTGAGCATGCCGCTGACCGGTCCCGTCGCAGGTGCCGTCCCCGAGGGCATCACCAACCCGCCGATCGACGACCTGCTCGGCCAGGTCAGCTCGAAGTACGCGCTGGTGATCTACGCCGCCAAGCGGGCCCGCCAGATCAACGACTACTACTCCCAGCTCGGCGAGGGCCTGCTGGAGTACGTCGGCCCGCTCGTCGAGCCGGGCCCGCGCGAGAAGCCGCTGTCGATCGCCATGCGCGAGATCCAGGCCGGCCTGCTCGAGCACACCGAGGGCGAGCAGTAACCCCCCGATCGCCGCAGATCCTCCGATCGCGGAGCCCCAGGTGAACGACCCCGACCGCCGGCCGAACGTCCTGCTGGGCGTGGCCGGCGGCATCGCCGCGTACAAGAGCGCCGAACTGCTGCGCCGGTTCACCGAGACGGGCCACTCGGTCCGGGTGCTGCCCACGGCCGCGGCGCTGGAGTTCGTCGGCGCCGCGACCTTCGAGGCGCTGTCGGGCCGACCGGTCGCCACCGGTGTCTTCGCCGACGTCCCGTCGGTGCAGCACGTGCGCCTGGGGCAGCAGGCCGACCTGGTCGTCGTGGCCCCGGCCACCGCCGACCTCATGGCGCGCGCCGCGCACGGGCGCGCCGACGACCTGCTCACCGCCTCGCTGCTGACCGCCCGCTGCCCGGTGCTGTTCGCCCCGGCCATGCACACCGAGATGTGGGAGCACCCGGCCACCCGCGACAACGTGGCCCTGCTGCGCTCGCGCGGGGTCGTGGTGCTGGAGCCGGCGTCGGGCCGGCTGACCGGCAAGGACACCGGCCCGGGGCGGCTGCCCGACCCGGCCGAGATCGCCGAGCTGGCGCGGCTGCTGCTGGAGCGCCCCGACGCGCTGCCCCACGACCTGGCCGGGCGCCGCGTCGTGGTGTCCGCCGGCGGCACCCGCGAGGCCCTCGACCCGGTCCGCTACCTGGGCAACCGCTCGTCCGGTCGGCAGGGCTACGCGCTGGCCCGGGTCGCCGCCCAGCGCGGCGCGCGGGTCACGCTCGTGGCCGCGCACACGGCCGACCTGGGTGACCCGGCGTCGGTCGAGGTGGTCCGGGTCGGGTCGGCGCTGCAGCTGCGGGACGCCATGCGCGACGCCGTGCGGGGCGCCGACGCCGTGGTGATGGCGGCCGCGGTGGCCGACTTCCGGCCCGTGGCGCACGCCGCCAACAAGATCAAGAAGGGCGCGGCCGACCCGCCGCCGCTGGCCCTGACGACCAACCCCGACATCCTCGTCGAGCTGGTCGGCGCCCGCGAGCCCGGGCAGGTGGTGGTGGGGTTCGCCGCCGAGACCGGCGACGAGTCCGGCGACCCGCTGCACCACGGGCGGGCCAAGCTCGACCGCAAGGGCTGCGACCTGCTCGTGGTCAACGCCGTGGGCGACGGGCGGGCCTTCGAGGTCGCGGACAACGCGGGCTGGCTGCTCGCCGCCGACGGCGGCGAGACCGAGCTGCCCAGCGGCTCCAAGGCGCTGCTGGCCTCGCGCGTCTGGGACGCCGTCGCCGCCCGCCTGCGCCCCCGTGCCTGATCGGCGCGCCGGCAGCGACCGCGGCGACGAGGCCGATCGGGGCAGGGCTCGGCAGGCCCGTCCGGACCACCGGATGGGCTGAGCGCCTCGGGGCATCCCGTGGGACGGGTGATCAGCGCGAGGTCGACTACCCTCGCAGGCGAATCGATCCACGTCAGTGGTCGGAACGAGAGCGGACGGAGACGGCGTGAGCACAGGCCGGCGGTTGTTCACCAGCGAGTCGGTGACCGAAGGTCACCCGGACAAGATGTGCGACGCCATCAGCGACACCATCCTCGACGCGCTGCTGGCCCAGGACCCGCGCAGCCGGGTGGCGGTGGAGACGATGGTCACCACGGGCCAGGTGCACGTCGCCGGCGAGGTCACGACGAGCGCCTACGCCGACATCCCCACCCTGGTGCGCGACAAGGTCCTGGAGATCGGATACGACTCCTCGGCCAAGGGCTTCGACGGCGCCTCCTGCGGGGTCAACGTGGCCATCGGGGCGCAGTCGGCCGACATCGCCCAGGGCGTCGACACGGCCTACGAGAGCCGCGTCGAGTCCAGCGAGGACGAGATCGCCCGCCAGGGCGCCGGCGACCAGGGCCTGATGTTCGGCTACGCGAACACCGACACCCCCGAGCTGCTGCCGCTGCCGATCGCGCTGGCCCACCGGTTGGCCCGGCGGCTGACCGAGGTGCGCAAGTCGGGTGTGCTGCCCTACCTGCGCCCGGACGGCAAGACCCAGGTCACCATCGAGTACGACGGCGACAAGGCGGTCCGGCTGGACACCGTCGTGGTCTCCAGCCAGCACGCCGCCGACATCGACCTGGACGGCCTGCTGGCCCCCGACATCCGCCAGCACGTGGTGGAGCCGGAGACCGGTGCCCTCGGCCTGGACAGCTCCGACGTGCGGCTGCTGGTCAACCCGACCGGCCGGTTCGTCGTCGGCGGCCCGATGGGCGACGCCGGGCTGACCGGTCGCAAGATCATCGTCGACACCTACGGCGGGTTCGCCCGCCACGGCGGCGGCGCGTTCTCCGGCAAGGACCCGTCCAAGGTCGACCGGTCCGCGGCCTACGCGATGCGCTGGGTGGCCAAGAACGCGGTCGCCGCCGGCCTGGCCGAGCGGATCGAGGTGCAGGTCGCCTACGCGATCGGCAAGGCGGCCCCGGTCGGGCTGTTCATCGAGACCTTCGGCACCGAGCACGTCGACCCGGCGCGCATCGAGAGCGCCATCACCGAGGTGTTCGACCTGCGCCCGGCCGCGATCATCCGCGACCTCGACCTGCTGCGCCCGATCTACGCCCAGACCGCGGCCTACGGGCACTTCGGTCGGGTCGACGTCGAGCTGCCCTGGGAGAGCACCGACCGCGCCGACGCGCTGAAGTCGGCCGCCGGCGCTTGAGCGCCCGACCGGGTCCGCGGCCGCGACCGCGGGCCCGGTCGCGTCCGGGGCGACGGCGCCCCGGGGCGCGGGGCTGTCGGGGCCGGGCGCGAAGATGGCGCCATGAGCCCCGGTCCGGTCCCCGCCGCCGCCCGTCGGCGTGCGGTGAACCGGGGGGAGTGGCAGCCCGCCGCCGAGCTGCCGGTCGCGCGGGTCGCGGTCGACGTGCCGCTCGCCCACCTCGACCGGCCCTTCGACTACCGCGTGCCCACCCACCTCGCCGAGGCCGCCGTGCCCGGGGTGCGGGTCCGGGTGCGCTTCGCCGGGCGCATGCTCGACGGCTACCTCCTCGAGCGGGTCGCCGAGTCGGCCCACCGGGGCGCGCTGGCCTGGATCGACAAGGTCGTCTCGGCCGAGCCCGTGCTCACCGCCGAGGTGGCCGCGCTGTGCCGGGCCGTGGCCGACCGCTACTCCGGCGTCATGGCCGACGTGCTGCGCCTGGCGGTGCCGCCGCGGCACGCCAGGGTCGAGGCCGAGCAGCCGCGGGCCCGCGAGGGCGCCGTCCCCACCCGGCCCCCCGCCGCGAGCTGGGCCCGCTACCCCCGCGGCCCGGCCCTGCTCGACGCGCTGGCCGGCGGCCGGGCGGCGCACGCGGTGTGGCAGCCGCTGCCGGGGGAGGACTGGGCGGCCCGGCTGGCCGAGGCCGCCGCGTCCACGCTGTCGGCCGGGCGCGGCGCCCTGCTCGTGGTGCCCGACCAGCGCGACGTCGAGGCCCTGCACGCGGCCTGCGCCGCGCTGGTCGGCGCCGACGCGGTCGTCGCGCTCACCGCGGAGGTCGGCCCGGCCGAGCGCTACCGGCGCTGGCTGGCGGTGCGCCGCGGGCAGGTGCCGCTGGTGGTGGGCACCCGCTCGGCGACGTTCGCGCCGGTGCACCGGCTCGGCCTGCTCGCCGTCTGGGACGACGGCGACGACCTGCACGCCGAGCCCCGCGCGCCCTACCCCCAGGTCCGCGACGTGCTGGTGCTGCGCGCGCACGACGCCGGGGCCGCGCTGCTGGTCGGGGGCTTCGCCCGCACCGCGGAGGCGCACCTGCTGGTGGAGTCGGGCTGGGCCAGCGAGGTCGTGGCCGACCGGGCCGCGGTGCGCGCCGCCATGCCGCGGGTGCTGCCGATGGCCGAGGACGAGGTGCGCGCCCGGCACCCCGACGAGCCCGGCGCCCGGCTGCAGCAGGCGGCGTTCGACGCGGCCCGCGCCGCCCTCGGCGCCGGGCGCCCGGTGCTGGTGCAGGTGCCGCGTGCGGGGTACCTGCCCTGGCTGGCCTGCGGCTCCTGCCGGGAGACCGCCCGCTGCCGGCACTGCGCGGGGCCGCTGGCGCTGGTCGCGGGCCAGGACGCCGACGGCGCGCCCACGGCGGGGCTGCCCCGGTGCCGCTGGTGCGGGCGCACCGAGGCCACCTACCGCTGCGCGGGGTGCGGCTCGCGCCGGCTGCGCGCCGGGGTGATCGGGTCGCGGCGCACCGCGGAGGAGCTGGGGCGCGCCTTCCCCGGGACCACCGTGCGGGCCTCCGGCGGCGGTGCCCCGGTGCTGGCCGAGGTGCCCGCCTCGGCGGCGCTCGTGGTGGCCACGCCGGGCGCCGAGCCCCGCGTCGCGGGCGGCCCGGCGGGCTACGGCGCCGCCCTCCTGCTCGACGGCTGGGCGATGCTGTCCCGACCCGACCTGCGCGTCGCCGAGGAGACCCTGCGCCGCTGGCTGGCCGCCGCGGCCCTGGTCGTGCCGCACGGGGCGGGCGGGCGGGTCGTCGTCGGCGCCGAGGCGGGCCAGCCGGTCGTGCAGGCGCTGCTGCGCTGGGACCCGGTCTGGCACGCCGGCGTCGAGCTGGCCGGGCGCGACGAGGTGGGGTTCCCGCCCGCCGTGCGGATGGCCGCGGTCGAGGGCGGCGCCCGCGCGGTCGCCGAGGTGCTGGCGGCGGTGCCGTCCGACGTCGAGGTGCTGGGGCCGGTCGAGCTCGACGAGCCGACCACCGCCGACGGCGCCGCACCATCGGGCACTCCGCCCCCGGACGACGCGGGCCCCCGCGAGCGGGCCCTGCTGCGCGTCCCGCGCGCGCGCGGCAAGGCGCTCGCCGCGGTCCTGCACGAGGCGCAGGCCGCGCGCAGCACCCGCAAGGCCACCGACCCCGTGCGCGTCCGGCTCGACCCGGTCGAGATCGGCTGATCCCGCCCGCCCCCGGCTCGTCCTCGCAGAGTGGTCGTGGTCCTCGCAAGGGCCACCGCACCTGCGAAGACCGTGCCGCCCCTGCGAGGACGCCCGGCCCGACGGCCCGAGCGCCCCGATCCCGCCGCCGGCCGCGTGGCAGAATCGACGGGTCGCCCGCGGCCCCGTCCCGCCGGCTCACCCGATCCCGTTCCCCGCATCGAGGAGCCCCGTGTCCGTCCAGCCCGTCCGGCTCTTCGGCGACCCGGTGCTGCGCACCCCCGCCGTCGAGGTCACCACCTTCGACGCGGAGCTGCGCAAGCTGGTCGCCGACCTGACCGACACCATGCACGACGAAGGCGGCGCCGGCCTCGCCGCACCGCAGCTCGGGGTGGGGCTGCGGGTGTTCACCTACGACGTCGACGGCATCTCCGGGCACCTGGTCAACCCGAGCTTCGACGTGGTCGGCGAGGAGGAGCAGGTCGGCCCGGAGGGCTGCCTGTCCATCCCCGGCCTGCGCTGGGAGTGCCGCCGCCACCTGCACGTGGTGGCCAGGGGCTGGGACCAGCACGGCGAGCCGGTCACCGTGGAGGGCACCGAGATGCTGGCCCGCTGCATCCAGCACGAGACCGACCACCTCGACGGCGTGCTCTTCGTCGACCGGCTCGACGCGGCGACGCGCAAGCAGGCGATGGCCGAGATCCGCGCGGCGGAGTGGTTCGGCGAGCCGGTGCCGGTGGTCGCCCCGGTGATCAAGGTCAGCCCGCACCCGCTGTTCGGGAAGGCGAGGTAGCGGCGTGCGGTTGGTCTTCGCCGGCACCCCCGCGCCCGCGGTGCCCTCGCTGCGGGCGCTGCTCGACTCGCCCCGCCACGAGGTCGTCGCCGTGGTGACCCGCCCGGACGCGCCGAAGGGCCGCGGCAGGCGGACCGCGCGCTCCCCGGTGGGGGAGCTGGCCGACGCCGCGGGCGTGCCGGTGCTCACCCCGCGCCGCCCGTCCGAGCCGGAGTTCCTGGCCCGGCTGGGCGAGCTGGCCCCGGACTGCTGCCCGGTGGTGGCCTACGGCGCGCTGGTCCCCAGGGCCGCGCTGGACGTGCCCCGCCACGGCTGGGTCAACCTGCACTTCTCGCTGCTGCCCGCCTGGCGCGGCGCCGCGCCGGTGCAGGCGGCCGTGCGCGCGGGCGACGAGGTCACCGGGGCCACGACGTTCCGGCTGGAGGAGGGCCTGGACACCGGGCCCACCTACGGCGTGGTCACCGAGGCCGTCCGGCCCGCCGACACCGCGGGTGCGCTGCTCGACCGGCTCGCGGAATCCGGGGCCCGGCTGCTGCTCGCCACCCTGGACGGGATCGCCGACGGCACCCTCCGGGCGCGCCCGCAGCCCGCGGACGGCGTGTCGCACGCCCCCAAGGTCACCGTCGACGACGCCCGCGTCGACTGGACGCTGCCCGCGACCGCCGTCGACCGCCTCGTCCGCTCGGTCACCCCCGAGCCCGGGGCCTGGACGACGTTCCGCGGCGAGCGGCTGGGCCTGGGCCCGGTCGGCGCCGACACCGGCGCCGAGGCGCCGGAGCTCAAGCCCGGTCAGCTCGACGTCGGGAAGCGGCGGCTGCTGGTCGGCACCGCCACCGGCGCGGTGCGGCTGGGTGAGGTGCGCCCGCAGGGCAAGCGGGCGATGCCCGCGTCCGACTGGGCGCGCGGCGTGCGGATCGAGACCGGGGAGCTGCTGGCGTGACGGCACCACGACGGGGCAACCCCCGCCGCGACGGGCGCGACGGGGCCCGGCGCGCACGCCCGGCCGGGCCCCGCGGCGCCGGCCCGCCCCGCGGCCGCAGCGGCCCGCCGCGCCCGCCCGAGGTCGACCCGGCCCGGCAGGCGGCGCTGGAGCTGCTCACCGCCGTGCGGGTCCGCGACGCCTACGCCAACCTGGCCCTGCCCGCCATCCTGCGCCGCCACCGGCTGAGCGGGCGCGACGCCGGGCTGGCCACCGAGCTGGGCTACGGCACCCTGCGCGCCACCGGCCTGCTCGACGCCGTGCTCGGCGCCTGCATCGATCGCCCGCTGGCCAAGGTCGAGCTCGCCCTGCTCGACGCCCTGCGCCTGGGCGCCTACCAGCTGCTGCGCACCCGCGTGCCCAAGCACGCCGCCGTCGACACCACCGTGGAGCTGGTCCGGGTGGAGGCGGGCAGCCGCTCGGCGGGGTTCGTCAACGCGGTGCTGCGCCGCGTCGGCGAGCTCGACGAGCGGGCCTGGGTGGCCAAGCTCGCCCCGGACGCCGCCGAGGACCCGGTCGGGCACGCCGCCATGGCGCACTCCCACCCCCGCTGGATCGCCCAGTCCTTCGCCGACGCGCTGGGCGGCACCGCCGAGCTCGACGAGGCGCTGGCCGCCGACGACGCCCGCCCGGTCGTGCACCTGCTGGCCCGTCCCGGCGACATCACCGCCGCCGAGCTGGCCCTGGTCACCGGCGGCACCGAGGCGCCCTACTCGCGCTTCGGCGTGCACCTGGAACCCGGCTCCGGCGAGGTCGGCGAGCTGGACGCGGTGTCAGAGGGGCTCGCCGTCGTCCAGGACGAAGGCAGCCAGCTGGTCGCGCTGGCGCTGGCCGACGCGCCGACCGAGGGGGAGCCCACCGGCCGCTGGCTCGACCTGTGCGCCGGGCCGGGCGGCAAGGCCGTGCTGCTGGGCGGGCTGGCCGCGATGGACGGCGTCGAGCTGGACGCGGTGGAGTCGGCCGAGCACCGCGCCGAGATGGTCCGCCGCGCGGTCGACGGCCTGCCGGTCACCGTGCACACCGCCGACGGCCGCGAGGCCCCGCTGCCCGACGCGGCCTACGACCGGGTACTGGTCGACGCCCCGTGCACCGGGCTGGGGGCGCTGCGCCGCCGCCCGGAGGCGCGCTGGCGGCGGCGCCCCGACGACGTGTCCGACCTGGCCAGGCTGCAGCGCGAGCTGCTGACCGCCGCCCTGCGCCACGTCCGCCCCGGCGGGGTGGTGGCCTACGTGACCTGCTCGCCGCACCTGACCGAGACCGTCGGCGTGCTCTCCGGGGTGCTGCGCAAGCACCCCGGGGTGCAGCGGCTGGACGCGCGGGAGCTGCTGCCCGGCGTGCCGGGGTTGGGCGAGGGCCCCACCGTGCAGCTGTGGCCGCACCGCCACGGCACCGACGCGATGTTCCTGGCGCTGCTGCGGCGCACCGCCTGACCGCACGAGATCGACCCGCGCCACCGGCAGAGGGCGCACGGTCGAGCGGACCGGTCCGGCGTAATCTCGCCGACGTGCACCCGATGATCGCCCCGAGCATCCTGGCGGCCGACTTCGCCCGCCTCGCCGAGGCCGCGGCCGCCGTCCGCGGCGAGCCCGGCTCCGGAGCCGACTGGTTGCACGTCGACGTGATGGACGCGCACTTCGTGCCGAACCTGACCATCGGGCTGCCCGTCGTGACCTCGCTGCGCGCGGCGACCGACCTCCCGCTCGACTGCCACCTCATGATCGACGACCCGGACCGCTGGGCGGTCGGCTACGCCGAGGCGGGCGCGCACAACGTCACCGTGCACGTCGAGGCGGCGAAGGACCCGATCGCCCTGGCCAAGGACCTGCGCGCGGCCGGGGCCAAGGCCGGGCTGTCGATGAAGCCGGGCACGCCGCTGGAGCCCCACCTCGACGTCCTGCGCCACTACGACACGCTGCTGGTGATGAGCGTCGAGCCCGGCTTCGGCGGCCAGGAGTTCATGCCCGAGGTGCTCGACAAGGTGCGCACCGCCCGGCGCCTGGTCGACACCGGCCACCTCACGCTGCTGGTCGAGATCGACGGCGGCATCAACACCGAGACCGTCGAGGCCGCCGCCGAGGCCGGGGTGGACTGCTTCGTGGCGGGCTCGGCCGTCTACGGCGCCGACCGGCCCGACGCGGCGGTGCGAGCGATGCGCGAGCAGATCGCCGCGGCCGCGCCCCACCGCGGGTGGTCGGCGTGAGACCTCGGCCGGGCGGTCGGCCCGCCGGATCGGGAATCGTCCGCGCACGCTGCGCGGTTGTAGTCGGCACGGGGTGCCGGCCGGAGGGGAGACCATAGTGTTCACCGGGATCGTCGAGGAGATCGGCGAGGTGCTGGCGGTGCGGGAGAGCGCCGAGGTCGCGGTGCTCACGGTGCGCGGCCCCACGGTCACCACCGACGCCCGCCACGGCGACTCGATCGCGGTCAACGGCGTCTGCCTGACGGTGATCGACGCGGTGACCGCCCCGGGCGGCGGCACCGCCGACGGCACGTTCACCGTCGAGCTGGTCCCGGAGACCCTCAAGCGCACCAGCCTGGCCGCCGCGGCGCCCGGCGCGAAGGTCAACCTGGAGCGCGCGGTCCCGGTCGGCGGGCGCCTGGGCGGGCACATCGTGCAGGGCCACGTCGACGGCGTGGCGACGTTGCTCACCCGCACGCCGGGGGAGCGCAGCGACGAGCTGACCTTCAGCCTGCCCGTCGACCTGGCCCGGTACGTGGCCCTCAAGGGCTCGATCGCGGTCGACGGCGTGTCGCTCACCGTGGCAGGGGTGACCGACGACACGTTCTCCGTGGCGCTGATCCCCACGACCCTGGCCGAGACCACGCTCGGCGCCCGCGAGCCCGGCGACACCGTCAACCTGGAGGTCGACGTCGTCGCGAAGTACGTGGAGCGGCTCACCCTCCGCTGACCGCTACGCGCCGCTCGCCGCACCCCGCCGAGTGGTGCGCACGTGCGGCTTCGGCGACCGCCCGCACCCCGCACGGGTAGGGGATGAAGTCGTGGCTGCCGTAGCCGGGCCGCGCGCACTCCGGTGCGGCGCAGTGCCCGGAACCCGACCGCGTGTGCGACCGGATGAGGTCCTGCCACGTGGCGAGGAACGGGGAGAGCTGTTCGGCGAACCCCCGGAAGAGAGCTCCGGCGTCCGGGTCGGTCACGGCCGGTCCCCGGGGAAGCCGATGCCCATGAGCCGGCAGTAGTGGCGGGCGGTGGCGTCGTCGAGCACCTCGGAGCAGCGCCGCCCGTCGCGGGAGCGGATGGTCCACCCACCGGGTCCGCCGGTGATCGTGATGTCGGTGCGCCGATCGGTGTCGGCGGTAGGTTCGGGCACGGGTTCACTCCTGACCGAGTGGATCAAGAGCCCCGGTCGGCGGTTGCAGCGCCGACCGGGGCTCGCTGTATTCCAGCCGGGTCAGTAAACCGGACATTGGCTATTTTGGCTATGTTGACCGCGTTTGTCATCGATCGCATGATGATCGCTCATCGTGCGTATCGCGCGGATAGCGTGATCGTCATGGGTGGTGACCAGCGGGAACGCGATGACCCGCTGTTGACGTCCGGTGACGTGGCGAAGCGGCTCGGTGTCGCGGTCGCGACGATCAGCGCATGGGTCCGACAGGGTCGACTCACCCCGGCCGTGACGACCATGGGTGGCCGGTACCGGTTCCGTTGGTCGGAGGTCCAGGAGCAACTGCGGGCCGCGCGTGAGACGGACGACGAGTAGCCCCACCGTCTAGGTCCGGTTGAGCGTATTGCGTGTCACGCCGCTCACGTGCGACCAGGATCTACCCTGGTGGGCATGCCCCTTGGGTCGGCGGTGCCCACGAAGTACGTGGAGCGGCCGCGGCGCGGCGGTGGCCGTCGCGGGGTCGGCGAGGAGGACGGTTCCAGATGAGTGTGCAGTCGGACGGGCCCGTCGCGGGGGACCGCAGCGTCGGTTTCGAGATGATCGAGCGCGCCGTCGCCGACCTCAAGGCGGGCAAGTGCGTGCTGGTCGTGGACGACGAGGACCGCGAGAACGAGGGCGACCTCATCTTCGCCGCGGAGATGGCCACCCCGGAGCTGCTGTCGTTCATGGTCCGCTACACGTCGGGCTACGTGTGCGTGGCGCTCACCGAGACCGAGTGCGACCGGCTCGACCTGCCGCCGATGCACCACACCAACTCCGACAGCTTCCGCACCGCCTTCACCGTGACCGTGGACGCCAAGGCCGGCATCACCACCGGCATCTCCGCAGCCGACCGCGCGCACACCATCCGGCTGCTCGCCGACCCGGCGACCGGCCCGCAGGACCTCGTCCGCCCCGGCCACGTGCTGCCGCTGCGCGCCCGCGAGGGCGGCGTGCTGCGCCGTCCCGGGCACACCGAGGCCGCGGTCGACCTGGCCCGGCTGGCCGGGCTCACGCCGGCGGGCGCGCTGTGCGAGCTGGTCTCCCAGAAGGACGAGGGCGAGATGGCCCGCGGCGACGAGCTCGCCGTGTTCGCCGCCGACCACGACCTGACGATGATCACCATCGCCGACCTGATCGCCTACCGCCGCCGCTTCGAGAAGCACGTGGTCCGGGTGGCCCAGGCCCGCATCCCGACCGCGCACGGCGAGTTCATCGCCTACGGCTACGACTCGCTGCTCGACGGCGTCGAGCACATCGCCATGGTCCGCGGCGACATCGCCACCGCCGAGGGCGACGGCGAGGAGGTGCTCGTGCGGGTGCACTCCGAGTGCCTCACCGGCGACGTCTTCGGCTCGCTGCGCTGCGACTGCGGCCCCCAGCTCGACGCCGCGCTGGCCGCGGTGGCCGAGGAGGGCCGCGGCGTGGTGCTCTACATGCGCGGGCACGAGGGTCGGGGCATCGGCCTGCTGCACAAGCTGCAGGCCTACCAGCTCCAGGAGGCCGGGGCCGATACGGTGGACGCCAACCTGGCGCTCGGCCTGCCCGCCGACGCCCGCGACTACGGCATCGGAGCGCAGATCCTGGTGGACCTCGGTGTGCGGTCGATGCGCCTGCTGACCAACAACCCGGACAAGCGCGCCGGGCTGGAGGGCTACGGCCTGACCATCACCGGCCGGGTGGCGCTGCCGGGCCGCGCCGGGCCCGACAACATGCGCTACCTGCGCACCAAGCGCGACCGGATGGGCCACGACCTGCCCGGGCTCGGTGAGGGCTCGGCCGTCGAGGTCCTCGAAGAGACGCACCCCAACACGGACTAGGAGCACGCACGGATGAGCGGCGAGGGGCGACCAGGACCCGACGACGGGCTGGACGGCTCGGGACTGCGGCTGGGCATCGCCGCGGCGAGCTGGCACGCCGAGCTGGTCGACCTGCTGCTGGAGCGGGCGGTGGCGACCGCGCAGAAGGCCGGTATCGCCGAGCCCACGGTGGTCCGCGTCCCGGGCACGATCGAGCTGCCGGTCGTCTGCCAGCAGCTGGCCGCCACCCACGACGCGGTGGTCGGGCTCGGCGTGGTGATCCGCGGCGGCACCCCGCACTTCGAGTACGTCTGCGACGCGGTGACCGCGGGGCTGACCCGGGTCTCGCTCGACGCCCGGGTGCCCGTCGGCAACGGCGTGCTGACCTGCAACACCCTGGAGCAGGCCGTCGACCGGGCCGGTGGCCCGGGGGCGGCCGAGGACAAGGGCGCCGAGGCGTGCGAGGCGGCGCTGCGCACCGCGCTGGTGCTGCGCGCCCTGCGGGACGGGTCGTGAGCGCCGCGGAGGAGCCGGCGGCGCCGCCGGCCACCGGCGAGGTGCTGGTGCTGCGCCCGTGGCGGGCCGTGGTCCTGTCGGTGATCGGCGCGGTCGTGCTGCTCGGGCTGTTCGTGGCGATCGCGGTCGTGCTGCGCAACAGCCCGACCGGGGTCTACTTCCGCCTCGCCGACCAGGTGGCCATGGTGCTGCTGGGCGTGCTGCTGGCCGGGGGCGTGCTGCTGCTGGCCCGGCCCCGCGTGCGCGCCGACGCCCGCGGCGTCGAGGTGCGCAACACCCTGGGCACCCGCCGCTTCGACTGGGCCGACGTGCAGCGCGTGTCCTTCCCCGACGGCGCCTCCTGGGCCCGCCTCGACCTGCCCGACTACGAGTACGTGCCGGTGCTGGCCCTGCAGGCCGCCGACCGCGGCCGCGCCGTGGAGGGGATCACCCGGCTGCGCGCCCTGCACGCCGCCTCGCGGGCGCGCTGAGCGCGGCCCACCCGCCGCGCACGTAGCATCGGCCCCGTGCTGCGCACCCCCACCTCCCCGACCGCCCGCGCCCGCTCCGACCGGGGACCCGACGAGGTGCGCCTGGGCGACATCGTGCTGCGCAACCGGCTGGTCACCTCGTCGAGCCTGCTGGGCTACGGGGTGTCGAACGCGCCGCTGCTGCCCTACGGCATGAGCCCGGTGTCGCTGTTCGTGCCGCTGTCGGAGTTCGGGGCGGTGACCACCCGGACGCTGACCGTCGAGCCGCGCGAGGGGCACTTCAGCACCCGCGAGGACTACCGGCTCGCCGAGCTGCCCGGCCTGCTGCGCCGCTACGGCACGGTGCTGCGCGGCGTCGACGGCGGCTGGCTCAACGCGTTCGGGTGGTGCAACGTGGGCATCGACGCCTACCTGCGCGACTACTACCCGCGCACCCGCGACCAGCGCACGATCATCTCGGTCGGCGGGTTCTCCGCCGAGGAGTTCGTCACCCTGGTCGACAAGGTCAACGCCGCGGTGCCGGCGGGCGACATCGCCGCCGTGGAGTTCAACGTCTCCTGCCACAACGTCAACTTCGACTTCTCGGCGATCCTGCAGTCCGTGCTCGACGAGGCCGTGCCCCGCAGCGCGCACCCCGTGCTGCTCAAGCTCTCGCCCGACTACGACTACCTGCGCAACGCCAAGCAGGCCGTGGCGGCCGGGGTGTCCGGGCTGACCGCGATCAACACCGTGAAGGCGCTGCGGCTCGACCCGCGCACCGGGCGGCCGTGGCTGGCCAACCGCTACGGCGGGCTGTCCGGCCGGGCGATCAAGCCGATCGGACTGCGGGTGGTCTCCGAGCTGCGCGAGGCCGGCATCACCCTGCCGGTGATCGCCACCGGCGGCATCCGCAACGCGGCCGACTGCCGGGAGTACTTCTGGGCCGGGGCCGACGCGGTGAGCCTGGGCAGCGCGGCCTGGCTGGCCAGCTACCCCGGCTACGCCCTCGCGCCGCTGCGCGGGCTGTATGTTCGGCGCGTGCTGAGGGCGGTTCGGCGCTACCGACCGGAGCGCGCCGGCCCCGCCGCGTAACGCGGCGGGACGATCTCCCACCGCGGCGGCCGGGACCGCCGGGGAGGTCGGGAACCGCACCGGCGGCGTCCGCGGGGCGCGCGGTGTCGTGGAGGTGAGGCGAGCATGGCCGAGTCGGGGGTGTCGACCGACCGCGTCCGGGCGGTGGACCGCAGGCCGCGGGCCGTCCTGCTGGACGTCTTCGAGACGGTGCTGCGGGTCGACGCGCTGCGCGAGCGCTTCGTCGACGTGGGCCGCCCCGAGCACGAGTGCGACCTGTTCTTCGCCCGCACCCTGCGCGACGGCATGGCGCTGACCCTGGCCGGCGGGGTGCGGCCGTTCGGCGAGGTGGCCAGGGCGGCGCTGCGCACCACCACCGGGCACACGCTGTCCGAACCGGCACTCGACCACGTGATCGAGGGGTTCCGCGAGCTGCCGCCGCACGAGGACGCCGAGCCCGCGCTGATGGCGCTGGCCAGGGCCCGCATCCCGGTCTACGCGTTCACCCACGGCACCGCGGCGGTGGCCCGCGAGGCCCTCGACGGCGCCGGGCTGCGCACCTACATGCGCGGGCTGCTGTCGACCGAGGAGATCCACTCGTTCAAGCCGCCGGGGCGGGTCTACACGTGGGCCTGCCAGCGCGCCGACACCCCGGTCGACCGCACGGCCCTGATCTCCGTGCACTCCTGGGACGTGCACGGGGCCGTGCGCGCCGGCCTGGTGGGGGCGATGGCGACGCGGCTGGAGGGGCGGGTGCCCGACACGGTCGCCCGGCCGCACGTGGTGGCCGAGCGCCTCGACGACGTGGTCAAGCACCTGCTCGACCTGCCCGCCTGAGGCTCACGCGCCGATCCGCCCGCGCGGTCGGGCGGCCAGCCCGGTGCCGCCGAGGTCGGCCCGCTCACCGGCCGCGGTCCCGGGCCCGTACCCCGACCCGGACAGCGACCGCCCGCGGGCGGGCTCGGGGGCGGGGAAGGCGGCGGCGAACGCGGACTCGACGCGGGCGGCCCGCTCGGCCAGCGCGACCGCGGTCGAGGTCGGGGCACCCGGCCCGGGCCCGGCCTCGGCTGCGCCGCGCTCGGCCTCGCTCAACCGCCGGTGGACCTGCACCGCGAACCCGTGCAGCCACGACCGGCGGTACGCCGCCACCGACTCGCCCGCCGGCGGGCGCTGGCGGGCGAGCTGCGCGCCGGCCTGCAGCAGCAACGAGGTGTAGAGCAGCTCCACGCGCTCGCGGTCGGCGGCGAACCCGACCACGCTGACCGCGCCCACCCGCCCGCCGCGCGCCTGGTGCAGCACGGCGCGGCAGCCCAACGCCGTCGCGGTCCAGGCGAGCAGCCGCGCCTTGCCCGCGCTGTACGGGTCGTGCACGGGGATGCGCTGGGCGCGGGGGTGGTCGCGGCCGGGGTCGGCGGCGGCGAGCAGGGCCGCGTCGATGCCGTGGCGCGCCGAGAGCTGCACGGCCTTGTCGGTGTAGCTGGCCGCCTCCTCGGGGGTGGCCGCGCGCTCGGCCTTGGCCAGCAGCTTGCGCACCACCTCGAGCTTGTCGAACCCCATCGTCAACCCCCGAACCCCGCGCTCGAACAACCGTTCGTCGTCGGGGAGAGTCCTACCACCGCCGTCCGACAACCGCGGGGCAGTGGTCTCGGCGCGCCCCGTCGGTGCACCGGCCTAGGCTGGCGTGGCCATGTCAGATCCCGCCACGTACCGCCCAGCGCCCGGGTCCATCCCGGAGGCGCCCGGGGTGTACCGCTTCTCCGACCCCCGCGGCCGCGTCATCTACGTGGGCAAGGCCAAGAGCCTGCGCCAGCGGCTGAACTCCTACTTCGCCGACCTGTCCGGTCTGCACCCCCGCACCCGCCAGATGGTCACCACGGCGGCGCGCGTGGAGTGGACGGTCGTCACCACCGAGGTCGAGGCGCTCCAGCTGGAGTACAACTGGATCAAGGAGTTCGACCCCCGGTTCAACGTCCGCTACCGCGACGACAAGACCTACCCCGTCCTCGCGGTGACCATGGACGAGGAGTTCCCCCGGCTGCACGTCTACCGCGGTCCCCGGCGCCGGGGCGTGCGCTACTTCGGTCCCTACGCCCACGCCTGGGCCATCCGCGAGACCCTCGACCAGCTGCTGCGCGTCTTCCCGGCGCGCACCTGCAGCGCCGGGGTGTTCAAGCGGCACGGCCAGATCGGGCGGCCGTGCCTGCTGGGCTACATCGACAAGTGCTCGGCGCCCTGCGTGGGCACCGTCAGCGCCGAGCAGCACCGCGACATCGTCGACGACTTCTGCGACTTCCTGTCCGGGCGGACCGACCGGCTGGTGCGCGAGCTGGAGCGGCGGATGGCCGCGGCCTCCGAGGAGCTGGAGTTCGAGCGGGCCGCCCGGCTGCGCGACGACATCGGCGCGCTGCGCCGGGCGATGGAGAAGCAGGCCGTCGTGCTGGGCGACGGCACCGACGCGGACGTGGTCGCGTTCGCCGACGACGAGCTGGAGGCGGCCGTGCAGGTCTTCCACGTGCGCGGGGGCCGGGTGCGCGGCCAGCGCGGCTGGGTCATCGACAAGGTCGAGCCGACCGACACCCGGGCGCTGGTGGAGCGGTTCCTCATCCAGTTCTACGGCGAGCAGGCCGCGCTGGCCGAGGCGGCCGACGACGCCCACCAGCCGGTCCCGCGCGAGATCCTGGTGCCCGAGCTGCCCGCCGAGCTCGACCCGCTGACCGACTGGCTGTCCGGGCTGCGCGGCTCGCGGGTGCAGATCCGGGTGCCCCAGCGCGGCGACAAGCGGGCGCTGGCCGAGACGGTCAGGCGCAACGCCGCCGAGGCGTTCACCCAGCACAAGCTGCGCCGGGCCAGCGACCTGACCGCCCGCTCGGCCGCGCTGCAGGAGATCCAGGACGCGCTCGGGCTCGACGGCGCCCCGCTGCGGATCGAGTGCGTCGACGTGAGCCACGTGCAGGGCAGCGACGTCGTCGCCTCGCTGGTGGTCTTCGAGGACGGGCTCTCGCGCCGGTCGGAGTACCGCCGCTTCGAGATCCGCGGCGGCGCCGAGGGCGGCGACGTGGCGGCGATCGCCGAGGTCGTGCGCAGGCGGTTCCGCCGCTACCTCGCCGAGACCGCGACCGACCGCGCGGAAGCGGAGGGTGTGGAGTCGGCGGGTGTGGAAGCGGAGGGTGACGATCCGCGCGGCGGGGGTAACGCCGGGGCCGGCGAGGGCGAACCTCCCGATATCAGCCCGCCCGCCGCCACCGCCACCCACCGACCCGGTATCGATCCCGACACGGGCCGGCCGCGGAAGTTCGCCTACCCGCCGAACCTGCTGGTGGTCGACGGCGGCCCGCCGCAGGTCGAGGCGGCCGCGGACGTCATGGCCGAGCTCGGCATCACCGACGTCGCCGTGTGCGGGCTGGCCAAGCGGCTGGAGGAGATCTGGCTGCCGGGCGACCCCGACCCGGTGATCATGTCGCGCACCAGTGACGGGCTGTTCCTGCTGCAGCGGGTCCGCGACGAGGCCCACCGCTTCGCCATCACCTATCACCGCCAGCGCCGTTCCAAGGGTATGACCAGTTCGGATCTGGACGCCGTCCCCGGGCTCGGGCCGACCCGCCGAGCCACGTTGATCAAGCACTTCGGCTCGGTGCGCAGGCTGCGCGCCGCGGACGTCGACGAGATCGCCGCGCTGCCCGGCTTCGGCAAGCGCACGGCCGCCGCGGTGCTCGCGGCCCTGCAGGCGCCCGAGCGGCTCGACCCGCCCGCCGACGGCGGGTCCGACCGGTCCCAGCCGACCGGCGCCGGGGCGGGGGCGTCGTGAGCGCGGCCGACGGGATCGACCCGGCCGCCGCCGACCCGCACGACCGCGAGGTCCAGGGCCCGGACTGGGAGGACCGCACCACCCGCGGCGGCGTGCAGGCCGGTGAGCGCGGCGCCACCGAGCGCGGCGGCATCGAGGTCGCGCTGATCAGCGGGCTGTCCGGGGCGGGGCGCAGCACCGCGGCCAAGGTCATGGAGGACCTGGGCTGGTTCGTGGTGGACAACCTGCCGCCCGAGCTGATCGCCACGATGGTCGACCTCGGCTCCCGCGCGCGCGGCGAGATCACCCGCATCGCGGTCGTCATGGACGTGCGCAGCCGGGCGTTCTCCACCGACCTCGGCGCGGTCATGAAGGACCTCGACACCCGCGGCTACAAGCCCCGGCTGCTGTTCCTGGAGGCCTCCGACGCGGTGCTGGTGCGCCGCTTCGAGCAGGTGCGCCGCAGCCACCCGCTGCAGGGCGACGGCAGGCTCGTCGACGGCATCGCCGCCGAGCGCGACCTGCTGCGCACGCTGCGCGAGAGCGCCGACCTCGTCATCGACACCTCCACGACGGCGGTCCCGGCGCTGCGGGCCACCCTGGAGCACGCGTTCGGCGCCGAGTCGTTGCAGGCCACCCGGGTCACGCTGGTCTCGTTCGGCTACAAGTACGGCCTGCCGATGGACTCCGACCTCGTGGTCGACGTGCGCTTCCTGCCCAACCCGTTCTGGATCCCCGAGCTGCGCGAGCACACCGGCCGGGACGAGCAGGTCCGCGACTACGTGCTCAGCCAGGACGGCGCCGAGGAGTTCATCGCCCGCTACCTCGAGCTGCTCGGCCTGGTCGGGGCCGGTTACCGGCGCGAGGGCAAGCGCTACCTCACCGTCTCGATCGGCTGCACCGGCGGCAAGCACCGCAGCGTGGCGATCAGCGAGGAGATGGCCAAGCGGCTGGCCGGCTCGGAGGGCGTGGTCGTCAACGTCACCCACCGCGACCTGGGGCGCGAGTGAGCACCGCGGAGGTGCGCGCCGTCGCGCTCGGCGGCGGGCACGGCCTGCACGCCACGCTCTCGGCCCTGCGGCTGCTGACCGACCACGTCACCGCCGTCGTCACGGTCGGCGACGACGGCGGCTCGTCGGGCAGGCTGCGCCGTGAGCTGGGCGTGCTCCCGCCCGGCGACCTGCGGATGGCGCTGGCCGCGCTGGCCGCGCCCGACGACGGCGGGCGGCGCTGGGCCTCGGTGGTGCAGCACCGCTTCGGCGGCACCGGCGCGCTCGCCGGGCACGCCGTGGGCAACCTGCTGATCGCCGGCCTGATCGAGGTGCTGCACGACCCGGTGGCCGCGCTCGACGAGGTGGGCGCGCTGCTCGGCCTGCGCGGGCGGGTGCTGCCGATGAGCTGCGACCCGCTCGACATCGAGGCCGACGTCTCGGGGCTGGGCGACACGCCCGACGAGGAGTACCGGATCAGGGGACAGGTGGCCGTCGCCTCGACGCCCGGGCGGGTCCGCCGGGTGCACCTGCGCCCCGAGCGGCCCTCGGCGTGCCCGGAGGTGCTCGAGGCGGTGCACGCCGCCGATGTGCTGCTGCTGGGGCCGGGCTCGTGGTTCAGCAGCGTGATCCCGCACCTTCTGGTGCCCGACCTGCGCGAGGCGCTCGTCACCACCCGCGCGCGCAAGGTCGTGGTGTTGAACCTGGTCCCGGAGCCGGGGGAGACCGCCGGGTTCTCCCCGGAGCAGCACCTGGCCGTACTCTCGGAGCACGCCCCCGAGCTCAGGGTGGACGCGGTGATCGCCGACGAGGCGGCGGTCCCGCTCCCGGACCGGTTGGGCCGTGCCGCGCGCGCGGTGCTCTCCCCGGGCGGTCGGGTCCACACGGCCCCGGTCGCCGCCGCCGACCCGGTCGTGCCCCGGCACGACCCGGTGGCGCTGGCCCGGGCGATCGGCGCCGTGCTTGCCGGCTCCGGCCCGCGGGCGGCGGTGGCGGCCGATGCGGTCGCAGAGAGGACGTGAAGGTGGCTCCCCACGCGCGCCCCGGCGCTCCCCGACCGGCCAGGAGGTCCACATGGCGATGACGGCGGCGGTCAAGGACGAGCTGAGCAGGCTCGTGGTCACCAAGCCGTGCTGCCGGCGCGCCGAGGTGGCCGCGCTGCTGCGCTTCGCCGGGGGCCTGCACATCGTCGGGGGCCGGGTCGTGGTCGAGGCCGAGGTCGACACCGGGTCGGTGGCCCGGCGGCTGCGCCGCGACGTGCACGAGCTCTACGGCCACACGTGCGAGGCGCACGTGATCACCGCGGGCGGGCTGCGCCGCGGGGCGCGCTACGTGCTGCGCGTGGTGCGCGACGGCGAGGGCCTCGCCCGCCAGACGGGCCTGCTGGACGCGCGCGGCCGCCCGGTGCGCGGGCTGCCCCCGCCCGTCGTGTCCGGCGGCGTGTGCGACGCCGAGGCGGCCTGGCGGGGCGCGTTCCTGGCGCACGGCTCGCTCACCGAGCCGGGCCGCAGCTCCGCCCTGGAGGTCACCTGCCCCGGCCAGGAGGCGGCGATGGCGCTGGTCGGCGCGGCGCGCCGGCTCGGGGTGACGGCGAAGTGGCGCGAGGTGCGCGGGGCCGACCGGGTCGTCGTCCGCGACGGCGACGCCATCAGCGCGCTGCTGACCCGGATGGGCGCCCACGAGAGCGTGATGGCCTGGGAGGAGCGGCGGATGCGCCGCGAGGTCCGGGCCACGGCCAACCGGCTGGCCAACTTCGACGATGCCAACCTGCGCCGCTCCGCGCGCGCCGCCGTGGCCGCGGCGGCCCGGGTGCAGCGCGCGCTGGAGATCCTCGCCGAGGACGTCCCCGACCACCTGCTCGCCGCGGGCAGGCTGCGCGTGGAGCACACGCAGGCCTCGCTGGAGGAGCTCGGCCAGCTGGCCGAGCCGCCGATGACCAAGGACGCGGTGGCCGGGCGGATCCGCAGGCTGTTGCACATGGCCGACAAGCGGGCCGCCGACCTGGGCATCCCCGACACCGAGTCCGTGGTCACCGCGGAGATGCTCGAGGACGTCTGAGCGCGGGCCGCGGCCTCCCCGCGCGGCGCGCGGGGTCGGTCGCGGGCCGTGTGAGGCTCATCGGGTGGATCGATTCCGAAGTCGGTGCGAACCCGCCGACCTGGGACGCTAGGGTGCGAGGTGAGCGGGCGTCCCCGGTCGGGGAACCGCCCCTACGAGACGAACCAGACCGAGGAGGCACGGCGTGACTGTGCGCGTGGGTGTGAACGGGTTCGGACGGATCGGCCGCAACTTCTGGCGCGCGGTCGACGCGCAGCGCGCCGCGGGCGGGACGGACATCGAGATCGTCGCGGTGAACGACATCACCGACAACGCGACGCTGGCCCACCTGCTGAAGTACGACTCCATCCTGGGTCGGCTGCCCTACGACGTCTCCTCCACCGACGAGGAGATCGTGGTGGACGGCAAGGGCTTCAAGGGACTGGCCGTGCGCGACCCGGCCGAGCTGCCCTGGAAGGACCTCGGCGTCGACGTCGTTGTCGAGTCCACCGGCATCTTCACCAAGCGCGAGGGTGCGGCCAAGCACCTCGACGCGGGGGCGAAGAAGGTCGTCATCTCCGCGCCGGCCACCGGTGAGGACCTGACCGTCGTCAAGGGCGTCAACGACTCCGCCTACGACGGCTCGCAGAACATCGTCTCCAACGCGTCCTGCACCACGAACTGCCTGGCCCCGCTGGCCAAGGTCATCGACGACCTGCTCGGCATCGAGAAGGGCCTGATGACCACGGTCCACGCCTACACCCAGGACCAGAACCTGCAGGACGGCCCGCACAAGGACCTGCGCCGGGCCCGCGCGGCCGCGCTGAACGTGGTGCCCACCTCCACCGGGGCGGCCAAGGCCATCGGCCTGGTCATGCCGCACCTGAAGGGCAAGCTGGACGGCTACGCCCTGCGGGTGCCGATCCCCACCGGCTCGGCCACCGACCTGACCGTGGAGGTCCGCAAGGAGGCCTCGGTCGAGGAGATCAACGCCGCCTACAAGGCCGCCGCCGACGGGCCGCTGGCCGGCGTCCTGCGCTACACCGACGACCCGATCGTGTCCTCCGACATCGTCACCGACCCGGCCTCCTGCATCTTCGACAGCGGGCTGACCAAGGTCATCGGCAACCAGGTCAAGATCGTCGGCTGGTACGACAACGAGTGGGGCTACTCCAACCGGCTGGTCGACATCACGGCCCTCGTCGCCAGCAAGCTCTGAGGCGGGATCGCGAGTGAAGTCGCTCGACGACCTCGTCGGGGAGGGCGTCTCCGGTCGCACGGTGCTCGTCCGCTCCGACCTGAACGTGCCCCTCGACGGCGACCGGATCACCGACGACGGCCGGATCCGGGCTTCGGTGCCCACCCTGCGCACCCTGCTCGACGCGGGGGCGCGGGTGGTGGTCACCGCCCACCTCGGCCGGCCCAAGGGCGGCCCGGAGCCGAAGTACTCCCTGGCCCCGGTGGCCGCGCGGCTCGGTGAGCTGCTCGGCGCCGAGGTCACCCTGGCCGAGCACGGCGACGCCGCGGGCGCGGCGGTGTCCGCGCTCGGCGACGGCGGCGTCGTGCTGCTGGAGAACATCCGGTTCGACCCGCGCGAGACCGCGAAGAACGACGACGACCGGGCCGGGCTGGCCCGCGAGCTGTCCGCGCTGACCGGCCCGAGCGGGGCGTTCGTCTCCGACGGCTTCGGCGTGGTGCACCGCAAGCAGGCCTCGGTCTACGACGTGGCGCTCGACCTGCCCGCCTACGCGGGCGGCCTCGTGCTCGCCGAGGTCGAGGTGCTGCGCACGCTGACCACCGAGCCCGAGCGGCCCTATGCGGTGGTGCTGGGCGGGTCGAAGGTGTCGGACAAGCTGGCCGTCATCGACGCCCTGCTGCCCCGGGTCGACGCGCTGCTGGTCGGCGGCGGGATGTGCTTCACGTTCCTGGCCGCGCAGGGCTACGGCGTGGGCGACTCGCTGCTCGAGCGCGACCAGATCGACAGCTGCCGGCGGCTGCTGGAGTCGGGCAAGATCGTGCTCCCGGTGGACGTCGTCGTGGCCGACGACTTCTCGGCCGAGGCCGCCACCCGCACCGTCGCCGCGGACGCGATCCCGGACGGCTGGAAGGGCCTCGACATCGGCCCGGACACCGTCGCGGCCTTCGCCGAGGTGCTCGGCCGGGCGCGGACGGTGTTCTGGAACGGCCCGATGGGCGTGTTCGAGCTGGCGCCGTTCGCCGAGGGCACCCGCGGGGTGGCCCAGGCGATCATCGACGGCACGGCCGCCGGTGCGTTCAGCGTCGTCGGCGGCGGCGACTCCGCCGCCGCCGTGCGGGCGCTGGGCCTGCCCGAGTACGGCTTCTCCCACATCTCCACCGGGGGCGGGGCCTCGCTGGAGTTCCTCGAGGGCAAGGACCTGCCCGGCATCGCCGTCCTGGAGAAGAGCTGATGGCCCGCAAGCCGCTGATCGCCGGCAACTGGAAGATGAACCTCAACCACCTCGAGGCCATCGCCCTGGTGCAGAAGCTCGCCTTCGCGCTGCCGGAGAAGTACTACGACAAGGTCGACGTCGTCGTGCTGCCCCCGTTCACCGACATCCGGTCGGTGCAGACGCTCATCGACGGCGACCAGCTGCTGATGGTGCACGGGGCGCAGGACCTGTCCCCGCACGACTCGGGCGCCTACACCGGCGACGTGTCCGGCGTGATGCTGGCCAAGCTGGGCTGCCGCTTCGTCGTGGTGGGCCACTCCGAGCGCCGCGAGCTCCACGGCGAGGACGACGCGCTGGTCAACCGGAAGGTGCTGGCCGCGCTCAAGCACGGGATCGGCCCGATCCTGTGCGTCGGCGAGGGCCTGCAGGTGCGGGAGCAGGGCGGTCACGTGGAGCACACCACGCGCCAGCTCCGTGCCGGGCTGGCCGAGGTCTCCGCCCAGGACATCGGGTCGGTGGTGATCGCCTACGAGCCGGTGTGGGCGATCGGCACGGGCCGCGTCGCGAGCGCGTCCGACGCCCAGGAGGTCTGCGCCGCGCTGCGGGCGACGGTGTCCGAGCTCTACGGCGAGACCGTCGCGGCCGGCGTCCGGGTGCTCTACGGCGGGTCGGTGAAGGCGAAGAACGTCGGCGAGATCGTGGCCGAGGCCGACATCGACGGCGCGCTGGTCGGCGGGGCCAGCCTCGACGCCGACGAGTTCGCGCAGCTGTGCGCGATCTCCGCCGGTGGCCCCCTGCCATAACCGCCCGAACGCATTCCGCCGAGAACGGCGTATGGGATCGGCTCGACCCTTTTCGATCCCATAACGTCGTTCTCGACGGAACGGGCCCCCGGCAACGCCCGGCCACGGCCCGGGTACCCTCGGGTTTCCGAGCGGCGCGGCGGCAGCGGCCGGGGCGCCGTGCGACGAGAATGAGGATGGGATGCAACTCGCCCTGCAGATCGTACTGATCGTCTCCAGCGTGCTGCTGGTGCTGCTGATCCTGCTGCACCGCGGTCGGGGTGGCGGTCTGTCCAGCCTGTTCGGTGGCGGGGTGCAGTCGAGCCTGTCCGGGTCGAGCGTGGTCGAGAAGAACCTCGACCGGCTCACCCTGTTCGTCGGCGCGATCTGGGTGATCGCGATCATCGGAACCGGGCTGCTCGTGAAGGTCGGGGTCTGAGAGAAGGATGGCCATGGCAGGCGGAAACGCGATCCGCGGCACCCGGGTGGGTGCCGGTCCGATGGGCGAGTCCGAGCGCGGCGAGACCGCGCCCCGCTCGCACGTGTCGTACTTCTGTTCCAACGGGCACGTCTCCACGCCCTCGTTCGCCCAGGAGGCGGACATCCCCGACTCCTGGGACTGCCCCCGCTGCGGGCTGCCGGGCGGGCGCGACAGCCAGAACCCGCCGGCTCCGCCGCGGACCGAGCCCTACAAGACCCACCTGGCGTACGTGAAGGAGCGGCGCAGCGACGCCGACGGCGCCGCGATCCTCGAAGAGGCCCTGAGCAAGCTGCGCGCCTCGCGCGAGCTCTGAGCGCCGGCCCCGGTGTCCGCGGACGCCGGGGCCGTTCAGCTGAGCGCGTCGACCTGCTGGCCGATCGCCATCGTCAGCGCCGCCACCGTGGTCCCGGGCGGGACCGCCGAGGCCGCGACCGTGATGACATCCTCGCCCCGGACCAGCCCGGCGTAGACGCTGCTCCCGTCGAGCCGGCAGACGAACCCGGTGCCGACCGGCGCGCGCGACCCGGCGTCGCATACCTCGGCGAGCACGTCGAGCTGCGCCGCGACGGCCCGGTCGTCGGCCGCCGCGATGTCGACGGCGACGAACTCCCCACTCCGGGCGGGTGCCGGGGTCGGTGCCCGGTCCAGCCCCGTACCGGTGTCCGCACCGTCCGCTGCCGACGCCGCGGGTGCCGCGGCCGTCGGGGCCCCCGGCCCGGGGTCGTAGACGCAGCGGGTGTCGCTGGCCGTCGTCGCGTCCGGGGTCCAGGTGAGCCCGGTGGTGTCCGCCATCGCCTCGAGGTCGAGCAGGCAGGCGGCCGGCGGGGGAGGGGGCGGCGTCGGCGCGGCGCTCGGCCCGCCGGCGGTCGGCCCGGTGCCCGCGGCGGTCGTCGTGCAGCCGACCGCGCCGAGCGCGAGCAGGGCGGCCCCCAGCAGGGCGGATCGGGACCGGGCCGGCGGTGCGCTCACGTCCCGCACGATGCCATGCGGCACCCCGCCGACCGGTCGCACCCCCGCGGCGCCGCTCCTCGCGGGCGGTGCGGCCCTCAGCAGCCGCAGGGCACGGTCAGCGGGTCGGGATCGGCGGTGACGACGCCGTCGTCGGTCTGCACGGGCAGGCCCTCCCGGGTCCAGTACTCGATGCCGCCGAGCATCTCCCGGACCCGGAACCCGGCCCGGGCCAGCCGCAGCGCAGCCCGCGTCGCGCCGTTGCAGGCCGGCCCCCAGCAGTAGGTCACCACCGGGACCGCGGGGTCGAGGTCGGCGGGCAGCTGGGCGGTCGGGAGGTGGCGCGCCCCGGGGATCCGCCCACCGGCCCACGCGGCGGCGCTGCGCGTGTCGACCAGCACGAAGTCGGCGGAGCCGTCGGACAGCGCGGCGTGGACGTCGGAGACGTCGGTCTGGAACTCCAGCCGGGCGGTGAAGAACGCGACGGCGTCGGTGGTGGGGTCGGTGGTGGGCGCGGTGGTGGGCACGGCGCTGACGCTAGGAAGATCAGGGCTCGGGGAGAAGAAGACATCCACGGTAGATTCGGGCCATGACCGTGGATTCACTCGACGACATCGACTACCGCCTCCTGGAAGCCCTGCAGGAGGACGGTCGGGCGAGCTATGCCGTCCTGGGTCGCACGGTCGGGCTGTCGCCGAGCGCGGTCACCGAGCGGGTGCGCAGGCTGGAGGAGTCCGGGGTGATCACCGGCTACCGCTGCGACGTCGACCCCGAGCGCATCGGCCTGGTGATCCGCGCGCTGGTGCGGCTGCGCTACCCGAACGCCAACTACCGCCCCTTCCACGACCTGCTCGACAGCACGCCGGAGATCATCGAGGCGCACCACGTGACGGGGGAGGACTGCTTCGTGCTGACCGTGCTGGCCCGCTCGATGCGCCACCTCGAAGAGGTCACCGGGCGGATCGGCGGGCTGGGCGCGGTGACCACCAGCGTCGTCTACTCCAGCCCGCTGCCGCACCGCCCCGCCCTGGCCGCCGCCCGCCCCACCCGGGCCGACGGGCGCCGTCGCGCCTGAGCGGCTGGCGCGCCCGCCCGGTCGGACCGGTGGTGCGCCGGTCAGCCGGGGAGGCCCGTCAGCAGGGCGCCGGGGCCCGCGGTGTCGGCGCCCGCGGCCCGCACGCGGTCGCGCAGCTCGCGGTCGGCGGTCACGACCAGCCGGTCGTCGCCGTCGAGCTCCCCGACGAGGGCGACGATCGCGGAGTCGCCGTCGCGGTCGGCGCGGACGACGTCGAGCAGCGCGTGCGTGGACAGGTCCTCGACGCGGGCCGCCTCGCCCTCCAGGACGAGGTGCAGCCGCAGGGACCGGTCCGCGGGCTGCCCGAGCGCCGCGGCCAGCTCGCGGGTGCCGGTGGTCAGCAGGGCCACGAGCTGCCCGGTCAGCCGGCGCGCGGCGCCGGGGCGGTCCCGCCACCAGCCGTCGGGGCGGGAGCCGACGACGTTGGCCCCGTCCACGACGACGTGCAGCGGACCCGGTTCGGCGGCCACGTCAGGCGATGTGCGGGACGAGGTCGCGGGGCAGCTTGGCCGCCGCGGCCCGGTCGAGCAGCCAGCGGGTGCGCCGGCGACCGGTGGCGCCGGCCACCGGGATCGCCACTTCGCCCGCCCCGCCCAGGGCCATGGCCACCGCGGCCGCCTTGGCCTCGCCGGTGGTGATGATCCAGACCTCGGCCGCGGTGCGGATCGCGGGCAGGGTGAGCGACACGCGGGTCGGCGGGGGCTTCGGGCAGCCGTGCACCGCCACCACCGAGCGCTCGGTCTCGTACACGGCGGGGGAGTGCGGGAAGACCGAGGCGGTGTGGCCCTCGCCGCCCATGCCCAGCATCAGCACGTCGAACGAGGGCACCGGGCCGTGGTCCTCCGGGCGGGCCGCCCGGCGCAGCAGCGCCGCGTACTCCTCGGCCGCCGCCTCCGCCCCGGACGGGCCCGTGCCGGTGTCGGCGCCCATCGCGAACACCTTGGCCGGGTGGACCGGGACGTGGTCGAGCAGGGCCTCGCGGGCCTGGGTCTCGTTGCGCTCGGGGTGGCCCGGCGGCAGGAACCGCTCGTCGCCCCAGTAGAACTCGACGCGGCCCCAGTCGACGGCGTCGCGGGCGACGGTGGCCCGGATCTGCTCCAGCATCGCGATGCCGACGCCACCGCCGGTGAGCACGATCTTCGGCGTGTTGCCCGCGGCCTGCAGGTCGACCAGCCGGGTGATCAGCCGGGCGGCCGCGGCCGCCGCGAGCACGTCGGGGTGGGCGTGCACGGCGATGTCGGCGGCGGCCATGCCCACACTCCCTCCTCGCGGTGCGTCGGCGCCGGTCACGAGCTGGTGGCCAGCGTCGGCGCGGACACCGGGGCATCGAGGTCGGCGACCCGTCCGATCCCGGCCAGCGCGGCCCCGTAGATCTCGTCGGGGTCGAGCCGGCGCAGCTCCTCGGCGAGGCAGTCTCGCACCTCGCGGCGGGCCAGCGCGACCAACCGGTCGGGTTGTCCCGGTTGGCTGAGCCGCCCGACGCGCCCGTCCGGGCGGACGAGCTCGATCGGACCCGAGGCCCGCTCCAGGCGCACCGAGACCATGCCCTTGCCGGTGGTGGCCGGGCGGCGCTCGACGGCGGCGTCCAGCCGGGCGGCGAGCCACCCGGCCAGCAGGTCGGCGGAGGGGGAGACCCGCTCGCCGACGACGGTGACGTGGGTGATGGGCTCGAAGGGCGGGGCGTCCATCGCGGTGGCCAGCAGCGCGCGCCAGAACGTCAGCCGCGACCAGGCGAGGTCGGTGTCGCCGGCGCGGTGGCCCACCCGGCGCTGGGCGAGCGCGGCGACCGGGTCGGCGCAGGCGAGCGCGTCGGTGATGCGGCGCTGGGCCAGCCTGCCCACCTCGTCCTCGGCCGGGACGTCCGGCGCGTCGCCCGGCCACCAGGCGACGACCGGCGCGTCGGGCAGCAGCAGCGGCATCACCATGCCGGCCGCGGCGCCGTTGTCGGCCAGCGCGCCGTAGCCGCGCAGCACGATGACCTCGCTGGCCCCGGCGTCGCCGCCGACCCGGATCTGCGCGTCCAACCGGGGCGCGGCCTCCCGGTACCCGCGGGCCAGCACGATGACCCGGCACGGGTGCTCGCGGCTGGCCTCGTTCGCGGCGTCGATGGCGTCCTCGGTGGTGGCCCCGTCGTCGGTGATGATCACCAGGGTGAGCACCCGGCCCAGCGCGAGCACGCCGCCGCTCTCGCGCAGCTGGACCAGCTTCTTGTTGACCTTCGAGATGTTCGTCGAGGGCAGATCGACGATCATGGACGGCTCCTCGTGGGGTACTGCGCGGTGGTCACGGACGGCGCCAGGTGCGCCCGGTGCGGGCCAGCATCCGGTTGGCCGACTCCGGGCCCCAGCTGCCTGCCGGGTACGGGTCGGGCCCGGCGTCCTGGGCGGCCCAGTGCTCGATCACCGGGTCGAGGATCTCCCAGGAGCGCTCGACCTCGTCGTTGACCGGGAACAGCGACGGCTCGCCCAGCAGCACGTCGAGGATGAGCCGTTCGTAGGCCTCCGGGGAGGCCTCGGTGAACGCGGTGCCGTAGCCGAAGTCCATGGTGACGTCGCGGACCTCCATCTGGCTGCCCGGCACCTTCGACCCGAACCGCATGGTGACGCCCTCGTCGGGCTGCACCCGCACGACGATCGCGTTCTGCCCGAGCTCCTCGGTCATGGTGGAGTCGAACGGCAGGTGCGGCGCCCGCTTGAAGATGATGGCGATCTCGGTGACGCGCCTGCCCAGCCGCTTGCCGGTGCGCAGGTAGAACGGCACCCCGGCCCAACGGCGGGTGGCCACCTCGCAGGTGATCGCGGCGTAGGTCTCGGTGCGCGACTCGGGGTCGAAGCCCTCCTCCTGCGTGAGCCCGCGCACCTTCTCACCGCCCTGCCAGCCGCCCTCGTACTGGCCGCGGGCCGTGGTCTCGTGCAGCGGGCCGACCAGCTTGGTCGCGTTCAGCACCTTGATCTTCTCGGCGCGCAGCTCGTCGGAGGAGAACGCGACCGGCTCCTCCATGGCGGTGAACGCCAGCAGCTGCAGCAGGTGGTTCTGGATGACGTCGCGGGCCGCGCCGATGCCGTCGTAGTAGCCGGCGCGCCCGCCCAGCCCGATGTCCTCGGCCATGGTGATCTGCACCTGGTCGATGTAGTGGGCGTTCCAGATGGGCTCGAACAGCTGGTTGGCGAAGCGCATCGCCAGCACGTTCTGCACCGTCTCCTTGCCGAGGTAGTGGTCGATGCGGAACACCGAGTCCTCGGGGAAGACGTCGTTGACGATGGCGTTGAGCTCGCGCGCGGATCGCAGGTCGTGGCCGAAGGGCTTCTCGATGACGACCCGGCGCCACTGGTCGCCGTTCTGGGCGGACAGCCCCGAGCGGGCCAGCTGCTTGCACACCACCGGGAACGCGCCCGGCGGGATGGACAGGTAGAAGGCGTGGTTGCCGCCGGTGCCCCGGACCCGGTCGAGGTCGCGGACGGTCTTCTCCAGCTGGTCGAACGACGCGTCGTCGTCGAAGCTGCCGGGCACGAACCGGAAGCCCTCGGCGAGGCGGTCCCACACCGACTGGCGGAACGGGGTGCGGGCGTGCTCGCGCACCGCCTCGTAGACCACGTTGCCGAAGTCCTGGTCGGCCCAGTCGCGGCGGGCGAAGCCGGTCAGCGCGAAGCCCGGCGGCAGCAGCCCGCGGTTGGCCAGGTCGTAGATGGCCGGCATCAGCTTCTTGCGGGACAGGTCCCCGGTCACGCCGAAGATGACCAGGCCGCAGGGCCCCGCGATCCGCGGGAGCCGCTTGTCGCGGGGATCGCGCAGCGGGTTCACCCACTGCGCGGTCCCGGTCGTGCTGGCGCTCATCGTTCTCCTCGGTCCTACGTCACGAACGTCGTTGTCGCGGGGGACGGGGTGCGCCCGCTCCCGCGCTCAGAGCTGCTGGACGGCCTTGGCCAGGGTGACCAGGCCGGCGATCCGGTCGACGAAGTGCAGGCGCAGCACGCGGCGGCCGTTCGCGGCCAGCGCCGCGGCGTCCGCGTCGGCCGTGGCCCGTTGCCGCTCACCCAGCTCCTCCGGCCGCTCGCCCGGCTCCGCGGCGTCCCCGGTCAGCTGGCAGACCACCGGGGCGTCCGGACCGCCCTCGTCGTACTGGCCGGTGCCGGCCAGGCAGCGCGGCGCCCACCCGAAGGTGGTGGTCAACCCGGTGCGGCGGGCCAGCTCCAGCCGCAGCACCGCGGCGGAGGCGTCGCTCTCCCGGTCAAGATAGGCGTGCACGGCCAGGTGGGTGGGCGCCGCGCCGGACGGGTCGACGAGCGCGCGCAGCGCGTCGGCGACCGTGTCGGTGCCCGCGGGCAGCCAGCTCCCGCCGCGCACCGCGACGGCGCCGTCGACGAAGCCGTCGACGAACGCGGTGGCGGTGTCGGCGGGGGGTCGGGTCCCGGCGGGGCGGTGGGTGGGGTCGACGGCGAGCAGGTGCGCGGCCACCGCCACGGCGTGCTGCCAGAGCAGCACCTGACCCGCGGCCGAGCCCTCGGTGCGCAGTCCGGGCCCGCCGTCGGTGCGCTCGACCAGTGCCGGGGCCGCTCCGGTGCCGGCGACGGGGCCGGCGACCTCGATGGCCAGCGCGCCGTCCGGGACGCCCGCGGAGCGGACCAGGTCGGCGAGCGGGGCGTCGGGGTCGTCGAGGCGGACCGCCAGCGGCCCGCGCCCGTCCTTGCCCAGCCCGCCGGCGATCAGCTCGGTGGCGTACTCCACCAGCGCCGGCGTGCCGGTCAGCGCGACGGTGGGGGCCGCGGCCAGGATCGCGCCCAGCACCAGCGCGGGGTTGTCGGGCGAGTCCTCGGCCAGCGCCGCGGCGGCCACGTCCGCACCGGCCAGCAGGACGCCGATGTCGGCTCCGGCCAGACCGGCGGGGACGAGCGTGTACGCGCTGAGCGACGACCACAGCCCGGACACGTCCGGGGGGCCGGCGAGCAGGGTGGCCCCGCTCGCCCGCCGGGCCAGCGGCCCGTCCGGGACGTCGATGAGCACGGTGTGCCGCTCGGCGGGCAGGCCCTCGGCGATCAGCGCCTCGGTCACCACCTCGTGCACCAGGGCGACCGACTCGGCCTCGGGACCGGTCGCGCCCGGGGGCAGCACGGTGACCAGCGCGGTGGTGTCCAGGTCGCCGGCCAGCACGTCGGCCACCGACTCCGGGTCGGCGGTGTCCAGCACGATCAGCCCGGTGCCGGGTGCGGTGCCGACGCCGAGCCCCTCGACCGCCACGCCCACCCCGGCCGTGGTGACGAGCACGATCCGGTGCAGGCCGGCCACCCGGAGCGTCTCGCCCAGCGCGGACACCGCGCCGACCATCGGCCGGGCGCTGCGGGCGGCGCGGACCCAGCCCGGCCAGGCGGCCCCGGGCCAGAGCGCGGGGTCGCCCGCGGCGACGCGGCTCGCGACGGAGCCGCCCACCAGGTCGGACACGACCCCGGTGGGCGGCTCGGCGGCGCGGTCCGGCGAGCTCACCGACGCGACCGCGGGAACGGTGGGACCGACAACTCAGCCGGCCGACTCGAGCTGGCCCTTGACCGTCTCCTGCAGCTCGGCCCAGGACTTCTCGAACTTGTCGACGCCCTCGTCCTCGAGGGTGAGGAACACGTCGGTCAGGTCGACGCCCTGGGCGGCCACCGCGTCGAAGACCTCCTGGGCCTGCGCCGCGGTGCCGGTTACCGTGTCCCCGGTGACCTCGCCGTGGTCGGCGAAGGCGGTGAGGGTCTTCTCCGGCATGGTGTTGACCACGTCGGCCACGACCAGCTCGCTGACGTACATGGTGTCGGAGTAGTCGGGGTTCTTGACCCCGGTCGAGGCCCACAGCGGCCGCTGCGGGCGCGCGCCCTTGGCCGCCAGCGCCTTCCACCGGTCGGAGGAGAAGACCTCCTGGTAGGCGGCGTAGGCGAGGCGGGAGTTGGCCACCGCGGCCTTGCCGCGCAGCGCGAGCGCCGCGTCGGTGCCGATCGCGTCCAGCCGCTTGTCGATCTCGGCGTCGACCCGGGAGACGAAGAAGCTGGCCACCGAGGCGATCCGGGACAGCTCCTGGCCGTTGGCCGCGGCCTGCTCCAGGCCGTCGAGGTAGGCGCCCATGACCGCGCGGTAGCGCTCCACGGAGAAGATCAGCGTGACGTTGACGCTGATCCCCTCGGCGAGCGCGCGGGTGATCGCCGACAGGCCGGCCTCGGTGGCCGGGATCTTGATCAGCAGGTTCGGCCGGTCGACGGCCTTCCACAGGTCGATGGCCTGCGCCAGGGTGCCGTCGGCGTCGCGGGCCAGGCCCGGCTCGACCTCGAGCGAGACCCGCCCGTCGACCCCGCCGCTGGTCTCCCAGGTGCCGCTGAACACGTCGCAGGCCTGCTGGACGTCGGCCACGGTGATCTCGCGGATGGCGTCGTCGACCGAGGCGCCGCGGGCGGCGAGCTCGCGGACCTGCTCGTTGTAGGCGGCGCCGTCCGAGAGCGCCGAGGCGAAGATGGTCGGGTTGGTGGTGACCCCGACGACGTGCTTCTCGCTGATCAGCTGCTGCAGGTTGCCGCTGCGCAGCCGCTCGCGCGACAGGTCGTCGAGCCAGATGGACACGCCGGCCGCGGCGAGCGCGGCCAGCCGGTCGTTGGTCATGGCTTGTTCCCCTTTCAGGAGAGCTTGGCGAGGCTGCGCCGGGCGGCGGCGACCACGTTCTCGGTGGTGAAGCCGAACTCCCGGAACAGCGTCTGGTAGTCGGCGCTGGCGCCGTAGTGCTCGATGGAGATGATCTCGCCCGCGTCGCCGACGAACCGGTACCACGGCTGGGCGATGCCGGCCTCGACGCTGACGCGGGCCTTCACCCCGCTGGGCAGGACCGACTCGCGGTAGGCGTCGTCCTGCTCGTCGAACCACTCGACGCACGGCATCGACACGACCCGGGTGGGCACGCCGTCGGCCTCCAGGGCCGAACGGGCGTCGACGGCGATCTGCAGCTCGGACCCGGTGCCGATGAGGATCACCCGGGGCTCGCCGGAGGACGCCTCGGCCAGCACGTAGCCGCCGCGGGAGACGCCCTCGTACGAGGTGCCCTCCAGGGTCGGCACGTTCTGCCGGGTCAGCGCCAGGCCCTTGGGGCCCTCCGGGCGCTCCAGGGTGGCCCGCCAGGCGTGCGCGGTCTCGTTGGCGTCGCCGGGGCGGACGAAGGCCAGCCCGGGGATGGCGCGCAGCGCCGCGAAGTGCTCGATGGGCTGGTGGGTCGGGCCGTCCTCGCCGAGGCCGATCGAGTCGTGCGTCCACACGTAGACGACCGAGGACTTCATCAGCGCCGCGAGCCGCACGGCCGGGCGCATGTAGTCGCTGAAGGTCAGGAACGTGCCGCCGTAGGGGCGCGTCGGCCCGTGCAGCGCGATGCCGCTGAGGATGGCGCCCATGGCGTGCTCGCGGACGCCGAAGTGCAGCGTGCGCCCGTACGGGGTGGCGTCCCACATCTTCGTCTTGATCGACTCGGGGCCGAACGAGTTCGCGCCCTCCATCGTGGTGTTGTTCGACTCGGCCAGGTCGGCCGAGCCGCCCCACAGCTCGGGCAGCACGTCGGCCAGCGACTTGAGCACCTCGCCGGAGGCCTTGCGGGTGGCCACGCCCTTGGGGTCGACGTCCCAGGAGGGCAGCGCCTTCTCCCAGCCGACCGGCAGGTCGCGCCCGAGCACGCGGTCGAACAGCTCGGCCCGCTCGGACTCGCGCGAACGCCAGTCGTCGTAGGTCTTCTGCCACTCCCGGCGGGCCTCACGACCGCGGTCGACGACCTTGCGGGCGTGCGCGAGCACGTCGTCGTCGACCTGGAAGCTGCGCTCGGGGTCGAAGCCGAGGATCTCCTTGACGGCCGCGACCTCCTCGTCGCCCAGCGCCGAGCCGTGCGCCTTTCCGGTGTTCATCTTCTTCGGCGCCGGGAAGCCGATGATCGTGCGCAGCACGATGAACGACGGGCGCGAGCTCTCGGCCTTGGCGTTGCGCAGCGCCTCGAGGATGCCGGTGACGTTCTCCCCGCCCTCGACGACCTGCACGTGCCAGCCGTAGGCCTCGTAGCGCTTGGCGGTGTCCTCCGACAGCGCGATCGTCGTGTCGTCCTCGATGGAGATCTGGTTGGCGTCGTAGATCACCGTGAGGTTGCCCAGCTGCTGGGTGCCGGCCAGCGACGAGGCCTCGGAGGTGATGCCCTCCTCGATGTCGCCGTCCGAGGCGATCACGAAGATGTCGTGGTCGAACGGGCTCTGCCCGAGGTCGGGGTCCGGGTCGAACAGGCCGCGCTCGCGGCGGGCCGCCATCGCCATGCCGACCGCGGAGGCCAGGCCCTGGCCCAGCGGGCCGGTGGTGATCTCCACGCCGGGGGTGTGGCGGTGCTCGGGGTGGCCCGGGGTCTTCGAGCCCCACGTGCGCAGGGCCTGGATGTCGGCGAGCTCCAGCCCGTAGCCGGACAGGAACAGCTGCAGGTAGAGCGTCAGGCTGGAGTGGCCGGCCGACAGCACGAACCGGTCGCGGCCGACCCAGTCGGGGTCGCTCGGGTCGTGGCGCATCACCCGCTGGAACAGCGTGTACGCCAGCGGGGCGAGGCTCATCGCGGTACCCGGGTGGCCGTTGCCGACCTTCTGCACGGCGTCGGCGGCCAGTACGCGGACGGTGTCCACCGCGCGGCGGTCCAGATCGGTCCAGTCGGCGGGCACCTGAGCGCGGGTGAGCGTCTCGATGTCGGTATCGGCCACGGCAACGTTCCCTCGGTCGGAGTGGGGGCGGCAGGCGGTACGCGGCGAAGCGTCCGACTCTGCGCGCCAGCCTAGCGACGACGGCCTGCGACATGTGATCAGCGCGTGACCGTTCATCCATCGGCTACCCGCCAAGCCCGGACCTCACGCACGGGGCTATCATCGACAAGCCGTAGAACACCGAAGTTGCGACGTTCCCACCACAGTCTTTGCGAGGTAGCCGGTGACCGTTCCCGTGTCCCACGACGAGGCGCCCAGCGCGCCTGGGGAGCGGGGGGCACGGGCCGTCCTGCACCGGGTCGGCGGCACCTTGCGGGCCTACGTCGGCCTCACCAAGACCCGCATCATCGAGCAGTTGCTGGTGGTCACGGTGCCGGCGATGTTCCTGGCCGAGCGCGGGATCCCGTCGCCGTGGCTGATCTGCGCCACGTTGCTCGGCGGCGCCGGTTCGGCGGCGAGCGCGCACGCCCTCAACTGCGTGGCCGACGCCGACATCGACGCGGTGATGAAGCGCACCGCCCGCCGCCCGCTGGCCAAGGGCCAGGTGCCCACCCGGCACGCGCTGGTCTTCGGCCTGGTGCTCGGGGCGCTGTCGGCGGTGTGGCTGGCGCTGACCACCAACCTGCTGGCCGCCGGGCTCTCGGTGGCCGCCATCGCCTTCTACGTGCTCGTCTACACGATGCTGCTCAAGCGGCGCACCTCGCAGAACATCGTCTGGGGCGGCGCCGCGGGCTGCATGCCGGTGGTGATCGGCTGGGCCGCGGTGACCGGCACGGTCGAGTGGCCCGCGCTGGTGATGTTCGGGGTGATCTTCTTCTGGACCCCGCCGCACTTCTGGGCGCTGGCCATGCGCTACCGCGAGGACTACGCCGCGGCCGGCGTGCCGATGCTGCCGGTGGTGGCCACCGCCGAGCAGGTCTCCCGGCGCATCGTCATCTACTCCTGGGTGATGGCGGCGTGGACGCTGCTGCTGGTGCCCGCCACGTCCTGGGTCTACGCCGCGGTGGCCGTGCTCGGCGGGGCGTTCTTCGTGCTGCGCGCGCAGCTGCTGCACCGTGCGGTGGTGCGGGGGGCCGAGGTGGTGCCGATGCGGCTGTTCCACCTGTCCAACATCTACCTGTGCGTGCTGTTCGCGGCCATCGCCGTCGACGCCGCCCTCGGCCTCCCGCTGCTGTTCTCCTGACCCCCGCCCCGTCTGCTGTTCTCCTGACCCCCGCCCCGTCTGCTGTTCTCCTGACCCCCGCCCCGTCGAGAACGAAGCCGTTGTCGATTGGACCGGTCCACAACGACAACGGCTTCGTTCTCGACGGTCAGGCGGCCTTCGGGATGAGGCCGTTCGGGTCGAGCACGTACTTCTTCGCCGCGCCCTGGTCGAAGTCCCGGTAGCCCTGCGGGGCCTCGTCGAGCGGGATCACGGTGGCGTTCACGGCGTCGGCGATGTGGGCCTTGTCGTGCAGGATGCTCATCATCAGCCCGCGGTTGTAGCGCAGCACCGGGCACTGCCCGGTGGTGAACGAGTGGCTCTTGGCCCAGCCCAGCCCCAGGCGCACCTTGAGCGTGCCCTCCTTGGCGTCGTCGTCGGGGGCGCCCGGGTCGCCGGTGACGTAGAGGCCGGGGATGCCGAGCCTGCCGGCCGCCCGGGTGATCGACATGATGCTGTTGAGCACCGCCGCGGGGGCCTCTCCCGCGCCCGCGCCGTGCCCGGTGGCCTCGAAGCCGACCGCGTCCACGGCGCAGTCCACCTCGTTGATCCCGAGGATCTCGGCGACCTGGTCCTCCAGGGTGGCGTCCTGGGAGACGTCGACGGTCTCGCAGCCGAACGAGCGGGCCTGGGCCAGCCGGTCGGCGTTGAGGTCCCCGACGATCACCACGGCCGCGCCGAGCAGCTGCGCGGAGTACGCCGCGGCTAGCCCGACCGGCCCGGCCCCGGCGACGTAGACCGTGGACCCGGTGGTCACCCCGGCGGTGTACGCGCCGTGGTAGCCGGTCGGGAAGATGTCCGACAGCATCGTCAGGTCGAGGATCTTGGCCAGCGCCTGCTCCCGGCTCGGGAACTTGATCAGGTTGAAGTCGGCGAACGGCACCAGCACGTACTGGGCCTGCCCTCCCTCCCAGCCGCCCATGTCGACGTAGCCGTAGGCCGAGCCGGCGCGGCCCGGGTTGACGTTGAGGCAGACGCCCGTGTGGCCCTCGCGGCAGTTGCGGCAGCGCCCGCAGGCGATGTTGAACGGCACCGTGCAGATGTCGCCGACGTCGAGGAACTGCACGTCGCTGCCCTTCTCCACGATCTCGCCGGTGATCTCGTGGCCCAGGGTCTGCCCCGGCGGGGCGGTGGTGCGCCCGCGCACCATGTGCTGGTCGGAGCCGCAGATGTTGGTCGAGACCGTGCGCAGGATGACCCCGTGGTCGGCCTTGCGGCTCATCCCCGTCGCCTTGGCCACCTCCGGCGGGATCTCCAGCGTCGGCACGTCGTGGTCCTCGACCTCGACGACGCCCGGCTCCTTGTACACGACGATCTTGTTGCCGCTCATGCGAACCTCCTCGTGGGTCCCCCTGGCGTACTCGCATGAGACGGCGGTCACAACCGGGGGCACCCGGGTGGGTGCGTTCGGACCTGACCGGCCGGACCCGAACGCACCCGACCACCTGCCCGGTCGGCCAGGTGCGGCTACCCGCCCCGGACGTGCCGGTCGAGGAACTCGATGACCGTCTCGTACCAGACGACCGAGTTCTGCGGGCGCAGGATCCAGTGGCCCTCGTCGGGGAAGTACAGGAACCGGTGCGGCAGGTCCTCCGGCTCGCCGTCGTGGCGCTCCACGAGCTCCCACCACAGCCGCAGGGCCTCGCCGATCGGCACCCGGAAGTCGCGGTCGCCGTGGATCACCAGCACCGGCGTGCTGATCGCGGCGGCCGAGGCGTCCGGTGTGTGCCGGCGGCTCTGCTCGGCGGTCATCTCCCGGCGCCAGTAGAACGGTGCGTCGGTGGTCGGCCCGAACTGGTCGAGCGCCCACAGGCTGGCGTGCGTGACGATCGCGGAGAACCGGTCGGTGTGCCCGGCGATCCAGTTGGCCATGTAGCCGCCGAACGAGCCGCCCATCGCCGCGGTGCGCGTGGCGTCGGTGTCCGGGCGGGCCGCGGCGGCGTCGGTGATGGTCATCAGGTCGGTGTAGGGCTTGTCGCCCCACGTGCCCCAGCCGCGGGCGATGAACTCCAGGCCGTAGCCGGTGGACAGGGCCGGGTCGGGCAGCAGCACGGCGTAGCCGCGGGCCACCAGCACCCACGGGTTCCACCGCCAGTGCCAGGAGTTCCAGCTGCCCAGCGGCCCGCCGTGCACCCACAGCAGCAGCGGCGCCGGGGCGTCCTCGGCCGCCGAATGGGGCAGCGCCAGCCAGGCCCGCAACGCGGTGCCGTCCGCGGCGGTGGCGCTCACCTCGCTGAGCCGCCCGGGCAGCTCCGGATCGGCGGCGGGGGAGGACAGCCGCACCGGTTCCTGACCGGGCACGGCCGCGTCGACCCGCACCGGGGCGGGCGGCGAGTCGTAGGAGCTGCGCAGCGCGTAGACGTGGCGGCCGTCGGGGGAGACGACCGGGTCGGTGTAGGCGCCGTCGTCGCCGGTGAGCCGGGTCACCGCACCGGAGGCGAGCTCGATGCGGAACAGCGGCGCGCGGCCGTGGTCGTCGGCGGTGACGACCACGGCCGAGCCGTCGGGCGTCCAGGCCAGCTCGCTCACCCAGCGGTCCCACCCGGGGGCCACCTCCACCGGCTCGCCGCCCTCGACGGGCACGACCACCAGCCGCAGGTCGACCGGCATCGTGGGGGTGGAGTGGCGCTCGCGCAGCAGCGCGACCCGGGAGCCGTCCGGGCTGACCCGGGGCGCCAGCCAGTCGTGGCCGCCGCCGTCGACCAGCACGCGGCGCTCGCCGGTGGCGACGTCGATCGCCACCAGCGCGACGCGGTTCGCCCCGGCCCGCTCGGCGATGCGCCACTCGCTGACGACGGTGCGCCCGTCGGGGGTGATGTCGTGGGCGGTCTCCAGCAGCGCGCCGGCCGGATCGGGGGTGAGGTCGCGCCAGGCGATGCGCGGCTCCCCGGGGGCGTCCCCGTCGCGCTCGCCCCCGTCGCCGTCGGGCCGCTCGACGCCCGGCCCGCCGACCAGCAGCCGGGCCTGGTCCGGGCCCAGGTCGCGGTCCCAGAACCGCACCGGGTGGCCCTCGTGCAGGATCGCGCTGAGCTTGCGGTCCTTGCGCTCGGTGCGCCGCTTCCCGTCGTCCTCGGCGGTGACCGCGCCGGGCATCGTCATCGAGGTGACGACGACGGTGCCGGCGTCGCGGGCCACCGCGACGCCGCCGATGCCACCGGGGCGCGTGCCGACCAGGCGGGCCTCCCCACCGGCGGCGGGCAGCCGCCACAGCGCCGACGGCGCGTCGTCGGGCTGGTCCTTGGCGTCCGGGTCGGGGCGGGCCGCGCCGAACAGCAGGTCGCCGTCCGGGGCGAACACCGGCGCCGACTCCCCGCTCGCGCCGCGGGTGAGCCGGTGCGCGGGCCGCTGCCCGGTCGGGTCGACCTGCCACAGCGACGGGCGCAGCGCGTTGCGCTCGGCGTTGATCACCGACACGGTCGTGACCAGCCGGGAGCCGTCGGGGGACAGGGCCAGCCCGGCCAGCCGGGGGAGGGCGACGAAGTCCTGGGGATCGTCGAACGGGGTTCGGAAGCGAGTGCTCACATCCGGCAGCCTCCCCCATCGGCCGCCCCCGATCGACCCGGTGGCACCGCAGCTCCCCGGACCTCAGGGGATCAGCAGCACCTTCCCGGTGGTGCGCCGGGCCTGCAGGTCGGTGTGTGCGGTGGCCGCCTCGGCCAGCGGGTAGCGGTGGCCGATCCGCACGTCGAGCGAGCCGTCCACGACGGCGCCGTAGACCGCGGCGGCGCGCGCCCGCAGCTCCTCGGGCGTGGCGATGTAGTCGAACAGCTTGGGCCGGGTGAGGTACGCCGAGCCGGCCTGGTTGAGCCGCTGCGGGTCGAACGGCGGCACCGGCCCGCTGGATGCCCCGCACAGCACCAGCGTGCCGCGCCTGCGCAGCGCGGCCAGGCTGGCGTCGAACGTGGTGCGCCCGACGCTGTCGTAGGCCACGGCCACCCCGGCCCCGCCGGTGAGCGCGCGGACCGCGCCGGCCACGTCGTCGACCTCGGTGTAGCGGACGACGTCGGCTGCCCCGGCGCGACGGGCGAGCTCCTCCTTCTCCGCGCTGGAGACGGTGCCGATCACCCGGGCGCCGCGGGCCGCGGCGAACTGGGTGAGCAGCAGGCCGAGCCCGCCCGCGGCCGCGTGCACCAGCACGTCGTCGCCGGCCTGGACGGGGTGCACGTCGAAGGCGAGCGCGTGCGCGGTCATGCCCTGCAGGAGCGCGCCGACGGCCACCTCGTCGGAGACCGCGTCGGGCACCGGGACGGCCCGCTCGGCGCGCAGCGCGACGGCCTCGGCGTAGCTGCCCGGGCCCTCCGCCCACGCCACGCGGTCGCCGATGGCGAACCCGTCGACCCCCTCGCCCACCTCGCGCACCCGCCCCGCGCCCTCCAGCCCCAGCACGAGCGGCAGCGGCAGCGGGTAGATGCCCTCGCGGTGGTAGGTGTCGATGTAGTTGACCCCGGCCGCGGCCACCTCGACCACCAGCTCGCCGGGCCCGGCCGTCGGGTCGGGCAGCTCGGCGGTGGTGAGGACCTCCGGCCCGCCCGTCTCGGAAATCTGGATCGCGCGCATGGGCCGAATCATGCCCCGCTGCGGGCGCCCTCGGTCAGCACCGGCTCTCCGACGGGGACGGGCTCACCCGTGCCACCGCTCCCGGATCCGGCGGGGGCGGGCAGCGCGGGCCGCTCGGTCAGCCCGGCCCACATGCTCGCCGCGGCCACGGTGACCAGGCCCGCGCCCAGCACGTGCAGCGCCGCCAGCACCTCCGGCACGCCGAGGGCGTACTGGGTCCCGCCCAGCGCCCCCTGGGCGAGCACGACCGCGACGAGCACGGCGTAGCGGCGGTGCACGACGCGCGGTGCACTCGTCGCGCGCAGGGTGAAGCCGAGCCCGATCAGCAGCCCGAGGTAGCCGAACAGCAGGTCGGCGTGCAGCTGGGCCAGCGCCGCGACCTCGATGCCCAGCCGCGGCGTGGCGGCGTCGCCGGCGTGCGGTCCGGCCGCGGTGACCAGCGTCCCGGCCACCAGCAGCGCGGCCAGCACGGCGGTGCTGGTGGCGACCAGCCCGCGCACCGCGCCCGGGACGATCGACCGCGCGGGACCGCCGCCATCGGAGACCGCGACCACCAGCTGCACGGCCAGCCACGTGAACACCATGGAGACCAGGAAGTGCACGGCCACGCTCCACCAGACCAGCCCGCTGAGCACCACGAACCCGCCGATCACGGCCTGGGCGAGGATGCCGACCGGCTGGGCCACGGCCAGCCACACCAGCCGGCGCCGCCGCGGGCGGATGGTGAGCACGGCCAGCATGGTCAGCCCGGCCGCCAGCACCAGCGCGATCGTGAGCAGCCGGTTGCCGAACTCGATCCACTGGTTGAGCGCGGCCACCTCGGGGTGCGGGGTGGGCACCAGGCTCCCGGGGAAGCACTCCGGCCAGGTCGGGCAGCCCAGCCCGGAGCCGGTCACCCGCACGACCGCGCCGGTGACCGCGATGCCGGCCTGCCCGACCACGGTCACCACCGCCAGCGCGCGGATCAGCGGGAGGGGGACCACCGGCAGCCGGTTCACTACGGCTTGTAGAACCACGTGCCGATGGTAGGTCCTGGACCCGCGGTCGGCGCCGTCGACTCCGCCGCCTCAGCGCAGCCGGACCGCCCGCACCGCGATCGCCGCCGCCGCGACCGTCCAGCCCAGCAGCACCAGGACCGGTCCAGCGCCCGGCGGGTCGCCGGTGGTGAGCGTGTCGCGCAGGCCTTCGGCCAGCGCGCCGGAGGGCAGCACGGCGCCGACGGCGGCCAGCGGCTCGGGCAGCCGGTCCAGCGGGATCGCGATCCCGCCGCCGCCCCGCAGCCGGACCCCGGCCCAGGTGGCGACCGCCCGCCCCCGCGCCGCGCCCCGCGTCCCGCCGAGCAGGATGCCGAGCGCGCCGAACGCCGCGCAGCCCAGCACCACCAGCAGCAGCGCCCACCCCAGCCCCGCGGGCTCGGGGCGCCACCCGAGCCCGGCGGCGAGGGCACCGAGCAGCACCATCTGCAGCGCCACCACGCCCAGCACCGCGACCAGCCGCCCGGCCACCAGCAGCCAGCGCGGCAGCGCGGTGGCCGCCAGCCTGCGGACCACCCCGTAGCGGCGGTCGAAGCCCAGCGCGATGGCCTGCCCGGTGAACGCGGTGGACATCACGGCGAGCGCCAGCACCCCCGGCGCCACCGCCGCGATCCGCGGCTCGGGCAGCGGCACGAGCTCCAGCGTCGCCAGCCCGACCATCAGCACGACCGGGATGAGCAGGGTGAGCAGCACCTGCTCGCCGTTGCGCAGCGCCAACCGGACCTCGGTGGCTGCCTGGGCGGCCAGCATCCGCCCCGGCGACCCGCCGCCGGGGCGGGGGCTGAACGTGCCGGGCGGGAAGGTCCGCCCGGCGGTGGGGCGAGGGGCGGTCACGAGCGCAGCTCCCGTCCGGTCAGCTCCAGGAACACGTCCTCCAGGCTGCGCCGCGCGACCTGGACGTCGTCGGCGAGCGCGCCCTGGGCGGCGCACCAGCCGGTGATGGTGGACAGCACCACGGGGTCGATCCGCCCGCGCACGACGTAACGGCCGGCGATGGGCTCGTCGGCGCCGTAGCCGGTGGGCAGGGCCGCGGCCAGGCCTGCGACGTCCATGCCGGGGCGGGCGCGGAAGCGCAGCTCCTGCTGCTCGGTGGTGGCGGTGAGCGCCACCGGGCTGCCCTGGGCCACCACCTGCCCGTGGTCGACGATCACGACCAGGTCGGCCAGCTCCTCCGCCTCCTCCATCAGGTGCGTGGTCAGCAGCACGGCCACGCCGTCGCGGCGCAGGGCGCCGATGAGCTCCCACACCAGGCGCCTGCCCTGCGGGTCCATGCCTGCGGTCGGCTCGTCGAGGAAGACCAGCTCGGGGCGCCCGACCACGGCGCAGGCCAGCGCCAGGCGCTGCTGCTGGCCGCCGGAGAGCCGCTTGTAGGGGGTGCGGGCGCACGAGTCGAGGCCCAGCACGGAGGTGAGCCACCCGACGTCGAGCGGGTGCGCCGAGCATGCCGCCACCAACCGCAGCATCTCCGCCGCCCGGACCCCCGGGTAGGCGCCGCCGCCCTGGGGCATGACGCCGATGCGGGCGCGCAGCGCGTCGGGTGCGCCCGCGGGGTCGGTGCCGAGCACGCGGACCTCCCCGGCGTCGGCGGTGACGAACCCCTCGCAGACCTCGACGGTGGTGGTCTTGCCCGCCCCGTTGGGCCCCAGCAGGGCCAGCACCTGCCCGGCGTCCAGGGCGAGGTCGAGCCCGTCCACCGCGGTGGTCCGGCCGTAGCGCTTGACCAGGCCGCGGACGCTGACGACGGGTGCGGACGAGCTCACGCCGGGAGTCTAGGCGGTAGGTGGTGATCGCGATCGGGACGCCGCTGGCGCGCCGGGGCGGAGCACGTGCCACCGCGCACGCCGGTGGTCGCGGCGCACACCCGGTGGTGACCGCGCCCATGTCGGGGGGTGTGCACGGCGGTCGGGTGGTGTGCGCGGTCGCCGGCGCGCGCTCGTGGAGCCGAGCGAGTGTGTCGCTACGGGGTGGGGGCGGGGGCGTGGCCGGGGAGGGCGTCGATGTCGGCGCCCCGCTGGCCGACGAGCCTGCTGCGCTGGAAGGCCAGCAGCACGACCAGCATCAGCAGGCCCGCCAGCATGGCCAGGGGCAGCTGGAAGACGCGGAAGTTGAAGTCGGCGCCGGTGGGCGGCACGCACAGGGCCAGCACCGCGGAGGCGGCCAGGATGGTGCGCCGGTAGACCGGCAGGCCCTTGGTCGCCGCCAGCGGGATGACCGCCCAGAGCAGGTACCAGGGGTGCACGACCGGCCCGAACAGCACCACGACGCCCATCCCCGCCGCCATCCCGGAGATGGCGTCGAGGCGCCCGCGCAGCACGGACAGCAGCAGCCAGCCCGCGCCGATCGCGGCGCCGGTGAGGCCGATGCCGCGGGCGACGGCGAGGACCGTGTCGGTGTGGTCGCCCAGGCCACCGAGGATGCCGACCTGGCCGGCGAGCAGGCCGAGGTCGGTGAACAGGGACATGCCGCTGCGGACCAGGGCCGGGGTGTCCAGGGTGGTGGCCCAGCCCAGTCCGACCCCGGTGACCAGCGACACGATCGCGTAGAGCACGACGGTCAGCGCGGTCAGCACGCCGGCCACCACGGCGACGTCGCGCACCCGGCCGCCGCGGCGGCGGGCGATCTCGATGCCCAGGAAGCCGAGCACCAGGATCGCCGGCAGCTTCACCATGGAGCCGCCCACCACCAGGGCGGAGCCGACCAGGAGCTGGCGGTCGAGCAGGTGCGGGCCCGCGCGCAGGCCGATCTCCATGCCGGCCAGCATCAGCCCGATCATCAGCGCCTCGTTGTGGATGCCGCTGACCAGGTGGAACAGCACCAGCGGGTTCGCCGCGCCGAGCCAGAGCGCCAGGCCGGTGTCCAGGCCGCAGCGGGCGGCCAGCCGGGGCAGCGCCCAGATGATCATGGCTAGCCCGGCCAGGGCCAGTGCGCGGTGCACGAGCACGCCCAGCACGATGTCGTTGCCCGCGACCGCGGTGACCCCGCGGCCCAGCAGCAGGAACAGCGGGCCGTACGGGGCGGGGGTGTCGCGCCAGATCGTCGGGATCGAGCGGGTGAGCGGGTCCTCCACGCCCAGGGCGCCGGCCGGGCCCAGGACGTAGGGGTCGAAGCCGCGGTCCACGATCGCGCTCTGAGCGAGGTAGCTGTAGACGTCGCGGGAGAACATCGGCGGGGCGATCGCCAGCGGGATCGACCACAGCACCGCGGTGCGGGCCAGCTGGGCGCGGTCGGGGGCGGGCGCCACGGCGCCCCGGGCTCGCAGCATCTTGCCGACCCACAGCCAGGCCAGCACCATGGCGATGATGCCGGTGTAGCAGACCGCGATGGCCAGGGTGGCGTTGCGGCTGGGCAGGCCGAGCAGGCGCTGCCCGAACAGGGGGTTGGGCACCGGCAGCGCGCCGGCGCCCAGCGCGCCGACGGCCATCAGCAGCGAGCCGGTCAGCCCGAGCCTGCGGGCGATGCGGCTCGGGTCGCGCGGTGGGGGCTCGACCACGGCGGCGCGCACCCCCTCCAGCTCCGCTGAGACCATGGCGGCAGCGTAGCGAGCAGGCCCGACGGTGACGGTGCTCACCCGGCGGCGGGGTCGGTTTGCATGGTCGCCGGTAAATAGGAAACACTGGTGTTGTGAAAACAGGCGAGGTGCGTGCGCAGGCGCCGGGCGACGTCGTGTCGTCCGGGGTCGGGTCCGCCCACCCCGCCGACGGGCGCACCCGGGAGGCGGTGGCCCGCCTGCTGATGGAGCGCGGCCCGGTGGCCGCGGCCGAGGTGGCCGAGGAGCTCGGGCTGTCCGGGCCCGCCGTGCGCCGCCACCTCGACGCCCTCATCGCCGACGACGAGGCGCAGGTCGCCACGCCGGTGCGGCGCGGCCCGCGCGGCCGGGGGCGCCCCGCGCGCCACTACACGCTCACCGACACCGGCCGCGCCCGCTTCGGCCACGGCTACGACGACCTCGCCGTCTCCGCGCTGCGCTACCTGCGCGAGCACGGGGGCGAGCCCGCGGTGCGCGGCTTCGCCGCCGCGCGGGTGGCCGAGCTGATCGGCCCCGGCGGCCGCCAGCAGATCACCTCGGCGCGGGGGCCCGAGGCCAGGGCGCACGCACTGGCCGGGGTGCTCACCTCGCGCGGTTACGCCGCCCAGGCCCGCGCGGCGGGCGCCGGGGTCCAGCTCTGCCAGCACCACTGCCCGGTGGCCCGCGTCGCCGCCGAGTTCCCGGAGCTGTGCGAGGTCGAGACCCGCGCGTTCGCCGACCTGCTCGGCACCCACGTGCAGCGGCTGGCCACGATCGCCAGGGGCGACGCCGCGTGCACCACACACGTCCCGCAGCCGGCTCCCGAACCCCGGCGGCGCGGCCCGGACCCCCGCACCAGGGGGCCGGACGGATCCACGCCCGAGATACCCGCGCAACCCACCACGACCCCGACAGCAGGATCCCCGATAGGGAGGCAGTCCGAATGACGACCACTCCTGAGGCACTCACCCAGGAGGAGACGCTCGCGACGCTCGGCCGCTACGACTTCGGTTGGGCCGACTCCGACACCGCGGGTGCCACCGCGCGCCGCGGCCTGTCCGCGGACGTGGTTGCCGACATCTCCGCCCTCAAGAACGAGCCGCAGTGGATGCTCGACTTCCGCCTCAAGGCCCTGGGCCTGTTCGAGCGCAAGCCGATGCCGCGCTGGGGCGCCGACCTCTCCGGCATCGACTTCGACAACATCAAGTACTTCGTGCGCTCGACCGAGAAGCAGGCCGCCACCTGGGACGACCTGCCGGCCGACATCAAGAACACCTACGACAAGCTGGGCATCCCGGAGGCCGAGAAGGCCCGCCTGGTCTCCGGTGTCGCCGCGCAGTACGAGTCCGAGGTCGTCTACCACCAGATCCGCGAGGACCTCGAGCAGCAGGGCGTCATCTTCCTCGACACCGACTCCGGGCTGCGCGAGCACCCGGAGCTGTTCAAGGAGTACTTCGGCTCGGTCATCCCGGCGGGCGACAACAAGTTCTCCGCGCTGAACTCCGCGGTGTGGTCGGGCGGGTCGTTCATCTACGTGCCCCCGGGCGTGCACGTCGACATCCCGCTGCAGGCCTACTTCCGGATCAACACCGAGAACATGGGCCAGTTCGAGCGCACGCTGATCATCGTCGACGAGGGTGCCTACGTGCACTACGTCGAGGGCTGCACCGCGCCGATCTACAAGTCCGACTCGCTGCACTCGGCGGTCGTGGAGATCATCGTCAAGAAGGGCGGCCGCTGCCGCTACACGACGATCCAGAACTGGTCGAACAACGTCTACAACCTGGTCACCAAGCGGGCCAAGGCCGAAGAGGGCGCGACCATGGAGTGGGTCGACGGCAACCTCGGCTCCAAGGTCACGATGAAGTACCCGGCCGTGTGGCTGATGGGCGAGCACGCCAAGGGCGAGGTCCTGTCCATCGCCTTCGCCGGCGAGGGCCAGCACCAGGACGCCGGGGCCAAGATGGTCCACCTGGCGCCGCACACGTCCTCGACGATCATCTCCAAGTCGGTGGCCCGCGGCGGCGGCCGCACCTCCTACCGCGGCCTGGTGCAGGTCAACCCGAAGGCGCACCACTCGCGCTCGACGGTCAAGTGCGACGCGCTGCTGGTCGACACGATCAGCCGCTCGGACACCTACCCCTACGTCGACGTCCGCAACGACGACGTGACGATGGGCCACGAGGCCACCGTCTCCAAGGTCAGCGACGACCAGCTCTTCTACCTGATGAGCCGGGGCCTGACCGAGGACGAGGCGATGGCCATGGTGGTCCGCGGGTTCGTCGAGCCGATCGCCCGCGAGCTGCCGATGGAGTACGCCCTGGAGCTGAACCGGCTCATCGAACTGCAGATGGAGGGCTCGGTCGGATGACGGTCCCCGACACCGCCCCCGAGGTCGCCGGCCTGGCTCCCGAGCTGGCCGGCGCCAAGGAGGGCCAGGGTTCCAAGCCGCTGGCCTCGGCCAGCGAGCGGTTCACCGCCTACGACGTCGAGGCCTTCGAGGTCCCCGGCGGCCGGGAGGAGAACTGGCGGTTCACCCCGCTGCGCAGGCTGCGCGGGCTGCACGACGGCGCCGCGTTCGACGGCACCGCGCAGATCGCGGTGTCGTCGGGGGAGGGCGTGACGGTCGAGACCGTCGGGCGCGACGACGCCCGCATCGGCGAGGGCGGCGTCCCGGCCGACCGGGTCGCCGCCGCGGCGTGGTCGACGTTCCGCGAGGCCACCGTGGTCACCCTGGACGGCACCCCGGCCCCGGTCACGATCACGGTGACCGGCCCCGGCCATGGCGCCACCGCGGCCGCGCACCTGCAGCTGCGCACCACCCCGCACGCCGAGGCCACCGTGGTGGTCGAGCAGCGGGGCTCCGGCGCGCTGGCCGACAACCTGGAGGTCGTGCTGGCCGACGGGTCGCGGCTGAACCTGGTGGTCACCGAGGAGTGGGCCGACGACGCCGTGCACGCGGGGGCCCAGCACCTCTCCATCGGCCGCGACGCCGTGCTGCGGGCGACCTCGGCATCGCTGGGCGGCGACCTGGTCCGGATCACCCAGACGGTGAAGTACCGCGGCCCCGGCGGCGACGCCGAGCTGGCCGGGCTGGGCTTCGCCGACGCCGGCCAGCACCTGGAGCAGCGCCTGCTGGTCGACCACGCGGTGCCCGACTGCACGTCCAACGTGATCTACAAGAACGCCCTGCAGGGCGTGGCCGGCACGCCGGACGCGCGCACGGTGTGGATCGGCGACGTGCTCATCCGGGCCGCCGCGGAGAACACCAGGACCTTCGAGCTCAACCGCAACCTGGTGCTGACCGCGCACGCCCGGGCCGACTCGGTGCCCAACCTCGAGATCGAGACCGGCGAGATCGCCGGTGCCGGGCACGCCAGCGCCACCGGTCGCTTCGACGACGAGCAGCTGTTCTACCTGCAGAGCCGGGGCATCCCCGAGGACGTGGCGCGACGGCTGGTCGTGCGCGGCTTCTTCGGCGAGATCCTCGCCCGGATCACCGTCCCGGAGCTGCGCGCGCGGCTCGAGGACGCGATCGAGGCCGAGCTCGCGGTCACCGGCTCCTGACGGCGCCCACCCACCACAGACGACAACGCACACGGACTACGGAGCACCCACAGACATGTCCACCCTGGAGATCACGGGCCTGCACGTCAGCGTCGCGGCCGACGGCGGCGCCAAGGAGATCCTCAAGGGCGTCGACCTCACGGTCCGCTCCGGCGAGACGCACGCGATCATGGGCCCGAACGGGTCCGGCAAGTCCACGCTGGCCTACGCGATCGCGGGTCACCCGAAGTACGAGATCACTGCGGGCAACGTCACGCTGGACGGCCAGGACATCCTGGCCATGACCGTCGACGAGCGCGCCCGCGCCGGCCTCTTCCTCGCCATGCAGTACCCGGTCGAGGTCCCCGGCGTCTCGATGGCCAACTTCCTGCGCTCGGCGGCCACCGCGGTGCGCGGCGAGGCGCCGAAGCTGCGCACCTGGGTCAAGGAGGTCAAGGGCGCGATGAGCGACCTCGACATCGACCCCGACTTCGCCGAGCGCAGCGTCAACGAGGGCTTCTCCGGCGGGGAGAAGAAGCGCCACGAGGTGCTGCAGCTCTCGCTGCTCAAGCCCAAGTTCGCGGTGCTCGACGAGACCGACTCCGGCCTCGACGTCGACGCGCTGCGGGTGGTGTCCGAGGGCGTCAACCGCTTCCGCGCCGACGGCGACGTGGGCGTCCTGCTGATCACCCACTACACCCGGATCCTGCAGCACATCCGCCCGGACGTGGTGCACGTGTTCGCCGGCGGCAAGGTCGTCTCCACCGGCGGCGCCGAGCTGGCCGACGAGCTGGAGCGCAACGGCTACGCCCGGTTCACCACCGGCGCCCCTGCCGAGGCCGGGGTCTGATGACGGCGGTCGAGGCGCCCGCCTCCCGGAACGGCACCGCCGCGCTGGACGTGGCGGCGGTCCGGGCCGACTTCGCGATCCTGTCGCGCACGGTGCGCGACGGGAAGCCGCTGGTCTACCTCGACTCCGGCGCCACCTCGCAGCGCCCGCGCCAGGTGCTCGACGCCGAGCGGGCCTTCCTGGAGCAGCACAACGCCGCCGTGCACCGCGGCGCGCACCAGCTGGCCGAGGAGGCCACCGACGCCTACGAGTCGGCGCGGGCGCGGATCGCCACCTTCGTCGGCGCCGACCCGGCGTCGCTGGTGTTCACCAAGAACGCCACCGAGGGCATCAACCTCGTGGCCTACGCGATGAGCAACGCGGCCACGGCGGGCCCGGAGGCGGCGCGGTTCACCCTCGGGCCCGGCGACGAGGTCGTGGTCACCGAGCTGGAGCACCACGCCAACCTGGTGCCCTGGCAGGAGCTGTGCCGGCGCACCGGGGCCACGCTGCGCTGGTTCTCCGTCGGCGCGGACGGCCGGCTCGACCTCGACAGCGACCCGATCACCGAGCGCACCAAGGTCGTCGCGTTCGCCCACCAGTCCAACGTGCTCGGCACGGTGCTGCCGGTGGCGGAGCTGGTCCGGCGGGCCCGCGCGGTCGGCGCGCTGACCGTGCTCGACGCCTGCCAGTCGGTGCCCAACCGGCCGGTGTCGTTCACCGCGCTGGACGTCGACTTCGCGGCGTTCTCCGGGCACAAGATGCTCGGCCCGTCCGGGGTCGGGGTGCTCTACGGGCGGTCCGACCTGCTGGCGGCCATGCCGCCGTTCCTCACCGGCGGGTCGATGATCGAGATGGTGCGGATGGAGGGCTCGACCTACGCCCCGCCGCCGCAGCGGTTCGAGGCGGGCGTGCCGATGACCTCGCAGGCCGTCGGGCTCGGCGCGGCGGTCGACTACCTCAGCGGCATCGGGATGGACGTCGTCGAGGCGCACGAGGCGGCGCTGACCGGCCGCGCCCTGGACGCGCTGGGCGAGGTGCCCGGCGTGCGCGTCGTGGGTCCGACCGACCTCGCCGACCGCGGGGGAGTGGTGGCGTTCGTCGTCGACGGGGTGCACGCCCACGACGTCGGGCAGGTCCTCGACGACCGCGGCGTGGCCGTGCGGGTGGGCCACCACTGCGCGTGGCCGCTGCACCGCAGGTTCGGCGTCGCGGCGACGGTGCGGGCGAGCGTGCACGTGTACAACACGCCCGCCGAGATCGACGCCCTGGTCGACGGGGTGCGCGCGGCGCAGAAGTTCTTCGGGGTGGGTTGATGCAGCTCGAGCAGATGTACCAGGAGATCATCCTGGACCACTACCGGTCGCCGCACGGCGCCGGCCTGCGCGACCCGTTCGACGCCGAGTCGTTCCAGATCAACCCGACCTGCGGCGACGAGATCACGCTGCGGGTGCGGCTGGACGGGGGCAGGGTCGCCGAGATCTCGCACGAGACGCTGGGCTGCTCGATCAGCCAGGCGTCGGCCTCGGTGCTCACCGACCTGGTGGTCGGGCGCAGCGTCGAGGACTCGCTGCGGGTGCTGACCGCGTTCCAGGAGATGGCCCAGGGCCGCGGCCAGGTCGAGCCCGACGAGGAGGTCCTCGGCGACGGGGTCGCCTTCGCCGGGGTGGCCCGCTACCCGGCCCGGGTGAAGTGCGCCCTGCTGGGCTGGATGGCGTTCAAGGACGCCGTCGTGCGGGTCGGCGGCACGGACCGGGGTGCGGCGGAGCAGAACGGCACGGCCGCGACGAGCGACGGGAAGGACGCGACATGAGCGAGACCGAGACGCAGACCGGCACCACCACGGGTGCCGCCGCCGAGGACGGGGTGGTGCGCGGTGCGGCCGGCATGCCCGAGCCGTCGGCGGCGACCGCCGGGTCGCCCTCGACCGACGACCTCGAGGAGGCCATGCGCGACGTGGTCGACCCCGAGCTCGGCATCAACGTCGTCGACCTGGGCCTGGTGTACGGCATCCGGGCCGAGGGCGGCGTCGCCACCATCGACATGACGCTGACCTCGGCGGCCTGCCCGCTGACCGACGTGATCGAGGAGCAGGCCCGGGCCGCGCTCGTCGGCGCGCCGGGCAGCGGCCTGGTGGACGAGATCAAGATCAACTGGGTGTGGATGCCGCCGTGGGGTCCCGACAAGATCACCGAGGACGGCCGCGAGCAGCTGCGCGCCCTGGGTTTCCGGGTCTGACCGACCGGCCCGACCCGCGACGAGCCGCCGCCCCACCCGGGGCGGCGGCTCGCGCCGTCCGGGGCTCCCCGGGTCCGGTTCCCAGACGTGCAAGCCACCGGCGGCCGCCGCGGCGATGCTGGCGGCACCCGCGATCCCCGGACCGGGCAGGAACAGGAGCAGCACATGCGCGCCAACCGCATCACGACCAACCTCCGGGTGGCCGACCTCGACGCGGCCAAGGGCTTCTACACCGACTTCCTCGGGCTGAGCACCGAGGAGTTCTCGTTGGGGTGGGTGGCCCGCTACACGTCCCCGGAGACCGGGGCGCACGTCCAACTCGTCACCCGCGACGCCACCGCCGCCGAGGACGCGGTGATCTCCGTGCACATCGACGACGTCGACGCCGCCCACGCCGAGGCCCGGGACCGGGGCCTGGAGATCGTGCACCCGTTGACGACGGAGGCCTGGGGCGTGCGCCGGTTCCTGGTCCGGGCCCCGGACGGCAACGTCGTCAACGTCGTGCAGCACCGCGACTGAGCCCGCCGCCAACGACCAGTGACCGGGGCCGCTAGGCAGGCGTCCGTGGTCGGCGGACCAGCACGGCCTCGAAGCCGTCCTGGTGGGCGAGGTCGTAGCGGCCCGAGGCCACCAGCTCGGCCACGAGGGCGCGGCTCCAGCCCGGGGGCCGGTCCTGCAGGTAGACGCCGAGCTTCTCGGTGGAGGTGAACACCACCAGCAGGTCCGGCGGTTGGGCCTCCAGGCAGGGCAGCGGGTCGCTGCCGGGCTCGTCGCAGCCGTCGACGGCGCCGCCGCGCCCGTGCTCGACGATGCCGGCCAGGCCGGCCGGGCCCGCGGCGTTGAGGGTCCCGATCCGGGCGCCCGGCGGCGCGCCGGCCAGCACCTGCCGGTAGAGGGCGACCTCGCTGGGCAGCACCGCCTGGTAGGCCTCGTTGCCCCCGCGCACCAGCACGAGGGTGGCGGCCATGACCGCCATGGCCACGGCCATCGCGACCTCGGCGGGCCGCCACCGGCGGACCAGCGCGCGCAGGGCGTCGGTGCCCAGCACGACCAGCACCGGCAGGGCGTAGAGCACGATCCGCAGCAGCGCCTCGCTCCCGTAGCCCTGCACGATGATCCCCAGCGGGATCACCGCCAGGCCGAACGGGACGAGGTCGCGGCGGCGGTGCCAGTAGGCCAGCGCGCCCGCCGCGCCCAGCAGGTAGCCGAACACGGCCAGCGCGATCCGCAGCGCCTTGACCGTCGTCTGGCCGGTGTCGCCGGCCAGCCGGTCGGTGACACCGGCGTCGATGGCCTCGGCGGCGCTGCCGTCGCCGACCAACAGCGCCAGGTTGCCCAGCCACCACTCGCGGTTGCCCACGAAGACGTACAGGAGCAGCGCGAGCAGCCCGACCAGCACGATGCCGCGGCCCCGGAAGCGCCCGGCCACGGCGAGCAGCGCGAGCTGGCCGAGCAGGGCCACCGGGGTCAGCTGGTGCTCCACGACCACCGCCACCACGCACACCACGAGGCAGCCCCAGATCAGCAGCAGCTGGCGCGGGGGCAGCGCGGGCCGGTCCGGCGGGGTCAGGGCGGCGACCAGCCGGCGCCGGGGCAGCGGCGGGCGGGGCGCGCCGGGGCGGGGCGCCGGCCAGCCGGGGACGCCGGCCGGGTCCACCCTGCGGGTGGCCAGCGGACCGAGCACGAACGTCAGCACGGTGAGCTGCAGGACGACGGCCTGGGCCTGCGGGGAGAAGTAGTCCTGCTCGATCCAGTCCATCCCGACGAACAGCCACGCCGCCACCCACGGGGCCCGGGTGCCGCCCAGCACCGAGCGGGCCAGCGCGAACACGCCGGTCGTGGTGACCAGCACCGCCACCGGCGGGAACCAGCGCAGCACCGTGTCGAGGTCCGCGGCGCCGCCGGCCTCGCGGAACCACGCCCACTGGGCGAAGAACGCCGGCCACCAGAACCGGGTGTCCAGCTCGCGCGGCGGGACGCCGTCGAGCACGACCATCGCGTCGACGTACCCGGCGTGGGTCCACGCGGTGCCGAACCGGGCCGTCGACTCCACCACCGACGGCAGGCCCGTGGTGCACAGCACCAGGACGGCGGTGGCCGCGGTGAGCACGGCCGCGCGGGGGCGGCGCGCCCGCAGTTCGAGGACGCAGGCCAGCACCGCGCACAGCACCGCCGCCCACGCCGCCGGGCCCAGGACACCGGCCAGCCCCCAGCCGTCGAGCGCGCGCAGGTCGGTGGTGGCCGCGGCGACGGGGAGCAGCGCCACCGCCGCCACCGCGGCGGTGGGGGAGGCGACGCGCCGCAGGCCCGGGGGCCCGGGGCCGGTCGTCGACGTCGGCGCCGGCAGCGCGGTCGTCGTGGTGCGCTCCGCACCGATCGCCGGAAGCACCCGGGTCGGCGGCCCGTCCGCGCCCGATGGCCGGGACCGCCCTGGTCGTTCCTGCCGCACGGTCGCTCCCCCTGCTCGACGAGTGAGGGCCGAAAGCTAGGTCGGCGGCGGGGGGCGCCGCTTCGCCCGCGCGGCGGGACCGGGCGGTCCGGTCAGGGCGTGCGGGCGGGCCCGGTCTCCCTCGCGCGACGGAGGGCGGATGGTCCGCGCGACGGAGGGCGGCGGGCGCGGGCATCGCTACCATCCGCTCGTCATGGTCACCGAGCGCGCAGTGCGCACCGAGCGCGCGGCAGTGGCCGAGCGGCTCGGCCGCGCCCTCCGGCTCCTGCGGTCCCCGCTCGTCGTCGACGTGGCGCTGGTCGTCGCGCTCACCGCGCTCGCCGTGGCCTCCGAGATCGGCGTCGTCGCCCCGGCCGCGGCGCCCGACGAGTTCGTGCCGGGCGATACCGAGATCGTCGTGCGGGCGCTCGCGCTGACCGGGCCGCTGCTGCTGCGCCGCCGCTTCCCCTGCGCGGTGCTGGCGATCAGCGCGGCGCACTTCGTCGTCTACTGGGCGGTCGGGCTGGCCCACGAGGTGGTCGCCTGGCTGGTCGTCGGGGTGGCCGTGTTCAGCGCGGCCGCCTACGGGGTGCCGCGGTGGGCCCGGGTCTGGGTGGCGGCGGCCTCGGTGACCACGACCCTCGGGCTGCTGGCCAAGACCGTCGTCGTCGGCGGGGCGGCGCCCGTGCAGGTCGTCGTGTTCGCGGCCAACAACGCCCTGCCCTACGTGCTGGGCTGGTCGCTCGGGCTGATGACGCGCAGGTTGCGCGAGGGGCGCGCCGAGCTGGAGGAGCGCAACCGCGAGCTCGGCCGCGAGCGCGAGCGCAACACGCGCCGGGCGGTGCTGGAGGAGCGCGTGCACATCGCCCGCGAGCTGCACGACGTCGTCGCCCACCACGTGGCGGTGATGGGCATCCAGGCCGGGGTCGCCCACCGGTTGTTCGACGCCGAGCCCGCGGAGGCGCGGGCGGCCGTGGCGGCCGTGCAGGCCGGCAGCCGCCAGGTGATCACCGAGCTGCAGCAGCTGCTGGGCATGCTGCGCGAGCACGACGACGCCGGGCGGCCCGGTCGGGAACCGGCGCCGGGCCTGGACCAGCTCCCGGACCTGGTGGCCAGCGTCCGCCGGGCGGGGCTGCCGGTCGAGCTGGTGGTGCTGGGCGGGCCGGCCGGCCCGGGCCTGGAGCTCTCGGCGTTCCGGATCGTGCAGGAGGCGCTGACCAACAGCCTCAAGCACGCCGGTGCCGCCGCCGCCACGGTGACCGTGCGCTGCGTCGACGGCGCGGTGGAGGTGGAGGTCCTCGACGACGGCCGCGGCCCCGCCGCCGCCCCGGGGCGCGGGCGCGGGCTGACCGGCATGCGCGAGCGGGTGGGCCTGCACGGCGGCCGGCTCGAGGTCGGGGCCCGCGCCGGGGGCGGGTTCCGGGTGCACGCCGTGCTGGGTCGACCGTGACCGGGCCGGCCCGGCCGACCCGGGTGCTGCTGGTCGACGACCAGGCCCTGGTGCGCCACGGCTTCGGGCTGATCCTGCGCAGCGAGCCGGACATCGAGGTGGTGGGCGAGGCCGAGGACGGCGCCAAGGCCGTGGAGGCCGTGCGCCGCCACCGCCCGGACGTCGCGCTGGTCGACATCCGGATGCCGGTGCTCGACGGCCTGGAGGCGACCCGCCGGATCCTGGCCGACCCGCACAACCGCAGCAAGGTCCTGATCCTGACGACCTTCGACCACGACGAGTACGTCTTCGAGGCGCTGCGGGTGGGCGCGAGCGGGTTCCTGCTCAAGACGGCATCGCCCGACGAGCTGGTCACCGCGGTGCGGGTGGTGGCCCGCGGCGACGCGCTGCTGTCCCCGTCGATCACCCGCCAGGTCGTGCGGCGCTTCGCGCGGCTGGTCCCGCGCCCGCCCGCCCCGGAGCTGGACCGGCTCACCGCCCGCGAGCTGGACGTGCTGCGGCTGGTGAGCCGGGGGATGACCAACGGGGAGATCGCCGCGGAGCTGGTGCTCAGCGAGGCCACGGTCAAGACCCACGTCTCCGGGATGCTGACCAAGCTCGGGCTGCGCGACCGGGTGCAGGCCGTGGTGTTCGCCTACGAGAACGGCGTCACCGCCCAGGGATGAGCCCGCCCCCGGCCGGGGCGGATCCGGGTCGACCGGTCCGGGCCCGGTGGGTGAGACTCGGCACGTGGCCCGCCGCGCCGACCCGACGCCGGACGTCCCCGGCACCCGCCTCCCGCCCGAGCTGCACCGCGTGTGGGGGGTCGCGCCGCCGCCGGCCACCCGCGGGCCGCGCGCCGGCTTCGGCGTCGAGCGGATCGTGGCGACGGCCGTCGAGCTCGGCGACGCGCGCGGGCTCGCCGCGATCACGCTGACCGGGGTGGCCCGCGGGCTCGGCGTGACGACCACCGCGCTCTACCGCCACCTCGACTCGCGCGACGAGCTGCACGTGCTGGCCCGCGACCACGCCCTCGGCCGACCCGACCCGGAGCCGCCCGGCGGCTCCTGGTCCGCCGGCGCCGCGGCGTGGGCCCTCGCGTTGCGCGCCCGGTACGCGGCGCACCCGTGGCTGGCCGACCTGCCGGTGCGCCTGCCGGTCACGCCGAACGCGCTGGCCTGGTTCGACGCGCTGCTGGGCGTGCTGCGCCGCGGGCCGTTCGACCCGCCCGGGCGGCTGCGGGCCGCCGCGCTGCTCGACGGCCACGTCCGGGCGGCCGCCGTCGCCGCCCGCGACCTCGCCGCGCCCGGCCCGCCGCTGCAGCCCGGATCGGCGCTGGTCGCGACCCTGGGCGCGCTGCTGGCCGAGCGCGGGCTGTCCCGGGCCGCCGCGGTGGTCGACGCCGGCCTGTACGGCGAGCCCGCCGGTCACGGCACCGACGACGACTTCCGCCACGGGTTGGACACGATCCTGGCCGGTCTCGCCGCGCGGGCCGGGGAAACTGTTCACGGGGGAGCACCGCACCCGGGTTGACGGGGTCGCACCAGCGCCGTCCCGGCCGCGCCCGATGAGCATCGACGCGGTCGGGAACGGACGGATGCGAGGTACGGGATGCGGAACGGGACGAGCCGGCGGGCCCTCCTGAAGGGCGGGCTGGCGATCGGGGCCGGGGTGGTGGTCGGGGCGTGCGCCCCACCGGCCCCGGCGGCACCGCCCCCGGGCGGGGCGACCGCGATCACCGGGGTGACGGTGGTGGACGCGACCGGGGTGCGGCCCGGCAGCACGGTGCTCGTGGTGGGCGAGCGCATCGCGCGGGTCGGCCCGGCCGCGGAGGTCGCCGTGCCCGCCGGGGCGACCCGCGTCGAGGGCGCCGGGCGGTTCCTGATCCCCGGCCTGGTCGACGCGCACGTGCACAGCGTGCCGCTGGAGCGCACGTTCCCGCCGCTGTTCCTGGTCAACGGGGTGACGACGGTCCGCGAGATGGGCGGCTTCCCGCAGGCCGCGCAGTGGCGCGACCGGGTTGCGGCCGGTGAGGCGCTCGGGCCGCGCTCGGTGGTGTCCAGCACGATCCTCGACGGCTCGCCGTCGCTGTGGGAGGGGATCGGGGTGCCGTTCCGGTCGGTCGCCGACGCCGGGCAGGCCCGGGCCGCGGTGCGCGAGGAGAAGGCGGCCGGGGTCGACTTCATCAAGACCTACACCCGGCTGGGCCGCGAGGCATTCGCGGCGATCGCCGACGAGTCCCGCCGCCAGGGCATCCCGTTCCTCGGGCACTGTCCGGACCTGGTGCCGGTCACCGAGGCCAGCGACGCCGGCCTGGCCACCCTGGAGCACCTCTGGCAGCTCTGGTACGCCACCTCGCGCGATGAGGCCCGGCTGCGCCGGGCCGTCGCCGGGGTCCCGATCGCCGGGGGCGAGTACGGGGGCTGGTACGCCGAGATGCACGCCGTCGAGTACGCCGCGGCCCGCAGCACCGACCGGTCGAAGGCCGCGGACGTCTACGCCCGGCTGGCGGCCAACGGCACGTTCGTCACCCCGACGCTGAGCGTGCACCGGGTGGCCGACGTGCCGGCCGACCTGCGCCGCGACGACCCCCGCCTGGCGTACCTGCCGCCGGCGTACGCGCAGAGCTGGCCGGTGCAGCTCGAGCAGGTCTACCTGCAGCGCCGCACGCCCGAGACCGACGCGCAGCGTCGCGAGCTGTTCGACCGCCGCCACGACCTGGTGGCCGAACTGGGCGCCGCCGGCGTGCCGCTGCTGGCCGGCACCGACACCGGCACGGCCTACCTGCTGCCCGGGTTCGCGCTGCACGAGGAGCTGGCGCTGCTCGTGCGGGCCGGGCTCACCCCGGCCGAGGCGCTCCGTGCGGCGACCCTCGAACCCGCCCGCCACCTGGGCCGCGAGGCGGACCTGGGGACCGTCGAGGAGGGCAAGGTCGCCGACCTCGTGCTGCTGGACGCCGACCCGCTGCGCGACATCGCGAACACCACCCGGATCGACTCGGTCGTCGCGCGCGGCTGCCTGCTCGACCGCGCCGCCCGCGACCGCATGCTCGACGACGTGCTCGCCGCCGCGCAGGAGCCGACCGCGCCGGTCGTGGCCCCGGCCTGCCCGTGCCACCGGTGAACCCCGCGGTGGCGGTCGACCCGGTCGGCGTGACGTGGCGCTCCGACCGGTGCGCCCGGCGCCCGCGCGGGGAGATCATGCGGCGGTGACCGGCCGACCCGAGGTGCTGATCGACGGCGCCCGCCTGCGCTGCGCCGACATCGTCCGGATCGCCCGCGGGGGCGACGGCGTCGAGCTGGACGCGGGGGCCCTGCACCGCGCGGGCCGGGCGCACGAGCTGGCCGTGGAGATCAGCGCGAAGCGCGCGGTGTACGGCCGCACGACCGGCGTCGGCGCCAACCGGCACGTGGTGGTCGACCCCGACGGCGCCGACGAGCACGGCCTGCGCCTGCTGCGCAGCCACGCCAGCGGCGTCGGCAGGCTGCTGCCCGCCGACGCCGTCCGGGCCCTGCTGGTGATCCGGCTCAACCAGCTGGCCGCCGCGGGCAGCGGCGTGCACCCGCGGATGCTGCTGGCGCTGCACGCCGCCCTGAGCGCCGGCGCGCTGCCGGTGGTGCACTCGCGCGGGGCGATCGGCACCGGCGACCTCACCGCGATGGCCGAGGTCGCGCTCACCCTGGCCGGTGAGCTGCCGTGGGCGGTGGGCGGGGTGGAGCCGGTGGCGGTCAGCCCCGGCGACGCGCTGGCCTTCATCTCCAGCAACGCCGCGACCCTGGCCCAGGCCGTGCTGGCCTGGCACGACCTCGGGGTGCTGCTGAGCGCCAGCCACGTGGTGGCCGCGCTGTCCTACCTGGCGCTGGGCGGCTCGCCGGAGGCGTTCTCGCACCGGGTGCACGTGCGCCGCCCGTTCCCCGGCTCGCTGCGCTGCGCCGCCGAGATCCGGGCGCTGATCAGCCCGGTCACCGGGGCGCCGCCGCCGGGGCGGCGGCTGCAGGACCCGTTCGGCCTGCGGGTGTTCCCCCAGGTGCAGGGACCGGCGCTGGACGCGCTGGACGCGCTGGAGTCGGTGCTGGCCATCGACGTCAACGCGGCAGCGGAGAACCCGCTGATCGACATCGACGAGGAGGCCGTCGACCACCACGGCCACTTCGCCACGCCCTACCTGGCGCTGTCGATGGACCACCTGCGGGCGGCGGTGCACCACGTGGCCGAGCTGTCGGTGGCCCGCCTCGGCGACCTCGTCGAGCCCGAGCTGACCGGGCTGCCCCCGTTCCTGGCCGCCGGGCCGCCGGGCAGCTCCGGGATCATGATCCTGGAGTACGTCGCGCACGACGCCCTGGCCGAGATGCGCCACGCCGCCGCCCAGGTCACCACGGGCACCGCGGTCATCTCACGCGGCTTGGAGGACCACGCCAGCTTCGCCACCCAGGCGGTGCGCAGCGCCGCGGCGGTGACCGGCGCCTACCGCACCCTGCTGGCCTGCGAGCTGGTCGGGGCCGTGCGCGCGCTGCGGATGACCACCGAGGCCCTGCCGCCGGTGCCCGCGGTCGCGATCTTCCACCGGCTGGCCGACGAGCTGCCCGGGGCGCCGACCGACCACCCGCTCGGCGAGGAGATCCGCCGGGCCGAGGCCCTGCTGGACGACCTGCCCACCTCGACGGCCTGACGTCAGTGGTCCCCGCGACCACTATTCGGGCCACTCGGTGGCGACCTCGGCCCAGACCACCTTGCCCGGTGGTGACGGGATCCACCCCCACCCACCGGACAGCCCGTCGACCAGCAGCAGCCCGCGCCCGCGGTCGCGCGCCGGGTCGTGCGGGCGGCGCCGGGGCTGCTCGGGGGAGCCGTCGTAGACCTCCACGCGCACCGCGTCGCCGCGCAGCTCCACGGCCAGCCGGACGGGCGCGCGGCCGTGCTCGGCGGCGTTGGACACCAGCTCGGTGACCACGAGCAGCGTGGGCTCGGCCGCCTCCCCGGTCAGGCCCCACTCGTCCAGGACGACGGCCAGCCTGCCCCGCACCACCGGCACCGCATCGGCCAGCGGCTCGGACTCCCAGCCGGTCGTCCAGCGCGGACCCGCCCGCGCCCCCTCCCGGCGCGGCCGCCGCATCCGGCGCAGGCGCATGCCGGTGCCGGCGACGAGCGCGAGCACGGTCACCTCCAGCAGGATCGCCAGCGGCAGGGCGACCAGCGCCATGGCGGCCAGCCCGAGCACCGCGAGCGCGACCACCAGCAGCGCGACGACGGTGGGCACGACAGCCCGTCGGACCCACCTCACGGCGACCCGCCGACCGGGCTGCTGCGCCGTGGTGGCATCGGGCTGGCCCTCCTTCTGGCGGGACGAGCGGTGGGCGGCGGCCGTGATCGGCGGGCGCTGACCACGAACTACCCGCACCGGAGCCCATCGACTCCTCCGGCTCAGCGGGGCCGGTCGTCCTCGCGCCCGGCCGGGACGAGGGCCTCGTCGGCGGTGGGGAACCAGGGCACCGCCTGGTCGACGCCGGTGATGTCGAGCGGGCGGGTGACGCGCCGGTTGTCCGGGCCGGTCACCCCGCGCAGCACCGTCCCGGCCGCCTCCGCGGCGCGGGCGCCCTGCACGACGACCTCCAGCCCGCGCGAGCCGAAGAACGTCACGGCGGCCAGGTCGAGCACCACGACCTCGGTCCGCGTGCTGCGCAGCAGGCCCTGCAACTCGCCGCCGACCGCCTCGGCCTCCAGGTTGTCCAGCTCGCCCGCCACCGACAGCACGGCCACCGAGCTGCTCGGCCACCACGTGCGCAGCCGCAGCGTGCCGGTGCCGACCGGCTCGACCCAGGTGGACCCGGGGGGTCCGGCCCGGTCGTGGTCGGGCGGGGTGTCGCCTGGAGGGGGCAACGGGGTCCTTCCCTGCACGGCACCGGGCAGGTGCGCGCCGTGTCTCGGCGGTCTCGGTCCCGGCGTCGGGACGCGCCGATTATGACGCGGGTGGCATCCGGGCGCATCCCGGTCCCCGCCGTGGGGGGACGGGCACGACCGGATTGGGGGCCGTCCCCGTCGGGTAAGGACGGGGCGTGACGGAGGGGCTGCGGATCGTGCTCCGGGCGGGTGCGCGCTCGCCCGCCCAGGCCCGCCGGGTCGTGTCGGGGTGGATGGCCCGGGTGTGCGGTCGGGCCGCGCCGTGCGACCTCGCCGACGACCTGGTCTTCGCGGTCAGCGAGGCCGTCACCAACTGCATCGACCACGCCTACCGCGACCGCGCGCCCGGCGAGATCCGCGTCGAGGGCAGCGTGAGCGCCCCCGCGGGCGGGCCCCGCGCGGTCACGGTGGCGGTGAGCGATGACGGCGCCTGGGTGGAGCCCGACCACGACCCGGGCTTCCGCGGGCGGGGCGTGGAGATGATCCGGGCCTCGGTCAGCTCGCTGACCATGGTCGCCGGGCGCTGCGGCACGACCCTGACGATGACCCAGCAGCTGGGCTGCTGAGCGCCCCTACCCGAGCAGCACCCGCACCGGGGCCAGGGTCGCCTGCTTGGGCTCGCGGCCGTCGCCCGACGAGCGCCCGCGCAGGCGCCTGCCCACCCACGGCAGGACGTGGCGGGTGTAGTAGCCCGCCGCGCCGTGCGCGGTCGGGGTGCCGGCGCCGTGCGGGACGTCCCGCAGGTCCGCCGGCACCTCGACGCCGAGCGCGCGCAGGACGTTGCCGGCCACCCGGCGGTGCCCGGCGGGACCCAGGTGCAGCCGGTCCGCCGACCACGGCTCGGCCTGCCGGAGCCGTTCGTCGTGCCAGTTGTCGACGAAGGTGACCCCGGGCAGGTCGACCGTCCAGGCGCGCACCGCGTCGGCGAGGGCGTCGCCGCGGCGGCGGACGGCCCTTCCCAGCGGCAGCCGCGCGGTCGGGTCGGCGCCGGTGACCACCAGCACGTGCGCCCCGTCGTCGACGGCCCGGGCGGTGGCCCGCCGCATCGCCTCGGACAGGTCGTGGACCGAGACCCGCGGGCGCAGCAGGTCGTTGCCGCCGCCGTTCAGGCTGATCAGGTCCGGGCCCATGGCCCGGGCGGCGTCGAGCTGCTCGCCCAGGATCGGCGCGAGCAACCGCCCGCGCACCGCCAGGTCGGCGTAGAGCACCGGCTCGCCGACCGCGGCCTGCAGGCCGTGCGCGACGAGGTCGGCCCAGCCGCGCACGGTGCCGTCGGCGAGCTCGTCGCCGACCCCCTCGGTGAAGCTGTCGCCGATCGCGACGACGCTGCGGTACGGGTGCACCCGCTCCTCCTCCGGTCCACGTGTGGTGATCGCTGCGGTGATCGCTGTGGGCGATCCTCGCGGTGCGCGGGCACCGCGGTCGATAGCGTGGCGCCACCGGCGACATCCTGGGACGGGAGGCGGAATGCCGCGCACTGGCGTGACCATCGGCACCGTGGACGGGGAGTGCGCGGCGACGCTGCACACCGCGTCGGCCGGCGGCGCGCCCGCCGTGATCCTGTTCCCGGACGCGGCCGGCGTCCGGTCGACGTTCCTCGTCATGGCCGACCGCCTGGCCGGGCTCGGCTACACCGTCCTGCTGCCCGACGTCTACTACCGCACGCCGTTCGCCCCGTTCGACCCGGCCACGGTGTTCGACGACCCGGACGAGCGGGCCCGGCTGGGCGCGCTGGTGCGGGGCCTCACCCCGGACATGGTCGTGCGGGACGCCGGCGCGTTCCTGGACTTCCTGGCCGGGCGCCCGGAAGCGACCGGCGAGGTGGTCGGCACCACCGGCTACTGCATGGGCGGGCGCACCTCGCTCACCGTCGCCGGGCACCACCCGGAGCGGGTCGCCGCGGCGGCGTCCTTCCACGGCGGCAACCTCGCCGCCGCCGACGACCCGGCCAGCCCGCACCTGCTCGCCGACCGCATCCGGGCCACCGTCCTGGTCGCCGCGGCGCGCGACGACCGCTCATTCCCCGCGGAGCAGCACGAGCGGCTGGAGAAGGCGCTGACCGGGGCGGGCGTGCGCCACCGCATCGAGACCTACCCGGCCGCGCACGGGTTCGCGGTGCCCGACAACGCCACCTACGACGCCGACGCCGACCACAGGCACTGGGCGGCGCTGGCCGAGCTGTACGGCGCGGCCCTCGGCTGAGGGCCCACGCGGCCGCGTCGGGCGGCCCGTCAGCAGGCCGTGGCGAGTCCCCGGACCGCGGGGCCGTCGACGGTCCAGGGCCGCGGGCCGCCGTGGCGCAGCCGCAGCCGGAACGCCAGCGCCGGGGGATCGGTGCGCCGGGGCAGGCGCGCGGCCACCCGGCCCGCCCGGACCCGGTAGCCGTCATCGGCGAGCACGGACGCGAGGTCGAGCAGGAGGTGGCCGGTGTCCGGGTCGGCGTCGCCGACCTCGGCGGCCTCCTCGACCAGCTCGCGGGAGCGCGTCGAGCCGGTGGCCGCGACGTGCCGCACGAGGAAGGCCGCCGCCTGCGGGGTCGGCGGGGAGTCCGCGGCGTGCAGCGCGGTCGCGGTGGCGTCCGCGGCCCGCAGCGCCGCCCGCACGCCCAGCACCCGGCCGGCGGCCAGCAGGACGAGGCCGGCCCCGGGGTCGGCCACCCCCTCCCGGATCAGCTCGTCGACGCACTCGCGGACGCGGCCGCGCGAGCGCGGGTCGCGGTAGGCCAGCCACAGCCGCAGCTGGGCCAGCCCGACCCCGGGGCAGCGCGTCGGGACGGCGGGGGCGAGGGCCAGTGCGCGCCAGCCCAGCGCCTTGTCGTCGACGGCGCGGGCCGCCTCCACCAGCGCCCAGGCCGCACCGGAGGCGCCCGCCGGCCCGGGGACCGGGGGTGCGCCGCGGCCCAACGACCGCTCCAGCGCCGCGGCCGCCGTCCGCGTCGCGGAACGAAGATCCCGCCCGCCGCGAACGGTCGCGGCGCGGGCCAGCAGCATCACGACGTCGGGGGAGACCTCCGCCGTGCCGAGCGCGGTCGCGGCCACCAGCCGGGCGAGGCCGGTGTCGAGCGCGGTGTCGACGGTGTCGACGGTGTCGAGTGCCGGCTTGCGGACGGCGGCCACGGGTTCCTCCTGCGCGGACCGGGGTGTGCGGTCACGCAAGAGCCTCGCCGGGGCCGGGGCCCGCGGTAATCACCGCGAGGGCGAGACCGGTCTCGCCGCGGGTAAGGGTCTTCTCACCCTCAGGCGAGTACCGGTCCGGCGTCGGCCGTGGTGGGGTCGTCGACCTCGTCGAGCACCTGCTCCACGCGCAGCGGCAGGGCACCGCGGCGGTCGGAGACGCCCCCGAGCACCAGCGCCGAGCCCGCGGCGGCGCACCGGTCGCGGACCCGCAGCAGCACGGCCACGCCCTCGGGCTCGAAGTGCCGCACGCCCGACAGGTCGACGGTGAGGGAGCCGGCCGCGGAGCGGGCCAGCACGCCCTCGCAGAGGCGGAGGAGCCGCGGGGCGCTGACGGCGGTCAGCTCCCCGACGACGTGCACGACGGGTGCGCCTTGGGACGAGTCCACGGCGAGCTGCATGAGGTGCCACTGATCCATGACGAGCGCTTCTCCTCCGGCGATCGGGACGGCGTCGGCCGATCTGAAGGGTCGACCCGGCGGCGGGCGTCGGGTCGCCACGCCCACGCGGGCGGCGTGGACGTTCCCGGGAGTACCCGGTGATCGCCGGGGCGAACGTGTCCGCCGCAACATCGCCCCGGCGGGGGCGGCGCTACCAGCAGCCGAACGGTGGGGGCGGACACACGCTACGTAGCCGGCCAGCGTCCATCGGCATGGACTACGCGGCGGTGCGCCAGGTGTTCGTCGGTCCGGTCCCGCCCAGCCCGCCCGCACCGCGCGCACCGTGCTGCCGGTCGGCCTGGGGGTCGTCCTGCTGGTCACGCTGCTCGTCGCGCTGACCTCCGGCGACGGCTCCGGCTACCTCGGCTCCTCAGACCCAGGCTCTGACGACACCGGCTCTGACGACACCGGCTCTGACGACACCGGCTCCGGCGCCGGCGGGTCGGGCGGCGGCACGTCGTTCTACGACGGCGGCTCGATCACGACCACCGAGGACGGCGAGCTGATCTACTCCGACACCGCAGGCAACGGCTTCTCCACGGGCGGCTGAGGCAAGGCGGGGTGCTCCGCGCCCGTGCCGACGTTGCATTTCCTGCAATGATGCACGACGTGCAAAGTGCTGTGTAGCCTGGCGCCACCCCGACCGACGGGCGCCGTCCCGCGGCGGCGCCCGGGAACAGGACGCGCCCGATGGACGCCCCCACCCACCACGCCGACCCGGAGCAGGCCCCCGAGCATGTCGCCGAGCCGTCGCCCGAGCAGTCGCCGTCGGCCATGCGACGCCTCATCCCGGAGGAGATGCTCGAACGCCCCGCCGCGTGCCCGTTCGACCCCGCCCCCGGTCTGGCGCGGCGGCGCGGGCAGGGCCCGGTGCAGCCCTTGGAGCTGCACAACGGCGCCGTGGCGTGGCTGGTGACCGGGTTCGACGAGGCCCGCTCGGTGCTGGCCGACGCGCGCTTCAGCGCCGACCGCGTCCGCTACCGCGACGCCACCCAGCTGCAGCCGCACGAGGTCGCCGAGATGGCGGCCGCCGCCGAGCGCGGTGAGCCGGTGTGCCCGGCGCCGGTCGACAGCCGCGCCGACGGCATGTTCGTCTTCATGGACCCGCCCGAGCACACCCGGCTGCGCAGGCTGCTGACCGGGCAGTTCACCGTGCGCCGGATGAAGGCGCTGGAGTCGCGGGTGACCGAGATCGCCGTCGAGCACATCGAGGCGATGAAGGCCGCGGGCACCGCGGCCGACCTGGTGCCCGCCTACGCGCTGCCCCTGCCCTCGCTGGTGATCTGCGAGCTGCTCGGCGTCGACTACGCCGACCGCGACCGGTTCCAGGTCAACACCTCGATCGCGCTGAACGCGAACGCCTCCGACGAGGACCGCGCCCGCGCGGGCGGCGAGCTCTACGGCTTCATCGCCCAGCTCGTCGCGGCCAAGCGGGCGGCACCGGGCGAGGACATCATCTCCGGGCTGATCCAGGACGCCGAGCCGCCGCTGAGCGACGCCCAGCTCGTCGACGTGGCGCTGGTGCTGCTCGGCGCCGGGCACGAGACCACCGCGAACATGCTCGCCCTCGGCGCGTTCGCGCTGCTGCAGAACCCCGACCAGGTCGCCGCGCTGCGCGACGACCCCGCCGTGGTCGACAACGCCGTCGAGGAGCTGCTGCGCTACCTCAGCATCGTCCAGCTGGGGGTGAGCCGGGTCGCCACCGAGCAGGTCGCGCTCGGCGGCGTCACCGTCCCGGCGGGCGCCACCGTCATCGTGGCCACCCCGGAGGTCAACCGCGACACCCGGCACTGGACCGACCCCGACCGGCTCGACGTGCACCGCGACCGCGTCCCGCACCTGGCCTTCGGCCACGGCGTGCACCAGTGCCTCGGCCAGCAGCTGGCCCGCATCGAGATGCGGGTCGGGTTCACCGAGCTCCTGCGCCGGTTGCCCGACCTGCGCCTGGCCGTGCCGGCCACCGAGGTGCCGCTGCGCAACGACATGCTGATCTTCGGCGTGCACTCGTTGCCGGTGGCCTGGTCCGGGGCGCCGGGTCCGGACGGCTCATAATCTCCTCGCGCACCGCGCGCGGCACAGGAGGGGGTCCCGATGACCGAGGCGGCCCTCCCCGCCGTCACGCCGACGACGGGCACGCCCGAGACGCCCGAGGAGCCGGGGACGCGCGAGGAGCCTGAGACGCCCGGGCCGTCGGAGCCGAGCCGCCACGAGCGCCGCAAGCGGGCCACCCGGGCGGCCGTGCGCGACGCGGCGCTGCGGCTCGCGGTGCGCCAGGGGGTGGAGCGCACCACGATCGAGCAGATCGCCGCCGAGGCCGACATCGCGGTGCGGACCTTCTTCAACCACTTCTCCGGCAAGGAGGAGGCCGTCGTCGCGGCGGCGGCCGTCGGAGCGGAGGCGTTCGTCGCCGAGTTCCGCTCCCGGCCGCCGCAGGAGTCGGTGCTGCGCGCGATCCGCGAGGCCGTGCTGGTCGCCATGGACCGCCACGACGCGGTCGGCCGCGACCACATCCGCGCGCTGCGGCTCATGCGGGGGACACCCTCGCTGATGCCCCAGCAGATGGCCGTGCTCACCGTCCAGGAGGACGCGCTGGCCGCGGCCATCGCCGAGCGCATCGGGCCCGACGGCGGGCCGGGGCCCGGCCGGCTGGGCCGCGCCGTGCACGCCCGGCTGTGCGCCGCGGCCTCGCTGGCCGCGCTGCGGATCGTGCTGGACCGCTGGCTCGCCGGCACCGCCGACTCCGACGACCCGCCCCCGCTCGACGTGCTGCGCGCCGAGGCCGACGCCGCCCTCGCCCAGCTCGCCGCAGGCCTCGACCACCCCGGGCGCCCGGACGGCGGGTGAGCACCGGGGCCGTGGGACTGCTCGTCTAGGGCGGCGCGAACCCGAAGGGCAGCTCGAGGCGGTGCCTGCGCAGCAGGTCGGCGTCGGCGAGCAGCTCGCGGGTCGGCCCGTCGGCCACGATGCGCCCCTCGTCGATGACGACGCTGCGCGGGCACAGCTGCAGCGCGTAGGGCAGGTCGTGGGTGACCATCAGCATGGTGGTGCCCAGGCCGAGCAGCACCTCGGCGAGCTCCCGGCGCGCCACCGGGTCGAGGTTGGACGACGGCTCGTCGAGGACCAGCACTTCCGGGCGGCACGACAGCACGGTGGCCAGCGCCACCCGCCTGCGCTGGCCGCCGGACAGGTGCAGCGGGGAGCGGTCGCGGTGCTCGAGCATGTCCACGGTGGCCAGCGCCTCGTCGACGCGGGCGGCGAGCTCGCCGGCGGCGACGCCGAAGTTGGCCGGCCCGAACGCGACGTCCTCGGCGACGGTCGGCATGAACAGCTGGTCGTCGGGGTCCTGGAAGACGATCCCGACCCGGCGGCGCACCTCGCGCACCGTGTCGCGGGCCACGGCCAGCCCGTCGATCGCCACCCTGCCCCGCCGCGGCACGAGGATGCCGTTGAGGTGCAGCACGAGGGTGGTCTTGCCGGCGCCGTTGGGCCCCAGCAGGGCCACCCGCTCGCCGCGGGCGATGGTCAGGTCGATCCCGTCGAGGGCCAGGTGGCCGTCGGGGTAGGCGTAGGTGACGCCCTCGAGGTGCACCGACGGCGGACCGGCGGCGCCGATGAGCTCGGTCGCGGGCCCGGTGCCCGCGTCGGCGGCGGTCACGTCGTCAGCCAACCGGTCACCGCGAGCGCGGCGGCCACCGCCACCGGCGCCATGGCGGTCAGCCAGTGCCGCGGCGTCGTCCGGTCGGTGCTCAGCTGCGGCATCCGCCCGGCCCACCCGCGCGACAGCATCGCCAGGTGCACCCGCTCGCCGCGCTCGTAGGACCGCACGAACAGGCTGCCGATCCCGCGGGCGGTGGCCCCGGCCTGCCACAGGAACCGCGGGTCGTGGCCGCGCGAGATCCGGGCCAGCCGCATCCGGCGGGCCTCGGCCGCGATGACGTCGGCGTAGCGCAGCATCAGGGTGGTGATCGTCACCACGATCGCGGGCGCGCGCAGGCGCTGCAGCCCCAGCAGCAGGTCGCGCAGCGGGGTGGTGGCCGCGAGGGTGAGCGAGGTCAGCACCCCGAGCGTGCCCTTGACCAGGATGTTCCACGCCCCCAGCAGCCCCGGCTCGGACAGCGACAGGCCCAGCCACTCGACCCGCGGGTCGGGGCCGGTGAGCGGGAGCAGCACGGCCAGCACCACGAACGGGGCCTCGATCAGCGCCCGGCGGGCCATCCAGCCCGGGGGGATGCCGGCGATCGCCCACACGCCGGCGAGCACCAGCAGGTAGCCGGCGAAGACCGGGAACGCCTCGCGCGGGGTGACGACCACGCAGACCACGCCCAGGAACGCGGCGACGATCTTGACCTCGGCCGGGAGCCGGTGCACCGGCGAGGTGCCCGGCAGGTGCAGCGGGTGGGAGTGCCCGGCGCCCACTAGCTCCCCGACGTCCCGTCGCGGTCGGGCGGGGTGCCACGCCCGCGCAGCAGCCAGAACAGCCCACCGGCCAGCAGCGCCGTGACCAGCACGCCGATCACCCCGGCCGGCCCGACCGTGCCGTCGGCGCCGTCCACCGCGTAGTCGGCCAGCGGGCCCGAGCCCAGCGCGTGGTCCTCGGCGTTGCGGGCGATGCAGGTGCCCTCCAGCTGCTCGCCCGCATCGGTCTCGACGACGCTGCAGCCCTCGAGGGTCACGCTGTCCAGGCCGTCGGGGTCGGAGCTGGCGAAGTACGACAGCCCACCCGCGATGAGGAGGGCGACCACCAGGAAGCCGACGAAGAAGCCGGTGGCGCGCCGGTCGCGGGTCGGTCGGGCCGGGCGGGTCACGCCGGGCTCCCCTCGGTGCGGGCCGGTGCGCCCGCGGGCTCGGCGCCCGCCCCGCGCAGCAGGTGGACCAGGTCGGGCCGGACCGAGGCGACCGCGCCCACCGTGGCCGCGGTGATGACGCCCTCGCCGATGCCGATCAGCGCGTGCAGCCCGACCATCAGCACCAGCACGGTGCCCAGCGAGGCGCCGCCCGCCCCGCCGATGGCGTACTCCACCACGAAGGCCAGCGCGGCGACCACCGTGTTCAGCAGGGCCGCGACGAAGGCGGTGGCGAGGAGCCCGGCGCGGCTGCGGCGGGCCACGCGGCGCAGCGCGACGGCGACGCCGTAGCCGACGAAGACGCCGACGACGGCCATGTTGGTGATGTTGGTGCCCAGCGCGGTCAGCCCGCCGTCGGCGAACAGCAGCGCCTGGACCACCAGCACGATCGCGATGCAGAGGGTCCCGACCCACGGCCCGACCAGGATGGCGACGAGCGCGCCGCCGAGCAGGTGGCCGCTGGCCCCGGGCAGGATCGGGAAGTTGATCATCTGCACGGCGAAGACGAACGCGGTCACCAGCCCGGCCATCGGCGCGGTCCGGTCGTCGAGGTCGCGCCGGGCCCGCCTCGCGGCCAGGACCAGCGCGCCGACGGCGACGAGCCCGAACGCCGCCGCCGTCGGCGCGTTCACCAGGCCGTCGCTCATGTGCATGGCGGTGATGTGCTCACCGGTGGGGACAGCAGTGGTCACGCGCAACCCTCCCGACGTGCCGACGAGCACCCGCACGGGTGATCGAGGGGTCAGCGTAGGCAGCGTGACCTGGCAGTCGCAAACTTCTGGCGATAGTCGGACCGCCGGACGGTCAGGTCGTCACATTACGGCGAGTGAACAGTCGCCAGCGGTCAACGGAGTCAGCCCGCGACGGCCGCGACCGCTCGGCGCTTGAATCGACCGGTAGGAGAAAACAGGCGTCCCAGGGTGAGATCGATACCCCGCACGGAAAAGGTGTCGGTCTCGGCGATTTCCTCGAGCAGCAACCGTTGTTCGTCGAGCACGGCCCGGCGCTCGTCGGGCGCGGTGCGCAGCATCCGGGACGCCGCCAGCGGCTCGGGCAGGCCCAGGAACTCGCCGAACTGCAGCAGCCGCATCCACAGGTCCAGGTCCATCGTGAAGGCCCGGTCGCCGCGCCAGCCGCCGGCGGCGAAGAAGTCCTCGCGGCGGAACAGCACCCCGGCCGGCTCCCCGATCGGGTTGGACCGGCTGCGCACCACCCGGCGGGCGACCTCCACGCCGGTCCGCACGCCGGTCAGCCCGGTCAGCCCGCGGCGGGGGATCACCACCCGGCTCTGGTCGTCGATCAGGTGCCTGCGGGCGGCCACCAGGGCCAGCCCCGGGTCGGCCTCCATCGGGTTGACCTGCATGTCCAGGCAGCGCGGGTGCAGCAGGTCGGTCGGGCGCACCAGCTTGACCAGCTGCGCGCGGCTGAGCTGCACGGCTCGGTTCCAGTGCTCGGACTGCGGGACCGGGGACGGGGTGCGCTCCACGCGGATGCGCACGTCACCCACACGGCGGGCGATGATGTCGGCCCGGTCGGGGCTGGCGTTGTCCAGCACGACCAGCTCGAAGTCGCGGTAGGTCTGGTCCAGCACGCTGCGGATGCTCTCGGCGAGGTAGGGCTCACCGCGGTTGACCGGGATGCAGACGGACACGCTGGGTGCCGGAAGCGGCATCACGGGCCTCCTCGACAGGCGCCCCGCCGGGCGCCCGCTCACGACGTACGGGACGCCGTTGACCGTATCGGCCGCTCCGGCGGCGCCGTCGTCGGCCGCTCGGCCGCCGGGCCGGTCGGCCGCCGGGCGGTGGTTCCGGTGGCGGATCACCCCCGTCCCACCGCCGCGCCACCACTGCGCCGGCGGGCCGTGCGGAGCGGTCGGCGGCCGCTGTCGACCCGGGGTCGGGGGGCCTGGAGGACTCGTCGATCAGCCCATCCGTAGAGTGCCGCATGACGGACACGGCGCGGTTCCGACTCGTTCGGGTGACGGAAACGTTCGGGAATGGGCTCGGTTGCCGTCGAACCTGACGTAACGCAACGATTGACCCGACAGATATGGCGAGTGGGACCCGGCGGTCCCGGCCTCGACTACGTGCAGTGACGGTCAGGACGGTACGGAGACACCGCGCAGGCGGTGGGGGGAGAACGGTGATGCGGCGCAACGGCAACCCGCGGGTGTCCGTAGTGGTGCCCACCCGCAACGAGGCGCGGAACCTTGAGGTCGTGCTCCCGGCGATCGCTGCGGTGCGTCCTGCTGTGCACGAGGTGATCGTGGTCGACGGGAACTCC